>NZ_NPJG01000012.1 GCF_002251245.1 Prevotella sp. P5-92
GATTGGCGTCACTCTTGCAGCTGCACTCATCATGGCCACTGGCGGCTTCACATACTTTGACAATGCCAAGCAACTCACACGTTATCTGGGATTGTCACCAACATATCAGCAGTCCGGCACTTCAGTCAATGTCAAAGGTCACATCAACCGCAACGGAGACTCTTATTTAAGAAGTCAGCTCTACGTGGCAGCGTTCTCTTCCATACAATATAACACTGAATGTAAGGCCTGTTATGAACGTTTGCGGTCTAAAGGCAAGCCTGGGAAAGTCGCCGTCATTGCAGTAGCAAACAAGCTCATCCGACAGGCTTTTGCCGTTGTCACTCAGGAGAAACCATATATCGATGGTTATGTTTCTTCAAAGAAATAACTCCTGTATATCCCCGAAGTATATCAGGATAGATAATCTAATACCTGAAAACACCGAGGGGTTTGGGGGCGAGAAGCCCCCATCAGAGGCAACGACTCAGTATTAAGTGCTAATAATTGTTAATTAAGCACATTTTCTTATTACAGTTCATCAAATAACTCATTACGACATTAATAAATATGGAAAAGAAAAAGTATATCCATCCCGCAATAAAAGTGTATAACATCACTCCCAGTGTCATCCTCGCGGGATCGATACGTTATGCTTCTGAGGGAGATTACGGCGGATTAACCGGCGATATCTACGGCGACTGACATCATCCCGACAATGGGGGATTGGATCACGGAGACCCCACAAGGGGTAATCCAAACGCTGGCTACCGTCCCGATGCAAGCCGATGTAGGGTCTTACCTCGTGTAAGACCGCCCGCCGCAAACGCCCGCGGGGAAATAACATATACGGGTTGCGGTCTTACACGAGGTAAGACCCTACGTCGGCGGGGGCTGCGCCACGACGCCCGCCGCAAACGCCCGCGGGGAAATCACATTCAACTGTCACATAAAAGAAGAGGCAACCCAGTTGTCTCTTCTTTTTATTCGTCTGCGATTTAGTTCAAGAGTGACATCACTCAGCGTACGTTCCTGCTAGGGGTCATGGGGAAAGGTACATTGGTTCACTCTTTAGGGTCGATGAACCTGTCCCCGATGATTCAAGAAAGTAAAACAGAAAAACAGTTAAACAGTTAAACAGTTTTATTTTAAAGTGATGCACAATGAAAGATTGCGCCAACGCCCGCCGCAAACGCCTGCGGGGATAATCTTTATTAAAAATACATCATGCCTACGCAAGTGGGCAAACAACGACTAAAGAGGATATTCGTCGAAGGCGTAGAGGACAGTGGAGAGATAGCGCTCGCCCGTGTCGGGCAAGAGAGCAACGATAGTCTTGCCCTTGTTCTCCGGGCGTTTCGCTACCTCACTGGCTGCATAGGCGGCGGCACCCGACGAGATGCCGACGAGAAGACCCTCCTGACGGGCAAGTTCGCGACCGGTGCGGATGGCGTCGTCGTTGTCAACATCAAACACCTCATCGACTACCGAGGCATTGTAGGTGGCGGGAATGAAGCCCGCGCCGATGCCTTGTATCTTGTGAGGACCGCTGGGCTGACCGTTCAGCACGGCTGATGTCTTCGGCTCTACGGCTATAATCTTTATGTCAGGATTTTTCTCTTTCAGACGACGGCCAATGCCCGAGATGGTTCCGCCAGTGCCCACACCTGCGACGAAGATGTCGATCTTGCCTCCGGTCTGTTCCCACAGTTCCACTCCCGTAGTGTCGTAATGGCGCTGAGGGTTGGCGAGGTTTTCAAACTGCTGGAGGATGATGGAGCCGGGGATGGAGTCGCGCAGTTGCTCTGCTGCCTTGATGGCTCCCTTCATGCCGTCGGCACCGCTGGTGAGCTTCACCTCGGCACCATAGGCCTTGACGAGATTGCGACGCTCGATGCTCATGGTCTCGGGCATGGTGAGAATGAGCTTATAACCCTTCACGGCAGAGACGAGGGCCAAGCCTACGCCAGTGTTGCCGCTGGTGGGTTCGATGATGGTGGCGCCGGGCTTGAGCAAGCCTTTCTGTTCGGCGTCCTCGATCATGGCGAGGGCGACGCGGTCTTTCACGCTGCCTCCGGGGTTGAAAAACTCTACCTTGGCGATGACGGGTGTCTCAAGGCCTTTTGCCTGAGAGAACTTATTGAGTTGGAGCAACGGGGTGTTTCCGATGAGCTCTGTGAGTCTTGATGCTATTTTTGTCATAGTTGTGTTATGAAAAATGATAATTATACTTTGGTTGTTGTTATTGAAAAACGGGGTGCGACGCGCAGCGAATCAGATCTTTGCGAGAGCCTCCGCGAGGTCGTCGATGATGTCCTCATAGTGCTCGGTGCCGATGCTGAGACGTATGGTGGATGGATAGATGTGCTGCTCCTGGAGTTCCTCGGGCGAGAGCTGCGAGTGGGTGGTGGTGGCGGGATGGATGACAAGGCTCTTCACGTCGGCCACATTAGCCAGGAGGGAGAAGATCTTGAGATGGTCGATGACGGTCCATGCCTCTTGTTCGCCGCCCTTCACCTCGAACGTGAAGATGCTGCCGCCGCCATTGGGGAAGAGCTTGGTGTAGAGCTCGTGGTCGGGGTGTGAAGGCAGCGAGGGATGGTTGACCTTTGCCACCTTGGGATGAGAGGCGAGGAACTCGACCACCTTCTTCGTGTTGAACGCGTGACGCTCTACGCGCAGCGAGAGTGTCTCGAGGCCTTGGAGAAGGATCCAGGCGTTGAAGGGCGAGATGGCTGCACCGGTGTCGCGGAGGATGACGGCGCGGATGCGGGTGACGAATGCCGCAGCGCCCGCCACGTCGGCGAAGACGGCTCCGTGATATGATGGGTCGGGCTTGGCTATGGAAGGATACTTGTCGGCATTAGCCTTCCAGTCGAACTTGCCTGCATCGACGATGACGCCGCCGAGCGAGCTGCCGTGTCCGCCGATGAACTTTGTGGCGGAGTGAACGACAACGTCGGCTCCGTGTTCGATGGGGCGGAAGAGGAATGGGGTGCCGAAGGTGTTATCGACGATGACGATGGTGTTGTGGCGATGGGCTATCTCTGAGATGCGGTCAACATCGGTGACGCTGGCGTTAGGATTGCCGAAGGTCTCGATGATGATGGCCTTGGTATTGTCGCGGAACGCCTTCTCGACGGCGTCGAAGTCGGCTGGATCGACGATGGTGGTCTCTACGCCCTGTGTGGAAAGGGTGTGTTCGACGAGGTTGTATGTACCGCCATAGATATTGTTGGCTGCAATGATATGGTCGCCGTTGCGGGCAATGTTTTGCAGGGCGTAGGTGATGGCAGCGGCGCCTGATGCCACCGCAAGACCGGCCACGCCGCCTTCCAGTGCCGCCACGCGGTCTTCAAACACGCCCTGTGTGGAGTTGGTCAGACGGCCGTAGATGTTGCCTGCATCGCGCAGTCCGAAGCGGTCGGCGGCGTGCTGTGAGTTACGGAACACGTATGACGTGGTCTGATAGATGGGCACCGCACGTGCGTCGGTGGCGGGGTCTGCACTCTCTTGTCCAACATGCAGCTGGAGTGTCTCAAAATGAAGTTTCTTTTCGTTGCTCATAATCGTTATTTTTTTATTGTTAATATTTGCTTTTCTCTCTTGTCAAATGTGGGACATACGGGATGAATGTCTGATTGACGGTGCAAAGGTACGGCAAAAATCTGAAACCGGAAATACCTAACATGGGTTATTCCGCATACCACGATTATGGTATTTTGCGTTTTAGGGGGTGATACACCTTATTTATATAATAAGGGGAGAGGCTGAAAAGGGGCGTTTTTGGGTGGATAAAGAGATTTTTTTCGCTTTTTTCTTGGTAGTTTGCGGGATTATACTTATTTTTGCAAAATCGAAAATAAACTTTGAATATTATGATAGACGTAAAAGCAACATTAAACTCAGCTGAAGAGAAGATGGAGATGGGCGTAATGTATCTTGAGGAGCAACTCTCAAGGGTAAGGGCAGGACGCGCCAATGTGGCCATCTTAGCAGGCGTAAAGGTAGAGTCGTACGGCTCGATGGTTCCGCTCAACCAGGTGGCAAACGTGTCAACACCTGACGCACGCACCATTGCCATACGCCCATGGGACAAGAAACAGATACGTGCCATTGAGAAGGCGATAATGGACTCTGACGTGGGCATCACGCCTGAGAACAACGGAGAGATAATCCGCCTGGGCATACCGCAGCCCACCGAGGAGCGCCGCCGCGAACTGGCCAAGCAGTGCAACAAGATGGGTGAGCAGACGAAGGTGCAGATAAGGAATATACGCGCCGACGTGAAGGAGAAGCTGAAGAAAGCCATCAAGGACGGACTCAGTGAGGACCTCGAGAAGGACGCCGAGGCCGACCTGCAGAAGATACACGACAAGATGATAAAGAATGTCGAGGATCTGCTGGCTGCCAAGGACAAGGAGATAATGACCGTGTAGGAATAAATAACACTTTGACAATGATGAATGAGGCTTCAGGACTCGTCATTAGGAATACGGGGAGCTGGTACACCGTCAAGACTGACGACGGCGGCCAGCTCGTCGATTGTAAGATAAAGGGCAACTTCAGACTCAAGGGCATACGCAGCACCAACCCCGTGGCCGTGGGCGACCGCGTCACCATCGTGCCCAACCAGGAAGGCACGGCCTTCATCACCGCCATACACGACCGAAGAAACTACATAATACGCAAGTCGTCGAACCTCTCGAAGCAGAGCCATATCATAGCGGCGAACGTCGATCTGGCCGTGCTCGTGGTGACGGTGAACTATCCGCAGACCGCCACCACCTTCATCGACCGATTCCTCGCCTCGGCAGAGGCTTACAGGATACCCGTGGTGCTCGTGTTTAACAAGACCGACCTGCTCACCGACGAGGAACTGCACTACCAACAGATGATGATCGACCTCTACGACACCGTCGGCTACGAGGCCATAGCTCTCTCGGCCGAGACTGGCGAGGGCATGGAGAAACTCGAAGCTGCGCTCAAGGACAAGACCACCGTGATGAGCGGCAACAGCGGAGTGGGAAAATCGACACTCATCAACAGGCTCATTCCCGGGGTGAACCTCAAGACGGCCGAGATAAGCGACGCTCACAACCAGGGAATGCACACCACCACGTTCAGCGAGATGCTGCAACTGCCCTCGGGAGGATACATCATCGACACGCCCGGCATAAGAGGATTCGGGACGTTCGACATCGAGCCAGAGGAGCTGACAAGCTATTTCAAGGAGATATTCCACTTCTCGAAAGACTGCCGATTCAACAACTGCACGCATACACACGAACCAGGATGCGCCGTGCTGAAAGCTCTCGAAGAACACTACATCGCCGAGAGCCGCTACCAGTCGTATCTGAGCATGATGGACGACAAGGAGGAAGGAAAATACAGAAGTTAGCAAGAAAGATGGAAAAAACAGCTGTTTTGCTCTCGGGAGGAGTAGATAGTTCGGTGGTGCTATACGAACTGGCACGACAAGGACTGAACCCCGATTGCTTCTATATAAAGATAGGACCCGAGGAAGACGAGCAGTGGGACTGCTCGTCAGAAGAGGACCTTGAGATGGCTACCGCCGTGGCACGACGCTACGGATGCAGCCTGCAGGTGATAGACTGCCACAAGGAATACTGGGACGAGGTGACACGATACACCATGGAAAAGGTGAGGGCGGGATTCACGCCTAACCCCGACGTGATGTGCAACAGGATGATAAAGTTTGGCGCCTTCGACCGAAAGATAGGATACCAGTATGACGTCATCGCCACTGGACACTACGCACGGACAGAGACGATAGACGGACGAAAATGGCTCGCCACAAGCCCCGATCCCGTGAAAGACCAAACCGACTTCCTGGCACAGATCTATGACTGGCAACTGAAGAAAGCCGTCTTCCCCATTGGAGGCATGATGAAAGAAGAGGTGAGAGCTATAGCCGAACGCGAACACCTCGTCAACGCGCGCCGAAAGGACTCGCAGGGCATCTGCTTCCTCGGAAAGATAAACTATAACGACTACATAAGACGATATCTCGGAGAAAACCCCGGCGACGTGGTAGAGTTGGAGACAGGAAAGAAGATAGGCTTGCACAAGGGACTGTGGTTCCATACCATAGGACAGAGAAAGGGAATGGGATTCGGCGGAGGACCATGGTTTGTGGTGAAAAAAGACGTGGAGAACAACATACTCTACGTGAGCCACGGCTACGACCCCGACACCGCCTACAAGACAGACTTCGCCGTAGCAGACTTCCACTTCCTCACGCTCCCCGAACTGCCACAACGCGTGACCTTCAAGATACGCCACACGCCCGAATACCATCGCGCCACGGTGGAGAAAACGGCCGACAAGACCTACGTAATCCACTCAGAAGAACGCATACACGGCGTGGCACCAGGACAGTTCTGCGTGGTTTATGATGAGGAGCATCACCTCTGTTATGGTAGCGGAGAGATAGCTATATTGTAAGATTTTGGGCAAAAAACAAAATAAACAGTAAAAAATCGACAGAAAATTTGGTGGTTTCGTATTAATTTTATACTTTTGCACCCGCTAAATAAAAATTAACCCCTCGTCGCGTCCTCGGGCAGGACGGGAATGGACTGACAAGACGACCGCTTTTGAACAAGGCAGGCACAGTTCATAGGGACATTAATAACATTTAAACAACAAAAACAATTATGGCAGAAATGAATTTTGGTGGCGTTATCGAAACTGTAGTCACCAGCAAAGAATTTTCTTTGGAGAAAGCTCACGAAGTATTGAAGAATGAAACAATCGCCGTCATCGGTTACGGTATTCAGGGTCCCGGACAGGCTTGTAACCTCCGCGACAACGGATTCAACGTCATCGTAGGACAGCGTGCAGGAAAGACCTACGACAAGGCTGTGGCCGACGGATGGGTTCCTGGAAAGACGCTTTTCTCTATTGAAGAAGCTGCAGAGAAGGGTACCATCATCTGTATGCTCCTCTCAGACGCAGGTCAGATTCAGGCTTGGCCAACAATCAAGAAATATCTCACACCAGGCAAGACCCTCTACTATTCTCACGGTTTTGCCATCAACTGGAGCGACCGCACAGGCGTAGTTCCTCCAGCAGACATCGACGTGATCATGGTGGCTCCTAAGGGTTCAGGCACCAGCCTCCGCACCATGTTCTGCGAGGGCCGCGGACTCAACTGCTCTTATGCCGTTTATCAGGACGCATCGGGCAAGGCAGAGGAGAAGACCATTGCCTTCGGTATAGGTATCGGTGCAGGTTATTTGTTCAAGACCACATTCCAGCGCGAGGCCACTTCTGACCTCACCGGCGAGCGCGGTTCGCTGATGGGTGCCATCGAGGGTCTGCTCGAAGCACAGTACGAGGTGCTCCGCGAAAACGGACACTCTCCATCGGAAGCATTCAACGAGACTGTTGAGGAGCTGACACAGAGCCTTATGCCTCTGTTCGCACAGAAGGGTATGGACTGGATGTACGCTAACTGCTCTACCACAGCACAGCGCGGTGCTCTCGACTGGGCTCCACGTTTCCGCGAGGCCATCAAGCCTGTCATGCAGTGGCTCTACTACTCAGTGAAGACTGGCAACGAGGCTCAGATCTCTATCGACAGCAACTCAAAGCCCGACTATCGTGACGGACTGAACAAGGAGCTCGAGGCTATGCGCAACATGGAGATGTGGCGTGCCGCAGAGACCGTTCGCAAGCTGCGTCCAGAGAACAGCGAGGACTAATAACTCCCCGTCTTGTTACTACACAAAGAAATACATTTGTTTCTTTAAAAGTAGATAGTTTTTGGATAATTTATTATATCCCGCACAGTTCGATAAAGAATTGTGCGGGATTTGATTTCCAACTCACCTTTACGTTGACTTTGCATATTTTATCCTTCAATAGGGAAATGCTGGTATTATTCTGCCATTTTTTTAATATTTCTTCATTATTTTGAACTTGGTATTATAAAAATGTGTATATTTGCCGAGTAGGAAATATTGTTAAGTTGAAACTGTTAGCAATCCATATGCAAAATATTAAACAATTAAAAATACAATGAACCATTTTTTCAAACTTGGCACAATGCTGACGATAGTAGCAGGTGCCGCAATGACCATTAGCTCATGTTCGAGCAATGAGATTGAACCTATGTCGGCCAGCGATTTAGCTCTGGCAAAGTACGAGAAAGCATTCATCGCCCGTTTCGGTCAGCCTGCAAAGGATCAGACATGGGGCTTTGGCACTGTTACAAAAGCCCTCACTCGTTCGGCTAACACAAACAATAACCAGTGGTATGACCCAAACTATTTTAACTATGAAGAACCGGCTGCCATCACAGAAGCTGAGAAAGAAATTGTGATGGACTGGTTTGCAACCCATTCTAAGGAATACGGCACCACATTCGACTTCAAAAACTACTTCATACAGCAGGTAGGTTATTCAGATAATCAATATCCAGTTACTAAACCAGACGGTGCACAAGTCACTATTTCTTCTTTAGGGCACATGGATAAGATATTCGCAAACATGAACGCTGAGGGCACTGCATCTGACGATGTGAACAACTTCAATACTGGAAGCGGAAGTATTATGTTGATGGAGAATAGTGAAACCCAGTATGGCTTTGGATATGAAGAATCATATGGTACTGAAGACAAACATGTTACAAACAACTATCTTATGGCAGAGATTGAAGTTCCTGGCGTTGGTAAGGGCTACTACGTAGGTCTTAACTATCAGGCTAAGAAAAATGGTGAAGGCATTAACCTAGAGCCAGACGGAAAGTATGACGACCGCGTATTGAAGATTGTGCCAGCAAAGAAGAAGCCTCTTAAGGGCGACCAACGTGTGATTGCCGAGGACCTTACAGTAGGTGAGAAGAACAACGACTTCGACTTCAACGATGTTGTGTTTGACATTAAGTTTGGTTATCCAGAGTGGAATAAGACTACCATCATCCTCCAGGCTGCCGGCGGTACACTTCCACTTGAAGTAGGTGGTGTAGAAGTTCATGAAAAGTTTGGTGTTCCTGTGACAACAATGGTTAATACCGGTGGTGTAACAAAGGATCCTGTGACTTTTGAGCTTAATGGCACATTCGACTATCAGGCAGACAAGATTCAGGTTAGGGTTCAGAAAGATGGCAATTGGATAGAACTCGAAGCTCGTAAAGGCAAGGTGGCAAGTAAGATTTGTGTTGCTGTTGACTACGACTGGTGTTCAGAGCGTCAGGATATCGAGACCAAGTATCCAAGCTTCTCTAGGTATGTTTCTAACCCATATATTGGCGATTGGTGGAAATAATATAATAATAGGTAAAAATAAAAAGGACGGGCTTCTAAGGCCCGTCCTTTTTTACTGTGTGTGTGTGTTGCTTATCTTATGAAAAGCAGCTCGCGATATTTCGGGAGCGTCCAAAGGCCGTCTTCCACAATCATCTCGAGATGGTCTATCTCGTAGCGTATGGACTCCATCTTTGGCTCTACGGTATCGTGATAGCTTATGGCACGGCGGTGGATGTCGTCAATGCGGTTGGCTACGCGGCGCGCCTCGGTGAGCTCGTCAACGAGAGCCTCTATGCGCTCGGTGCGCTCCGCTATCTCCTCGATCAGTTTCATGTTGCGTGAGCTGAGGCGGTCGGCCTTGGCGGCATCGAATATGGCTTTCATCGACTGCACGTTGCGAATGAGCTGGCTCTGATAGTGGGTAGATACGGGGATGATATGGTTCATTGAGAGGTCGCCGAGCACTCGTGCCTCTATCTGTACCTTCTTGACGTAAGTCTCCCATTTCACCTCGTTGCGTGCCTCAAGCTCCTTGCGTTTCATCACCTTTGTGGTCTCAAACATGTTGATGCTTGCCTCGTCGAGATAACGCTCGAACACCACAGGGCACGACGACTCGGTGTCGAGACCGCGGCGGCGTGCTTCTTCCACCCATTCCTCGCTATAGCCATTGCCGTCGAAGCGGATGGGCTTTGATGTGCGGATGTCGTCGCGCAGCACGTCGATGATGGCACTCATACGGTCCTCTCCCTCAGCCATGAGCTTGTCAACACGCCGACGGAAGTCGGTGAGGGCTTCTGCCACGGCGGCGTTGAGGGCAATCATTGCCGAGGCGCTGTTGGCCTCCGAACCGATGGCACGGAACTCAAAGCGGTTGCCGGTGAAGGCGAAGGGCGACGTGCGGTTGCGGTCGGTATTGTCGATGATGAGTTCAGGAATCTGTGGTATGTCGAGCTCCATGCCCCGCTTGCCCTTGAGGTTAAACAGCTCGTCCTTGTCGGCCTTCTCGATATGGTCGAGCAACTCGCTGAGCTGCTTGCCAAGGAACGACGAGATGATGGCTGGAGGAGCCTCGTTGCCGCCCAAACGGTGGGCGTTGGTGGCACTCATGATAGACGCCTTGAGCAGTCCGTTGTGGCGATACACAGCCATGAGCGTCTCTACGATGAACGTCACGAAGCGCAGGTTCTCCTCAGGCGTCTTGCCAGGGGCATGCAGCAGCACGCCATTGTCGGCGAGCAGGCTCCAGTTGTTGTGCTTTCCCGAGCCGTTGATGCCGTCGAAGGGCTTCTCGTGCAGCAGCACTCTGAATCCGTGTTTTCTTGCCACCTTTTTCATCAGCGACATGAGCAGCATGTTGTGGTCGATGGCAAGGTTACACTCCTCGTAGATGGGAGCTAACTCAAACTGGTTGGGAGCCACCTCGTTGTGGCGTGTCTTGCAGGGAATGCCCAGCTCGAGAGCCTGTATCTCAAGGTCTTTCATAAACGCCTGTACGCGGTCGGGGATGGTGCCGAAGTAGTGGTCGTCCATCTGCTGGTTTTTCGCGCTCTCATGGCCCATGAGCGTGCGTCCGGTGAGCATGAGGTCAGGACGGGCAGAATAGAGCCCCTCATCGACAAGGAAATACTCCTGCTCCCATCCGAGGTTGCAGGTCACCTTGTTCACCTCTGGGTAGAAGAGGCGGCAGACGTCTGTGGCTGCCTTGTCAACGGCGTGGAGGGCACGCAGCAGGGGCGCTTTGTAGTCGAGCGCCTCGCCTGTGTAGGCGATGAATATGGTGGGAATACAGAGTGTGTCGTCGATGATGAACACGGGCGACGTTGGGTCCCAGGCGGAATAGCCGCGTGCCTCGAAGGTGTTGCGTATGCCTCCGTTAGGGAACGACGAGGCGTCGGGCTCCTGCTGCACGAGCAGCTTGCCGCTGAACTTTTCCACCATTCCTCCCTTGCCGTCGTGTTCCACAAAGGCGTCGTGCTTCTCGGCTGTTCCCTCTGTGAGTGGCTGGAACCAGTGGGTGTAGTGTGTCACGCCCATCTCCATGGCCCATCGTTTCATGCCTTCTGCCACGGCGTCGGCAATGGAGCGGTCGAGACGTGTCCCGTTGTCGATGACGTCGATGAGTCGCTCATAGATATCGGCTGGCAGATACTTGTACATCTTCTGTCGGGTGAAGACATACTTGGCGAAGTATTCTGACGGACGTTCTTTGGGTGCGGTCACTTCCACAGCCTTCTTCTTGAAGGCTTCTTCCACTACCCTGAATCTTAAGTTTTCTGACATAATCTTTATTTTGGTTGTTTGAAGTTTGCGAAATGAAATCTATGTCTGATGAAGTTTGCGAAATGAGGCGATGCCAGGTGTGCGGGTCTAATCCCTGAATCTCTTTGTTATGTCGCCATATTCCTCTATTCTCCTGTCTCTCAGGAACGGCCACCAGCGGCGCACTTGTTCGCTGTGGGCGAGGTCGAGCTCTATCACTATGCTTTCTTCCTCGGTGGACGATGCCTCGTAGAGGATCTCGCCTTGTGGTCCTGCCACGAACGATGTTCCCCAGAACATTATTCCTCTTGTACGGCCAGAGGGATCGGGCTCGTGGCCGACTCTGTTCACTGCCACCACTGGCAACCCGTTGGCCACGGCATGTCCGCGTTGAACGGTCTGCCATGCCCTTCTCTGACGTTGCTGTTCGTCGGGAGTGTCGCTCGACTCGTAGCCTATTGCCGTGGGGTAGATGAGCAGTTCGGCTCCGGCCAAGGCCATCAGCCGCGCTGCCTCGGGATACCACTGGTCCCAGCACACCATCACTCCTAATCGCCCCACGCTGGTGTCGATGGGCTTGAAGCCGAGGTCGCCTGGTGTGAAATAGAACTTCTCGTAGTATGCGGGATCATCGGGTATGTGCATCTTGCGATAGCGTCCTGCTATGGAACCGTCGCGCTCTATCACCACGGCGGTGTTGTGGTAGAGCCCAGGAGCACGGCGCTCGAAGAGCGACATTACGATGACTACGCCACATTGGCGTGCTATCTCTCCAAACATATTTGTCGATGGACCAGGGATGGGTTCGGCGAGGTCGAAGTTGTCGGTGTTCTCTTCCTGGCAGAAGTATAGTGTGTTGTGCAGTTCCTGTAGTACTACGAGTTCCGCTCCGCGGCGTGCTAAGTCGGCAATGCCTTCAGCCAGTCGGAGTATGTTTCTTTTCTTGTCAGCTGTGTTGTGAAGCTGTAGGAATCCTATTTTCATATATGTCGTATTGTTTGCTGATGAATGGTTTTCTCTCTCCTCTCTCCTCTCTCCCCACTCCTCACGCCTCTCTCAAAGGTATCTGCATGGTACAGCAGTGGAGTGAGCCGTGCTGTATGATGATGCTGCGGCAGTCGATGCCCACGATCTCGTGGTCGGGGAAGGCATCGGCAATGGTCTGCGCCGCCTCTTCGTCGAGGTCAGGTTGGGCATAGGTGGGATAGAGCACCGCGCTGTTGATGACGAGGAAGTTGGCGTAGGTGGCTGGCAGACGCTCGTCGCCGTGGTATATAGGGCGGGGCATGGGCAGCCGCAGCAGGCGGTAGCAGCGTCCGGTCTTTGTGCGCAGCGTGCGCAGCTGCTCTTCCATCTTGTGCAGTTCGCGGTATTGAGGGTCGTCCTCGTCGTCGCATCCCACATAGAGCAGCGTGTCGGCAGGAGCCACACGCACGAGGGTGTCGATATGTCCATCGGTGTCGTCGCCTATGAGGTTGCCATAGTCGATCCACACTATGCGCCGTGCGTTAAGGCGGCGTTTCAGTGTCTCTTCTATCTCGTCTTGTGTCATGGGTTGGTTGCGCCCAGGAGCGAGGAGGCAACAAGAGGTGGTGAACACCGTTCCCTCGCCGTCGCTCTCTATCGAGCCTCCTTCGAGCACGAAGTCGTTGTAGTCAACGTATGTTCCCCTTATCACTCCCTTACGGTGTAGCTGTCGGTTTATGGCATTGTCTTTCTCCGCCTCGAACTTCCCGCCCCATCCGTTGAACCGGAAGTCGAGAAGAGCCGTCTGGCCATCGCCGGTGAGAGTGATAAAGCCATGGTCGCGAGCCCATGTGTCGTCGGTGTCAATATCAACGATTCTCAGGTTCTCGATGGCTTTCTCTCCGACGTTTCTTTGTCGGAAAGCCTGCTCGATGGTGTCTCGTGTCGCGTCGGGGTGAGGAGTGACGACAATGAGTTTCTCGCGCTTGGCTATCTCGGCCGCCATGTCGATATAAGTCTGTGTGATGTCGTCGAGTATCGGCGCCCAGTCGGTGTCGGCATGAGGCCATGTCAGTTGTACCGCCCTTTGCTTTTCCCATTCAGCTGGCAGCCTTAAAGTGTCGTGTTTCAGTTCTTTTTTTTCCATAATCAGTTGTTGTGCCATTTTCTCTGCCTCCGCTCTTGCCGGCTTGCACGTGCCGGTCAGCGGGATATGGTCAACGGCGAAGATATTACGTGGAATCCAATGCGGTGGAAGTGTAGCTCTGCAGATGTCTGCTATCGTCGCGGCATTGTCGGTGGTGGCTTCATAAAGCAGTGTCACGGCTTCGCCGAGGCGTGGATCACGGCATTTTGTCACTATGAAAGGTACGTCGAGCTTTGGTAGGAGCTGTCGTTCCACCTCTTCGGCTTGTATTTTTTTTCCTCCGCTGCAGATGACATTGTCTTTGCGCCCCAAGATACGGAATTGGTGTCGGTCGGGATGAAGTTCGGCAATGTCGTTGGTGACGAGCCTTGCCTTGCATACCGCTGGTGCGTCAACGACAAGGCAATGGTCGGCATTGAGGCTCACCGTGACACCTTCGAGAGGAGTGTACCAATGTGAAGCCTTTTTTCCGTTGAGGCGTCGTAGTGCGATGTGCGAGAGTGTCTCTGTCATTCCGTATGTGCTCCATACGGCATTGGGGAATGTCTTCAGTTGGCTTTCGAGGGCGGCGTCAATAGCTCCTCCGCCGATGATGAGTTGCTTGATGGAGCGCAGCTGCCGTGCCTCTTTCTCGTCCTGAAGTGAATTATATACCTGCAATGGCACCATGGCGGCGAAAGTGGGCGCCGTGTCGAGCCCTTTCAGTGGATGTCCCGACGGTTCCTCCGCAATGAGGCGCAGCCCGCATGTCAATGCTCTCACCACCATCATCTTTCCCGCGATGTATTCGAGAGGCATGCACAGCAACGCGGTGTCGCCTTCGTGTAGTCCGAGAAAACTGCATGTGATGCGTGCGGAGGCTTCCATTCGCCTTTTCTCCACCGTCATTTTCTTTGGCTTTCCCGTAGAGCCGCTTGTCTGCAACTCTATCAGTGGCGACTCAGAATGCCATTCTGAGAGAAATTCGTCCAATGTCATATTCAGCTTTTCATATATAACTTTTCATACACACCTCGTTGCATTCATCTCGTCGTATTCATCTCATCGGAATTACCTCGTTGCATTCTCCTCATCGGAATAACCTCGTTGCATTCATCTTTTGATGTACAATTTCTCCCCTTTCACTTCCAGTCTCATGGGAATGTTGTCGGTGAAGAGTTGTCCGGTGCCGAGTCCCTGTGGCATGATGCCTGACGTGCCATAGATGTCGGCGGCGAGCTGAGCGACGGCATTGAGTCCGACGTTGCTTTCCAGTGCGCTTGTTATCCATGAACGGATGCCTTGTCGGTTGGCAATATCGACCCACTCGCGCACGCCTTTCATTCCGCCGTGGAGCGATGGTTTGAGCACGATATAAGCTGGTTTGATGATGTTCAGCACGTGGGCTTTCATCTCGGGGATGTTGATGCCGATGAGTTCCTCGTCGAGCGCTATGGGCAGTGGCGACTCGCGGCAGAGCTCTGCCATATATCCCCATTGCTTTGCCTTGATGGGCTGTTCGATGGAGTGGATGGCATACTGTGCGAGCAGTTCGAGTTTATAGAGAGCCTCGTCAAACGTGAATCCTCCGTTGGCATCGACTCTCAGTTGGACTTCGTGGTGGGAGAAACGTTCGCGTATGCGTTTCACCATGTCGAGTTCCTTTTCAAACTCGATGGCTCCAATCTTCAGTTTTATGCAGTGGAATCCCTGTTGTAGTTTTTCCTCTATGCGCCTGAGCATGGTGTCGTAGTCGCCCATCCACACCAGTCCGTTGATGGTTATTCCCACCTTGCCTCGGCTGAAGTCGTTGTCGAAGAGGATGTCGCTGCCGCTTTGGAGGTTGAGCAATGCCGTCTCGAGTCCGAAGAGCATGGAAGGGTAGGGACGCATCATCGGATAGTCGATGGCGCCCTCTTGCTCGAAACGGTCGCAAACGGCCCTTAGTGTTTTCTCGTATTCGGGAATGTCGTCGCAACTGAGTTCTGGCAGTGGCGCACACTCTCCAATGCCCTTTCTCCCGGGCAAGTCGTCGTTAGTCATTTCCAGCATCCATGACTTCCGCTCGGTGTAGATGCCTCGCGAAGTGCCTGCCGGATGCTGGAAATGGAAAGTTCTTGGAGTTATCTTTATGCTGTACATGTAGCATAATTACTTTTCTGCTGCCAAACGCTCCTTGATGGCTTTGCTTTCTGCCTCGTAGCCAGGTTTGTCGAGCAGGGCGAACATGTTCTTCTTGTAAGCCTCTACGCCTGGCTGGTTGAATGGATTCACTCCGAGGACGTTGCCGCTGATGCCGCAAGCAATCTCAAAGAAGTATATCATCTGTCCGAGGTAATACTCGTTGAGTTCTGGCACGCTGAGGCGTATGTTTGGCACGCCGCCATCCACGTGAGCCAGACGTGTGCCGAGCTCGGCCATCTTGTTTACTTCGTCAACGCGCTTGCCAGCGAGGAAGTTCAGTCCGTCGAGGTTCTCCTCGTCTTCGGGGAAGAGCATGGTGCGGTTTGGCTTCTCGACGCTGATGACGGTCTCGAAGATAGAGCGTTCGCCTTCCTGTATCCACTGTCCCATGGAGTGGAGGTCGGTGGTGAAGTCGCACGAAGCAGGGAAGATGCCCTTTCCGTCTTTTCCCTCGCTCTCGCCGTAGAGCTGCTTCCACCATTCGCTCATGAAGTGGAGCTTTGGCTGGTAGTTGATCATGATCTCAATTTTCTTTCCTGCCTTGGCGTAGAGAGCGTTTCTCACGGCAGCATACTGAGCGGCGATATTCTCTGAGAATGGCACGTCTTTGCCGCAAGCCTTCTCCATGTCTTGTGCTCCAGCCACGAGCTGGCTGATGTCGAATCCAGCACAGGCGATGGGCAGCAGGCCGACAGGGGTGAGGACAGAGAAGCGTCCGCCCACGTTGTCGGGGATGATAAACGAGGTGTAACCTTCCTTGTCGGCGCAGGTGCGTGCGGCGCCTTTCTTCGCGTCGGTGACAGCCACGATGACCTTCTTTGCCTCCTCTTTGCCTCTCTGTGCTTCGCACTGCTTCTTCAGCAGGCGGAAGGTGAGGGCTGTCTCGGTTGTGGTGCCCGACTTGGATATGTTGATGACACCAAACTTCTTGTCTTTGAGATAGTCGCACATCTCGGCGAGATAGTCTTCGCCGATGTTGTTTCCTGCAAAGAGTATGGTAGGATTCTTCTTGTCGCCCACGAGCCATGCGAAGGAGTTGCCAAGAGCCTCAATCACTGCCCTTGCACCGAGGTAGCTGCCGCCGATGCCTGCCACTACAACAACCTCGCAGTTGTCGCGCAGCACGTTAGCGCAAGCCTGGAGCTGGCCGATGAAGTCGGCGGTAATTGATGATGGAAGGTGGAGCCAGCCGAGGAAGTCGTTTCCTGGACATGTTCCGTTTTCGAGGGCCTCCTGTGCGGCCTTTACCTGAGACTCGTAAGCCTCTACTGCACCAGCTTCAAGAAACTGTGCAGCCTTTGTGATGTCAAGTGTAATATTCTTCATAATTCCTTGTTGAATTAAAATGTTTTATTTCAGTTTGGATATCTGTTTACAACCCATTCGCCCACATTGTCAACTCGTCAACTGAACATTCAACTCGTCAACTTGTTCACTTGTCAACTCGTTCACTTGTCAACTTGTTCACTCGTCAACTAAAACATCACCTAAACGAGTCGGTGAGCAGTTTTATCTCAATCTGCGGACTGATCCTTTCGTAGAGGATGTTATAGACTGCATCGAGGATAGGCATGTTGACATGCAGATGCCTGTTTATCTCCTTCATGCATTTGGTGCCAAAGAATCCCTCTGCGATCATCTCCATCTCTATCTGTGCGCTCTTCACGCTGTAGCCCTTGCCGATCATCGTGCCGAAAGTGCGGTTTCGCGAGAAGTTGCTGTAGCCCGTTACGAGCAGGTCGCCGAGATAGACAGAGTCATAGACGTTGCGTTCTATGGGATTGATGGCAGTGAGGAAGCGCGACATCTCCTGTACGGCGTTAGACATTAGCACCGCCTGGAAGTTGTCGCCAAACTTCAGTCCGCTGCATATTCCGGCAGCTATGGCATAAACGTTTTTCAGCACCGAGGCATATTCAATGCCAATGACATCGTCAGACGTCTTGGTTTTTATATACTCGCTGTTGAGCACGTCGGCAAAGGCCTGCGCCTTCTGCCTGTCGGCACATCCCACGGTGAGGTAAGACAGTCGTTCGAGTGCCACCTCCTCGGCGTGTGACGGTCCTCCGAGGCAAGCGAGATTGTCGTAAGGCACGTCATAAACCTGATGGAAAAACTCCGAGCAGACGAGGTTCTCGTCGGGGACGATGCCTTTGATGGCAGTGATGACGAACTTGTCCTTGATGCGTGTCTTGAGTTTCTTCAGGTGATTCTTTATGTATGGCGATGGCGTGACAAAGACGAGCGTGTCGTATTCGGCCACGATCTTGTTTATGTCGCTCGAGAACCCTATCTCGTCGGTTTCGAAATGCACGCTGGTGAGGTAAGCCGGGTTGTGGCTAAGTCTGATAAACTCCTCTATGCGGTCGTCGCGTCGCATATACCATCCTATGTGGTGAGTGTGTCCCACCACAATCTTGGCAATGGCCGTAGCCCAGCTTCCGCCTCCGATGATAGCTATCTTCCCGCAATCAAACATGATGCCTTGTGAAAATTTCGGTTTTACTTCTGGCTGTTGTCAATCCACGCCTGGAATTCCTCCACCTTAGGATTGTCAAGACCGAGTTTGAATTTCTTGTTCACGCCGCAGACGTCCTGCTGCAGTTTCTGTGCCTTGACGTCCCTAATGTCGCTCACGAGGTAATAGCCTGCCTTGTTGAACAGTGGCACCCATTGCTCTGTAACGCCGATGGCTGCCCACTCGTCGTTGGTGGAACGTGGTGCTTTCTTCTCAGGCTTCATCTGCGGGAAGAAGAGCACTTCCTGGATGAATGTCTTTCCTGTCATGAGCATCACGAGACGGTCGATGCCTATTCCGATGCCGCTGGTAGGAGGCATGCCGTACTGAAGGGCGCGGAGGAAGTCCTGGTCGATGATCATCGCCTCGTCGTCGCCCTTGTCGGCGAGCTTCATCTGGTCGATGAATCTCTCTTCCTGGTCTATCGGGTCGTTAAGCTCTGAGTATGCGTTGGCGAGCTCCTTGCCGTTGACCATAAGCTCAAAACGCTCGGTGAGTCCTGGCTTTGAGCGGTGCATCTTGGTGAGCGGCGACATCTCAACAGGATAGTCGGTGATGAATGTAGGCTGGATGAATGTGCCCTCGCAGAACTCTCCGAAGAGCTCGTCGATGAGTTTGCCCTTGCCCATGGTCTCGTCCACGTCCATGCCTTTCTCCTTGCAGAAGGCACGTATCTCCTCCTCTGTCTTGCCGTTGCAGTCGAAACCCGTCTTCTCCTCGATGGCCTCGAGAATGGGCAGACGGCGATATGGAGCCTTGAAGCTGATGATCTTGCCGTCGATCTCGCGCTCGGTGGTGCCGTTGACAGCAATGCAGACCGTCTCGAGAAGTTTCTCGGTGAACGACATCATCCAGTTGTAGTCCTTATATTGCACGTAGAGCTCCATGCAGGTGAACTCAGGGTTGTGGTTGCGGTCCATGCCCTCGTTGCGGAAGTTCTTGCCAATCTCATACACGCCCTCGAAGCCGCCCACGATGAGGCGCTTAAGGTAGAGCTCGGTGGCGATGCGCATATACATATCTACATTGAGCGCATTGAAGTGGGTGATGAACGGACGGGCGCTAGCACCGCCGGCTATGCTCTGCAGTGTAGGCGTCTCCACCTCGGTGTAGCCAGCCTCGTCGAGAACGCGTCTGATGGTGCGAATCACGGTGGCGCGCTGCAGGAACGTGTCCTTCACACCGTCGTTGACGATGAGATCGACATAACGCTGGCGGTAGCGCAGCTCAGGGTCCTCAAACTTGTCGTAAGCCACGCCGTCCTTGTATTTCACTATAGGCAGCGGCTTGAGGCTCTTTGAGAGGAGCGTGATCTCCCTGGCATGAACAGAAATCTCGCCCGTCTGAGTGCGGAATACGAATCCCTTCACGCCTATGAAGTCGCCGATGTCCAAAAGTCTTTTGAACACCTTATTATATAAGTCCTTGTTTTCGTCTGGACAGATGTCGTCGCGTGTGACATAAACCTGTATTCTGCCTTTTGAGTCCTGAATCTCGACAAAGCTTGCCTTTCCCATCACTCTTCGGCTCATCATACGTCCCGCTATGCATACCTCACGCTGGGGAGCGTCGTCGCTGAAGTTGTCTCTGATATCTACCGAGAAAGCATTCGTCGGGTACTCTGCTGCGGGATATGGCTCAATGCCCATCTCACGCAGTTCCTGCAGACTCTGTCGTCTGCCTATTTCCTGTTCGCTAAGTTCTAAAACGTTCATATTTTGATTGTCTATACTTTTTCTGCTGCAAATTTACTAAATAAATTCGAATAAGCGCGCATTTTTACTTTATTTATTGTTTTTTTGTTCTGTATTTTTGTACAAAAGGTTAAAAACTACTAAACTTTTGGCAAAAAAAACCACTTTTGTTGGAGGTAATTCATTTTTTTACTACTTTTGTGGTATATAACGACCTCAGAAATTATTATTTGACTAATTATGGAATTAGAAACTGTAAAAGATAGGGTAATAGGCGTGGATATCAGCTACTCGCAAACGACGATTGCGGTGGTTGACGTGCGCGGCAACATAATAGCCAAAACTTCGTTCTGTACGGAAGAATTTCCAGAAATCAGCGGTTTCGTGACAAAGCTCGCCGAGAGTATTGTCGAACTGGCAGAGGACAATGGCGGCTTTTTGTCAATTCGCTCGGTCGGAGTAAGCTCGCCGAGCGGCAACTTCAAGACGGGATGCATAGAAAACTCGCCCAACATGAAGTGGAAAGGCGTGATTCCCATGGCTGCCATGCTCCGCGACCGTCTCGGCATCGCCGTGGCCTTAGGCAACGACAGTCACACCATGGCTCTCGGAGAACATGTGTATGGCAGCGCCCATGGCATGAGAGACTTCGTGCTCGTCACCCTGGGACACGGACTGGGCAACGCCGTCTTCAATCGCGGCAAGATCATACTTGGCGCACATGGATTCGGAGGCGAGATGGGACACTCGTGCGTGGTGGACGGAGGACGACTATGCGGCTGCGGCAACCATGGCTGTCTTGAGGCTTACTGCGCGGCTAAAGGTGTAGTGCAGACAGCAAAGGAACTGATGGAGGAGAGCGGCGAAGAGTCGCTGATGACCATCTATCCTAACCTCACACCTAAGAATATCACCGAGTGCTGCAACAAGGGAGACAAGCTCGCCATCGAGACCTATCGACGCACAGGACATATCCTCGGCATCGCAATGGCAAACATCGCAGCTTTGGTGGATCCGCAGGCGATAATCATAACAGGAGGTATCTCAAAGGCAGGCAAATGGTTGCTCGAACCAGCTAAACAATCGTTTGATGAGCATTGCTTCCGTAATATCAGGGGCAAGGTGAAGATCACGTCGTCAACACTCGACTCAAGAGAACGCGACGTGCTCGGCGCCAGCGCGCTCGCATGGGAAGTGGAAGAATACTCTCTGTTTAAATAAATGAATATCGACAACGTAAAGAAGAAGTTACAAGCTCGACATAATCTTGCTGACAGCCTCGGCATGCAGTTCATGTCAACTCCCGACGAGGACAGTTGTATGGCCACAATGGAGGTGAACGAGAATAATTGTCAGCCTTACGGGTATCTCAGCGGCGGAGCGACACTCGCCCTCGCTGAGACACTCGCAGGAGTGGGCTCGGCGGCTCTCTGCCCAGACGAAGTGGCTGTGGGCATCAACGTCTCAGGGCATCATATCAAGGCCGTGAAGATGGGCGAGACGGTGACAGCAAAGGCGAAGGCCGTACAGAACGGACGTCGGCTTCATGTGTGGAACGTGGATGTGACGGACTCCGGAGGCGACCTCGTCTCTTCGGTTGTAGTGACAAACTATATTTTACAGAAACGCTGACGCGACTTGACGACAGCGCTTCTCGTTTTTTTTTTCGTATGCTTCTCGTTTCATGAATTGACCATGAAGAATTTCGCAATCTTCCGTCTGCCTCACGCAGACACTTATACGGAAATCATTCAGCACAAGGGCGAACCACGCCGTCTTGCCTCTGTCGGCGAACTCAACGGACAGAAAGGATTTGTGGTGGCTCCATTTTCTGCCACCGACGACGAGCCGCTGCTGCTCATCGCTCCCGATGAAGTGAAGACATCTCAGCTCGACACGTCACTCTGCAAGGAAGAGAATGACATTCACGACGAAAACGAACGTAGCAGCTCCTTGCTTACCGACGAAAACGAACGTAGCTACTACAGCGTGGATTTCCAAAACTTCCACTCGCGACTGGTGTCGGGCGAATTCAAGAAAATTGTGCTTGCACGTAGCGCCGAGGTGAGCCATGGAGATGATGTCAACACAAGGCGGCTCTTCTTCAAGGCGTGTATGTCGTATCCGCGAATGTTTGTGGCGCTGGTGTCAACAAAGGTGACAGGCACATGGCTCGTGGCAACACCCGAGATTCTCCTCGAAGGCAACGGGCGCGACTGGCATACCATGGCCCTTGCCGGCACCATGACTCTCGGAAAACTCAACTGGAGCGAGAAGAACATAGCCGAACAGGCTTACGTCACCACATACATCACCGAGTGTATAGAACGCTTCACAAACAACTTCCAGATAGAGGGACCTTACTCAGTGAGGGCAGGAGAACTCGTGCATCTGCGCACCGACTTCCACTTTTCTATTATTAGTGATGACGCGCTCGGCAAGATCATTGCCACACTTCATCCTACACCGGCCGTGTGCGGCATTCCCAAACGTGAGACCAACGACTTCATCATCGCCAACGAACACCGGCCACGACGGTATTACAGCGGTTTTATGGGACCGCTTGGCATCAATGGCACCACACATCTCTACGTGTCATTGCGATGCATGGAAATACTGCCACATGCCTACCGACTCTATGCTGGTGGAGGCATCCTCGCCGACAGCGTCGAACAGCAGGAATGGGAAGAGACGGCAGAGAAAATGAAGACAATGGGAAAAGTAATCTTTCAGTAAATGTATTATATCAACGAAAAGACTAATATGCTTGTCGCACTCCTGGCACAGTATGGCGTGAAAGACGTGGTGCTCTGCCCAGGCAGCAGGAATGCGATGATAGTAAACAACATAGCCGAAAACGGCAACTTCCGTGTACATCGTTTCACCGATGAACGCTCGGCGGCATTCGCCGCATTAGGCATGTGTGGCGAGGACCGGCAGCCTGTGGCCGTGGTGGTGACATCAGGCTCGGCGCTGATGAACTGCTCACCGGCCGTGGTGGAGGCTTACTACCGACACATGCCGCTCGTGGTGGTGTCGGCCGACAGACCGCAGGAAGAGATAGGGCAAAACGTGGGACAGACAATGCTGCAGGCCGATGCGCTCAGACATTGCACCAGATGCTCAGTAAACCTTACCGACGCTATGGGCGACACAGCTTATTTCAACCACCGCCTCGTGTGCGAAGCTCTCGTCAAGAGCATCAGTCCCGTGGCGGGACCCGTACATATCAACGTGCCACTGCCCGACGTGTCGGAGTGTGAACAGAGCGACACGGCGCCTTCTTTCGACTGCCAGCCCATTCTCTTCCGCAACGCTCTGGCAAGCGGCGCAGCATTGCTGACGTCTGACTTCGACTTCATCTTCGATGATGCACGTCGGCCTATACTCGTCGTCGGACAGACTACGGAGCCGCTGGGAAGAATGATGATGACTTCGATACGCAAGCAGATGGTGGTGCTTTCCGAACCGCTCTCCGACCTTACGTCTGAAGCTTTCGACGGCATCTTCAGCAATATGCCGTCAGAACTGCTGCCCGACCTCGTCATCTATGTGGGCGACAACATGGTTTGCAGAGCCATCAACCGCTCGTTTGCCTCTATCGGCAATCTAAAGGTGTGGCGAGTGAGTGCCGAGGGCGACTTCGCCTCGCCGTTCATGCATCTCGCCGGAGTGGTGAGACAGACGCCTGAGAGCTTCCTCCTTCAACTGGAAGCGTACTTGAAGGAAAAAGCCGCGAGCCGCAACAACACCATGGGAGAACATCTTTCCGACACCATGGGAGAACATCTTTCCGACTCCATGGGAGAAGAATGCTTCGACAATAACTTCCTGCGCGCCTGGACGGTGGCTTTTGCAGAGGAACGCCAACGCCTTGACGAGGCTATCGACACGCAGCGCCTCTCGGCGGCTGCCACTGTGGCTTATATCCACGAGCAGCTCGAAGACATGGAATACGACTACCGCCTTCACTATGCCAACAGCACATCGGTGCGCCTCGCTTGCAGATATGCTACAGGCAACTATGTGTATTGTAATCGTGGCGTGAACGGCATCGAGGGCTGTGTCTCCACTGCCGCAGGACACTCGTTAGCTACCGATGCGCGTGTGTTCTGTTTCACTGGCGACCTCGCCTTCTTCTACGACCAGAACGCCCTTTGGAACAGCGAACTGAGCGGCAACCTCCGCATAGTGGTCTTCAACGACCATCGAGGCAGCATCTTCGACCGGGTGAAGGGGCTTGCCGCCAGTAGTCAGCGCGAGACGTTTATAGCAGGCTATCATCAGGCTGACGCCCGCGGCATCACCACCCAAAACGATATAGGATATATTGCGGCAAAGACGATAGATGAGATGCATCTCGGTGTGGTGAAACTGCTTACCGAGGAGACGTCGAGGCCAATGCTGCTTGAAGTGTTTTTGGACTGATTCATTTAGACAACGATAGAACGAAAATAAAGAATTGTATGGAAAAAAGAGAATGGAAAAAAATAAAGGATTTTGAGGAAATCCTGTTTGAGGAATATAACGGTATAGCAAAGATTACTATCAACCGTCCTCGGTATCGCAATGCGTTTACGCCCAAAACAACGCTCGAATTGAGCCAGGCTTTTGCCTACTGTCGCGAGGCTCAACGCATCAGTGTGGTGCTGCTCACGGGCGCTGGCGACAAGGCGTTCTGCGCTGGTGGAGACATGCACGTGAAAGGACGAGGAGGATATGTTGACGACGATGGAGTGCCACGTCTCAGTGTGCTTGACGTGCAGATGCAGATTCGTCGTCTGCCTAAACCCGTCATCGCCATGGTCAACGGATATGCCATCGGCGGCGGTCATGTGCTTCATCTGGTTTGCGACCTCACGATAGCCTCTGAGAATGCCGTCTTCGGACAGACCGGTCCGAAGGTGGGCTCGTTTGACGCTGGCTTTGGCGCCAGCTATCTGGCACGTATCGTAGGACAGAAGAAGGCGCGCGAGATATGGTTTATGTGTCGTCAGTATTCTGCTGCCGAGGCTGAGCGTATGGGTATGGTAAACAAAGTGGTGCCGCTCGAAAGGCTTGAAGACGAGTGTGTGGAATGGGCTGAGACAATGATGGAGCGTTCGCCGCTGGCTTTGCGCATGATAAAGGCAGGCTTAAACGCCGAACTCGACGGACAGGCTGGCATCCAGCAGTTGGCCGGCGACTGCACCATGCTCTACTATTTCCTCGACGAAGCCCAAGAAGGCGGTCATGCTTTTCTCGAAAAGCGTAAACCCGACTTCAGCAAGTATCCGAAGATGCCGTAATGTAATAAATCGAAGAATAGAAAATGAAGAATGAAGAATAGGCTAAGCATAATCTGCGTTTATCTTATTCTTCATTCTTCATTATGGAAATATACATTATTGAAGAGAACTCTTCATTTTAAAAGAATTTATTCTTCGTCTTTCTTTCTGCGTATAGAGCGCTTGCGTGTCTTCTTCTTCTCGTCGGCTGAAACATTTGATTTTACGCCAGCCAGTTCCGGATCGATGAGGATACGTCCGCAGTATTCGCAAACGATGATTTTCTTGTGCATCTTGATGTCGAGCTGGCGCTGTGGCGGAATCTTGTTGAAGCAACCGCCGCAAGCGTCGCGCTGTACATAGACGATGCCAAGGCCGTTACGTGCGCTCTTGCGGATGCGCTTGAACGAGGTGAGCAGACGTGGTTCGATCTTCGATTCGAGTTCCTTTGCCTTCACCTTCAGATGGTCTTCCTCGGCGCGTGTCTCCTCGATGATGTCGTCGAGTTCGTTACGCTTCATTTCGAGTTCCTGTATGTGGTCGTCGAGGTTCAGCTCTGCCTTCTCGCGTTCGGCAATCTTGTCCTTAATCTTCTGCTGTGCCTCGCGTATCTTCTTGTTGCAGAGCTCTATCTCGAGCTGCTGGAATTCAATCTCCTTGCTGAGAGTGTCGTACTCGCGGTTGTTTCTCACATCGTCGAGCTGCAGCTTGTATCTCTGCACGCTTGTCTGAGCCTCGATGATGTCGCCCTTGCGGTCGTTGATAGCTTTCTCAAACTCATCAATCTCGTTGTTGATCTTGTCGATGCGAATTTTCAGACCTTCGATTTCGTCTTCGAGGTCCTGCACTTCAAGGGGCAGTTCGCCTCGCAGGGCTTTTTTCTCGTCGATGGCCGACAATGAAGTCTGAAGCTGGAAAAGTGTCTTCAGCTTCTCTTCTACTGACAGTTCTTGTTCTTTTTTTGCCATAATATTTTATTTGGTGTTTTTTATACTTCTGTTCTTTTTATTATGCAGGCGTCAAAGAGTGGGGTGGGTGATGGGATTGGTCTTGGTGTGTGCCATCACAACGTTCAGCCCCTGGCACTCACTGGTGATGATGTCGTGGAATATCTCGGTGGTGAACTGCTCGCTCTCGTAGTGTCCCACAACGCAGATCTGCAACTTCTGTTCGTAGCCGAAATACTGGTGATAGTGCATCTCGCCCGTGAGGAAAGCGTCGGCACCAGCCTTGACGGCGTCAGGCAGCATAAAGTCGCCAGCTCCGCCACACAGCGCCACGCGGCTTATCTGTCTCGACAGCAGTTGGTTGCACTGTATCCCTGGGGCGTCAAATACATGGCTTATGTGGTTGATAAACGCCATGGCGTCCATGGACTCTTTCAGCTGTCCTATCACGCCGCTGCCGCATAGCGTTCCGCCAACGGTCTTGGGTGCGAGCAACTCCACGTCTTGCAGTCCTATCTTCTCTGCAATCTTGTAGTTGACTCCGCCGACGGCATTGTCCATGTTGGTGTGCATGGCCACGATGGCGATGTCGTGTTTCACGGCTTTAATCACAACCCGTTGCACGGGGTCGTCGCCCGTGATGCGCCTCAGCGGACGGAAGATGAGCGGATGGTGGGCAACGACGATGTTGCAGCCTTTGGCAATAGCCTCGTCCACCACGCCTTCAGTGACGTCAAGACACAATAAAGCCCCTGATGCTTCCGCCGCTGTCAACCCGATTTGCAGGCCGGCATTGTCCCAGTCTTCCTGCAACGGCAGTGGCGCGAATCGTTCAAGGGCGTCGATAACTTCCTTTATTTTCACGCTTTCTTACGTTATGTGGCGGCAAACATCGTTGACACTGCCACCGTGATTTTTATAAATCTCTTTTGCTGTTGATGTGAGACCTTACAGGTCTTACAAGGTGCAAAGATAGCGTATTTTTGCCGAATTGTGGCATAAATGATGTTATATTTGTGTATTTTTAACAAAAGTCATCGTTTTTTTGTTTAAAGAAAAAGCACTAACTCTGCTGCCAAATTCCTTCCTAAATGTTGTTTTCTTATCATTGCTGAAATATCTTGTCCAGGAGATGACTGCGGCGGTCTATCCTCTGAAAGTGCGTCCCACCTTCACGGCGATGGTGTCGCGCAGTTTCTGTGCATCGATGAGTTCCTTCATCAGCTCCTTCACCTTTGTCATGTCAGAGGCTTTGATGGCCTCGGCTATTTGCAGGCGCAGGGCGGTGATGAGGCGGCTCTTAATGTCGATGCGGAAATCAACTATGAGATGGTTTGTCTTCTGCAACAGCATCCTTTCGTCTATCTTCATTTCGAGGCTCTTGCTGAGATGGTAATGCCCCATGGCCATCTGGCTCGCTATGCGGCTCACGGCAAGGTCGGGATGGGAGGTGAAGTACTGGTCGGCACGGAAGTCCTCATCGGCACTTTTTGCAGCGGCCTCGTGCAGTATGCTGTCGTAGAGGGGCAACGAGAAGTGGAGGTCGTCTTGCGCAAAGTCGTAGTCTATATATTGGGCCACGGTGAGATTGATGAGGTTGCCGTCTTCTGTCTCCACGTCGCGCAAGATGATGGCGTTGCCGTGCTGAATGATAAGCTCTATGAGCATCTGTTCCACCTTGGCGGTCTGTTCGTCGATGGAGTGCAGTCCTATGGCTTCTGTTGAGGCTGACGGCTGTTGGTTTGCTGTCGCATGGGCGGCAGTTTGTTGTGCGGCTTCAGCCTCGCGTCTCATGAGACGCTCAGTCTCCTTTTGCTGGTTTTCTATGTCGCCGCTGATAAACTGGTTGGCGGTGTTGATGAGCGTCTGCTCGTTCATCTGGAATCTCTGTGCGCACTCGCGCAGGTAGGTGTCGCGCTTTATCTGGTCTGGGATCACCGACACGCTTCTCACGATGTTGCTGATGGCCTCCGACCGTTTTATCGGGTCGTTGACACCGTCGAGCAGTAGTCGCGTCTTGAAGATGATAAAGTCAGTCTGGTGTTCTTCTACATATTTCCGGAACTCCTCTTCGCTATGCTTTCGCGAGAAGCTGTCGGGGTCGTCGCCGTCGGGCAGTAGCAGCACCTTCACGTTCATTCCCTCCTGAAGCAGCATGTCGGTGCCTCGCATGGCGGCTTTTATGCCCGCCTCGTCGCCGTCGTAGAGCAGTGTGATGTTCTGTGTGAAGCGTCTCAGCTGGCGCACCTGGTGTATGCTCAGCGCAGTGCCAGAGTTTGCCACCACGTTCTCTATGCCGTTTTGATGCATCGAGATCACGTCGGTATATCCCTCCACGAGATATACGTGGTCGTCTTTGGCTATGGCGCGTTTTGCCTGGAAGAGTCCGTAGAGTTCGCGTTCCTTGTGGTATATCTCCGATTCGGGCGAGTTGACGTATTTCTGCTGTACACCCTTTGTGCGCGAGTCGAGCACTCGTCCGCCGAAGGCGTTCACCTTGCCGCTGATGCTAAACCATGGGAAGATGATGCGTCCCGAGTATCGGTCGATAAGTTCGCCTGTCTGTTCCCTGAGGTAGCATAGCCCGGTCTTCACGAGATATTCCTCTTTGTATCCCTTCTCCAGTGCTGCCTTCGAGAGCGACGTGCGTTGCTGCAGGGCAAAGCCGAGCTGGAACTTCTTTATGATGTCGTCACGGAAGCCGCGGCTACGGAAATACTGCAGTCCCAGGGCGCGCCCGTCGGGATGGTTCCATAGTGTATGCTGGAAATGGTCGCGCGCCCATTCGTTTATCAGGAACATGCTCTCGCGGTCGTTGGCTGCCTGCTGTTCCTCGGCGGTAAGTTCGCGCTCAGCTATCTGTATGTTATATTTCTTCGCAAGCCATCTTAGGGCGTCGGGATAGGTCATCTGCTCGTGTTCCATAAGGAAGTTTACGGCGTTACCTCCCTTTCCGCATGCAAAGCAGTGGCATATTCCTTTTGCCGGCGAGACGATGAACGACGGAGTCTTGTCGTCGTGAAACGGGCACAATCCCTTATAGTTCACGCCCGTTTTCTTGAGTGTGACAAATTCCGACACAACATCCACGATGTTTGTCGCGTCCATTATTTTGTCTATGGTAACTCTGTCGATCATGCTTCTTTCAGTCTGTCCTTTTTCTTTTTTCGTGCAAAGGTAATCGAAAAAGGTGTTCCCTCAAAGGAAACACCCTGTTTTTTTAGATTTATTTGTATTCAAGACGAATGTCCAAGCCGAGAAAACTCCCAAGAGCAAGCGAAAAGCCTGAACTAAGATTTTCAAAAAAAAGTTTAAAAACATCTGTCACTGTCACCTTGTTTTTTAACCATCTGTATATCTGTGTTTTATCTCTTTTATAAGGTGACAGACGTTCTGAAAAACGACCTGAGACCGCATCGTCATAGGGCTTGTTGTATGACAATGATAGCTACTTTCTTGCCATTTTTCCATCATTTCTGCCGCCTTTTCGTCATGTTGCTTGTATAAAGACCAAAAAACTATAGAAAATAAAGGGTAAATCGAGCACATCATGATGGACCTCAAGAAGTGCTTCCTTAAAGGGAGATGAATGGCAGGCGAAGGAGTGAGACATTGACGGTTATTGCGGAAAAAGAAAGGCTTTTGGAACAGTCGTACCATAGTTAGTGATACGACCGTACCATGGCTATGGAACACTCGTGACACTAACTATGGAACGACCGTGACACACGAGTGTCCAGTTGTCATCTGTAGTTAAACTATTTATGTTGACTACTTATCGTCTTATTCATAAAACAGGTGGTTCTTCTGCAATTTAGTTGAAGAGCACACGTCTCAGCGTAAGTTACTGCCATAACGAGGAATGCCATAGGAAGACTTTTGCAGAGCAGCCCGGCGGTGAGGTGTTCCGTTATCGCAGGCGTACTTGTAGGTGCGAGAGGCTTGTGGCCCGTCAGGGCATATCCGTGTCCTCGGGATCTGCCAGCAGGCTGCTTGCTCGCATGGGCATAAATGTCAGTTCCTCTACTGTCCTGCGTGACTTGCATAGAATGCGGCCCTCGACCTACACGGAAGTCAGGAAAATAGGCGTTGATGACTGGGCATGGCGCAAGGGTGTGACCTATGGGAGTATTGTTATCGACTACGAGAACGGCTGGCCCATTGACTTGCTTGTAGGCAGGGAAACGGAGAGTTTCCGCCAGTGGTTGGAGGGACATGAGAAAGTATCCGTTGTCAGCCGTGACAGATCAACGGACTACAGTTCTGCCGTCGCATCCACGGGGCGGTCGATAAACGAGGTGGCAGACAAGTTCCATCTTGTAAAGTCAGATGGATGAAAAAACACTGGAAAACAAGGATATCTTCGCTTAAGACCTTTATCATCGGATTGAGACATGATTATCAGGCTGTTAGAAATACTATCAAGTTAAACATCACCAATGGAATCACAGAAGGTTTTGTCAACAAGCTAAAGGTCGTCAAGAGAGTCATGTATGGCAGAGCGGGTATCAATCTGTTGAAGAATAAACTCATACTTGAACATGTGCTCTTCAACTAAATTGCAGAAGAACCTCCGTAATCAGTAAAAGGGAGCGGCGCCAAGGCGTCGCTCCCTCTTAGTTTCCGTTCAACCAGTTGTCGTCACACGTACTGATTCACTCCCATACAACTCGTCACTCCGAGAGTTGTAGCAATAGCAGACAGCGCTGCCACAATAAGCTGCAATACCAGCTTCCAAGTGCTTGATTTAGATGTAGAACTCATGATGATTAATGATAATTGATTATCGCCAACACCTGCCGATGTAGGGTCTTACCTCGTGTAAGACCGCCCGCCGCAAATGCCCACGGGTAAATACATATCCAGGGGTTGCGGTCTTACACGAGGTAAGACCCTACAACGGCAGACCGATGCCCCGATTTGTCGCGGTTTTGCGGCGTGACGCTCTCCGGTTTTGTTAGGGCAAGGGCGCTTGCGCACCCCTGCCCTCAGCTTAGATCAAGCTGCCGCCGCCGTCCTCATTGCCGCCGCTTCCGCCGCCGCTCTCGCTGCCGCTTCCGCTCTCGTCAGGACTCTCCGTACCCGGATCGCTTGAGTTCACACGCTTCACCTCCTTGCCGTTGCGGTCGTAGCAGGTGATGGTGACCTGCGATGCCTTGAGGGCCGCCTTCACATCCACCGACGGGGTGAACACAATCTTTCGGGAGGTGATGAGCGAACTTGCCACCATGTTCACGTCGAGCACCGACTGGGCGTTGACGCCGAAGCGCATCGTGCCGAGACCCGGGACGGGCACCGAGTGTCCCTCAGTGGCCCACGCCACTATCACATCGCCACATGCCGCCCATGCCGCCTGGATGGCACCCTTCGAGATGCCGCTGCGCATTGCAGCCTCTTCAATCACCTTGCTCTCCGCCAGCGCGGAGTAAAGCTCCGCTGAGAGGATGTAAGCATACTTGCCCGCGTTGGGACCTACCTTGAGCATTCGCTCTGTTGCCTTAAGTCTAATTGCCATAACTAAGAATTATTAATGGTTACACACTGCGTGGCGAACCGTCTTAGGCTTACTGCCCGCCACAGAAAATTTTGTCTCACTCGTGTATCCGAATCACGGTGCGCGCTTCCGATTTTCTTTTACACAGTGCAAAGGTACAACATTTTTCTCGATTTTGCAAGTGTTTACTTATTTTCCTTCTTTTCTTTAATATTTTTTATAATACACAAAGTGTATTATACTCTTTCTAACTACCCCGAAATATTTCTCCAACCACGTAAATATTTTTCCTTAGTTAGAGAGATTTTGTGGGTTTAAAATCAAACTGTAATACTGTAATACTGTATGTTAACAAACC
>NZ_NPJG01000120.1 GCF_002251245.1 Prevotella sp. P5-92
CGTGACCGCGAGGGTCGGCCTAGGGTGAAACCGGTGATTGGGGCTAAGTCGTAACAAGGTAGCCGTACCGGAAGGTGCGGCTGGAACACCTCCTTTCTGGAGGGGCGCCATAGAGGTGGAGAGTTAATGAAGAAGTCTTTCTTCTTCCGACGAGACCTTTTTTTTTGGTTCGTTACCTCTTCTTGTACTTGCAACTCTGTAATTAGGGGATAAAGGAATTGGGCTAAGACCCACAGACTTGAAACCTGACATAGTCCTATAGCTCAGTTGGTTAGAGCGCCACACTGATAATGTGGAGGTCGGCAGTTCAAGTCTGCCTGGGACTACTCATAGACCGAATGAAATAAGGTCAATGTGCCTAAGGCTTCAAAAAAAGCCTGGGACTATACACAAATTTAGGGGGATTAGCTCAGTTGGCTAGAGCGCTTGCATGGCATGCAAGAGGTCATCGGTTCGAGCCCGATATTCTCCACTATTGGATCAAGGGTGATTCAGTTTTTCACTCTTTGTTTCCGAACGAGATCTTTGACATATTGACACACGAGACTGTAGAATAAAACTCAACAAAGAAGTTTTCCTGACATATTTGTTTGTCGGGATACAGCTGAAAGTATGAGCGGCCATGTTGATGGCCACTACCAAGAA
>NZ_NPJG01000121.1 GCF_002251245.1 Prevotella sp. P5-92
ATATAAAGTTTGTTTAAACTATGGTTGGCATTGTTCAAGCCTTTGGCTTCATATCCATTTGTATCCAAAATGTCACCTGCTTCAAAAAAAGCATACAACTTCAAATTGTAGAAGTCGCACACAGATTGAACTCCAGCCAATTCCATTTCTACAGCGATGCACCCTTCTTCCATACGTTTGCGTACAAGTCCTTTTGTTTCTCTGATCATCGAATCTGTCGTCCATATTTTACCTGTAATATATGGTACAGATAATTTGTCGAAAATTATGGAAAGTTCCTTGCTTGCGGCTATATCAATATAGTCGGCTGGTGCTGCAAAATAATATGAACACCCGTCCCCTCTGTAACTTTGTGTCGGTATGATAAATCTACCTTGTGTGGTTGTACGGTCAAGACTGCCACAGGAACCGAACATAATGAACTTTGATGCTCCAGTTAGCCAGCTTGCAAGATGACATTGAGAGGATGCTACTGCTGAACCTATTCCTGACAGGTAGAAAGTTATCGTAACTCCTTTATAAGTTGTTTTATAGATATGCGTATCGCCATTGCAAGCCGGCATAGTTGCAATAATTTCAGATTCGTAGGAATCAAGTAAATGCCGATGAATCTCCTTCGAGAATATTATCAGGCATATATCTGCAAAATCTCCACGTCTGCCGTAGAAATCAAACAGATTGATCATTGGTTCAGTTTCAATATCATAACTATCAGTAATCATAGCATATTGAATCAGATGTGAGTTTTATATTGCTCCGGTATCTCAAGATTGAAAGTTCTGCATAATAACAGGACGTCGTGGACATCATTTTCATCGTATTCATATCCAAGATGGAACTGTACCTGTGCCTCCGGGTTTATGCATGTTACCTCAATATTCCCGATATTTCCTTTACCTGAGAAAGTTTCGCTTGGGAAAGTGTATCCGTCATATAGAATTCCATCTTCGACATATTCGAAACAATGCAGATCGATTATTCTTCCGTTGTCATCTTTCCAGACAGTATGGCTATCGGTCGTATAGTCCATTACAACTTCTCTGTATCCCTTCCAGGTAATCACGGATATGGCCTTACCATAGTCTTTCTTCTCTACGAACAGATCGATGTCGTTATGTATTCTTGTTTCTCTGCCTATAAGTGCATCGACACCCCAACCGCCGTCCAGAAACACCTTTACAGATGCTTCAGACAGCATTTCAAGAATCTCACATGCATCAAAATAAGTGACCATAAAATT
>NZ_NPJG01000122.1 GCF_002251245.1 Prevotella sp. P5-92
AACCTCACCAGTGTCAAACCAATACCTGAATCCCGTGTCGAGAAGATGACGGATCTGAGAATATACGCCGACATAGTTGATGTTGGCCTCCCACGGGTTGTCGATATGATCGACTTCAAAGACGAGCCATCGGCGGTTGCCGGTGTCGTCGGTGAGGAACTGGAGGTTGTTGCCAGTGGCACAGAACGATGCCCTGTGAGGCAGCCTCACCTTGCTGCGGCCATAGACAGGTCGGTCTTTGACGAAGGGCTGCGACGCCATCGCCTTGAGTTGGTTGACCTCCTGACGACCCATGCTGTCAATCTCCTCCATGTCGATGAGGATGTTCTCGGTAAGGGCGAAGGCATCGTCCTTGGTCATACGCTGCGAGTTGGTCTTCACGCAGAAATACCGTCGCAGTTCGGGCGGCAGCAGGTTGTTCATAAACGACGTCTTATACGTGCCTTGCGGACCAAGGAGTACGAAAATTTGATGGTTCACCACCTCGTCGTCGATCGTGGCAGCCACCATAGCCACAAGCCATCGGCGCACGTAGAAGTCGAACTTTTCGGGAGTGCAGTCGCGGCAGTGAACCATACCCAGGAGGTCGGCGATATGGTCGTGGCCGTCCCATTCCGGCAGACTGTCGAGATAGCTTTTGACGGGATGGTACTGTTCGATGCAGTTGCTGGTGAGATAGGCGTGGAGCGTCTGCATGTCGGTGTTCAGTCCGGCACGCTGCAGCTCTATCCAAAGGGAGTTTTCGGCAGCATCGGTCATTATATTGAAAGTTGAAAGTTGAGATTGATTCATCAAATGGCATTGTTCCACGTCTTGGGAAAGGATGTTTCGGCGGAAGGTGTAGCGGGCGGTGAGATACGCCTCCACCTCCATGATGGTGGATTTACGAGGGCGCGAGTTGCCATCGGCGGCAAAGGCGGCGGGACGGCAGGTGTTGTGCTCGTCGGTGTACTTGTCGTACACGGCCTTGACGATACCCGCTATGGGGTGGCCGTTGGCGATGTCATAATCCTCAAACTCCTTCTCAGCCCACTCGAGGGTCTTGTCAGCATTTACGCCAAAGCGGTTCATCCAGTAGATGACGCGCGAGACGTAGTTGTTGCGACCTCCCTCCTCGTAAGCAATTCCCTCGTTATCGACGAGCTTTCGTGCGGTGGCACCCGCCTTTTCGCATGCAGGCCTTTTGCCCGTCTTCTGCGCCTTGCGCTTATGAGACTTTATCTTTACAGCCTTAGAGACAGGTCGATAGACGGCGGTGGGGTCGCAAGCCAGTGCCGAGAGGCGGTTGATGTTGCCGCACTGATTGTCGTAGTCCACACCAGTCAGCTTCTTTATCATCTCGTTGGCAGTGAGCCAAGCGTCTTTGAAGTTGTCTTGTGTCACCTCGCCGTCCATCTTCACGATGACATGCAGTCCGTGGCCCGAGACGGTGCGGTAAGCCAGCCGAGCATACTCGCAGTTCTTCACCATCTTCTCAGTGGTCGCCATAAGGTCGTCGGGAATGTGGTCGAGATCGACAATCATGAAAGGCATGAGCCGTGTGATGTTTTCGGCAGCCTTTCCGCCCTCCGCCATAGCCTGCGGCATGAAGGCGGGCAGTTGCTGCTTGATGTGAGCGAGTTGCGACTTGAGTTGTCGCACCTGTTGCTTGTCACCTTTGTCGGTGGCTTGCTGATAGATACTAAGCAGGCTGCGGTAGTCGTCGCACTGCTTCTGCAACTGTGTGGAACGAATCATCGTAGCCACATGTTCCCACGACACGAGCTTCGGCTCCTTGTCGGTGAGAGAAGAAAAGAATGTCACTTCGTTTGTCATAAGTATAATTATTTAATTTAATGTTTTGGAAGTATTTTTTTTGGTAGTTATGATGAGAAGTTATGGCCCATTTTAACTCCATAATTTTGTTTATTATGGCACGAAGTTACAAAAAAATAATAGAATGAGAAACACAGTGTCTAATGTCCATAGACGTTAGACACTTTTCAACGACTTTAACATTATTAACATAAAATAAGTACAAAAATGGTAAAAATTTATCACGAGCACGTTGCAAGAGTTATGCAGAGTGCTCTTGCTGTCTTCCGTCGTTACAATGCCAGGGAGACTGTTTCATCTATTTGCGGCAGCAGAGGTGTAATGCTTAGCCGAGCTGAGTTCTACTTAGTTTAAAGTGGAAAAATTAAGGGTACTTTACCCTATTCCCGATTGATGCATTTCTACTGTCTCCACATTCCACCTAAAGACTCCACTCAACTTTTGTCGGAGTATGCCAAGGCAATGATAAGGGAAGACATGGAAAGATTAAAAGATTAAAGATTATAAAATCGGGACAGGGGACAGGTCTGAAGTGAACCCAAAAAGTTGGACACAACCCTTACTGTTCATATGGAAAACACGGAAGGGAACGGAGGTCCGCAAGCGGACGATGGAGGGGAACGCGAAGTTCCGGGAATTAAACGTGAATTAAAGGAAAAAAAATATATCCACAGATGTCACAGATGGATGTCCGCAGGCGGATGGTGGAGGGGAACGTGAATTATTCGTGAATTAAAGAAAAATATATATATCCACAGATGACACAGATGGATGTCCGCAAGCGGATGGTGGAGGGGAACGCGAAGTTCCGGGAATTAACCGTAAATTGAAGAAAATAATTCTTGTGTGAATTCACGGTCAATTAACGGCAATTCACGTTCAATTAACGGCAATTCACGGTCATATTAAAAGTGTTAGAGCTGACGGGACAGGGGACATTTTAATTTGAACGCAAGTTCTTCGCACATTGTTTATTAATAGCGGAGCTCATCAAGCTGCGCAAGTTCTTCACACATTGTCTATCAAAAGAGGAGTTCATCAAGCTGAAGCAAGTTTCTGATAAAATATGGGAAAAAGTTTGGAGGATTGGGAAATTATTCGTAAATTTTGATAAGATAGGCTGCATCTCAACAAAAAAAAATAAAAAAACGCTTTTTTATTTTGTTTTGTCTTCGATTTGCACTATCTTTGCGGCGGAATTAATTATTAAATAAAGATTATTATGGCAATGGCAATTAGTAATGTTCCTGTTTTGACAGGGGAAGCTGCTGAGACATTCGTAAGAAAAGCTGACGAGGCAATGAAAAACAGAGGTTCCATCGATTTTACTGAACAACGTGCTGAAATGAAGCTGATATTGGCAAACGCGAGGTTTGAGTAGTGTATGGGATATTTAGCAGAGAATGCGGTGTTTATGCCGCTAACAAAGACTATTTTGGAAGAATCTGATAAGTTCACTTGTGGAAATGAGGACTTGGATGATTTCTTTCAAAACGATTCTATTGCATATGCCGAAGACCTTTTTGGAAAGACATATTGCTTTCAAATGAAAGAAAATGTGAAAGAGCTATTATGCGCTTTTACTGTTTCAAATGCGAGCATATTCACAATGCTTCTGCCCAATGCTCGTAAGAAGAAAGTGGCTAAGAATGTTTCTTACGTTAAGAGGGACTTGATTTATCCTGCAGTTTTGATAGGTAGATTAGGTATTTCAACAAGGTATCAGCAACACCATATAGGAACAGAACTTATGAATTTCATAAAGTCTTGGTTTGTTGATTCCTCCAACAAGACAGGTTGCCGCTATCTTATTGTTGACGCTTATAATTCTGATATACCTTTGGCATTCTACAAGAAAAACGGATTTGATTTCATTTTCAGTACAGAAGAACAGGAAAAGGATTATCGCAAAATTGTATCCGATGAACCTCTTCGGACACGTCTTATGTTTTTCGATTTGATTCTTATTAGATAGTTTTTACGGGACAGGGGACAGGTCATGAAGTGAACCCAAAAAGTTGGACACAACCCTTACAGTTCATATGGACAACACGGATGAAACGGAGGTCCGCAAGCGGACGGTGGAGGGGAACGCGAATTATCGGAAATTATACGTAAATTGAAGAAAATAATTCTTGTGTGAATTCACGGTCAATTAACGGCAATTCACGTTCATATTAAAAGTGTTAGAGCTGACGGGAATTGTCGAGGAATTGGGTAGTGGCACAAGGAAGATATTCAAATACACTCCGCTCATATCGGGAGGCAAAGAACCCATGATTGAAGAGGAGGACGTGTATAAGGTGACGATACCTATGGAAGCTGGTGTACAAAATGAGAAACTGGAATGGACTAAGCTGTGGGACCAACTGGGACTAAGTAAGGGACTAAGTAAGGGACTAAGTAATGAGCAAATCGGATTGTTTTTTGAAAGTCTGATGAAGCCTGTAGCAGCCTCAAAACTTCGGGTTATCTTGGGTTACACTAACGCGACTAAATTCAAGAATTCATATATTGTTCCGTTGATGGAGCAAGGTTTAGTTGTGATGAGTCAGCCAGACAAACCAAACAGTCCCACTCAAAAATATTATTTGACTGAGAAGGGAAAACGAGTGATAGGCTCTGTTGGAGAAGAAGCTACATTTTAAATGAAGAAACAACGTTCGGCGGCCGAAGGGAAAGCCAATGCATATTCAACTGCTGCTTTGAGCCGGCTTATACGATTGAGCATATCGTGGGGGCGATGAAGAAACTGGCTGGATGTGGATATAAGTTCAAGTGGTCGTTTGAGGAGGCACTTGAGGATTGGTTTAATGATAATAACAGACAATATTTAAAGTGAAAAGAGTATTTGGATTAATTATTGCAGGTGTGATGAGCTTGGGCTCAACAGCTGCGGATACGGATGAGGGATATGTGATTGACTCGTTCTGGACAAACTGGTATCTGGAGGCGGGATTGGACATGTCGCTCCAGAACCCATACGGGCATGACTTCTTCGGAGGGGTGTTTCCCAACGGAAAGACGTTTGGAGTGAATGTGGCGATGCTCAAACAGGTGACGCCTGCAGTGGGAATGAGGTTGCGCGGCAACTGGGAGAATGGTATCGGTCTGCTGAAGAACGACCACGACAACTGGCTGGCGCCGTTCTATCAGCCTGGTGAGAACAGACGCAAGGGTGGATATGTGACATTTGTGGGTGACCTGCAATTGGATATTCACAACATATTCTGGGGATATAAGCCTGAGAGGAAATGGAACATGCAGGTGTTCTCGCGTGCCGGTGGCGCGTATAACTTTGGAGTGAGCAAGGGTACGCCGTTGATTGGATTGGGTATTGGCAACACGTTCAGATTGAACGATAAGTTGGCGATATATTTTGACGTGGCGTATAACATGGTGTCGAGCGGATTTACTGGTGTGGAGAAGAACACGGGAACGGGATCGAACTCTAACGGATTCTTTGATATCAGTGTGGGTGTGAAGACGAATGTGTCGAAGACTCATGGATTCCGCAAGGCTACGAGGGAGGAGGACAAGGACAAGGTGCTGACAAAGGCTTGGGGAAAGGAGTGGTATTTGCAGTTTGGTATGGACATGTCGCTGCAGAACCCATACGGCAAGGATTTCTTTGGAGGGGTGTTCCCGAATGGAAAGACGTTTGGCGTGGATGTGGCTGTGGTGAAGAGATTTACGCCACAGGTGGCTGTGCGTGCGAAGGTGAACTGGGAGAACGGTATTCCGCTATTTGAGAATCATCATCTGACTTGGATTGGTCCGGCGGATAATCCTTCGGAGAACATGGATAAGGGTGGATATTTGTTTATCAGTGCGGATATTCCATTGAGCATAAAGAACATTCTTTCGGAGATTGATCCTGAAAGGAAATGGGATCCGTATGTGTTTCCGAGGTTTGGACTTGGATGTAACCTTGCTATAAGTAGTTCGTCGCCTTGTGTGGGAGCCGGTGCCGGCACGACGTATAAACTCAACGACCGTTGGAGCTTATATGCCGACATGGCTTATCAGGTGATTACGAGTGAGTTTACTGGAGGTGCCGGGCATACGGGCATGAGTGTTGCTGCAGGCAGCAACGGATTTATGGATATTAATATCGGAGCGCAAGTGAGGTTGGGGAAATGATTGATGATGATTGATTATAGAATGGAGGTTAGTTTGTTCTTTGAGTTTATACAGATTGCTGTAGGAAATAGGAAGTCACTGTCGGGTAGTGTCACGGATGCTGAATGGCTTCGACTTTTTGAGTTTTGCAAGAAGCAAGCGTTGATTGGTGTCGGATTTACGGCTGTGGAGAAACTGCATGCTATGGGGGTGGTATGTCCTGCTGCGCTCCGGATGCAGTGGATGGCATTGGCTTTGCAGATTGAGAAGCGAAATGGTTTGCTTAATGAGCAATGTCGTCAATTGGCGAGGAGATATGAGCATGACGGGCTTGAGACTTGTATTCTTAAAGGGCAGGGGAATTGTCTGAATTATCCTGAGGGACTGAGGAATAGGAGGCAATGCGGTGATATTGACTTGTGGGCAACACCGATAAATGTACGACAACAGGAACAACTTGAAACAACTATTTGTCCGCGAGCGGACAGAGGCGGGGAACGCGAATTATTCACACATTCTATATTTTCAGCGGTGTTCATCAAGCTACGCAAGTTCTTCACACATTGTCAATTAAAAGAGGAGTTCATCAAGCTGAAGCAAGTTTCGCAAATTAAACGTGAATTGAAGGAAATATGTCCGCAGGCGGACGGGGGAGGGGAACAGCAATTATTCGCACATTGTTTATTAATAGCGGAGCTCATCAAGCTACGCAAGTTCTTCACACATTGTTTATTAATAGCGGTGTTCATCAAGCTGAAGCAAGTTTCGCAAATTACACGTGAATTGAAGGAAATAGGTCCGCGAGCGGACGATGGAGGGGAACGCGAATTATCGCAAATTACACGTGAATTGAAGGAAATAGGTCCGCAGGCGGACAGAGGGATTGCGATTGCGGTGCAGACAGGGAAGGAGGAAGTGGAATATGTGGAGTATCATGGTCGTAAGGCGGTGAGAGAGTATGTGAGGATGCAGCATCGGTTAGAGGGGAATATAGAGAAGCCTGTTATTCGGTATCATCATATTGAAGCGCCGAAGATAGACGGAACGGAGGTGGAGGTGCATTTCCGTCCTTGCTATGCTCATTCGCCTCTGAGGAACTGGAGGATGCAGCGATGGTTTAATGACCATGCTGATGTGTGTATGAAGAACAAGACTCACATGGGATTCGCTGTACCGACGGCATCGGTGAATGTGGTGTATCAGATGTGCCATCTTTTCTCTCATTACTTTGATGAAGGGCTTGGGTTAAGGCAGCTGATGGATTATTACTTTGCGCTGCGTGTGTGGCATAACGATGTGATGGAGTGCAAGGACTTGCAGTCACAGGGGATGTGGTGCGAGGGGCTTGGTACGGCTGTGATGTCGAAGGATGAGGTGATGGCGGTGATACGGTCTTTCGGTATGGGGAAGTTTGCGGGAGCGGTGATGTGGGTGCTAAACGAAGTGTTTGGAGGAGGGAACGATAACGAAAACGAAAACGAAAAATGTCCACGGAGGACACGGAGGGGCACTGATGGATGTCCGCAGGCGGACGATGGAGGAGAACGCAAATTAAAGCGAATTAACCGTGAATTGAAGGAAAATAATTTTGGGCCTTGGATGATTTGTGAGCCGAATGAGAAGGAGGGAAGAAAATTGTTGGAGGAGATAATGAAAGGAGGAAACTTTGGGCAATATGATGAAAGGGGAAAGGAATTAAAGAATGGAGGGATGGTGAAGCACGGAATTTGGAAGCTGAAACGGGTAATGAGACTCGTGAGGAGTTATCCAGAGGAGGCACTGTGGGAACCGGTGTTTAGGGTATGGCACTTGGGATGGAGGAAGGTGAATGGTTAATGATGAATGATTATTGATTAACCTCTTGTGTCATTTATTTGCGGTGAAAATAAAAATATTCCGTATAAAATTGTACATATATGAAATAAAATTGTTACCTTTGTACCCGAATAAAGAAAAAGGACGATGAGCAACATATCAGACACAGTAGCCTCAAAAGGCGGAATAATAACAACAGACAACATGACAGGACAGGCTGAATACAAGCGTGTCCTTCGGGCTGTTGACCGTGGAGAACTCATCAGGATTCGACATGGTGTGTATGCCGTGCCCGAAGCGACATTCGGTACAATGATAGACATAGACAAAATCGTGCCTGGAGGAGTGGTATGTATGTATTCCGCTTGGATGTATTATCAGCTATCCACCCAGGTACCGCCAGCCTTCTGTGTCGCCATAGGTAGCAAGCGCAGGATAAAAGTGCCTACGGTTGTGCCCGTCAATCTTTATTATTGGAAACCGGAGAATCTTGAGTTTGGCATTGAACGAAAAAACATATCGGGTTATGAAGTACTTATCACAGACATCGAGCGGAGCGTATGCGATGCCGTCAAGTATCGCAACAAGATAGGTCTCGACCTCTGTGCCGAGGTAATACGTTCTTATCTCTCACGCCCCAACCACAACCTATCGCGACTCACCGACTATGCCCGCCGCTTGCGTGTAGCCAATGTTCTTAACAACTATCTTGAAATATCCCTGTCATGAAGAAGCCTGTCACCAACTACGGAAAGTCTGTCAAAACACGACTGCTCAATCTCATGAACGGACGGAACAGGGGACAGGTCATGAAGTGAACCCAAAAAGTTGGACACAACACTTACTGTTCATATGGAAAACACGGAGGGGAATGGAGGTCCGCAAGCGGACTTTATGGGAGAACGCGAATTATCGGAAATTATACGTAAATTGAAGAAAATAATTCTTGTGTGAATTCACGGTCAATTAACGGCAATTCACGTTCATATTAAAAGTGTTAGAGCTGGGTGATGGCGCCGCCAGCGGCGCCCGACGGGACAGAGGACATTTTTATTTGAACGCGAATTATTCGCACATTATATATTTTCAGTGGTGTTCATCAAGCTACGCAAGTTCTTCGCACATTGTTTATTAGTTTCGGTGCTCATCAAGCTGCGCAAGTTCTTCGCAAGCTCATCAAGCTACGCAAGTGTTTGATGATTGACAATGACTGATTATTGATTACTTATAAAAAAGGGGGAAATGTTTGGTGGATTGGATTATTATTCGTAATTTTGCGGCGTGATTAATAAAGAAAGGACTAATATGAATACAATAACCATAGATAATAACTTGTATAATGAGGCAATGCTATATGCTGGGGAAAAACGAATGAGCGTTGCTGGCCTTTTTGAGTCTGCTGTCCGTAACTTCATGGATTCGCATCCAATAAAGCCAAGAAAATCTGTGCTTGATAGTATGGAATACAAAAGAGCATTGGAAGCAATGGATGCGATAATGGCTGATGAACAAACGGTGTCTGTTCCTGTAGATGAAAATGGAAGGGATGCAAGAATAGAGAAATATATTCTATGAAAGTATATTTAGATACAAATATTCTTATTGATTTTGTCTGTAAAAGAGTTCCTTTTTATGAAGGAGCTAAGAGATTATTCGCTCTTGGCAGTATTGGTCAATTTGATTTAGTCACGTCTTCGTTGTCTATAGTTAATACTATATATATAGGCAGGAAATATGAGTTGCCAATTGTTAAGCAACGTATAAAATCCATATTGTCTTTTGTAACAGTATGTGATTTACAAGCTGATGTTGTAATCAAATCACTCGATTCTGATTGGAAGGACTATGAGGATTCTGTGCAAAGCATGACTGCTTTGAAGACTTTTGCTGATTGTATAGTAACAAGAAATAAGAAGGATTTTAGGAAATCTGTAATTCCTGTATATACAATTGACGAATTAATGTCGCTTATGTAGGGTCATGGTAGGGTCAGGGGACAGGTCAGTGTCCTGGGGAGGGAACGGAGGTCCGCAAGTGGACTGTTTTGATGAACGCGAATCACCGGGAATGAAACGTGAATTAAAAGAAATTGGTCTACAAGCGGACGTTTTTAGTGAACGCGAATTATTCGCACATTGTTTATTAATAGCGGAGCTCATCAAGCTACGCAAGTTCTTCGCACATTGTTTATTAATAGCGGAGCTCATCAAGCTACGCAAGTTCTTCGCACATTGTTTATTAATAGCGGAGCTCATCAAGCTACGCAAGTTCTTCACACATTGTCAATTAAAAGAGGTGTTCATCAAGCTGAAGCAAGTTTCGGAAATTATACGTAAATTGAAGAAAATAATTCTTGTGTGAATTCACGGTCAATTAACGGCAATTCACGTTCAATTAACGGCAATTCACGGTCAATTAACGGCAATTCTCGTTCATATTAAAAGTGTTAGAGCTGACGGGACAGGGAACAGGTTCGTGTCCCGCCTCCTCAATTTTTTTAAAACATTTGAGATCATATTTTTGACTATACCTGCGTGACAGTGACCTGTCCCTTGTACCCTCGGGCAGAAACAAGAACGTTTGTATCTATTACAACATATATCATAGTGATTGTTTTCTTGCCTCCCTTACGGCATTAATCTCTGCATTGATTTCATCAAGAGTCAATTCTGGTCTGTTCTTTGCGTCTTCCCTGATTTCTCTTATCGTCTGAATCGCCTTGGCACGAATGTCTTCATCGGTTTCTGTTGCTGCAATGGTGAAGGGGATGCGGCGAAGGCGGATGACTTGGCGCACGAAGATGTTGATGGCGGTGTTGGCGCTCATTCCAAACTGCTCGCAGAGGCTGTCGAACATTGCTTTCTGCTGGCTGTCGATACGTAAGCAGTCATTTAGGGCCGTCTTGTGTACCTTAATATATATTAGTACTTTTGTCCCGAATTTAAATTTTGGACAAGATGAACATAAACGAAGAAGGCAAGTACTATGCCTCAATGGTTCGCAAGTACCGAACCGAGTACAAGAGCAAAAACCTTCAAGGGTTCTGTAGAGACCAAAAAGTGAGCTATAACAAGATGCTTCATTGTTTACGTAACGACTCCTACCGCAAGCCTAAGGCCATAGAAGCGGAATCCTGTATTGAACCAGGATTGCACCCTCTTGTTATAGATAGAGTTGAACCTCAGACATCGCATATCGCCAAAGAACAACAAGCATCGACTCCCGCTGACATGATGCTGGATGATATCGACCTGTCATTTGGCTCGCAGGTGAGTCTCCATATCGGCAGCTGCTCAAAATCTGCACTAGTTTCACTGATAAAGGAAATGGAGGGTGCTTTATGTTAAGTATCTCAAGCGGTTTCAATTTTTACCTGTGTGGTGAGCCTGTTACGCTGCGCTACCGCCATAGCGGTCTTCGGGGCTACATCAAGAGCCAACTGCACCGTGACCCGACCAACGGAGACATATACATCTTCCTCTCGAAGGACAGTCGTCGTGTCCGTATGTACTACTATCACCATAGTGGTGAGATTATGACTGAGAAAATCCTTCATGCCGACCATTTTGTTGAACCGGTATTTGACAGAAAGAAAGGTTGCTACCACATCTCTTGGGAAAGCTTTGTATATATTGTTGAAGGAATAGTGCCTAAGGACCGTAGGGTCGATTTTAACGACTTGGATGATGAAAATACTGATGAAACACCTCTGGAAGAATTGGGAAGCAGAGGCGAGAAAACATCAGGAAATAAGCTTTCAAAGGATGTTGTGTAATATAGAATATTTAACAAGATAGGCTTCGTCTCGCCTGGAAGGCGATATGAAGCACCGACCGTTGTACGTCCGCCGCAAATGTAATCAGAATATTATGGGGAAAGATGTTGGTTTTTGCATGGTTTCCAAAAGGCAAGTGGCAACTTACGGATGAGAAAAACGGACTTGTACCTCTTAGAATATATACAAACAGAGATGTCACAATCTCAAATCATGCCACAAATGATACAATATAAAGTGTTTTACGACGCGTTAGGGCACAAAGAGGCTGTCCACGAAGAAAAGCACTTCGCGGACTACCTGCTTAGTTACCTATACGCTTCACAAAGAATGGCGGGGCTCTCGGGGCTGGATTTATAATCCTTATGATGATACGCTGGCAATGGCATTCCTTGCATACTCCAATCTCCCAACCATTCTCCTGACAGATCTCAAGATATGACTTATTTGTCCTTTCTTTCGGCACGGGCGGCACATCGAGCTGCTTCTGTATGTTGCGCAGTGCATCCCTGTTGCAAGGTGAGAGTATGCCGTAGTGGCGTATCCTCACAAACCTGTCGGGTAGCACATGCAGTGACAACAAACCGAGAAACTTGCCAATCTCCATGGTCATTACTCCATGCTTGCCGCCTTTCCTGTAGTCCTTGTAGTCGTATGAGATGCTATTGTCTGTCACGTCAAGAATCCTGGAATTGGTTATCGCCACACGATATGCATATCTGGCAATATACTCCAATACCTGATTCACTCCCTTTGCGGGAGGACGGGAGTAAACGACCCAATCCTTGTCAAAGCACTGTTTTCGTATGTAATTAGCCATGACGAAACCATCTTCCTTCAGCCTCCTTGTGAGCAGAGCCATGAATCTTCCACGGAATTTGTCGCTCATGCCATGCACGGGAAAAAGGAAGTCACTCTTTTCACAACCATTGAGATGATGCCACATACCGAGTTTGTCCATCCCGCCACCCGGCACAATGCAGTGAATGTGCGGATGGTAGAACAGATTGGAACCCCACGTATGAAGAATGGCGGTCATACCGGTACGCAGTCTCTTATCGCCTGCAAAGGCGGAGATGGTGGCCCATGCGGCCTTGAACATGCAATCGTAGAAGGCAGCCTGATGGTTAATGGCTATAGGATGCAGGCAATCCGGCACCGTGAATACCACATGGAAGTACTTCGCGGGGATAATCTCCTCCCTGCGGAAAGAAATCCACTGCTCACGCTCCTTGTTCTGACACTTGGGGCAATGACGGTCTCGGCAACTGTTGTAGCTTATCTTGATTTCTCCGCATTCGGGACACACTTCCACAT
>NZ_NPJG01000123.1 GCF_002251245.1 Prevotella sp. P5-92
ATAATATAGAATATAATTATAAAAAAAAATCAAAAAGGAGTGAAGGCGCAAAAAACACTGTCACGCTTGTCACGCTGTCACGTTTTCGAGGTGGCGGAATTTTCTTAGTTAGAAAAATTTTATTGCCTAACTGGACAATTTTTTTCGGGTAGTTATCCCTTATTTTATCGGCAATTGAGCGGGATTGGGAATACAATTACGGAAACCGATATTGTAAAATAAAATGGTTTTCAGCGCACTTTACAAGCAGCCACCACACAGTTTCGTTGGCTCCAAAAAACAAATCATGAATTACTTTTATCTAATCGCAAATGATGGATATTATTGTCAATTTTTGAAAGATAAATGCGAAAATATTTGTTTTTTTCGATAAAGCTTTCTATATTTGCACACAGAAATCACATCGTCAGAATTATTATTCATGAAATAAACAAAAACGCTATGGCAGAAAAATGCATTATGAGGATATTATTGACCTTTATCGTGGCATTGGGGATAGTGTCGTGCGGCAACAACACAAGCCGCTCTACCGACATGACTGATGCCAACGACTCGATCTACACCATCGAATACATCAACCATATTTGTTACTTGCATCCCGAGAGGGCATTGGAACTGTTAGACACCATGGAGCAACGGAAGCTGTTGGGACAGAACGACATTAATGGTCTAAGAGCAGTGATATACCAGAACGGACTGGATCAGAGCAATGTCGCGCTGAAATACGCTAAACGCATCTACGACAGTCCCGACATGCTCAAAGACACCGTTGTGGCAATAAAGACATACAATATCATCAGTTTGTTGTCGCACCAGACTGGCCACTATGCCGAGGCAATGAAATACGCCAACGAGGGTTCTGCCTACGCACTGTCGGCTGGCGACAATCTCAAGGCTGCCACCATCCTGCTCACCGCCGGCTACTCCATCGCGTCTTTAGGTCATAATGCCGAGGCAATAAACTATATCGACCGCGCCATCAATGTGCTCAAGTCGCTCAACAACGACAAAGACTACGACACACAGAGACACATCCTGGTAGGACAAATGCAGAAAGCAAATATCTACATGTCAACAGGACAGACTGACAAGGCAATGGCATTGTTTGATGACATACAGAAAGCCTACGACAATATTTCGAAGTGCGACCTCGTGCCCGAGGGACATTTGGAGAAGTATAAGGGCGACATCAACTACATGTTAATCACATGCTACACCGAGAAAAACATGATGAACGAGGCGGCACGGTGCTATGAGGAAATAATGAAGTTGCCAAAAACTCACTCCATAGGAAAAATGGTGGCTCCTTACCTCATCGCGACAAAACAGTTTGACAAGGCACTCAGCTTAATCAGCGAGTCAAAACATTATATGGCCTTAACAAGAGACACCGTCACTGACTATTATATTGAAAACATTCTCTTGCAGGAGGAAAACATCTACAAGGGAATGGGACGATATAAGGATGCTCTGAGAGTTGCAGACAACATCAAGAGCATCACCGACAGCATCATGAAACGAGAAAGGGAACACGAGGCCCAGGAGATGGCTACCATCTACGACATGGCTGACAAAGAACTGCAAATAGCCAACCAAGAGACCAAACTGCGCAACGGACGCATCCTTGTGACTGTGGCCTTGGCGCTACTGCTCGTTGCCGTAGTGGTGATCTTTATCGTGGTGAGATACAACAGAATCATCAAGATGAAAAACAGGGCCGCCGTGGCTACTATTGACGAACTCATGGCCACTCGCGAAAAACTTCAGAAGAAGGAAGAACAAATACCAAACTCGCTCACTGACTACCGTCCTGCGGAGAAATCTAAACAAGAAACGAAATCTAACGAAGAAACGAAGGGACAACAGACGAAGACAGAGAAAGGGCAAACATCGGAAACTGACTATCGAACATCGGAAACAGAGAATCGGAAGCCAGAAACAGAGAAACAACAGACAATGACAATAGACAAACTTCGACGGGAAGTAGAGGAACGTAAACTCTTCCTCGATCCTCTCTTCGACCGCAACAAGGCGAAAGAGACATTCCCCGAACTGAACATCAGGACGCTGTCGGCTGAGTTCAGCCAGCAGTACGGCATCTCGTTCCCGCGCTATATCACCTCGCTGCGCATCGACTACGCTCTCATGCTTCTTTGCACAGACAAAGACATAAGTGTGGAGACAATAGCCGCCAAGTCTGGTTTTGCCACCCGACAAACGTTCTACCGCTCCTTTACCGAACGGTTTGGCATCAGTCCTTCAGAATACAGAAGGATGAAAGAAGCAAAAATGTAGCATTTATAAACATCTGATAATCAACGTGTGACAAAATGTTACAGCGGTCTGCACAAAATGTTACATCATTTTTATTGCATTATTCAGACAAACATATTACCTTTGCATTCGAAAAAAAACGAATAATCAATCATAGACCTTCCATTTTTGCTAAAAAGTACGATAACTAAATAAAATAATAGAACAATGAACAAGACACTAAAATCTATCTTTGCAATCGGAGGAATAGTCTTATTGACTTCCTTCTTTTTCACATCGTGTGCAGTAGATGACAATGAGGAGGACAACGCCAACGGTGCGGAAATGGAGGAAATAGAACCGCTGCCCACCGAGGACGTCATCGAGACAACCATCGTGAGGAATGCAGCCATCTTTGGCAACAACTTCGACGAAGTGACACAGAAGGTGATCGACCGTCTGAAGGGTATCACGGAATATCTCGACCCAGTCACCGCCACCTCAATCCCCGAAAACGTGGAACTCATATTCATCGACAACGAGTCGCTGCTGAAGATGGAGCGTCCTGCCGTGATGGCCATCAAGGAGGCTTTCCAGCGCGGAGCAACCGTATATTTGCACAAGCCCAACGACTTTGCAGCAGCTTTGTTCAACATCGCCATGTTCGACGACATCGACAAGTTCTTTGGCAACCAAGCCAAGATGCGCGCCCAAACCCGCAGCGGCAATGAGTACCAGAACCACGACCTCTTTGCCGTGCGTCTCGACCAGAGCTATATGGATGCCGACGACCTGTTCAATGATGAGCCCATTGAGCAAACCTTCGTGAACGAGGATACAGGCGAAGAGACCACCGAGACTTTCCAGCCAAGCGATCCTACAAACTATCAGCTTGGACGTTATGCCGAGAATGCCGTGAAATGGATTGAATCAGAAAACGCCGAAACCGTCAGGGCCAAGACACGCGCCGCAAGCAGCAGCACCGACCCGTTTGCACAGCATCATATCCACAAGCTTTTATCGTGTAATCTGAATTATCCGAGCATATCGAAATACAATAAGAATTTTTCGGATATAAAGGTAGATTTAAACATTTCTGTTGACCTATGGATAATAACAGCCTATTCGTTTGAAAAACAAATGGACTATTACAATGTCGTAATGAAAGAAGTTTTCCCTGGGGGTACGGCATATAAAGGCGTGTATTGGAATCATGGGAATAGTGAGAAAGACGAGAGGGCATTTTATAAATTGAATGGGAACCAAATGGAAGATATAGGTTTTGCGCGTGCTGCATACGTTTACGCAGGTCCTGACATATACGTATTCAAGCCAGAAGGTTATACTGTAGAGCAGCCATCAACAGAATCTCCTGTTAACAAAAACAACTACTATATTAAAGAGAGCTATTCGAGCTGGGGCATTAACGGCGAATTAGGCTATTCTGACGGTAGTGTTGGCGGAAAATTGTCTTTCGACTACAAGAAGGGTGAAACCATAACATCATTTGAAAACGAACTCGAGGTAACCCTTAACAGGAACTACTCATACGACAATAAGAAAGCGACATACTGGGATTACGAGATGAATGTCAACAACAACAATCTAAAATACTGTGGATTTGTAAGACACAAAAAAGGAGGTATAAGTAAAGATGCCCTATGTCGCAAAGATTGCGAAACGAAACAGTATTGGGAATGGTTTATTTCTAATACTAATGCTGATATTTCTAAAAACATAGAGTTTGATGTTGTATTTGAATTCCCTGCATATTCAGCTAAATGTAATGTTACAGGTGATAATAATGGCTTCGATTTAAGTAGGTCTATTCTTACCAAGCAAAAGGTGAGATTCAAGCTTCCCATCCCATATCGCTATAACGAGACCTACACTACCTTTGCCGAGAAGTCAAAGGAGAACATTGCTGACGTGAAGGCAGTTGAGGAGGCCCTTGCCGGTAGTACTTATATAAAGGAATTCAAGTTTAAGCAGTCGAACATAACCAAGAAGGCCCTCGACGACAAGCTGACAAAAGAATGGAACACCACCATCGACAACCTTCTGAGAAACATTCAGGTGTTTGTGGATAACGAGGTGTCGGTATATCTCAACGACAGCAAGGGCAACCACCTTGGCGACCGTTTGGTGTTCTCCCCCGATAGTCCCAACGGTTATCCTCAAAGGAAAAAAGTAGAGTAAAATAGCTAATGGATGAAGACTTCACCAAATCCTATGATTAGTGAAAGGTGAAAGAATCACCGAATATTGTCAGGCGACTGCCACAGTTACGGCGGTCGCCTGATTTAGTTTCGGAAGTGGATAGCCATAGTGAGGGCCGAAAAGCTAATGTTTCATAAAATATCGCCACATCTCTTGATTGTGAATAGTATATTTTGTACTTTTGCAACGTATATACAGAAAAGCAAAATAGAATATTCACACCCTATAAAACAACAGAATAATGAAAAAGACAGCATTAATCACAGGCGCAACAAGCGGTATTGGCGAGGCTTGTGCAAGGAAATTCGCCGAAGGCGGCTACCGACTCATCATAACAGGCCGAAACGAGCAGAAACTAAACCAACTGAAAGACGAACTCGACACCGAGGTACTCACACTAAGATATGACGTACGCGACAGAAAGGCCACCGAGGCTGCCGTCAAGTCGATACCCGAAGGATGGACCGATATCGACGTGCTCATCAATAATGCCGGCCTTGCCCTCGGTCTGGAGCCCGAATACGAAGGCGACATGGACGACTGGGAGACAATGATCGACACCAATATTAAAGGTCTGCTGACGATGACCCGACTCATCGTGCCTGGCATGGTGGAGAGAAACCGCGGCCACGTGATAAACATCGGTTCGGTGGCAGGCGATGCAGCATACGCCGGAGGCAATGTCTATTGCGCCACAAAGAGTGCCGTGAAGGCAATAACCGACGGACTGCGTATCGACGTGGCACACACTGCAGTGAGAGTGACCAATCTCAAGCCAGGACTTGTGGAGACGCGTTTCAGCAACGTGCGCTTCCATGGCGACGACGCACGCGCCGACAACGTATATAAAGGCATCACACCACTCACTGGCACCGACATTGCCGACGTTGCATTCTATGCCGCCAGCGCTCCGGCCCACGTGCAGATAGCCGAAGTGCTCATTCTTGCCACTCATCAGGCAAATGGCAGCGTTATTCACCGAAAGTTGTAGATATTACACCATTCAGAGCCATCTATTCGGCATTATTTGCATTAAATAATGTGAATTGTTCTGATTTTACAAAAGAATAGCTTAATTTTGCACTTTCAAAGTGTAAATTATGAGCTTAACTCAATTTATAAGAAAAGTTTTTGTGCCTCGACAGAAAGAACTCGAGCGACACTATACCGAAGGCGAACTTCTTCAGCGAGAGGTGCTGAAGAAGCTCGTCAAAAGGGCTGCAGACACCGAATACGGACGCAACCACACTTTCTCTACCATAAAGGGATATGACAATTTTGCGCACAACGTGCCAGTAAACACCTACGAGGAACTCAAGGCTGACATCGACCGCATGCGACACGGCGAGAGAGACATCCTCTGGCCTGGCAAGGTGAAGTGGTATGCCAAGTCGTCGGGAACGACCAACGACAAGAGCAAGTTTATCCCCGTCAGCGAGGAGGGACTGCAAAACATACACTACCAAGGCGGCACCGACTGTGTGGCTCTTTACTTACGCAACTACGAGAAGAGCCGCCTCTTCGACGGACGCGCCCTGATTCTCGGCGGCAGCCACTCACCCAACTATAACATTCACAACAGTCTCGTGGGCGACCTCAGCGCCATTCTCATCGAGAACATCAACCCGTTGGCAAACCTCGTGAGAGTGCCTAAAAAACAAACGGCGCTACTCTCTGACTTCGAGGTGAAACGCGACCGTATAGCACACGAGACGCTTACGAAAAACGTCACCAACCTCAGCGGCGTGCCCTCGTGGATGCTTTCGGTGCTGAGCAGGGTGATGGAACTCTCAGGAAAGGAGCATCTCGAAGAGGTGTGGCCAAACATCGAGGTGTTCTTCCATGGTGGTGTGGCTTTCACGCCTTATCGCAAGCAATACGAGCAACTCATCACCAAACCCGACATGAGATATATGGAGACATACAACGCCAGCGAGGGATTCTTCGGTCTTCAAGACGACCCCGCCGACAAGTCGATGCTCCTGATGCTCGACTACGACGTGTTCTACGAGTTCATACCCATGGACGAGTTCGGCACCGACAACCCCACCGTCGTTCCGCTGTGGGGCGTAGAGACAGGACGCAACTACGCCATGCTCATCTCCACCTCGTGCGGCCTCTGGCGATATGTGATAGGCGACACAGTGAAGTTCACATCCGTAAACCCCTATAAGTTTGTCATCACCGGACGTACCAAGCATTTCATCAATGCCTTCGGCGAAGAGCTCATCGTAGATAACGCCGAAAAAGGACTTGCCTACGCCTGCCAGCAAACAGGAGCACAGGTGCTCGAATATACGGCAGCGCCGGTATTTATGGACGCCAAGGGCAAGTGTCGCCACCAGTGGCTCATAGAGTTCTCGAATGAGCCCGACGACCTCAACCTCTTCTCGCAGCTCTTCGACAAGAAACTACAAGAGCTCAATAGCGACTACGAGGCGAAACGCTATAAGGACATCACCCTCCAGCATCTTGAGATTGTTGTGGCACGCCACGACCTCTTCAACGACTGGCTGAAGATGAAAGGAAAGTTAGGCGGACAGCATAAGGTGCCACGACTGAGCAACAGCCGAGACATCATCGACCAACTGCTGAAAATGAACGAAAGATAATTAGTATTTGAGATATTACTCTGATGAAGAAAGACAGATGGCTTATCATTGCGCTGATAATCACCATGATAGCTTCATGCGCAAGAATGGGACAACCCGACGGAGGATGGTATGACGACACACCGCCCTCTGTGGTGGCTACTTCACCTGCAGACAAAGACACCAAGGTGAAGACAAACAAGGTGACCATCACCTTCGACGAGTTTATCAAGCTCGAAGACGCCAACAGCAAGGTGGTGATCTCGCCTCCGCAGATGGAACCTGCCGACATAAAAAGCTCGGGAAAGAAAATCATCGTCGAGCTAAAAGACTCGCTGAAGGATAACACCACCTATACCATCGACTTCTCTGACGCCATCACCGACAACAACGAAAGCAACCCAATGGGAAACTATACCTACAGTTTCTCAACGGGAGAGAAGATTGACACCTTCGAAGTGTCGGGAACAGTGCTCGACGCCAGCGACCTGGAACCCATCAAAGGCATACTCGTTGGACTCTATGACGACCTCTCAGACACGGTGTTTGCCAAAAAGCCATTCATGCGAGTGTCAAGAACCGACAGCCGCGGACGCTTCGTGATAAAAGGCATTGCTCCAGGCACGTACCGCGCCTACGCTCTGCAAGACGCTGACGGCGACTACACCTACAATCAGAAAAGCGAAATGGTGGCATTCAACCACCAGACCTTTGAGCCTTATGCCCGACCCGACGTAAGACAAGACACCGTGTGGCGCGACACGCTACGTATAGACAATATCATACGTGTTGACTATACGCACTTCTTCCCCGACGACCTCATACTCAGGGCTTTCACCGTGGAGCAGACCGACCGCTATCTCATAAAGACCGAGCGACAGGAGCCTAACCGGCTGAACTTCTACTTCAGCTACGGCAACGACTCGCTGCCTCAAATCAAAGGACTTAACTTCAACTCCGACAGCGCCTTCGTCGTAGAGACATCGCTGAAGAAAGACACTATCACCTACTGGCTGCGCGACACGGCACTTGTCAATCAAGACTCGCTCATGATCGAAGCCAAATATCTCATCACAGACACCACCGGAGTGCTCGTGATGCAGACCGACACTCTCGAACTACAGCCCAAGATCTCTTACGAGAAACGCATGAAGCTGAAGATGAAGGAGATAGAGAAATGGAAGAAAGAACAAGAGAAAAAGAAGAAAAAAGGCGAGGACTACGACTCGATAATGACAGAGAAGCCTCTTGAGATTAAGTTTACTAATACGGGAACGATAACACCCGAACAGAACGTCTTCCTCGAAATGGCCACACCGCTGTCGAAATGCGACACGTCGGGAGTGCATCTCTATTCGAAAATCGACTCACTATGGTATAATTCAAGATTTGAATGGAAACCCATAGAAGGCAATATCAGGGCTTTCAAACTGATGGCGGAATGGCGACCAGAAGTGGAATACAGTCTCGAAATAGACTCTGCCGCCTTCATCGACATCTATGGCTTGGCATCAGGACCAATAAAACAAGGTATAAAAGTTAGCTCTAACGACCAGTTTGGTTCGCTCGCCGTCAACATCACGGGAATGACCGACTCGGCTTCTGTCATCGTACAGCTATTAGCCTCGGGCGACAAGATGCAGAAAGAGGTGAAGGCCGTTGACGGCACAGCTGAATTCTACTATATCAAAGGCGGAAAATACTATCTCAGGGCTTTCGTTGACCGCAACGACAACGGCAAATGGGACACCGGCGACTACCATGCCGACCTGCAACCCGAGGAAGTGTATTACTACCCGAAAGAGGTGGAGGCTAAAGAGAAATGGGACATCACCATCGGCTGGGACCTCAACGCCACGCCTCTCGACAGGCAGAAGCCAGATGCCATAAAGAAACAAAAGTCGGAAAAAGAAAAGAAACTGAAAAACAGAAATGCCGAAAGGGCAAAGAACCTCGGCATCGACTATAAGACAGAAATGAGCAAGATAAAAGATAAAACACTGAAGAAATGAACGTAAAGCATATCATACTTACCATCGCCTTCGTGCTCGTGTCGATAAGCGGCAAGGCACAATGTGGCATAGAGAACACCGCCTTCAAGTCGGGCGAGTATCTCTCTTACGACCTTTACTTCAACTGGAAGTTTGTATGGGTAAAAGTGGGAACGGCATCGATGAGTACCGTACAGTCAAGATATAAGGGAAAGAGCGCATGGCGCAGTAGTCTCACCACACGTAGCAACAGCAAGCTCGACAAGGTGTTCACCCTTCGCGACACGCTCCTCTCATACTGCACACAAGACCTCGCCCCACTCTACTTCCGCAAAGGAGCTCGTGAGGGCGACCGTTACTACGTGGACGAGATATGGTACAGCTATCCCAAGAACAATAACTGCCACCTTAAGCAGCACAGAATTGAACATAGCGGCGAGCATGTGTGGAAAGAGTCTGAATATCAAGACTGTATCTACGACATGATGAGCATCTTCCTGCGTGCAAGAAACTTCGACGCGAGCAAGTTTACCATCGGGGAAAACGTGCCAATGCCGATAAGCGACGCCAAGCGTCTGTCAAACTCCTGGCTGAAATACCAAGGCAAGGAGACGTTTGAGATGGAAGACACGAAGCAGAAGTTCCGTTGTCTCGTCTTCTCGTTTATTGAGCGCGAGGACGGCAAGAACCACGAACTCATCCGTTTCTATGTCACCGACGATGCCAACCATATCCCCGTCCGTCTCGACATGTTCCTTAGCTTCGGCTCTGCCAAGGCTTTCCTCAAGGGATATAAGGGAGTGAGAAACCCCATGAAGGCATTGATAAAATGACGACAAACTGATTGTATATGAAGAAACTATATATAGAAACATACGGATGCCAGATGAACGTCGCCGACTCGGAAGTAGTGGCGTCGGTGATGAAGATGGCTGGTTACGACACATGCGACAACGTGGGCGAGGCAGACGCCATCTTCCTCAACACTTGTTCGGTACGCGACAACGCTGAACAAAAGATCTATAACCGGCTCGACACCCTCAACGCTGAAAGGAAGAAAGGCAGGAAGCTGATAATAGGTGTGTTAGGATGCATGGCAGAGAGAGTGAAGGAAGACCTGCTCGAAAACCATCATGCAGACCTCGTGGCAGGACCTGACGCCTATCTCTCCCTACCCGACCTCATAGCTCAGGCAGAGACAGGACATAAGGCCATAAACATCGAACTGTCAACATCAGAGACGTACAAAGATATCGTACCGCAGCGTATCCACGGTGCGAAGATAGGCGGTTTTGTGAGCATCATGCGCGGCTGCAACAACTTCTGCCACTACTGCATTGTGCCTTATACAAGAGGACGGGAACGAAGCCGCGACGTAGAGAGCGTCTTGCGCGAAGTACGCGACCTCAACAACCGCGGATTCAAGGACGTGACACTGCTTGGACAGAACGTCAACTCATACTCGTTTACTAACGAACAGACAGGCACAACGATAGATTTCCCGGCTTTATTGCGCCGCGTGGCAGAAGAGGTGCCCGAGATGCGAATACGTTTCACCACCTCACACCCAAAGGACATGAGCGACGAGACACTCCGCGTGATAGCCAAGATGCCCAACATCTGCAAACATATACATCTCCCGGTACAGAGCGGCAGCAACCGCATACTAAAACTCATGAACCGCAAATACACACTCGAGTGGTATCTCGACCGTGTAGCTGCAATAAGGCGCATCATCCCCGACTGCGGCCTCTCTACCGACATCTTTGTGGGATATCACAGTGAGACAGAGGAAGACCACCAGATGTCGCTTGACCTGATGCGCAAAGTGGGCTACGACTCTGCCTTTATGTTCAAATATAGCGAACGTCCTGGCACTTATGCCTCAAAACACCTACCCGACGACGTTGCCGAAGACGTGAAGATAAGACGTCTCAACGAACTGATACAGGTTCAGACGGAGATGTCGGCAATAGCCAACAAGCGCGATGAGGGCAAGACTTTTGAGGTGCTGGTAGAAGGATACAGCAAACGCTCACGTGAACAACTCTGCGGACGCACCGAACAAAACAAGATGGTGGTGTTTGACAAAGGCAATCACCATATCGGCGAGAAGGTGATGGTAAAGATCACCTCCAGTTCAAGCGCCACACTTCTGGGAGAAGAAGTGAGATAAAAGGGAGAAGGCATAAAGAAGAAAGATACTGTAAAACAGAATGTAAGAAAGAAAAGACAGATGAAAGAGTTTATACGTGTATTAAGGCGTTTTGTTCCTCCATACAAGAGATACCTGATATGGTCGGTGGTGTTTAACATCCTATCAGCCATACTTAATATCTTCTCTTTTATGGCTATCATTCCCATATTGCAGATCCTCTTCCAAACTGACGGCTCAAACACTCCACAACAGCTGGTTGAGATGAGATGGGACAATCTCCAGGAGGCATTCTCAAACAATGCCAACTACTATATAGGACAACTCATAGCCGATATAGGACCTACAACCACACTTCTCGTCATAGGACTCTTTCTTGCCTTTATGACATTCTTGAAGACAGGCGCCTACTTCCTGTCGTCAGCCACTATAATACCCATACGCACCGGCGTGGTACGCGATATTCGCAACCAGCTTTACCGCAAGATAACCTCGCTGCCCTTGGGATTCTTCTCGGAAGAACGCAAAGGAGACATTATCGCCCGTATGAGCGGCGACGTGGCTGAGGTGGAGAACTCCATAATGTCGTCGCTCGACATGCTGTTTAAAAACCCTGTGCTCATCGTTGCTTATTTCACTACACTCATCGTCATTTCATGGCAACTGACACTCTTCACACTCGTGTTCGTTCCCGTGATGGGATGGTTTATGGGCATGGTGGGACGCAAACTGAAGCAAAACTCCATAAAGGCACAAGCCCTATGGAGCGACACCATGAGCCAGGTGGAAGAGACGCTTGGTGGACTACGCATCATCAAAGCCTTCTGTGCTGAGAAAAAGATGAATGCGAGATTCGACAGCATAAACAGCCAATATCGCAACGACATCATGCGGGTAAACATTCGCCAACAGATGGCTCATCCCATGAGCGAATTTCTTGGCACCGTGATGATAGTCATTGTATTATGGTTCGGAGGCATACTCGTACTCTCTGGCGACACATCACTCTCAGGCCCAACGTTCATCTATTATCTCGTCATGCTCTACAGCATCATCAACCCGCTGAAAGAGTTTTCCAAGGCAGGATATAATATACCCAAAGGACTCGCCTCCATGGAGCGCATAGACAAGATTCTGAATGCGGAAAACGATATTAAGGAAAAGAATGACCCCAAACCGATAAAGGCCTTTGAACACAAGATAGAGTTCCGCAACGTGTCGTTCAGATACGACAAGAAATGGGTGCTCAGACATATTAACCTGACGATAGAGAAGGGAAAGACCGTGGCATTAGTGGGACAGAGCGGAGGCGGCAAATCGACCCTCGTCGATCTTATTCCACGATACTACGACGTGCAGGAAGGCGAGGTGCTCATCGATGGCATCAACGTCAAGGACCTCGGCATCCACGACCTTCGCAGCCTCATCGGCAACGTTAACCAAGAGGCCATACTGTTCAACGACTCGTTCAGAAACAATATCACCTTCGGCGTTGAAGGAGCCACAGACCAACAGGTAGAAGAAGCGGCACGCATAGCCAACGCCTACGATTTCATCATGGAATCGGAAGACAAGATGAACACAAATATTGGCGACCGAGGAAGTCGTCTCTCTGGAGGACAACGACAACGCATAAGCATAGCCAGGGCAATACTGAAAAACCCGCCAATACTCATTCTCGACGAGGCCACGTCAGCCCTCGACACCGAGAGCGAGCGACTCGTGCAAGACGCATTGGAGAAACTCATGAAGACACGCACCACGGTGGCTATAGCCCATCGTCTATCCACAATAAAGAGCGCCGACGAGATTTGCGTCATCCATGAGGGAACGATAGTAGAGCGAGGCAGTCACGAGGAACTGCTCGCCCTCAACGGCTACTACAAACGTCTCAACGACATGCAGAGCCTATAAGGAGAGATATGATAATAAAAGTTAATAAAGAAACACAAAAAGCACATCATCTGCAGTAAATCATTAACTTTGCAGACCAATTATACAATTTAACAATTAAATTATTTACAAGTATGTCATACCTATTCTCATCAGAGTCAGTCTCTGAAGGACATCCCGACAAGGTGGCCGACCAAATATCGGACGCCATCCTAGACCAGTTCCTGGCCTACGACGAAAAGGCACGTGTGGCTTGCGAAACATTCGTGACCACCGGCCAGGTAGTGATAATGGGCGAAGTGAGCAGCAAGGTGTATATCGACCTGCAGACCATTGCCCGCAATACAATAAAACGTATAGGATACACAAAAGCCGAATATCAGTTCGACGGCAACTCGTGTGGTATCCTCAGCGCTATCCACGAACAGAGTGGCGACATCAACCGCGGAGTTGATCGCGAGGAGGAAGAGGAACAGGGAGCCGGCGACCAGGGAATGATGTTCGGATATGCCACCAACGAGACCGACAGCTTCATGCCTGTCTCGCTCGACATTGCACATCTGTTGATGACCACTCTCGCCGAGATACGCAAGGAGGGCAAGCTGATGACCTACCTTCGTCCAGACTCTAAGAGCCAGGTGACAGTACAATACAGCGATGAAGGCATACCAGAGCGCATCGACACCATCGTGGTTTCAACACAACACGACGAATTTGCCGACGACGACACTATGCTTGCAAAGATACGCGAAGACGTCATCAATATCCTTATCCCACGGGCAAAGGCAAAGATAACAAACGAAAAAGTGCTTAAACTCTTTGGCAACGACATAAAGTACTACGTGAATCCAACGGGAAAATTCGTCATCGGAGGACCACACGGAGACACTGGCCTTACAGGACGCAAGATAATCGTTGACACCTATGGAGGCAAGGGAGCACATGGTGGTGGAGCCTTCAGCGGAAAAGACTCAAGCAAGGTGGACCGCTCAGCTGCCTACGCTGCACGCCACATAGCCAAGAACATGGTGGCAGCTGGTGTGGCCGACGAGATGCTCGTTCAGATAAGCTATGCCATCGGTGTGGCCAAGCCAATGAATATCTACGTCAATACTTACGGACGTAGCCGTGTGGCAATGAGCGACGGAGAGATAGCCAAGAGGATTGAGACACTCTTCGACCTTCGTCCAAAGGCTATTGAACGCCGCCTGAAACTGCGCCAACCGATGTTCAGCGAGACAGCAGCCTATGGCCACATGGGACGCAAGTGTGAGATAATCAAGAAGACCTTCACAAGCCATTACCATGAGACAAAGACCATCGACGTAGAACTGTTTACATGGGAGAAACTCGACTGTGTCGATATGATAAAGAAGAATTTTAATCTTTAGTATTCTATCGTTGGCAAGCTGGCGCACAACCAGCTTGCCAACTATATATCATCATGCAGCAGGATACAACATCAACAATACAGCAAACGCCATCGCCCGAGGCAATTCAGGCACAACGACCAGCAAAACCACAGCATCCTTATCAGGTGCTGAGGATGCTGCCCAAGGATGCTACGCCTGCCCAACAAGACTCCGCCATACAGGCCACCTTCCAACCGAAACCCATCCGCTACAGCTCACGTCCCGACACTTTGCACATCCCCGGTCACGAGATAGGCAAGAGCATTCGCGACGTAAGTCTTCCGAAATACTATAAAGAGACCTTCTTCTCAAAAAACAGCCTCCTCCATCCCGAGATAGCAGGAGGACGCTATGGCGTGGCCGGCGACCCCGTGCCCTATACCGTAAAGAGCGACGACACGATATCGCTGCTACTCATCGTCAGTTTCATCATCGCCACCATCTCATTCTCGCGGTCAAAGCACTTCCTTGCACGTCAGACAAAGAGCTTCTTTTACGTCTCACACCGCGAGAGCAGCATAAGCGAGACACTTAACGAGATACGCTTTCAAGTGTTTCTTGTCGGTCTGGCATGTCTTTTATGGGCGCTTCTGCAGTATTTCTATACCATCCACTACGTCAGCACCACGTTCGTCCTAAGCTCACAATATCATCTCATAGCCATATATTTCGCCATGAACACAGGTTACTTTGCCACACGTAGCCTTTTGTATTCAATAGTTAACAACGTGTTTTTCGGGAGAAAAAAGAATTTACAATGGCAAAAGACATTACTGTTTCTCACAGCTATTGAGGGAGTGCTGATATTCCCGGCCGCGATACTTCAGTCATACTTTGAAGTTCCTATAGAACACGTGACAATATACGCTCTTTCGATAGTCATTTTAGTTAAATTACTGACATTTTATAAGACTTATACAATCTTTTTTCATCAAACTCGCCTTTTTTTCCAAATAATTTTGTACTTTTGCGCTCTCGAAATGGTGCCAACCGCAGCTTTTTGGGGTGCACTGGCAATAACTGGTAACTATTTGAAAATAAATTTTTAGGACAAGATGATTAAAAAGATTTTGGTTTCACAACCAAAGCCAACAAGCGAGAAATCACCGTATTTCGCCATCGCTGAACGTTTTGACGTGGAACTGGTGTTTCGTCCATTCATCAAGGTAGAAGGACTGACATCCAAGGAATTTCGCCAGCAGAAGGTGAGCATAGCCGACTATACGGCTATCGTGTTCACGTCGCGTCATGCTATCGACCATTTCTTCAAGCTGTGCAAAGAACTGAGAGTGAACATCTCCGAGGACATGAAGTATTTCTGTGTCACAGAAGCCATATCCCTGTACATTCAGAAGTATGTCCCATACCGCAAGCGCAAGATCTTCTTCGGTTCTACAGGAAAGGTGGCCGATATGTTGCCTCAGATGGTGAAACACAAGACTGAGAGATATCTTGTACCGATGAGCGATGTACATAACGACGAGATACGCGATTTACTCGACTCTAAGAATCTCAAGCATACGGAATGTGTGATGTATCGTACAGTAAGCAACGACTTCACGGAAGAGGAAGTAAAGAACTTCGACTACGATATGCTCGTCTTCTTCAGCCCTGTCGGCGTTGACGCTCTGGTGAAGAACTTCCCCGACTTCAAGCAGAAAGATATTGCCATCGCATCCTTTGGACCTGCAACGGCACGCGCTGTGAAAGAAGCTGGCTTAAGACTTGACCTTGAGGCACCGACAGAGAAATATCCGTCAATGACTGGAGCTCTTCAACACTATCTCCTCGAGCACGAAGAGGAATAAGTCAAACAAGCAGTATAATATGACAACATCTGAAAGACCATGCATGTCATTTCCGAAAAAAGAGCGTATTACGAGTAAGAAACTCGTCGAGCAGCTCTTTTGTGGCACAAACCGCTCTATGGTGGCCTTCCCAATAAGAATGGTGTATATGCCGACAAAAGCCATTGACGTGCCTGTGCAGGTGTTGACAAGTGTCTCAAAACGCCATTTCAAACACGCTGTAAAACGAAACAGGGTGAAAAGGCAGATAAGGGAAGCATACAGAAAGACGAGAAACAGCTTCGTTGAAAGCATTGCAAATACCGACAATCACTATGCCGTGGCTTTCATCTATCTGGCCGACGACATTAAGAGTTCGGACGTCATCGATGGATGTATCGACAGACTGATGAAAAGGCTTGGTGAAAAGATTGCTCATGAAAGAGAAGTTGAAAAAGGGGACGTCAAAGCCAATGAAGGTTGTTAAGGTAATATCAGCTATCCTATCCTGGCTCTTGCTCCTGCCCATCCTCTTCTATCAGAGATGCATCACACCGTTCACTCCACCGAGCTGCCGCTTCACTCCCACATGTTCGGAATACGCGCGGCAAGCCATCAGGAAACACGGACCGTTTAAAGGCCTTTACCTTGCCGTATGGCGCATACTGAGATGCAATCCTTGGGGTGGTAGCGGATATGACCCTGTCCCATAGACAACAAAAGACGACACATGTCGTATATAAAAAATAGGAAACAAGAACTTTGTAATATATATAAGTCGTGAAGAATTTTATCGAAGAACTGAAATGGCGTGGAATGTTGGCGCAGATCATGCCAGGAACAGAAGAGCTGCTCCAGAAAGAGATGGTGACAGCTTATCTCGGCACAGACCCTACTGCCGACTCACTCCACATAGGTCACCTTTGTGGTATAATGATGCTGCGCCATCTTCAGCATTGCGGACATAAACCAATCATCCTGGTGGGCGGTGCCACAGGTATGATCGGCGACCCGTCGGGAAAAAGCCAGGAGCGTAACCTCCTCAACGACGAGACACTCCGCCACAATCAAGAGTGCATAAAGAATCAGGTGGCAAAGTTCCTCGATTTCGATACCGACGCTCCCAACCGTGCAGAGATGGTCAACAACTACGACTGGATGAAGAACTTCACCTTCCTCGATTTCGCACGTGAGGTAGGAAAGCACATCACTGTCAACTATATGATGGCAAAGGAGAGCGTTCAGCAGCGACTGAATGGCACTGCACGCGACGGACTGTCGTTCACCGAGTTCACATACCAGCTGCTCCAAGGATACGACTTCTTGTATCTGTACCAGCATAAGGGCTGTAAATTGCAGTTGGGTGGCAACGACCAATGGGGAAACATGACCACAGGTACGGAACTAATCCGCCGCACCTTAGGCAACGAGGTAGAGACATTCGCCCTCACCTGTCCTCTCATCACCAAGTCTGACGGCAAGAAATTTGGTAAGACAGAGTCTGGCAATATTTGGCTCGATCCGAAACGCACCACTCCATACAAGTTCTACCAGTTCTGGCTCAACGTAAGCGACGACGATGCTGAACGCTATATCAAGATCTTCACAAGCCTCGACAAGGCAACTATCGACACCCTTGTTGAAGAGCACAAACAAGATCCTGGCCGTCGCCTGCTACAGAAGCGTCTTGCCGAAGAGACAACCGTCCTCGTACACTCCCAAGAGGCTCTCGACATGGCTATCGAAGCAAGTAATATCCTGTTTGGCAAATCTACCAAGGAGTCGCTTCTGAAACTTGACGAACAGACCCTTCTCGACATCTTCGACGGCGTGCCACACTTCAATGTGACAGCCGACCAACTGGGTCAGCCTGCGGTAGAGATACTTACTCAGACAGCACCTGTATTCTCCAGCAAGGGAGAGATGCGCAAGATGGTTCAAGGCGGTGGAGTATCGCTCAATAAGGAGAAGCTCGCAGCCTTCGACCGTGTCATCACTTCCGATGACCTTATCGATGGAAAATACCTTCTTGTGCAGCGCGGAAAGAAGAATTACTACCTAATTACGGTAAAATAATAAAAAAAACCGCGAAAAATTTGGTAGTGGAGCAAAAAACCAGTACCTTTGCACCCGAAATAACTGAGGATTGGACCATGGTGTAATGGTAACACTACAGGTTTTGGTTCTGTCATTATGGGTTCGAGTCCCGTTGGTCCAACCATCCGAAAGGCTGTACGCAGACGCCGTACAGCCTTTTTTCTACTTAAAAATAAGTAAAAACAGGAAAATAATCGTATTTTATTTTGTGAAGGAGATATTTTGCATTATCTTTGCACACGATTATCATCACCAAAAAGAAAAGAAAAGCAAATCAAATAAAAAACAAACATAGTTATGAAAACAAATTATGAAGTGCGCTATGCCGCACACCCAGAGGATGCAAAAAGCTACGACACAGCACGCATCCGTCGTGACTTCCTTATCGAAAAAGTGTTTGCTGCCGATGAAGTAAACATGGTGTACTCAATGTATGACCGAATGGTCGTTGGTGGTGCCATGCCTGTCAACGAAGCCCTAAAGCTCGAAGCTATCGACCCCTTGAAGGCCGACTTTTTCACAACTCGCCGCGAGATAGGCATCTTTAATGTAGGCCAGGGAGAAGGCACTGTTACCGTAGGTGACGAGACTTTCACTCTTGGTTTCAAGGAGGCTCTCTACATCGGACGTGGAGACCGCGACGTGGTTTTCGCAAGCAAAGACGCCAACAATCCAGCAAAGTTCTATTTCAACAGTACTACAGCCCACAAGGAATATCCATGTCGCAAAGTGACGAAAGAAGACGCTATTATAGCTCATATGGGTTCTTTGGAGATGAGCAACGAGCGCAATATCAACAAGATGCTCGTGTCTCAGGTATTGCCGACCTGCCAGTTGCAGATGGGAATGACAGAACTTGCCACAGGTAGCGTATGGAACACCATGCCGGCACACGTTCATAGCCGCCGTATGGAAGCCTACTTCTATTTCGAAGTACCAGAAGACCAGGCAGTATGTCACTTCATGGGCGAAGTGGCTGAGACACGCCACGTCTGGATGAAGGGCGACCAGGCCGTTCTCTCACCCGAATGGAGCATCCACTCTGCCGCCGCCACACACAACTACACCTTCATCTGGGGTATGGGAGGCGAAAATCTTGACTACGGCGATCAGGACTTCTCAAAGATAACCGACTTAAAGTAAGAAGACAACAAAGATGGATACATTCAGCAAAAGATTTTCACTCGAGGGCAAGGTCGCTCTCGTGACAGGCGCTGCTTACGGCATCGGCTTTGCCATTGCAGAGGCATACGCCATGGCAGGTGCAAAGATAGCATTTAACTGTCGTGGACAGGAGCATCTCGACAAGGCGCTCGAAGACTACAAGGCAAAAGGCATCGACGCAAAAGGATACATCTGTGACGTGACAGACGAAGAACAGGTAAAAAAGATGGTAGCCGACATTGAGAAGGAACTCGGCACGATAGATATTCTCGTAAACAATGCAGGTATCATCAAGCGCATACCTATGACAGAGATGTCGGTTGAGGACTTCCGCAAGGTGGTTGATATCGACCTCAACGCTCCTTTCATCGTTTCAAAGGCTGTCATACCAGGAATGATTAACAAAGGCCACGGAAAGATCATCAATATATGCTCTATGATGAGCGAATTAGGCCGTGAGACTGTCTCGGCTTATGCTGCTGCCAAGGGCGGTTTGAAGATGCTTACCAGAAATATCTGCTCTGAGTTTGGAGAGCACAACATACAGTGTAACGGCATTGGCCCGGGATATATTGCCACCCCGCAGACAGCTCCGCTTCGCGAACTGCAACCCGATGGCAGTCGTCATCCGTTCGACCGTTTCATAATCTCCAAGACTCCGGCAGCACGCTGGGGAACTCCTGACGATCTCATGGGTCCGGCCGTATTCCTTGCATCAGATGCCTCAGATTTTGTCAACGGCCACATTCTCTACGTTGACGGCGGTATTCTCGCATATATCGGCAAACAGCCATAATATTGGGCAAAATAAAACGTTGGATTGCTGCACTTGTATCAATGGCAGCAATCCAGCGTTCAACTTTCTTTACAATATCTGTTGATATTAGTTCAAGGCATCTGTCAGTTCAGCGCCAGCCTTAAACTTAGCAACCTTCTTTGCAGGAATCTGTATCTTCTCTTTTGTTCTAAGATTGATTCCCTCACGAGCTGGGCGCTCGTTTACGCTAAATGTCCCAAAACCTACAAGGGAAACCTTGTCGTTTGCAGCAAGTGCTTCTACAATAGCCTTTGTTGTAGCGTCAAGAGCTTTCTTCGAGGCTTCCTTAGAAAGACCTGAGCCAGCAGCTATTTTCTCAATTAATTCTGACTTGTTCATAATTTGAATACTATTAATATTGTTATTATTTGAATGATTTGCATGATTTCGTTCGCAAATATAGGGCAAAGAATTCATAATTCAAACAAAAAATGAAAAAAAGTTGCGTTTTTCATTAAAAAAAATACGTTATGCCCTATAAATATGCCATATAACGGATATTTTTAGTAATTTTGCGCCCAAATAGTAACAACAATAATAAAAGAAAGGCAAAAAAATCATGAGAAATATTCCAGTAGTGACCAAAAACCTACTATTGGTCAACATCATAGCATTCTTGGCTACATGGATGTTACAACTGCGAGGCATAGACCTCAACGACATTTGCGGACTTCACTTCTTTATGGCAAGCGACTTCCAGGCATGGCAACTCGTCACATACATGTTCCTTCACGCCGGATTCACCCATATCCTGTTCAACATGTTCGCGCTATGGATGTTCGGCATGGTGATAGAAAACGTATGGGGTCCAAGGAAATTCTTATTTTATTACATCTCGTGCGGTGTGGGAGCAGGTCTTCTACAGGAAGTGGCACAGTTTTTCTCCTTCTATCTCACCATCAGTGGACAGAATCCTTACGTACACTTATCCGACATCTTTGCCATAGGCCAGCAGTTGTCAACACAGCTCAACGGCTGGACTACCATAGGTGCTTCAGGAGCCGTATATGCCATTCTTCTCGCCTTCGGAATGATCTTCCCCAACGAGCGCATATTTATTTTCCCACTTCCCATCCCCATCAAGGCCAAATGGTTTGTTATGTTCTACGTTGCCATAGAGCTGTTCTCTGCCATGAGTTCATCAGGCGACAACGTGGCCCATATGGCTCACCTTGGCGGTATGCTCTTCGGATATCTGATGATACGCTATTGGAACAATCATCCCACATCAGGATACGGACCGTCACGCGGCCAGCAGTTCTTCGACCGTCTTAAAGACAGCTTTGAACGCAGGCGTAACGCAAAGATGAAAGTACACAAAGGTGGAGCATCTGTCAACGACGATTGGGAGTACAACGCCCGCAAGAAAGCGAATCAAGAAGAGATAGACCGCATTCTCGACAAGATACGCCGTAGCGGATACGACAGTCTTACGAAGGAAGAGAAACAAAAACTCTTTGACAGCAGCAAGGAATGATCATCAACATAAAGGAGTTTACCCGTAAAGTCATTGCCGGTGCAAATATTGCAACCATAATGACAATGTTTGCCGTGGGGTTTTCTGACTATGTCAACCCCGCGGACCATCCTCTATTGGCCACCGTCGGCCTTACCTTCCCCATCATCCTTGTCATCAACGTAATGTTTCTGTTCTTCTGGCTCATCTTCTGCCGGAGGATGGTGTTCATCCCCCTCTTAGGCTTCGTCTTGTGCTATGTGCCAGTAAGGAAATACATCCCGATGAATATTCCTCACGAGACACCGATAGGAAGCATCAAAGTGCTCTCGTTCAACGTACACGGCTATGTGTATGACGAAGCAGACAACGGCAACAGCTTCATGCGTATCATCGACTATATCAAAAGCAGCAAGGCAGACATTCTCTGCCTTCAGGAAGACCTTGGCGACTGGCTGCACCCTAAGGTGCATCTTGACAGTCTCTACGCCCACAGCGTCCGCATCAAAGTTGGCTCAGATAGCGCCAATGCACTCGGCGTCTATTCGCGCTTCCCTATAGAGCGACACCAACAGATACACTATGAATCGTTACGCAACGGTAGCCTTGCCTGTTGGCTTGACATCAATGGCCGCAAGGTGATAGTCATCAACAACCACTTTGAGAGCAACAGACTCACGGCCAATGACAAGACCCGATACAAAAACATCATCAAAGGCGACCTCGAACGCGACACGATGAAAAAGGAGACGCGGTATATTGCCCACAAACTGAGTGAGGCAGTACGCCTTCGCGGGCCCCAAGCTGACCTCGTGGCAGAGTTTATCAGATCACACAAAGACACTCCAATCATAGTGTGCGGCGACTTTAACGACACCCCGATATCCTATACCCATCGTAAGGTGGCAGAAGAGCTCACCGACTGCTATATGGAAACGGCAAATGGTCCTGGTTTGTCATATAATCAGAAAGGCTTTAACGTGCGTATTGACAATATCTTGTGCTCAGGACACTTCACTCCATTCAACTGCAAGGTTGACAATAAAATCCACGCATCTGACCATTATCCCATCTATTGCTGGCTAAAATTTGGCTACAAACCATAAAAAAAGAAAGAAAAACGATAATTTCTTTTCCAAATTGTAAAAAATTCATTATATTTGCACGCTCTTTTTAGGCATAGAAGCGACAATAATAAATTAAAAAACAATAATAACAAAATGCAAAACAAAGGAATTGTAAAGTTTATCGCACTTGTCTTGATACTGGTGTGCGTATTCTATCTCTCCTTCTCGTTCGTTACTCGCCACTACGAAAACAAGGCGGCAGCGATGGGCGAAGAGGCAGGACAGGAATACCTCGACTCTATCATGAACGAAAAAGTGTACCTCGGCGCTTATTCGCTTAAGCAATGCCGAGAAATGGAGATCGGCCTCGGACTTGACCTGAAGGGCGGTATGAATGTAATCCTCGAAGTGTCTGTACCAGACGTTGTCGCCGTTCTCGCCGACCACAAGACAGACGCAGCCTTCACCAAGTCGATGGAGCAGGCAAAGAAAGAAGAAGAGACAAGTCAGGCTGACTTCGTGTCGCTCTTCATCAAGTACTACAAGCAGAACGCTCCTGGCCATCGCCTCGCCGAGGTGTTTGCCACTCAGCAGATGAAGGGCAAGGTAAGCACCCAGAGCTCTGACTCTGAGGTAGAGGCTGCCGTACGTGCTGAGGTTCAGTCAGCAGTTGACAACTCTTTCCTCGTAGTTCGCAATCGTATCGACAAGTTCGGTGTTGTTCAGCCAAACATTCAGAAGCTGGAGGGACAGTCTGGTCGTATCATGGTCGAGATGCCTGGTATCAAAGAGCCAGAGCGTGTACGTAAGCTCCTCCAGGGTAGTGCCAACCTCGAGTTCTGGGAGACATACAACAGTCAGGAAATCGTTCCCCTTCTCGCACAGCTCAACCAGCGCTATGCTGCAGGCGACGCTGCTGAAGAGGTTGCTCCTGCCGACTCTACAAAGGCTGAAGCCGCAGCCGAGACAGCTTCTGTTGAGGCTGACTCTGCAAAAGCTACCACTGAGAATGCTTCTGCACTCGCCAAGCTAAAGAAGACTGACGCCAAGGCTGACAAGACAGCAGAGGCAATGAAGAAGCAGAACCCTCTGTTTGCCGTATTCCAGCCAGTACAAGGCCAGGGCCTGAGCACTGTGGGTTATGCAATGGCACGCGACACAGCCGATGTCAACAAGATTATCTATTCAGAAGTGGCAAAGCAGGTGTTGCCATCTGACCTCAAGCTTCTCTGGAGTGCAAAACCAGCTGATTTCGACACCAAGGGCAACATCTATGAACTTCACGCCATAAAAGTTACAGAGCCTTCGGGTCGCGCCCCACTGGAAGGTGACGTCATCACCTCAGCTAAGGACGGCTTCTCGCAGTATGGCCAGCCAAACGTATCGATGCAGATGAACTCTGACGGTGCACGCCGCTGGGCTCAGCTCACCAAGATGAACATCGGTCGTGCCATAGCTATCGTCCTCGACGGTACTGTATATAGCGCACCACGCGTCAATGGTGAGATTCCTGGTGGAAACTCTGAGATTTCAGGTAACTTCACTATCGAAGACACCAAAGACCTTGCTAACACTCTTAACTCTGGTAAGATGCCGGCACCAACCCGCATCGTACAGGAAGAGGTCGTTGGTCCTTCTCTCGGAGCACAGTCTATCCAACAGGGTGTCATCTCGTTCATTGTGGCTTTCGTGCTTCTGATGATCTATATGCTCTGCCTCTATGGCGTCATCCCGGGTATGATGGCCAACATCGCCCTCATCTTCAACCTCTTCTTCACACTCGGTATCCTCACTTCATTCCAGGCAGCTCTTACCATGCCAGGTATCGCAGGTATCGTGCTCTCGTTGGGTATGGCTGTCGATGCTAACGTGCTTATCTACGAGCGTACCAAGGAAGAGCTTCGTGCCGGCCTCAACGTGCGTGAGGCAATAAAGAAAGGTTATGCCAACGCCTTCTCGGCCATCTTTGACTCTAACTTGACATCTATCATTACCGGTGTCATCCTCTACGTCTTCGGTACTGGTCCTATCCGTGGTTTTGCCACCACACTTATCATCGGTATCTTCTGCTCATTCTTCACCGCTGTATATCTCACACGCCTTGTTTATGAGCGTCAGATGAATCACGACAAGTGGCTTAACCTCACCTTCTCTACAGGTTTCTCCAAGAACCTCATGCAGAACACTAAGTTCCACTTCATGGGCATGTATAAGAAGACCTTCACCATTTGGGGCATTGCAGCCGTTCTGCTCATCATCTGCCTCGGTGTGCGTGGCTTGAGCAAGAGCATCGACTTCACCGGTGGTCGCAACTACGTAGTCAAACTGGAGAAGGCAGTAGAACCTGAGCAGGTGCGCGAGGCACTTCAGGGAGCATACGGCGAGGCTAACGTCAGCGCCATTGCCCTTGGTACCGACGGCAAGACCATCCGTGTATCTACCAACTACAAGATTGAGTCTAACGACCCGACAGTAGATGACGAATGCGAAAACATTCTCTACAAGGCTATGTCTAACGCAGGTCTTGTTACACAGAAGAGCGTTGAAGCATTTAAGAATCCAGATGTACGCGCAGGCGGTTCTATCATCAGCTCTACTAAGGTCGGTCCTTCTGTAGCTAAGGACATCACCTATGGAGCCATCGTGAGCGTCGTATTCGCCCTCATCGCCATCTTCCTCTATATACTCTTGCGCTTCCGCAATGTAGCTTACTCTGTAGGTTCTACCATTGCCTTGGCTCTTGACGCTCTCGTGGTAATCGGTCTTTACTCAGCACTCTGGGGCATCCTGCCTATCTCACTCGAGATCGACCAGACCTTCATCGGTGCTATCCTGACCGTTATCGGTTACTCTATCAACGACAAGGTGGTAGTGTTCGACCGTGTACGCGAGAACTTCAACCTCTTCCCCAAGCGCGACCGTCAGCAGCTGTTCAACGACTCGCTGAACCAGACCTTGGCACGTACCATCAACACCTCTGTAACTACATTGATCGTGCTTCTGTGTATCTTCATCCTCGGTGGTGACAGCATCCGCAGCTTCTCGTTCGCAATGATTCTCGGTGTTATCTTCGGTACTTGCTCTTCAATCTTCATCGCTGCTCCTATTGCCTTCTTGACAATGGGTCGTAAGATTAAGGAAGACTAATCGAAAGTGTAACAAGTACATATCGCCTTTTAGGCAAAAAAAAATGACTCCCCGTGACAACCACTGCCACGGGGAGTCTTGTTTTCAATAAACAATCTAACAAAAAACCTAAAATAACTAACCTAAACAAAAACCATTGTTTCCTGAACCAATCTTCTTTACCTTACTACATATATAAATTCAAATCTTGAGAGAGATGTAACCTTGATTAATATTTCTGCTGCAAAGGTACATCAAATCCTGTCTCTGGCAAAAAGAATTGCCCTAAAGCAACGGGGGATTTTTCCTATTCGTGATAGGACATTCCCGACCGACTCTTGTTATACACCTCATTGAGAATAAGTCCGGCAATAGTCAACCCAAATATTGCTGTGATGTGCATCACTGAACCATTGACGCGTGATGGGCCCTGACACTGATCGGTGTCGCAAGCAACATTCTCACCACGGTTCTTTAGTAATTCCTCACTGAACACACACTTGAACTTGCGCGCCGGTTTACGCTTCAGCTTGTTAAACCGCTGACGCAACGCACGGGCGAGCGGACAGCCTTTCACCTTCCAGAACTCTGCCACTTGCACCTTCGTCGGATCCATCTTCAGGGCTGCTCCCATAGAAGAGAAAAAGCGAGCCTTGCTATGACAGGCAAGTTCTATGAGCAACGCTTTGTCTTTGAGCGAGTCAATGGCATCCACGATATAGTCGTAACTGTCGAGATCAAAATCCGCGGCTGTATCTTCGCAGAACACCTGTTGTATGGCCACGATATCAGCAGAAGGATTAATGTCAAGAAGGCGCTCTTTGAGAGCCTCCACCTTTACCTGTCCGACGGTCTTTGTAGTGGCCATGGCCTGTCGGTTGATATTGGTGACACACACTCGGTCGCTGTCAACAATAGTGAGATGCGCCACTCCTGAGCGGACAAGACTCTCAGCACACCACGACCCTACCCCACCAACGCCAAAGACGATGACACGGAGCGAGGCAAGAGTGTGCATCGTGTCGTCACCCAAGAGCATATAGCTTCGTTTAAGTATTCCGTTATTTATTTCCATTTCCATGTATTATGTTGTTTTGTCTTGCTTTGTTGAGCATATTTTTTTATTTTCTTTGGAACTCTATTGCATGAAGAACCAGTGCAAATATAGTGAAAACACACAAAATACACAAGGTTGTGTTATACAAGGTTGTGTATTTTGTATATTTTTAACGTAGTCGGAAATACAAGGCTATACTTGCTGTTGTAAAGCAGTAAGGTAAATCATCATGTTCCTTTGTTTATAAGGTGCTGAGTAGTTACCTTCTCCCCACACACGGCTTCCACTCTCAAAGGCCATAAGAGGAAGGGGTGGCGGCAGGGTTGCGTTTTGCTACCACGCGAGGAAAAAATAAATTCCACGCGTGGTAACAATATTTTGGTCGCGGGAGAGGGAAAATGGGGAAAGTTACCAGTTAACCGGTAACAAGTTAACTTTTAAGGTTCTTCTGCAATTTAGTTGAAGAGCACATGTTCCAGTATAAGTCAGGTAATCAGTTGCTAACTGAATAGGGTAATCAGTTGCTAACTGAATAGGGTAATCAGTCGTCAACTGAATAGGGTAATCAGTCGTCAACTGAATAGGGCAATCAGTTGTCAACTGAATAGGGTATTCAGTTGACAAGTGAACGATGATGCTTTCTTATTCCTTCCATTGTGCGAATATGTTAATTTTTGCGCAATAGTAATAATAATCGACGTATCAATCTGTTGAAGAATAAACTCATACTTGAACATGTGCTCTTCAACTAAATTGCAGAAGAACCACTTTTAACAGATATTAACCAAGACCTATACTACGTAACTACTCTCGGATTAAACTAGCAAGCGCAAATTTACGAAATCTACCAGAAATTGCAGTTCTATGTTGAACTCACGTACTCATCACCTTGTAAACAAAGGATTTTGAGGCAAGATTATCAGGGGTGCTGAGTAGTAACAGCTGATAGATAAACAGCTAAAAACATAAATAATATGCAAATATTCTTTTTCATATAAAGGTATAATTATTATATCTAAGTAGGTCTGCGGGGTTTCCCCCGCTTTCCCCTTCAAGAACCGTGCATGCGACTTTCCTCGCACACGGCTCGTGTAATTCTGTTAATTATCTCTCGTTCTAAATAATCGGCTCTATGTGCTGTCATGCACTGCATTTGAGCGGGCGTGTACGACTTTTTGCTTCTTGTCGTTGCTTGAAGTACTCGTCGTATCGTGGGTCATTTTCCAAAGAAAAATGATTTATACAAGAAAAACAGGCGCATATGGGTTATTTGCAGAATAATGCACAGATGAGATGGAATGTGCAGAAAAGAGAGGAATTATAGTTAATAATGGTTAAGAGAAGAGTATAGATAATGGAATTTCAGAACAATATTAGTAACTTTGCGGCGAATTTAGAATAAATTATATTAATGAAAAAGATAAAATTAAGCTGTATGGCTATGGTTTTAGCCGCAGCGCAAACAGTTATGGCAGGTGGTCTGTTGACCAACACTAATCAGAATGTAAGTTTTCTCCGCAATCCAGCCCGTGATGCCGCCATAGGCATAGATGGTGTTTACAGCAACCCCGCTGGTGTGGCATTCCTCGGCGAGGGTTTCCATCTCTCGCTCAACATACAGAATGCTCATCAGACTCGTACGGTATCGTCATGGTCAAATCTCTACAAGTTAGGAATGAGCAACAACGGCAGCGAGTTCAAGGAGTTTGAAGGCGAGGCCGACGCTCCTGTCATTCCCTCTTTGCAGGCTGCCTACAACAAAGGCAAGTGGAGCTATCAGTTTGGCTTTGCCATCACCGGCGGTGGCGGCAAGTGTACGTTCGACTATGGCATCCCTACGTTTGAGTCGGCTATCGGATTGATTGCCACACAGCTGAAGGCCTTTGGCGCCACTGGCTACGACATGAACGCGTTTATGGAAGGACGCCAATACTACTTTGGTTTCACGGCCGGAACGGCATATAAGGTGAACGAGAATCTCTCGGTATATGGCGGTCTGAGACTTCTCTACGGCAATGCCTCATACAAGGCTGCTGTTAATAATATTAAGGTGAACACGGCGAATGGAGCAGTGGCTTTTGACAAGTTTCTCGACGGTGCAAACACGACCGTGATAAACGGATTGGCTCAGATAGAGGAAACCCTGCCTTTGGTGGCTGGCGGTATAGCACAGGTGCAGCAGGACATAGAGGCTGCCGGAGTGCCAGTACCGGCTGAACTTACAGGAAAGTTGGCAGAACTCCAGGCCACACAGCAGCAACTGCTCACCACCAAGGAGACACTCCAGGGTGCCGAAGGAAGCCTCAACATGCTTGAGCCTTACCGCAATGGCGTGAACCTGATGTGCGACCAGACAGCATGGGGCGTGGCACCTATCATTGGCATTGACTATAAGATAGGCGGTCTGAACCTTGCCGCAAAGTATGAGTTTAAGACACGCATGAGGATGAAGAACAAATCGACGGTAAAGGAGGCAAGCCTCATCTCTGCGGTCAACAAGTTTAAGGATGGTGAAAAGGTTGACGAAGACTCTCCTGCCCTGCTCACCTTGGGCGCACAGTACGAAATCTTACCATCACTTCGCGTCATGGCAGGCTGGCATCACTACTTCGACGTAGATACAAAGCAATACACCAAGGACATGCTGGGCGACAGCAACGAGTATCTCTTTGGTGCCGAGTACGATATCAGCAGGAAACTTCAGATAAGTGCTGGTATGCAGCGTACGGCATACGATTTCAAGGATGCCGGCATGAATGACATTTCGTTCAACCTAAGTTCTTATTCCTACGGCCTTGGCATAGGCTACAACATCACAGACAAGGTGAAGGTGAATGCGGCATGGTTCCAGACTCTTTACGACGACTATGACAAAGCTCCTGACGCCATGGGAGTGAAGAACTCGTTCACCCGCACCAATCGTGTGATTGGCGTAGGCGTGGATATTAAGCTCTAACGAGGGGAAAAAATCTCTCGAATAAGCAGTATATCCGGGAGATTATTCCATAAAATAAACTACTCTTTTTCAAGGTACTTCGCAAATATTCTTGCGGCAGTGACCACCATATTGACGCACGGTCGGGTCTTATAGTACTCGGCTGTGCGTTCTGATGCTTCATAGCTCAGGGGAGCCCCTTTCCTCAGGTTGAGCAGTTCGGCACACACCAGCGAATGGTGCTCTTCCTTAAACCGTTCGCAAAGCTCTTGCACCACCTTGTAGTTGTTTGACTTGCCCTCACGGTCGTTAGGGTCAGCCGAACCGCAATCCATGCCTGCAAGTATGGCCATGGCGCTTACGGCTCCGCATGTCATGCGCAGTCGTCCCATACCGCCGCCCATTCCGGCACTGAGTTTCAGAGCCTGTTCTTCTGTATAACCGTAGATGTCGGCAAAAGCCGCCACTACCGACTGTGAGCAGTTGTATCCTGCCACGAAAAGTTCTTCTGCCCGTCTTATTCGGGCTGCCTTGTCTATCTTCATGACTATCGTTGTATCTGTTGTTTACTGTAAATGTTGTCTGTTTCCCCCAGAAAAAATGTTTCCTGGTGAAACAAATGGCAGTCTATTCGCTTATGTTCAGCTTCTCCATTAGTTCAGCCATGCCATCGCTTGCGCCCTTTGCTATATACGTGATGTTGCCATAGGCCGTCACGGGCTTCGGGTCGATGAGATAGATGGGGATGCCGGGTTTTGTATAGCGTATGAGTCCGGCAGCGGGATATACAGCGAGCGACGTACCGATGATGATAAGCATGTCGGCCTCCATAACAGCCTCAGCGGCAACGGTAATCATCGGCACAGCTTCGCCAAAGAAGACGATGAACGGGCGGAGCAACGAACCGTCGCCAGCCTTCTCTCCTGGAGCCACTTCATAGTGGTCGGCAGTCAGTTGGACATGATAGCGGGTGTCGTCTGGATTGTCGCTCGAACAAGCCTTCATCAGTTCGCCATGAAGATGAATGACCTTTGATGAACCAGCCTGCTCGTGGAGATTGTCAACGTTTTGCGTAACAACCGTTACGTCGTAATACTTTTCCAGTTCAGCCACCAGCTCGTGTCCCCGACAAGGCCGTTTGTCGAGCATCTTTCCTCTCAACATGTTATAGAAGTCATTAACAAAGACAGGATCGGCGAGCCATCCTTCATGAGAGGCCACCTTCTGCACGGGATACTGCTCCCAAAGTCCGTCGGCATCGCGAAAGGTGGAAAGTCCACTCTCAGCCGACATACCTGCACCAGTTAAAACCACAATTTTCTTCATAAAGCTATGTTTTTTAATGAATAAATCAAGAATTCTTATTAAGAATGTACAAAAATACTAATTTTTATCGAAATAACAAGAGGAAATAAAAAAAAAGTGGTATCTTTGCACGTTTTTTAGAATATAACACATTATATAAGAAGAAGAAAATGGACAAATTAAGCTATGCTTTAGGCTTGGGCATCGGTCGTCAATTGGCACAAATGGGCGCCAACGACTTGAGTATCGATGACTTCGCCGCCGCAATCAAGGACGTGGTAGCAGGTAACGAACTGAAGATGTCAAACCACGAGGCACAGAATATCGTGCAAGACTATTTCGCTAAGCAGGAACAGAAGATTCAGGCCGAAATGGCAGAGAAGGGCAAGGCTGCTAAAGAGGCTGGCGAGAAGTATCTTGCCGAGAACGCAAAGAAAGAAGGTGTAGTGACCACCAAGAGCGGACTTCAATACCAGGTGCTGAAGGAAGGCAACGGCCGCAAGCCAAAAGCCACCGACAGCGTGAAGTGCCACTACGAAGGATTCCTCATCGACGGCACTCTGTTTGACAGTAGCGTACAGCGTGGCGAGCCAGCCACCTTCGGCCTCCAGCAGGTGATAGCCGGATGGACAGAAGGTCTCCAGCTGATGCAGGAAGGAGCAAAATACCGCTTCTTCATACCTTATCTCCTGGGCTACGGAGAGAGCGGTGCCGGACAGACTATCCCTCCATTCTCCACCCTCATCTTCGACGTTGAGCTTATCGAAGTAAAATAAGACAATCAAGAATAAAACAAAAATAATAAAGAAAATGAAGAAATTAACATTCATGGCCGCATCGGCCATCGCCGCAATGTCAATCATGTCGTGCGGCAACTCGACTCCTAAGGCAAACCTCAAGAGCGATGTTGACTCAATGAGCTACGCCATCGGTATGGCTCAGACACAGGGTCTGAAGGAATATCTCGTAGGACGCATGGGTGTTGACACAACCTACATGAAGGAGTTTATCAAGGGTCTGAACGAGGGTGCAAACGCTGGCGACGACAAGAAGAAAGCCGCTTACTATGCTGGTATCCAGATTGGTCAGCAGATAAGCAACCAGATGGTTATGGGCATCAACCACGAAGTGTTTGGCGACGACTCTACAAAGACCATCTCGCTGAAGAACTTCATGGCAGGTTTCGTTTCTGGCGTTACTGGCAAGAATGGTATCATGACTGTTCAGGAGGCTGGCATGATGGCACAGACAAAGATGCAGCAGCTGAAAGCTAAGACCATGGAAGCCAAGTATGGCGACAATAAGAAGAAGGGCGAGGAGTTTATGGCTGCCAACAAGAGCAAGGAAGGCATCAAGACTCTGCCAAGCGGCGTTCAGTACAAGGTGATCAAGGAAGGCAATGGTCCTATCCCAGCCGACACCTCAATGGTATCTTGCAACTACGAGGGTCGCACCATCGACGGCAAGGTGTTTGACAGCTCTTACAAGCGCAACCAGCCTCTCAAGCTCCGCTGCAACCAGACCATCAAGGGATGGACAGACGCTATGGTTCACATGCCTGTAGGCTCTGTTTGGGAAGTGTATATCCCACAGGAACTGGCTTACGGCGAGCGTGAGCAGGGCGACATCAAGCCATTCTCTGTTCTCATCTTTAAGATTGAACTTCTTGGAATCGAGAAATAATGAGACACAGTATGAAGATAATTGCACTCGCCATGATCATGGCGGGTGCATTTTGCGTTGAAGGGTACGCAGGGAAGAAAAAGACCAAAACCCCTAAGGCAGTGAAGAACGCCGTAGTGATGAACAGCGAGTCAGACACGCTGAGCTACGTTGCCGGCATGAGCATGACCAAAGGACTCGTGCCTTTCCTGCAGCAGTCGTTAGGCATCGACACAGCTTATATGGCAGACTTCATCAGCGGATTTGAAGAAGCTATTGCCTCGGCCGATAGCCCTCAGTATAAAGCCTATTCGGCAGGTATGGACATTGCAAAACAACTGAAGGAAAGAATGCTCGCCGGCATAGCTCGCGAACTGAAAGACTCGCCCGACTCGCTCGTGGAGAGCATCGCCATAAGAGGCTTCGTGGATGCCCTCAACGGCGACACTACTATGTATAAGGTGGAAAACGCCGAACTTCTCTTCAAAGACATGATGACAGAGGCCAAGGAAGCGAAGATTGAAAAGCTCTACGGGCCAAACCGCCGCGCAGGAGAGACTTTCCTTGCCGAAAACGCGAAGAAAGACAGCGTACACACCACAGCCAGCGGACTGCAGTATAAGGTCATCGTCGAAGGCACTGGCGAGAAACCAAAAGCCACCGACCGCGTGAAGGTGAACTACGAGGGACGCCTGGTAGATGGAACCGTCTTCGACTCTTCGGCAAAACACGGTGACAAACCTGTGGAATTTGCAGCAAACCAGGTGATAACCGGATGGACCGAAGCCCTTACACTCATGCCAGTGGGCAGTAAGTGGGAGCTGTACATCCCCTACAACCTTGCTTATGGCGAGCGCGATTCCGGCATGATAAAGCCTTATAGTGCGCTCATTTTCACGGTTGAACTTATTGAAATTGTGAAAAAATAGTCATTTTGTATATTTTTTGCAATTTTTTCTTGACTAATTCAATAAAAAGCATTACTTTTGCTGACAATTTGCAAACATACCGATAAAAGTTGAGAAAAAATGGAGAAAATAGACAACCTGGACAAGAAGATATTGAGAATATTGTCTAAAAACGCAAGGATTCCATTCAAGGATGTAGCCGCTGAATGTAACGTATCTCGTGCAGCCATTCACCAACGCGTACAACATCTCATCGAAGGCAATGTCATCATGGGAAGCGGGTTTGACGTAAATCCTAAGTCGCTTGGCTACTCTACTTGCACTTACGTAGGCATCACACTCGAAAGAGGTAGCATGTACAAGGACGTAGTTGAAAGACTTCAACATATTCCAGAAATCGTTGAGTGTCACTTCACTACCGGACCTTACACCATGCTCGTGAAACTATATGCCAGAGACAACGAACAGCTGATGCACCTGCTGAACGGACAACTACAAGACATTCCCGGCGTTGTAGCTACCGAGACACTTATATCTCTTGAACAAAGCATAAAAAGGGAAATAGACGTGAAAGTGGACGAATAATCTCATGGACAACAAATTCGACTGGGAGAACATATTAAACAATGTATATGACCGATTTCCGGAAGCCAAAAGGCAACCGGTAATCGGCATTACTGCTAATTATGCAGATGGCGAACAACGCCTGAGTCAATACTATTACAAGGCGGTAATCAAAGCCGGCGGAGTGCCAATCGTCATACCGCCAACTGACGACACCGACGTCATTATCAACACCCTCGAACATATCGACGGACTGCTGCTTAGCGGCGGCGGAGACTATAACCCGCTATTCTGCGGAGAGGAACCCTCTACCCTACTACACACCATCAATAGCGAACGCGACCTGCCCGAACTACTCATCACAAGACTGGCCTTCAACCGACAGATACCTATGCTTGGCATCTGTCGAGGCATCCAGACTCTTGCTATGGCCCTTGGCGGACATGTGGAACAAGACATCAGCCACCATGCTAACCTCATAAAACACAGTCAGGACGCAGCGCGAAGCGAAGCCACACACACCATCGACATCTATCCCGACTCCATCTTGCACGACATTTACAAGCAAGACCGCCTGCCTGTCAACTCCTTTCACCATCAGGCAGTTGACAACCCCGGCATACGCTTCAAGGTCGCGGCAAAATCAAAAGACGGCATCATCGAAGCCATAGAAAGCTGCGAATATAAACCCATTTTAGGCGTACAATGGCATCCGGAATGTATGGAAGAGGGATTGCCGTTATTTAAGTGGCTCATAAAACAAGCATCGCTATACGACGAAACCAAACTCCTTCATCACAAGATACTTACTCTCGACACACACTGCGACACGCCGATGCTCTTCCCGCAAGGCATAAGCTTCGACAGACGCGAACCGAAGGCACTTGTCGATCTTGAGAAGATGACAGAAGGACGACTTGACGCAACGATCATGGTGGCGTATCTTCCACAACCAAAAATGGGCGAGAGCTTCTCGTCGATAGTGAGAAAGATGTACCCCTCTGACGAGAGTATGAGAAATGCCACACCAATGGACTATGCCAACATGATTTTCGACCGTATAGAAAACATTGTGGCACAACGTAAGGAATATATAAGCATCGCACGCACACCAAGAGAACTATATGAAGACAAACGCCACGGCAGAAAATCGATAATGCTCGGCATAGAGAACGCCCTCGCCATCAACGGCGACCCACAAAACATAAAACACTTTGCACAACGAGGAGTGGTGTATATCACCCTCTGCCATAATGGCGACAACGACATCTGCGACAGTGCCAAGGGTTGTAACACACACAACGGCATAAGCCGACTGGGAGAAAAGGTGATAGGCGAGATGAACCGCCTTGGCATCATGACCGACTTGAGTCATGCTGGAGAGAAAAGCTTCTACGACGCCCTGGAAATAAGCCGCCTGCCTATAGTGTGCAGCCACAGCAGCTGCAAGGCTCTGTGCGACCACCCAAGAAACCTCACCGACGACCAGATGCGGCAACTGGCAAAACACGGAGGAGTGGCTCAGATAACACTCTACCCAGGATTCCTGCGCACCGACGGGGAGGCAACAGTTATCGACGCCCTGAGACATCTCGAACATGCCATCAGCATTATGGGCATAGAACACGTGGGACTGGGCACCGACTTTGACGGCGACGGCGGAGTAAAAGGCATTGCCAACGCATCGGAGATATTAAACTTCACACGACATCTGCTGTCACGACGCTACAATGCTCAAGATATACAGCTCATCATGGGAGGAAACTTCATGAGGGTAATGGCAGAAATACAAAAAAGATAATAGTCATGAAAAGATACATTAACAAAGGAATCATGAAGAAAAACCTCGTTCTTACATTGATGGCACTACTGCTGTTATCATGCGGAAACTCAAAACAAACGACCTTGAGCAAAGAGACCGATGCCAACAATGTCGTGGTGGGACCAGAATTCTCGGCAGACAGCGCCTACGCTTACTGCAAGGCACAGTGCGACTTCGGACCACGCACCATGAACAGCGAGGCACACGACAAGTGCGGACAATGGATTGCCGACAAGTTCAGGGAGTTTGGACTCGAAGTGACGGAACAGAAGACGACACTAAAGGGATATGACGGTACACCGCTACGTTCTACAAATATCATAGCCTCACACAATACTCAGGCCACAGACCGCATCCTTCTCTGCGCACACTGGGACACCCGGCCATGGGCTGACAACGATGCCGACAGCGCCAACTGGAGAAAACCCGTCATGGGGGCAAACGATGGCGCATCGGGAGTAGCCGTCATGCTCGAACTGGCACGTCTCATAGGCCGCGACGACAGTCTTGCCATTGGCATCGACTTCGTATGCTTCGACGCTGAAGACTGGGGCGTACCTCAGTGGAGCGACGCCGCTGATGACGGCAACTCGTGGGCTCTTGGAGCACAGTATTGGGCGGAGAATCCTCACAAGAAAGGATACAAGGCACGATTTGGCATACTGCTCGACATGGTGGGAGGCGCAGGCGCCACATTCTCACACGAAGGCATGTCGAAACACTATGCCAAGGATATCGTAGAGAAGGTATGGAAAGCCGCACATGTGATAGGCCACTCGTCGATGTTTCCAAATAACGACGGCGGCATGATCACCGACGACCACATCCCTGTGAACGAGAAGCTGAAAATACCTACCATCGATATCATTCCCTATTTTGAGTCGTGTCCGCAAAGTTCGTTTGGACCTACGTGGCACACTATAAACGACACGATGGAGAACATCGACGCCTCCACCCTGAAAGCCGTTGGCCAGACCGTCATACAAGTGATTTATAGCGAATAGGAAAGACTTTCGATACGCAAACGTTTACGGCTATTTTTTTGCAAAATATGTATGATAGTTCGTATAATAATCGTACCTTTGCACTCGAAAGACAAACTATCCTACATACAATGCTCAAGAATGTCGTGAGACATGAAGAGTAGCATACAATATTTTAATGAGAAAGAAATTGGTTACGTGTATGAAGCCGGCTCGTTGTAGAATCCTACAACTGGCCGGCTTCGACCATAAGAACCACCCGCTCAGTCAACCTGTCTGTACCTTCCGGGTCGTATCCTTTTTTTAGATTTGCACCGAAACACCAGGCAAAAGCCTGCCAAAAGCCAGCCCTTACAGGTCCTAACACCGCTTTCACAATGTCGTAAGACGATGTGTCGCACTCCCTGTGTATAAGCTTTATCAGCAACTTACCTTGGGAATATGTGAGTTTTTTCATTCGTGGCTTATACTCCTTTACTATACACTTCTCTACAAGCTTAAGATGCTCGTCGCGGGCTTTCTTGTTGGGCAATGTCTCTAAATACTCGCATGTCTCTATAATGATATGGTTGGCCTCTTTGGCAATGGGAAGCACCTTCTTCACATTTCTCACCAGTCGCAGATATGCATTGAGATTCTTCTTGCTGTCGAAAGCCAATTGTGGATATACATAGACGTTGCTCATCTCCATATATGGTATGCTGTCGCCCTGGTCTATCACCTTCGACACCTTTACCGTAGGCACAAAAGAGGGATTGTCCACAGCCTCCGAGATGTCGTCGCCCTGCGGATTGTCTGTCTGTGCATCCATAGCAGTGGAGCACAACATCAGCAACATAAAAAACACTACTTTCTTCATTTCGAGCGCAAAAGTAATGATAAAATCTGAAATAATATCAAATATGCCGATAATTTAACTCATTTTATTTTGTCTCATCGGTTCGTTTTATTACTTTTGCACAACAAAAACTGCAGAACGACATGACAAAAAGAATCATATACTTCACCCTTGCGGCTTATGCTTTGATGGTTTTGACAATGGCTTGCGGCAAACGACAACAAAAAAACACGCATAGCTACAGCTTCACCATCGACGTCATCAACGGATACACGCCAGTGAAAAACCAAGGACTGGGACGCACTTGCTGGATATACGCTATGTTGGCCACGATAGAGACAGACAGAATAACACTGGGCGACTCGGTAAACCTGTCTGCCGACTATACTGTACGCCGACTGATGGAAGAACAATACAACAGGGCTGTGCTCACTGGCGGGACAGAAAAAGTGTGGGACAGCGGTACTGCACCAGACTTGCTACGCCTTATCGACTTGTATGGCGCAATGCCGTTCAACAGCTATTGTTCTTCAAAACAGACTGACGATAGCGCGGCTGACTCTCACTCGCTGGCAGCAAAGACCATGGCCATCGCCCGGAAAGCCATAAACAGCAAGGCTGACCCTGAAAAGTATTTCAGTCTTCTATCCACTCTCCTCGACAGTAGCCTCGGCTCTCTCCCACCCCATGTGTATATGCTTGGAGCACAATACACTCCCGAAGAATTCGGACGTAGCGTGGCACTGTCGTCAGACTACGAAGCACTTACCAGTTTCGCTCATCATCATTACAACACATACGTTGACCTTGAACTGCCAGACAACAGGCATCACAACATGTTTTTCAATGTAACCCTCGACTCGCTCGTTTGTCGCATCAGACAAGCAGTAACCAAAGGGTACGGCGTCTGCTGGGAAGGCGACATAAGCGAACCAGGATTCTCGTTTCGTCGGGGAGTGGCAGTAATGCCGAAAGACAGTCCCACACCAACCGACATGTTGCGCAAGAAGGAATTCCTCTGTCGCCACACTACCGACGACCACTGTATGGCAATAATCGGCATGGCCCACGACAAGCAAGGCCAGACATTTTATATAATGAAAAACTCGTGGGGTAGGTCAAATGCCCATAAAGGTCTCATCTACATGTCGGAAGACTATCTGAGGATGAAGACAATAGCCATAGTGACAAAGAGAGATAGATAAGGCTTACAAAGGATCGACATCATAGTATGCGGTAAGTGTAGAGAAACGCTTGTCGGACAATAGTGTCGTACGGGCTTTGGCAAGATATTGGCGCACCATCTTCATGTCGATACCATTCTCGAGCTTTATCATTATCATGCGTATATTGAGTTTGTTCACCTTTCCTATCTCAGGTTTGGCAGGACCCTGTATGCGTTCGCCAAACCACTGTTTGAGCCAACTTGCCAGCGTCAGCGACGCTTGTTCCACAATTTCGTTTTGCGTGTGTTTGAGATAGACATAGATAAGTTTATAGAACGGCGGATAATGAAACCTCAGACGTTCCGAGAGCTGGCTATTATAGAAACCCGTATAATCGCCACATACCACCTGATGTATGATGGGCAGCTGGGGGGAATGGGTCTGAAGAACCACGAGGCCTTGCTTTCCCCTACGTCCGGCTCGTCCACCCACCTGTGACATCATCATAAAAGCATGTTCATAAGCACGGAAATCGGGATAGTTAAGCATATTATCGGCATTAAGTATCCCCACGACGCTAACATTGCCAAAGTCAAGTCCTTTGGTTACCATCTGCGTGCCTATCAGAATATTGGTACGACCGTCTGAGAAGTCGCGAATGATACGCTCATAGGCATGTCTTGTACGTGTGGTGTCAAGATCCATGCGTGCTATGCGTGCATCGGGAAAGGCCTCGTGAAGCGCATCCTCTATGCGCTCTGTACCGCTGCCTTTCGGACGCAGTTCTTTACAACCGCAGGCTGGACACACCTCGGGTATAGAGTATGCCGCTCCACAATAGTGACACGACAGCAGTCCCGCGGTGCGATGAAGCGTAAGACTCACGTCGCAATGGTTACACCTTGGAGTCCATCCACAATGTTTGCATTCCACCATAGGGGCATAGCCACGGCGATTTTGGAACACAATGGCCTGTTTGCCTTTTTCCAGAGCCTGTCTTATCCTCGACAACAACAAAGGCGAGAACATCCCAACCATCATCTTCCGTTTTTTCAGATCTTTCAGGTCAACCACTTCGGTCTCAGGCATCTCTACACCACTGTATCGTGTAGTAAGACTCACGAGACCATACTTTCCTGTTGTTGCATTACGATAGGTCTCTATACAAGGCGTAGCTGTTCCGAGAAGTGTCTTTGCTCCTGTCATCTGTGCCAACACCAATGCCACGCTGCGTGCATGGTACCGCGGAGCGGGATCTTGTTGTTTATAACTCGTCTCGTGTTCTTCGTCGATTATTACGAGACCGAGTTTTTTAAAAGGCAACAGCACAGCCGAGCGGGCACCGAGAATTACGTCATATGGTGAGTCGGAGAGTTGTTTTTGCCATATCTCCACACGTTCTGCATCAGAATATTTGGAATGGTAAATGCCGAGTCTTCTGCCAAACACCTTCTTCAACCTTGTCATTATCTGCACCGTCAGCGCTATTTCAGGCAATAGGTATAATACCTGACGGCCGCGGTCTATCTCTTGTTGAATAAGGTGAATGTATATTTCGGTTTTTCCACTTGAAGTCACTCCATGCAACAGTACAACATTCTTCTGCATCATCTGACTGACAATACTATCGTAGGCAAAATGTTGTGCTTGGCTCAAAGGAGCAATCCTCTCCGGGTTGGGTTGCCCGCCATCGTTTAGTCGTCCCACCTCCTTCTCGTATGTAGTGAGCAGCCCTCTTTTCACAAGAGCCGTAACGTTGGCAAGAGTTTGAGAGGAGGCATTGAGCAGTTCGTCGCGTGTTATCTCCACCACGCCTTCTATATTTTGCATGTCGTCTCCTTCCGAAGTATTGCCACAACAGGAGTCCCAATGCGACATTTGCAGATAACATGTGAAGACGTCGAGTTGTTTCTTCGACTTCTTCAGCATATTAAGGGCAATATGTAGGGCTGGCTCACTTCTGAATGGAGGAGCAAGAGTGACATATAGTTCGGTGGAAGGCTTATAGCCGTCTTCTGTCTTCAGTCCTGACGGAAGAGCGGCCTTGTAGATGTCGCCCATTGGAGCGAGGTAATAATCGGAAATCCATTGCCAAAGTCTCATCTGCAACTCGTCCACTACAGGCCTGGTGTCAAGTTGTTGTTTCAATGGTTTTACTATATATCCCTGAGGCTTATTCTCATGTACATTAGCTACGAGACCAACGTATGTCTTGGTTTTGCCAAAAGGCACCACCACACGACATCCCTTCAGTCCTTCTGTGTCTATTGACTCAGGGACAGAATAAGTAAAAAAGCCTTCAAGGGGCAAAGGAAGGATAATGTCGGCGTATTTCATTTTTTCTTATCGTATCCCGACCGGGAATCGAACCCGGATCTACTCTTTAGGAGAGAGTTGTTCTATCCATTGAACTATCAGGACGCATGAAATAAATCGTTTTCGGGTGCAAAGGTAATGCAAAAAATCGATTTAGCGAAAGAAAAGAGAATATATTTTCTATTTTGAGCATAAGAATTTCGTCTATTTTGAGGGAAATACAAAATTAAAAGGAAAAAAACTTTTATTTTTGTTTGTTTTGCATTACCTTTGCATAATGTAAACGACATCTCGGCAAAACAATCAAGCAAGCTTGTTGATTTTGCTCTCGATTTGCATTACCCTTGCAAAAAAATACAAAACGATAAATGGAAGAAATGAACAACATCCAGTTGCCCGAGAATGCATTCCGGGAACTAAGAGAGGGCGAACATTATCAGCCGATAATGGACCCAAAGAAGAACTATTCAGAAGTCAATGCATGGTCGGTCACATGGGGAGTACTGATGGCTATGCTTTTCTCGGCAGCCGCTGCTTATCTCGGTTTGAGGGTAGGTCAGGTGTTTGAGGCCGCGATACCTATAGCCATCATCGCGGTAGGCATGTCAACGGCAGCGAAGCGCAAGAACGCTCTCGGTGAGAATGTCATCATTCAGAGTATCGGAGCCTGTTCAGGAGCTGTTGTGGCTGGAGCTATATTCACCCTTCCCGCCATTTACATTCTCCAAGCAAAGTATCCGGAAATGAGTGCTTCGTTTCTCAAGATATTCATTGCCTCGCTACTTGGAGGCATAATAGGCATATTGTTTCTTATCCCTTTCAGAAAGTATTTCGTTAGCAATATGCATGGTAAGTATCCTTTCCCTGAAGCTACCGCTACCACACAGGTTCTCGTAAGCGGAGCTAAGGGAGGAGCACAGGCCAAGCCGTTGCTTTTGGCAGGCGCCATTGGCGGTATTTATGATTTCATCGTCAGCACATTCGGATGGTGGAACGAGAACTTCACAACACGTTGTTTCGAACTGGGTTCGCAGCTTGCAGACAAGGCAAAACTGGTGTTCAAAATCAACACTGGAGCTGCCGTCCTTGGCTTAGGTTATATCATTGGCCTTAAGTATGCATTCATAATATGCGTTGGTTCGCTTGCTGTATGGTGGTTGATAGTGCCGGGCATGTCGTTGTTCTTTGGCGACATGGTGCTCAACCAATGGGATCCGTCTATTACGGCTACCGTAGGCGAGATGAGTCCTGAAGAGATATTCCGCTCATACGGTAAGAGTATAGGCATTGGCGGCATTGCCATGGCGGGAATAATTGGCATCATCAAGTCGTGGGGCATAATAAAGAGCGCTGTAGGTCTTGCCGCTCGCGAGATGAAGGGCAAGGACACCACCTCAAAAGAAGAGTTGCGCACCCAACGAGACATCTCGTTTAAGGTCATTGCCATAGGCTCGGTTATCACCATTGCATTGATATTCCTCTTCTTCTGGTTTGGAGTGATGGAAGGCAACTTGCTATTTGCAGTTGTTGGTATAGTGCTCGTAGCTGTCATCGCATTCCTTTTCACCACCGTTGCAGCCAACGCCATTGCCATCGTAGGCACCAACCCTGTCTCTGGAATGACTCTTATGACCCTTATCCTTGCCTCTGTTGTGATGGTGGCAGTAGGCATGAAAGGAACAGGAGGCATGGTAGCTGCACTAATCATGGGAGGCGTGGTTTGTACTGCACTGTCTATGGCTGGCGCATTCATCACCGACCTTAAGATCGGCTACTGGCTGGGCACCACACCAAAGAAACAAGAGTCGTGGAAATTCCTCGGCACTCTTGTCTCCGCTGCCACTGTCGGTGGAGTGATGATGTTGCTCAACGAGACTTACGGCTTTGCATCAGGACAGTTGGCAGCTCCGCAGGCAAATGCCATGGCTGCTGTTATCGACCCTCTGATGAACGGCATCGGTGCGCCATGGTTGCTCTATGGCATCGGAGCCGTACTCGCTATTGTCCTTACCTTGTTAAGAATTCCCGCATTGGCATTTGCTCTCGGCATGTTTATCCCTATGGAACTCAACATACCTCTACTTGTGGGCGGAGCCATCAACTGGTATGTCACCACCCGCTCAAAAGACTCTTCCACAAACAGCGAGCGTGGCGAAAAAGGCAATCTCTTGGCTTCAGGATTCATTGCCGGAGGAGCTCTGATGGGTGTGCTTAGTGCTCTCCTGCGCTTTGCCGGAGTGTCGTTCAACTACTCAGAATGGTGGGCAAACCCGATGAGCGAGATTTGTTCTATAGCCGCTTACATTCTCCTTATATTATATTTCGTAAAAGCAACAAAAAAATAAGATATTACAATGAAAGTATTATTGGTTAACGGTAGCCAACACAATAACGGCTGCACGCATACTGCACTGCAGGAGATAGCTGACGAACTGCAGCGTCTGGGCATTGAAACTGAAGAATTCTGGTGTGGCAACAAGGCAATAATGGGCTGTATAGGATGCGGTCATTGCACAGAGACAAAACGTTGTTGGAACGACAAAGACACCGTAAACGACTTCCTTGAAAAAGTGGCAGAGACAGATGCATTTGTATTTGGCACACCTGTTCATTTTGCTGGCACATCTGGGTTCATAAAGCCATTTATGGATAGGGCTTTCTGCTCTAAGGCTTCACTGTTTTTCAACAAACCGGCAGCAGCCATAGTAAGCTGTCGTCGTGGAGGTGCTCAGGGAGCCTTTGAAGACATGAACCGCTACTTTACCATCGCTTGTATGCCTGTTGTGTCGTCAAAATACTGGAACGAGGTACACGGCAACACACCCGACGAGGTGAGACAAGACCTCGAAGGTATGCAGACAATGCGTCAGTTGGCACGTAATATGGCATGGATATTAAAATGTATCGAGGCTGGACGAAACGCAGGCGTACAACTACCTGAACATGAGATTCCGGTGAAAACAAACTTCATAAGATAGTACATTTGGAACACCGAGGTTACAATTTGTCATATAAAACATTAAAGTGAGGTTAAAATATAAAAAATATTAGGTGTTTATATTGCAACCAATAAGAAAAATGCCTATATTTGCACTGCATAATAAAAACCACTTTAATATAATACGGCACTATGAATTGTAACTTGCAAACTATCCAAAAATGCCTTGATGACTATATGTCAAGAAATGGCAAAACAAAAATCGGCGATATTGAAGCTAACAGAGCGTTGGCCATTGCCGGAGTAATGAACGACGACCAGGCTCACCCAGGACGACCACTGAGAGAACTGCTAAGAAACATGCGAGACACCAATGTTCTTCCACAGAACATCAGGCAGCTTTATGGCACGTGGACAATAAAACATTCCAAGACCATAGCCAAGGTGCTTCAGATTCTACAGTTCTGACAACACCAAAAGTGTAAAACAACAATAAAAAGGCGGCTTATACGTTAATTACAGTTAAGCCGCCCTTACTTCTTCTTTAGATAAACGTCTTAAATACGCAAACATATTGAAAATAGATATTATTATGAACAAGAGTGTAATTATCATTTCGCTGTCGGCTGTACTCTTCATGAGCAGCTGCGCAAGCAAGAAAGATTTGGAAAATTGCCAAAATGAGAACAAAGAGCTCACACGTAATTATCAAGATGCCAAGGAGATGCTGGCTGCCAACAAAGCACGTATCGCTTCGCTTGAAGACCAACTGGCTCAGCAGAAGAAGGACTATGCAGCACTACAGAACTCACTCGACAAGAGTCTCAGTAATGCAAGCCAAAACAATGTGAGCATAGAAAAACTCGTTGACCAGATTAACGAGTCAAACCAGTATATACGCCACCTCGTTGAAGTGAAGAGCAAGAGCGACTCGCTGAATATGGTACTCACCAACAACCTCACTCGCTCGCTGAGCAAAGAGGAAATGAAAGAAGTGGATGTACAGGTGCTGAAGGGTGTAGTATATATATCACTCGCAGACAACATGCTCTACAAGAGCGGTTCTTACGAAATCAACGACCGCGCCGCTGAAACACTAAGCAAGATCGCAAAAATCATCAAGGATTACAAAGACTACGATGTGCTTATAGAAGGTAATACCGACAACGTGCCCGTTAACACAACTGCTGCCTCGATGAAGAACATACGCAACAACTGGGACCTCTCGTGCCTTCGTGCCTCAAGTGTGGTTCAAGCACTGCAGAACGAGTATGGTGTAGATCCTAAGCGTCTGACAGCAGGAGGACGTGGCGAATACAACCCTCTCACCAACAACAGCACCGAGGTAGGAAAGCAGCGTAACCGTCGTACTCAGATTATCATCACTCCAAAACTCGACCAGTTTATGGACTTGATAGACAAGGCACCGGAGGCGGAGTAAATTACTCCTCCTCCAAGTACCACTTGGAATACTCTACATAGTGGCGGCCGAAGTTCTCCGCTTGATCAGTACGCGTATGCTTGATAAACTTTGCAGGTACACCTCCCCATAGTTCATGAGCACCAATCTTCGTGTTTTGCAATACAAGAGCTCCTGCCGCTACTACTGCTCCCTCGCCAATGTCACAATGGTCGAGCAACGTAGCACCCATACCTATCAAAGCACCATCTCGGATGGTACAAGCATGCACAGTGGCATTATGACCTATGGTAACATCATTGCCTATTACAGTTGGCCCGGTGGTATTGGTTACATGAATACAAGAACCGTCCTGTACATTGGTGCGATTGCCTATGGTGATAGGAGCCACATCGCCACGTACAACAGCGTTAAACCATATTGAACACTCATCGCCCATCGTAACTTCACCTACGATAGTGGCATTTTCGCTGAAATAACAGTCACGACCCCATTTGGGTGTAAGACCTTTTATTGATTTTATTAAAGCCATAAAATTATTGGTTGTTATTGTTTTTGTTTTGCAAAGGTAATACATTATTTACATAAAAACAAATAATTCACCAAAAATAACATTTACATTATCATTATGTCACCAATAATCCTAAAAATAGCATAATAATGCAACTAAAACCGATTTTTTTGATAATTTATGTCATTTATGAAAGATTTTTGGTAAAACATTTGGTTATTTCAACAAAGCTTCCTAAATTTGCACCCAAAATTCAGAACAAAGAATTAAATTTGCAAACGCTATGGCAGAAAAAATGGAAGTAAAGGAGCTCGACCAAGTGGTCGTACGCTTCTCAGGAGACTCCGGCGACGGAATGCAGTTGGCCGGAAACATCTTCTCTACGGTATCGGCTACTGTAGGTAATGGTATTTCTACATTCCCCGACTATCCAGCAGACATTCGCGCCCCGCAAGGATCGCTTACTGGTGTATCGGGATTTCAAGTACATATCGGAGCTGGACGTGTATATACTCCAGGCGACAAGTGTGATGTGCTCGTGGCAATGAACGCTGCCGCATTAAAGACACAATACAAATATGCCAAACCTCAAGCCACTATCATCATTGACACTGACAGCTTCGGACCAAAGGATCTTGAAAAGGCAAACTTCAAGACAGAGGACTACCTCGGAGAGATGGGTATCGACTCTGACCGTGTCGTTCAGTGTCCTCTTACAAAGATGGTGAAAGACTGCCTTGCCGACAGTGGTATGGACAACAAGGCCATTCTCAAGTGCCGCAATATGTTTGCCTTAGGTATCGTATGTTGGCTTTTCAACAGAGATCTAAACCTCGTTGCAAACTTCCTTCGCGAGAAATTTGCCAAAAAACCACAGCTAGCGGAAAACAATATCAAAGTCGTACAGGCGGGATATGACTACGGACACAACACCCACGCAAGCGTACCAGCTACATACCGCATAGAATCCACCACAAAGGAAAAGGGACGCTATATGGATATCACTGGTAACAAAGCTACGGCATACGGACTTATTGCAGCAGCAGAGAAGGCTGGGCTCAAGCTATTCCTTGGCTCGTATCCTATAACTCCCGCTACCGATATACTCCACGAGTTGTCAAAACACAAGTCGTGCGGCGTAATCACCGTTCAGTGCGAGGATGAAATTTCTGGATGTGCAAGTGCCGTAGGTGCATCATTCGCAGGTGCACTCGCAGCTACATCCACCTCTGGACCTGGAGTATGCTTGAAGTCAGAGGCGATAAACCTTGCCGTAATTGACGAACTGCCATTGGTAATCGTTGACGTGCAACGAGGCGGTCCTTCTACCGGTCTGCCCACAAAGAGCGAACAGACCGACCTTCTCCAGGCTCTCTATGGACGAAACGGCGAAAGCCCAATGCCAGTAATCGCCGCGACAAGTCCTACAGACTGTTTCGACGCCGCATATCAAGCAGCGAAAATTGCCCTTGAACATCTCACTCCTGTGATGCTCCTTACAGACGCTTTCATCGCAAACGGTTCAGCAGCATGGAAACTGCCAAACATCGCAGATCTCGATGCAATAAACCCACACTATGTCAAGCCAGAACAAAAAGGATGCTATACGCCATACGAGCGTGATCCAGAATCGTTGGTACGCTATTGGGCTATACCAGGTCAAGAAGGCTACACACACATCCTCGGCGGTCTGGAAAAGGACGGCAAGACAGGTGCCATATCTACTGAACCAGAGAATCACAACGAGATGTGCCATCTCCGCGCAGAGAAGGTTGCACGCATACCTGTTCCTGATGTAGAGGTTTATGGCGACAAAAACGATGCCGACCTCCTGTTAGTCGGTTTCGGCAGCACATTTGGTCATCTCTACAGCGCAATGGAAGAACTTCAGAAAGAAGGCAAGAAAGTTGCTTTAGCACAGTTTAAGTACATCAATCCACTGCCAAAAAATACAGCGGAAGTGCTTACAAAATACAAAAAGGTAGTAGTGGCGGAGCAAAATCTCGGACAGTTTGCCGCATTCCTGAGAAGCAAAGTTGACAATTTCGCACCTTATCAGTTCAACGAAGTTAAGGGTCAGCCATTTGTCGTAACAGAACTTGTCGCAAGTTTTAAGGAGATATTGGAAAAATAATAAAAAAGAAGTAAACAATGGAATATACAGCACAAGATTATAAAAAAGGACAGCCACGTTGGTGTCCTGGATGTGGTGACCACTTTTTCCTCGCCTCCTTGCACAAGGCAATGGCAGAGTGTGGTGTTGCACCTTACGAGACTGCCGTGATTTCAGGTATTGGATGTTCAAGTCGTCTGCCATACTATGTAAATACATATGCCATGCAGACCATACACGGTCGTGCAGCTGCCATCTCAACTGGCGCAAAGGTAGCCAATCCGAAGTTGACCGTATGGCAGATAAGCGGTGACGGCGATGGTCTTGCTATCGGCGGCAACCACTTCATTCACGCCATGCGACGCAATATTGATCTCAACATGATACTGCTCAACAATCGTATCTACGGACTTACCAAGGGACAATACTCTCCAACCTCACCTCGAGGATTCGTCAGCAAGTCAAGTCCTTACGGTACTGTTGAAGACCCATTCCGTCCAGCTGAGCTTTGCTTCGGTGCACGAGGTCATTTCTTTGCACGCTCAGTAGCTACAGATGCCCCAGAAACAGTAGAAATCCTGAAAGCAGCATATAAGCACAAGGGTGCATCTGTTTGTGAAATTCTCCAAAACTGTGTCATCTTCAACAACGGATGCTACGACCCGGTATATAATAAGGAAGGACGCAAGAAGAATGCCATTTATGTAAAGCACGGACAACCTCTTATCTTCGGCGAGAACAACGAATACGGACTGGTTCAGGAGGGATTCGGACTCAAGGTGGTGAAGATCGGAGAAAACGGAATCACAGAAAAAGACATCCTGGTACACGACGCACATTGCGAAGACAACACCCTCCAGCTAAAGTTGGCCATGATGGACAACGAACATGGATACCCTATAGCTCTCGGCATTATTCGCGATGTTGAAGCTCCTACATACGACGAAGCTGTAAACCAGCAGATTGAAGATGTGAAAGCACAAAAGAAATATCATAACTTTATGGAGCTTCTTGAGACAAACGACACGTGGGAAGTGAAGTAGTCTAGCTCAAAAAGTCTGTTTTTGTAGCAAAAACAAATAAGATTTCAATATTAATTTATTAAAGTTCATTGTCCCAAATAGTGGGCAATGAACTTTAATAGTATAATTCACTTAGTAATATCCACGACTAATATAGTAAGGTGAAATCAACATAAGCAAAGACGACAACAGAGTAGCAGAAGTGATAAAAAGACTTGATTTTTGCAAACTATAAATTACAAAAACGTTTCCATATTGTTATTTTTTGATTACTTTAACGAAAAAAGAATTACTATTTGAAAAATTATGGCCTCAATATTTTGTAATAAGGAGAAATATTACTACCTTTGCGCTCGAAAAAAAGGGTGTCTAAATCCCAATAGGTAATAGAAGAAAGAGTATTCACAACTAAAATTCATAAATATAAAAAATGGCAAACTTAGATTTGACAAAGTATGGCATCACTGGTTCAACAGTGATCGCGCACAATCCTTCTTACGAACAGTTGTTCGAAGAGGAAACAAAGGCAGGACTTGAGGGTTATGAGGTTGGCAAGAACACTGAACTTGGTGCTGTCAACGTAATGACTGGTATTTACACTGGACGTTCACCTAAGGACAAGTACATCGTCATGGACGAGAACTCAAAGGACACTGTATGGTGGACAACTGAAGAATATAAGAACGACAACCACCCAATGTCTGAGGAAGTTTGGGCAACAGTTAAGGATCTTGCTGTTAAGGAACTTTGCAACAAGAACCTCTATGTTGTTGACGCATTCTGCGGAGCAAACAAGGACACTCGTATGGCAGTTCGCTTTATCGTTGAGGTAGCATGGCAGGCACACTTCGTGACCAATATGTTCATCCAGCCAACAGCAGAGGAGCTCGAGAGCTTCGAGCCAAACTTCGTTATCTACAACGCTTCGAAGGCAAAGGTAGAGAACTACAAGGAGCTTGGTCTTAACTCTGAGACTTGCGTTGCATTCAACGTTACAAGCCGTGAGCAGGTTATCATCAACACATGGTACGGCGGTGAGATGAAGAAGGGTATGTTCTCTATGATGAACTACTACCTCCCACTCCAGGGCATCGCTTCTATGCACTGCTCTGCAAACTGCGACATGAACGGTGAGAATACAGCTATCTTCTTCGGTCTCTCTGGTACAGGTAAGACCACTTTGTCAACAGATCCAAAGCGCCGCCTTATTGGTGACGACGAGCACGGATGGGACGACAATGGCGTGTTTAACTTCGAAGGTGGCTGCTACGCTAAGGTTATCAACCTCTCTAAGGAGAACGAGCCAGACATCTATGGTGCCATCAAGCGTAACGCCCTTCTTGAGAACGTTACAGTAGCAGAGGATGGTAAGATTGACTTCAACGACAAGAGCGTTACAGAGAACACTCGCGTATCTTATCCAATCAATCACATCAACAACATCCAGCCAGGTTCATCAGCTCCAGCTGCAAAGAACGTTATCTTCCTTTCAGCTGACGCATTCGGAGTACTTCCTCCAGTATCTATCCTGACACCTGCACAGACTCAGTACTACTTCCTCTCTGGCTTCACAGCAAAGCTTGCGGGAACAGAGCGCGGCATCACAGAGCCAACACCAACATTCTCTGCTTGCTTCGGTCAGGCATTCCTCGAGCTGCATCCAACAAAATATGCTGAGGAACTCGTGAAGAAGATGGAGAAGAGCGGCGCTAAGGCTTACCTCGTTAATACAGGTTGGAACGGAACAGGCAAGCGCATCTCTATTCCAGATACACGTGGTATCATCGACGCAATCCTCGATGGTTCAATCCTGAAGGCAGAAACAAAGAAGATCCCAATGTTCGACTTTGAGGTACCAACATCTCTGCCAAACGTAAATCCTGCTATCCTCGACCCACGCGACACTTACGAGTGCGCATGCAAGTGGGAGGAGAAGGCTAAAGATCTCGCAGCACGCTTCATCAAGAACTTCGCTAAGTACACTACTAACGAAGCAGGCAAGGCCCTCGTTGCAGCAGGTCCACAGCTCTAAGAAGCTTATTGTCTGGCAACAGACTAACATTTGAGTCATAACACTCTAATATATCTTTGTTATTAGCTCTGCTGGCAAGTGACTTGTCGGCAGAGCTTGCTTTATATATGGTTTTGACCTACGTCAAAAAAATCCATTTTATAATTCGATTGTCACAAGTATTTTCCTTATTATTATAAAAAGGGACTACCTTTGCACACGTATTCAAGGATAAAAACAACAACAAAGAAGAAAGAATCATGATGATGGATATACAGATGGCAGTAATAACTGCAACAACATTAGGTATGATGGCTATAGGAATATTTACCCTTAAGCATACCAATGTACACTGAAAAAAATAAAAAGTGAGCGGCAATGTCCGCTCTTTTTTATTTTGTTCTTCTGAGCACTATTATGACAAAAAAAGAAGTGAAAAAAGAGTAAAAAAAGGTCATTTTCAACAAATATCGCATAAAAAGCGACTTTTTATCATATATTTAACTTAATATAAAGTAAGAAGTTGCAGATATTTGAAGAAAACTAAGTAAATTTGCACCTAAAAATAAAAATAATAATTGATGAGAAGATTTTTCCGTCCATTTTGTCTGCTTTTTACAGCAGCAATGTTCATGGCTTCATGCCTTAACTCAGATAACGACACCGTCACTTATTACGACGATGCCGCAATTACAGCATTCTCTCTTTCAAATGCAAAAATCACACGCCATACAAAATCTTCAACAGGTGAAGACTCGACATACATCGAGATAAGTAGCAATGTGGCAAACTATCCTTTTGTCATCGACCAGATAAAAGGAGAGATATACAATGTTGACTCACTACCTCTGGGCACAGACCCAACAAAGATACTCTGCAACTACTCAACCAAGAACAATAGCTATGCAGGAATAAAGTCACTGAAAAGCGATTCAATAGCCTACTTCAACACAGCAGACAGCATTGACTTTTCAAGTCCAAGGGAAGTAAGCGTGTATTCGTCAAGCGGAGTAAACGTGAAAAAATACAAGATAACTGTCAATATCCATAAAGAAAAAGCCGACTCATTCGTATGGAAACAAATGCCAGATAGCCGTGAACTTGCCTCGCTCCAAGACATGAAAGCATATAATCTCAACGGAGAGATTGTCGTGTTAGGCACAGACGGACAAAAAACAAGAGTACTTACAATTAACGCCTCGAACGGAAGGACATTCACTGATACAGGTATCACACTCGAAACAAACAGTTATAACAATGCTGTGGTATTCAACAATGAGCTATATGTGATAGACAACGGAACACTAAAGACATCGAAAGATGCCAAAAGCTATGACATCGTGACCGACAGTCCGGAAGTAATACAGTTGTTGGCAGCAAGCAGTAAAGCCATTTACGGCAAGACGGCAGAAAACATTATCTTCTATTCAACAGACAAAGGAAAGACATGGATCGAAGATACGATGGACTCAGATGGCAAGAATCTTCCTACAGAAGACATTTCCTATACTTGTTATCAATACGGGAAAAACAAAGACGAAGAGACCATCGTTCTGTTCGGAATACGTCCCGAGATATCAACTATGGACAACACCGCCACCATATGGAGAAAGATAATCGAAAACAACGATTACAGCGAGGGTAACGAATGGACATACATAAACTATGACAGTAAGAGCAAAAAGACATTGCCACGTCTCGAAAATCTCAATGTAGTGAGACATAATGACATGCTTATGGCACTGGGAGGAAAGGGACTCGACGGATGTTATGTTGGAGCCTTCTCGAAGATATACATTAGTTATGATCATGGATATTCATGGAACAGTCTTGACTATATCACCTATCCATATGGATTTGACAAAAGTGCTTCAGCTGTATCTGTTTGCACAGATTCAGACAATTATATATGGATAATGCTCAACCATACAGGACAAGTATGGAAAGGGCGAATAAACAAAATGTCGTGGAATAGATAAACAGAATGAGAATTTGGATACTAACCATACTGCTGCTGGCAGCCCATGTAACAATGGCACAAGACGAACCAGAATACAAGATGGAGATAGGTGCCGGCACAGGACTTGCCAGTTATCAAGGAGACCTTAACGGTAGTCTGACGGCAAACATGCAACCTATGGCGGTAGTATCAGCGAGACTCAAACCCAATCCGAGGATGGCATGGGCACTGGAAATAGGCTACATACCAATAAAAGGTAAATACGACCGTCAGTCAACATACTATCCGATGCTATCGTCCACCCAAGAGTCGTTCAGCAACAGCGTTGTTGACATTGGAGGACGCTATGAATACAATTTCTGGCCATACGGCACAGGAAGAGAATACAAAGGAGCAAAAAGACTTGTACCATACATAACAGGAGGCATTGGCTTGACAATAGCCAGCACAGTGGGAGGAAGTGTGATAGCCACCAATCTCCCGTTGGGAGCAGGAATAAAATACAAAATAGCACCACGGCTGAACCTGAATGCTGCATGGATAATGCACTTCACCACAAGCGACAACATCGATGGAGTATATGATCCTTACGGCATAAAAAGCAGTGGAATATTTAAGAACAAAGACAGTTATAGCATGCTACAAATAGCGTTAACATACGACATTTGGGCGAAATGCAGAACCTGTCATAACGACGACTTTTAAATAAAAAAATATGGCATACAATATTGACATGAACAGAATGCCCGAACATGTGGCCATCATCATGGATGGCAATGGACGTTGGGCAACGGAAAAAGGAAAAGAACGCAGTTATGGACATCAAGCTGGCGTGGACACGGTAAGACGTATCGCGTCTGAAAGCGCACGCCTTGGAGTAAAATATCTCACACTATACACTTTCTCAACCGAAAACTGGAATCGTCCGGCTGATGAGGTCGCAGCTCTCATGGGACTTGTGCTAACATCTCTTGAAGATGAAATATTCATTAAGAACAACGTGAAGTTTCTTGTTATAGGCGATATGACACGACTTCCAAAACCAGTACAAGACAAGCTGAAAGCAACAATGGAACGGACAGCTGGCAATACGAGAATGACATTGATAGCGGCACTGAGTTATTCTTCGAGATGGGAAATAACCGAAGCTGTGAAGAAGATTGCCTCAGATGTAGCTGAGGGTAAGATGAATATAAATGATATTGAAGAAGATACAATATCAAAGAATCTCACCACAAACTTCATGCCCGATCCAGACCTTCTCATCCGCACTGGAGGCGAGATACGCATAAGCAACTACCTTTTGTGGCAGATAGCATACAGCGAACTATACTTCTGCGACACTTATTGGCCAGACTTCAGCGAAGAAGATTTGCACAAGGCGATAGCAATCTATCAGAGCAAGCAAAGACGCTTTGGAAAGACTGAAGAGCAAGTGGAAAATAACGAAAACACAAAGTAAATAGAGAATGAAAAGTTCTATAAAGACTTATATTATAAATAAGGTGTCAGCACTGGTTATCCTTGCCAGCTGTTGTCTCGGCACGGCAAAAGCCCAAGACGTGATTGTCAATCCGGAGATTTCCTATGCAGGCTCGCCCATGACATGTACCATTGGCGGACTTTCTGTAAAAGGCGTTGAAGGATATGAGGATTATGTGCTCACGGGTCTGTCGGGACTGTCAGTAGGACAAGAGATAAGAGTACCAGGACAGGAGATAACAGAAGCTGTAAAAAGATACTGGCGACACGGCCTGTTCTCAAAGGTCAGCATTTCTGCAGACTCCATTGTCGGGGACAAGATATACCTTTGCTTCAACCTCTCTTTACGTCCACGTGTGAGCGCCATAAACTATCATGGCATCAAGAAGTCGGAACGTGAGGACATGGAAGCCAAGCTGGGCATCATGAAAGGCAGTCAGATCACTCCTAACATGATAGACCGCGCAAAAATCCTCGCAAAAAAATATTTCGACGAGAAGGGATACAAGAATGCCGACATCAACATCATGCAACGCGATGATGTGACAGGCAGCAACCAAGTCATCCTTGATGTCAATATCGACAAGAAAGACAAGATGAAAGTACGTTATATCTTCATTGACGGAAACAACAACCTCAAATTGTCGAAAATCAAGGGCGGACTATTTAAGAAAGGTGTATTCTCAAAGACCCACGAGGCAGGAACTGTCGGTTCGTTCCTCAAGTCGAAGAAGTTCACTCCCGAGCGTTATGAAAAAGACAAACAGAACCTCATTGAAAAATATAATGAGTTAGGATACCGCGACATGACCATCGTTCGCGACAGTATTATCAATCACGACGAAAACCACGTTAACATCTACATAAAGATTGACGAAGGTCAGAAATACTACATCAGAAACATCACGTGGGTTGGTAATACGGTAGTTACAGCCGAATATCTCAACAGGCTTCTCGGCATGAAAGGCGGCGACGTGTATAACCAGAAAGAGTTGCGCAAACGCCTGTCAGAGGATGAAGATGCAGTAGGAAACTACTATTGGAACAATGGTTATCTCTTCTACAATCTCGAACCTACGGAGGTGAATATCGTTGGCGACTCGATCGACCTTGAGATGCGCATCACCGAAGGACAGCAAGCTCACATCAGCCATGTGCGAATATATGGTAACGACCGCCTCTATGAGGATGTGGTAAGACGCGAGCTGAAATGCAAGCCAGGCGATCTGTTCTCAAAAGACGCCCTGATGCGTACCGCACGTGAGATAGCTTCCATGGGATTCTTCGATCCAGAGAAGGTCAACCCCGATGTTCAGCCCAACTACGAGGATGGAACGGTTGACATCAACTGGCCTTTGGAACAAAAATCCAACGACCAAGTGGAGTTCTCGTTAGGATGGGGACAGACAGGTGTTATTGGTCGCATATCATTGAAGCTCAACAACTTCTCTATGCGTAACCTCTTTGGAAAGAATAAGATGCATCGCGGCATTATGCCTATTGGCGACGGCGAGCAGCTTGCCATTTCGGCACAGACCAATGGTTCTTACTACCAGTCGTATAGCATCAACTACTCGGCTCCATGGTTTGGCGGCAAGCGTCCAAATGCTTTCAATATCGGTGCATACTATTCAAAGCAGACCGACGTGAACAGCAACTACTACAATAGTTCATGGATGAACTCCATGTATAATTATTATGGTGGTTATGGTTCTTACAACAACTACTACAACAACTACGAGAGTTATCTTGACGACGACAAGTACGTGCAGCTCTTCGGTATGTCGATAGGGTGGGGTAAACGTCTTCGTTGGCCCGACGACTATTTCCAATTGTCCATGTCGTTGTCATACCAGCGATACATGTTGCGTGACTGGCAGTATTTCATCATCTCGAATGGAAACTGTAACAATATCAACTTAGGAATAACGCTTGCCCGTACAAGTACCGACAACCAGTTGTTCCCACGTCGCGGTTCAGAGTTTATGGCGTCAGTCACACTTACTCCACCATGGTCAATGTTCGACAACAAAGACTACGGTTCGCTTGCCACCGACCGCTACTCAGCCACCTACGACGCTGAACTTCAGGAAAAATACCGTTGGATAGAGTATCATAAATGGAAGTTTAAGTCACGTACATATACCGCATTAACCAACGGACAGAAATGTTTTGTGCTCATGACACGCGTGGAGTTGGGTATCCTCGGTGCATATAACAGAGACAAAAAGTCGCCGTTTGAGACATTCTATGTTGGTGGCGACGGTATGAGCGGCTATTCTACTGGTTATGCACAGGAGACGATAGCCCTTCGTGGTTATGAGAACGGTTCGTTGACACCATATTCGTCATTAGGATATGCCTACGACCGCTTCACCTTAGAGCTCCGCTACCCACTGATGCTTGGCAACACCACCATCTATGGTCTCGGATTCCTTGAAGGAGGTAACGCATGGTACGATACCAACAAGTTCAATCCGTTTGACATGAAGCGCTCAGCAGGAGTCGGTGTACGTATCTTCCTCCCGATGGTAGGTCTTATGGGTATTGACTGGGCATATGGTTTCGACAAGGCCTTATCAACAGGAACAAAGGGTGGCAGTCAGTTCCACTTCATTCTTGGACAAGAGTTTTAGTGAACCCTTCAACAAAGAAATATAAAAACATTAGTAATATGAAGAAGATCTTTTTGGTAATCGTCGTTGCGATGACAGCGATAGCTGCCAATGCACAGAAGTTTGCTCTCCTTGACATGGAGTACATACTGAAGAATATCCCTGCTTACGAGCGTGCCAATGAACAGTTGAACCAAGTATCTAAGAAATGGCAGGCAGAGGTAGAGGCAATCAATACCGAAGCCCAAACTATGTATAAGAACTACCAAAACGAGGTAGCTTTCCTCTCCAACGAACAGAAGAAGGCCAAGCAAGATGCCATAATGAAGAAAGAGCAGGAAGCCAGCGAGCTGAAGCGCAAGTATTTCGGTCCCGAAGGCGAGTTGTTCAAGAAACGCTCCAGCCTTATGTCTCCCATTCAGGACGAGATATACAATGTGGTTCGCGACATAGCCGACCTGAGAGGATATCAGTTGGTTCTCGACCGCGCCAGCGACAGCGGTATTATCTTTGGTAGTCCGAAGATAGATATCTCAGACGAGGTTTTGTCGAAGTTAGGATACAAATAACAAAAATTGGAATAATATTATATATTGGGAAAAACAATATTAGGAATAATAATTTAAAAATTAAAAATAACAAAACAATGAAAAAAGTACTTATTATGATTCTGATGCTGGCACCATTGGCAGCCATGGCACAGAAGTTCGGACATGTCAATTCTCAGGAGGTTATCCAAGCCATGCCTGAATACACTAAGGCAAAGACAGAGATTGACGCCCTGCAGCAGCAGTATGAGGCAGACCTCAAGGGAATGCAAGACGAGTTTACAAAGAAGGTAAAGGACTATGAGGCGAACGCCAATACCCTTCCTGAGAATATCAAGCAGCGCCGTGAGACAGAGCTTCAGGAGATGGATCAGAAGATACGTCAGAGCTATCAGGACAACCAGCAGGCTCTCGCAAAGGCTTCACAGGAGAAGATGCAGGTTATCACCACAAAGGTTATCGATGCTATTAAGGCAGTAGGACAGGCTGGCGGTTATGTATATATCATGGACAACGCCAGCGGCATCCCATATATTAGCCCTACACTGAGCACCGACGTCACCGCTCAAGTAAAGGCAAAACTTGGTATAAAGTAAAATAATGAAGAAAACCATTCTTTCTATAGTTCTTTTGCTATGCGCCGTATTGTCGGTGAAAGCCCAAGACAATGGAAACATAACCACTGCGGTTGCCGAACAAAAGCAGGCAGCCACAGTGGGTTATTTCAGTTATGGTAACATTATCACCTGCATACCCGACTATGCCATTGCTCAGCAGCAGATAGAAGAGTTGCGTGTGAAATATGAAGCTGAAGCAGAACGTGTAAAGAAAGACTTCAACGACAAGTATGAGGCATTTTTAGAAGGTCAGAAAGACTTTCCTCCCACGATACTGAAAAAGCGGCAGACAGAACTGCAGGAACTGATGCAGAAAAACATAGCCTTCAAGGAAGAGAGTCGCCGACTATTGTCGGAGGCAGAGCGCGACATCTTCGCTCCTCTTCACGACAAGATCAGTATGGTCCTCGACAAGATAGGCTCTGAATACAATCTCACGCTCATCGTCAACACCGACTCAGATGCTTGTCCGTATATCAATCCATCCCGCAGCATAGACATTACCGACAAGCTCATCTCGCTTCTTGGAGCAAAATGAAACTCAACCTGGCTTGTTGGTAAATCAAGTAGTTATTTGGAGTAAACTGAAATAGAATGATAACACTGCCAGACAAGGCCGGTCCTATCGGCATCTTCGACTCTGGCTATGGAGGCCTTACCATCCTTCATGGAGTCCGTAACCTTCTGCCGGAATACGATTATATGTATCTCGGCGACAATGCGCGTGCGCCATACGGACCACGATCGTTTGACGTAGTCTATGAGTTCACGCGCCAAGCAGTGACACGCCTTTTCGAGATGGGATGTCATCTGGTGATTCTCGGTTGTAATACTGCCTCAGCAAAGGCACTACGTACCATCCAACAAGTTGACCTGCCGACAATAGATCCTTCAAGACGCGTGCTCGGCATCATCCGTCCTACAACGGAAGTAATAGGAAAGCTTACATCGACGCGTCATGTAGGCATTCTGGCCACCGAAGGAACGATAAAGAGCGAGAGTTACACATTGGAGATACAAAAGCTCTATCCCGACATAAAGGTGTCAGGTGTGGCATGTCCCTTTTGGGTACCATTGGTTGAGTATAACGAAGCCGACAGTCCTGGAGCAGATTATTTTGTAAAGAAAAGAATCGACCAGCTGATGCGTCTTGACAGCGAGATAGACGCCATCATACTTGGTTGTACCCATTATCCCCTTCTTTTGCCGAAGATAGTGAAATATGTGAATCCAGGCATCCGTATTGTCTCACAAGGAGAATACGTGGCAGAAAGTCTTAAGAACTACCTTTCACGTCATCCTGAGATAGAGAGCAAATGCACTCAAGGCGGACATGTAGAATACCTCACAACCGAGAATCCCGACAAATTCAGGGAGTCTGCACAACTGTTCCTTCATGAACACGTAGATGTGAAGAACATCACTCTTGGATGAAGAGAGAGACGTTTTCCGCTTCATTATTTTTTTCAAGAAAGAGCTTTCTCGCGTTTCACTTCTTTTTATACACGAAATGAAGAATTGTGAAGTTTGTAGGCACTGCTATTGCATAAACCAATACAGGAGCCAACAAGCGGTGGACGCCAAAAGCCATAAACAGATTGAGGAGCGCTATGTGTAACAAGTAGTTGACAATATGACTGAATCCAAACCCAGCCACTTTCTTTACCGAAGCCTTCGAACGGAAGGTGAAGTAAGTGGTGAGATAGAAGTTGCAAATCAGACTCACCACATATCCCACCGTATAAGCCATACTCAGCATGAGACTGCCCTTGGCAAGCATCTGCAAGAGATAATAGACCACGTAATGGATGGCAGTGGCTATCACTCCAACAACGATAAAACGCTTCAATTCGTCCTTTATCATAATAATCTTCCTCCTATACTTTATACATGATACATCTCTAAAAATTATGAATGATACATCTCTAAAAATTAAGCATGATACGTATCTGAAAAACGAGCCAGTGCCCTTTTGAAGATTATATAGTATAATATACCAGCCACTGTGAGGCAAACGGGGAAAGCCAACCACGTGCCCACGAGTCCAAATCCGAGGAAATTACCCAAAATCCAACTGAGCGGCAGTGAGACGATGAAATACGCCACGAAAGCCGCCCACATCATGCTTCTCATCTCGCCCAGTCCACGTAAGGCGTTAGCAAGGCAGCACTGGAAGGCGTCGCTTATCTGGTACAATATCAGTGGAATGATAGTAATAGCGACGAGTCGGCACACCTCTTCGTCGGCAGTGAACATCGAGCCCACCATGTGTCTAAGCAGAAAGACAGGAATAATCATACACACAGCCATAGTGATGATGATGAAGAATCCCGACTTTGTAACCTCCACGATAGACTTTGTCTCGTGAATACCCACAAAATGACTTACTCGTATGCTGATAGCTGTCGCAATGCCAAGATAAATGTTATAGAAAAACATCGACATAGTGATCATCACCTGATGTGCAGCAAGCGGTTTTGTACCGATCCATCCCACGAAGATAGCCACGAGCGAGAACGCCCCACACTCTACAGTAGCTTGAAGTGCAGAGGTCCATCCAAGGCCGTTGAGATGTTTGAAATTGCTTTTAACAGCATCTTTTGATGCCATGACAAATCCCTTTTTATATACGGCAAACTCCTTTTTTAGGAAGAAAATGAGGCAGAAGGAGAGACATATTAGCACGCGTGACAGGGCAGTGGACAGACCAGCACCGGTAAGTCCCATTTCAGGCATTCCACAATGTCCGTATATAAATATATAATTACCTATTATATTAAGTACATTACTCGACACGAGCACCCACATAGATATTCGTGTACGTCCGATGGTATCGAAGAACTGCTTCATCTGACATCCCAACACCATGAAAGGAATAGAGCAGATGTTGACCAAGAGATAAGGTCTCATGAAAGGCATCAGCTCTTCAGGCTGACCGAAAAAGGGCAAGGCGAAATAGAAAGCCACGGCAAAGGTGGTGAGCATACATATGAGCATGATATTCGCAAACAGAGCAGAACGCATCACGGCTCCAGCCTTATCTTTCTCGTTTCTACCTATGAAAGGTCCTATGACGGGAGTCAAGGCGAAATTGAATCCCATGGCAAAGAGGAGCACGAGCACAAACGTGTTGTTGACAAAACTGGCTGCTGCCAATTCCACGGTAGAGTGGTGGCCAATCATCAGTGTGTCAGCAAAATTAAGCACGAGGTTTCCTATCTGTCCTATTACAATGGGCGTGCCAAGACAAATCAAGTCTTTATAATGAGAATGCATTAATTCAAAATACGTTTAATTTCATTAAGTTTATTAAGAGCTTCAACAGGAGTGAGGTTGTCGATGTCGAGGTCGCGTATCTCGTCACGTATCTGACACAACACCGGGTCGTCGAGTTGGAAGAAGCTAAGTTGTATTCCGTCCACCGTCTTTTGCCTGTTGATATTCGGTCGGCCATATCCTCCCACCCCGGCGCTCTCCTCTTCGAGTTGTTTGAGGATCGTCTTAGCCTGTTTGATGATACTTCTCGGCATACCGGCGATGGCAGCCACATGGATACCGAAGGAATGTTCGCTGCCGCCTTCCATGAGTTTTCTGAGGAATATGACTTTTTTGTTCACCTCTTTCACGCTGACGTTAAAGTTCTTTATTCTCTTGAAATGCTTCTCCATCTCGTTCAGTTCGTGATAGTGAGTGGCGAAGAGGGTGCGTGCTCTTGCCTTCTCGTTCTCGTGCAGATATTCGACGATAGCCCATGCGATGGAGATGCCGTCGTATGTTGACGTTCCCCTTCCCAGTTCGTCGAAGAGCACGAGCGACTTTGTGGTAACATTATTAAGAATGTTCGACGCCTCGGTCATCTCAACCATAAAGGTTGATTCGCCGAGCGAGATATTGTCGCTTGCTCCCACGCGGGTGAATATCTTGTCAACCAATCCTATTCTGGCATTTTCGGCAGGCACGAAGCTGCCCACTTGCGCCATGAGCACGATGAGAGCAGTCTGTCTGAGCAGTGCCGACTTACCTGCCATGTTCGGACCCGTGATGATGATAATCTGCTGACTCTGAGAGTCGAGGTAGATATCGTTCGGCACATACTGTTCGCCGAGAGGCAGCTGAGTCTCTATCACCGGATGCCTTCCCTGATGGATGTCGATGACGTCAGAGGAGTCGATATGCGGTCGTACATAGTGATGAATCTCTGCACATTTCGCAAACGAAAGCAGACAGTCGATATTGGCAATCATGTTGGCGTTTATCTGAATCTGCGGGATAAACTCCTGCATGGCCACGACGAGGTCGTTAAACAGTTTCATCTCTATTGACAATATCTTCTCCTCTGCGCCGAGTATAGTCTCCTCGTATTCTTTCAGTTCCTGAGTGATATATCTCTCAGCCTGAGCCAAGGTCTGCTTTCTTATCCACGTGTCGGGCACGAGATCCTTGTAAGTGTTTCTCACTTCGAGGTAATATCCAAACACGTTGTTGTATCCTATTTTGAGCGACTGTATGCCCGTTTCCTGTTGTTCACGTTCCTGAATTTTCATCAGATAGTCTTTGCCGTGATAAGCCACCTGTCTGAGTCTGTCGAGCTCTTCATTCACTCCGTCGCGTATCACTCCGCCCTTGTTTACGAGTTGTGGAGCTTCGGGTTCTATTTCGTGAGCTATTCTCTCTCTCATCGACTCGCAGAGGTTAAGTCTTTCCCCGACTCTTTTCAGAGCGTCGTTTTTTGCATAGAGGCAAGCCGTTTTTATAGGTTGTATGGCTTCGAGAGCCGTTTTCAGCTGAACCATTTCCCTTGGCGACACTCGTCCCACGGCCACTCTCGAGATGATACGTTCCAGGTCTCCTATTCTGCGAAGCTGTTCGTCGATGAGTTGTCTGAACTCCTGTTCTTGTGAGAAATATCCTACGATATCGAGTCTGTCGTTGATTTGGTTTTCGTTTCTCAGGGGGAACACTATCCACCGTCTCAACATTCTTCCACCCATGGGAGTTGTAGTCTGGTCGATGACGTCGAGCAGCGATGTGCCGTCCTCTTGCAGGGTCTGTACGAGTTCGAGGCTTCTTATTGTAAACTTGTCGAGTCTTACATATTTCTCCTCTTCTATTCTCGAGATGGAAGTGATGTGTGAGATGTTTGTGTGTTGTGTCATCTCGAGATAATGGAGAATAGCTCCAGCCGAGATGATGCCGTTTTTCAGTTGGTCGATACCGAATCCCTTAAGGTTTTTCACATTAAAATGCGACAACAACTTTCCGAGAGCAGTAAGTTCGGTGAAGACCCATTCCTCGAGTTCGTAAGTAAGGTATTTCTGTCCGAACAAGTTTTCGAAGTCATTCTTCTTCACTCTGTTGACAAGCACCTCTCTTGGTTCGAGGTTGGTGAGCAGTTTCTCTACATAGTCGGGCGTACCTTCACCCGTGAGAAACTCACCTGTCGAGATGTCGAGAAACGAGACGCCGATGAGTTTTTTGTCGCTGCGGTCGAAATGTACGGCAGCAAGGAAGTTGTTCTCTTTGTAGTTGAGCACAGTATCGTTCATGGCCACTCCTGGCGTGACAAGTTCTGTTATGCCACGCTTGACGAGTTTCTTTGTGAGTTTCGGGTCTTCGAGTTGGTCGCATATCGCCACTCTTCTTCCCGCCCTGACGAGTTTAGGCAAATAAGTGTCGAGGGCATGATGAGGGAATCCTGCCATTTCCGACCCTGCCGAAGCGCCGTTATTACGTTTTGTAAGAGTTATGCCGAGAATCTTCGAAGCCACGATGGCGTCTTCGCAGTAAGTCTCGTAGAAGTCGCCGCAACGAAACAGCAGTACCGCGTCGGGGTGTTTCGCCTTGAGGTCGAAAAACTGCTTCATCATCGGCGTTAGTTCATTATCTTTTTTAGCCATAAACCATGAAAAAATTGCTTTGAGGTGCAAAATTACTCATTGTTTGCGGAAAAACAAAACAAAAAGTGGTAAAAAAGAAAAAAACTCTAATTTATATACCTATTATATAAAGAATAAGTTGTAACTTTGCACTCAGTATATACTTTTATGAATCATAAAAAACAAAAATAAAATGGAATACAACTTTAGAGAAATCGAAAAGAAGTGGCGTGAGAAATGGGTTGAGGAGAAGACCTACAAAGTCACTGAAGACCCGAAACGCAAGAAGTTCTACGTACTCAATATGTTCCCTTATCCCTCGGGAGCGGGACTGCATGTTGGCCATCCGCTCGGTTATATCGCCAGCGACATCTATGCCCGCTACAAGCGTCTGTGTGGATACAACGTGCTTAACCCTATGGGTTATGACGCTTATGGATTGCCGGCAGAGCAGTATGCTATTCAGACTGGCCAGCATCCTGAGATTACGACAGTGGCAAATATCAACCACTATCGTGAGCAGCTCGACAAGATAGGATTCTCGTTCGATTGGGACCGCGAGGTGCGCACCTGTTCGCCTGATTACTACAAGTGGACCCAATGGGCATTCATCCGCATGTTTAAGTCATATTACAGCCTTGCCTCCCAGAAGGCTCAGCCTATCATCAAGCTCATCGAGCATTTTGATCTTATGGGAACGGAGAATATCTCCGCTGCCTGCTCAGAAGAGCTTCACTTCACCGCCGACGAGTGGAAGTCGTTCTCGGAGAAGAAGAAGCAAGAGGTGCTGATGAACTACCGTATAGCATATCTTGGCGAGACGATGGTGAACTGGTGTCCGAAACTCGGCACTGTGCTTGCCAACGACGAGGTTGTCGATGGCGTCAGCGTGCGTGGCGGCTATCCTGTGGTTCAGCAGAAGATGCGCCAGTGGTGCTTGCGTGTGTCGGCATACGCCCAGCGTCTGCTCGACGGACTGGAGACCATCGACTGGACCGACTCGCTCAAGGAGACTCAGCGCAACTGGATTGGTCGTTCTGAGGGAACAGAGATGGAGTTCAAGGTGAAGGACAGCGATAAGCATTTCACTATATTTACCACACGTGCCGACACTATTTTCGGCGTGACATTCATGGTTCTTGCTCCCGAGAGCGAACTCGTGGATGAATTGACCACCTCCGACCAGCGTGCCTCCGTTGACGAGTATATCTCTTATGTCAAGAAGCGCACCGAGCGCGACCGCATCAGCGATCACCGTGTCACAGGTGTGTTCTCTGGTTCTTATGCCGTCAATCCATTTACAGGCGATGCTATTCCAATCTGGATTTCGGAATACGTACTTGCAGGCTACGGCACCGGCGCCATCATGGCTGTTCCTGCCCACGACTCGCGCGACTACGCCTTTGCCAAGCATTTCAATTTGCCCATCATCCCTCTCATCCAAGGTGCCGACGTCAGCGAGCAGAGCTTCGACGCGAAAGAAGGCATTGTCGAAAACTCGCCGAAGAGTGGGGTAGAGACTCTTGGCGGTTTCTCTCTCAACGGTCTCACCGTGAAGGAAGCCATTGCTGCCACGAAGAAGTTTGTCACCGACAACAACCTCGGACGTGTGAAGGTGAACTATCGTCTGCGCGACGCCATCTTCTCGCGTCAGAGATATTGGGGCGAGCCGTTCCCTGTATATTACAAGGACGAGATGCCGTATATGATACCAAAGGAGAAGCTGCCGCTGTTGCTGCCTGAGATAGACGAATACAAGCCTACTGAGACAGGCGAACCGCCATTGGGCCGCGCAAAGACATGGGCATGGGACACTGTGAAAGAAGAGGTTGTTGACAAGTCGCTCATCGACAACAAGACCGTCTTCCCTCTCGAGCTCAACACCATGCCGGGCTTTGCTGGTTCTTCGGCTTACTATCTCCGCTATATGGATCCGCACAACGACAAGGCACTTGTCGGCAAGGAGGCTGACGAATATTGGAAGAGCGTTGACCTTTACGTAGGCGGTACGGAGCATGCTACCGGCCACCTCATCTATTCCCGTTTCTGGAACAAGTTCCTCTTCGACAGCGGTTACTCTTGCAGCGACGAGCCGTTTGAGAAGCTCGTCAACCAAGGCATGATTCAGGGTCGAAGCAATTTCGTTTACCGCATCAACGATGAGAATGCCGATCATCCAACGTTTGTGTCGCTCGGCCTGAAAGACCAGTACGAGGTAACTCCAATCCACGTGGATGTCAACATTGTAAGCAACGACCAGCTCGACCTCGACGCCTTCAAGGCATGGCGTCCTGAGTATGCCAACGCAGAGTTTATCCTCGAGGATGGAAAGTATATCTGCGGATGGGCGATAGAAAAAATGTCGAAGTCGATGTTCAACGTGGTCAACCCCGACATGATAGTTGAGAAATATGGTGCCGACACGCTGCGTCTCTACGAGATGTTCCTCGGTCCGGTGGAGCAGTCAAAGCCATGGGACACCAACGGCATAGACGGTTGCCATCGTTTCCTCAAGAAGTTGTGGGGACTTTACTACAGCCGCAACGACGAGTTCCTGCCCAACGACGAACCGGCTACGTCAGAGCAGCTGAAGAGCGTCCACAAGTTGATAAAGAAGGTGACACACGACATTGAGACCTTCTCATACAACACCAGCATCTCGGCGTTTATGATCTGTGTTAGCGAACTGTCACAACTGAAGTGCCGCAACAAGTCGCTTCTGTGCGACCTTGTCGTCCTCATTGCTCCATTTGCCCCTCATATTGCCGAGGAACTGTGGCATGCGTTGGGCTGTGATGGCAGTGTATGCGATGCCGAGTGGCCTGTATGCAACGAGGCATATCTTGTTGAGAGTCAGATGCAGCTCACTGTCTCGTTCAACGGCAAAGCCCGTTTCCAGATGCAGTTTGCCGCCGACGCCGACAACAAGACCATCGAGGATGCCGTTCTCGCCGACGAGAAGTCAGCCAAGTATATTGGCGACAAGAAGGTGGTGAAGGTGATCATCGTGCCAAAAAAGATTGTAAATATCGTTATTAAATAGTTGATTTCATTTGACGAATAAACAAGTTGACGAGTTAACAAGTTATTTGCAAATGCGGTAACAACTCGTCAACTCGTTTACTTGTCAACTAAATAAAGAATGACTCGCCAGGAATTACTATACGAAATAAGGGATTACGTCAACATCACGCTTGGCTTGATGCTGTACACGTTTGGATTCACCGTGTTCTTGCTTCCCTATGAGATTGTCACTGGAGGCATTTCGGGTGTAGGAGCCATCGTCTTCTATGCCACAAAGTTTCCTGTGCAATACACGTTTTTCATCATCAATGCCATCCTCATCATTGCCGCATTGAAGATACTCGGATGGAAATTCCTTACCAAGACAATATATGCCACCTTTGCCCTTACGTTTTTCCTTGAGATTGCGCAAGGCATTGTCGTTCAGCCTGACGGACATTTCTACAAGCTCCTTGGCGAAGGCAACGACTTCATGTCGCTCGTGTTGGGATGTATGATCACCGGTACAGCTCTTGCCATCGTGTTTCTCAACAACGGCAGCACTGGTGGCACTGATATTGTGGCGGCAGTGATAAACAAGTATCACAACATCTCGCTTGGCAAGGCACTGATCATCATCGACGTGTGTATCATCGGCAGTTCGATGTTCATCAGCAGCTTCGGTCCCATCCAGAACCGCTGTCAGATGGTGGTGTTCGGTCTTTGCACAATGGTGATCGAATGTCTCATGCTCGACTATGTGATGTATTGGCAACGACAGTCGGTGCAGTTTCTCATCTTCTCTAAGAAATATCAGGAGATAGCCCATGCCATAGCCACCTCCACCGACCATACGATGACCATCCTCGACGGCCACGGCTATTGGACAGGCAAGCCCACAAAGGTCATCTGCCTGTTGGCAAAGAAGCGCGAGAGCCTACACATATTCCGTCTCATAAAGACCATCGACCCCAACGCCTTCGTTAGCCAGAGCTCGGTCATCGGTGTCTATGGCGAGGGATTCGATCAGATAAAAGTAAAAGTAAAAAAGAAAAAAGGATAAAAAAAAATGAGAATAGTATTCGCTACAAACAACAAGCATAAGCTCGACGAGGTGAGAAGAATCCTCGGCAAGGAGTGTAAGGTGTTGTCGCTCGCCGACATCGAGTGTTTCGACGATATTCCCGAGACAGGCCGCACACTGGAGGAAAACGCCCTGATGAAAGCAAAATACGTCTATGAGAGATACCAATGCAATGTGTTTGCCGACGATACAGGTCTCGAGGTGGAAGCTCTCGACGGTGAGCCAGGCACGTTCAGCGCACGCTATGCTTCCATCAAAGATCCTAACGCCAAGAGCCACGACTCAGAGGCTAACATGACGACACTGCTGAAGGAGCTGGAGGGAAAAGACAACCGCAAGGCACGTTTCCGCACCGTCATCGCCCTCGTGATGAAAGACTTCTCTGATCCTGCTCCCGTACTCTTTGACGGCATCGTGGAAGGCGAGATTATCAGCGAGCGTAGGGGAGGGGAGGGCTTCGGCTACGACCCTATCTTCCAACCCACAGGTTACGACAAGACCTTCGCCGAACTTGGCAACGACATCAAAAACACTATCAGCCACCGCGCACGTGCCGTGAAAAAGCTCGGCGAGTATCTTGATAAAGTTGACGAGGTGTTTTATTAAAAAACGTTGACCGCTCTTCGACCATTGAAATATGAAGAAAATATTCGTATCATTTATATTACTCATTGTCAGCACATTAGCTCAAGCAGCTATAGGCGACTGGAAGATATACATGTCTTACAACGAACCACAACAGATAGAAGCCACGGGCAACTGTCTGTTTGTGCGTGCGTCTAACTCCATCTATCTATACAACAAAAACGACCAAAGCATACAGACCTTCGACAAGACCACGGGCATGAGCGACGTCGTCGTCACACACATCGCCTGGAACCAGCAAGCCAAACGGCTCGTCGTGGTGTATGACAACTCAAACATCGACCTCATCGACCTCCAAGGCAACATCGTCAACATGGCCGACCTCTACAATAAGTCGATGACCGCCGACAAGACCGTCAACAGCATCTACAACACCGGCGAATATGCCTATCTTGCCACCAATTTCGGCGGCGTGAAACTCAACGTGGCAAAGGTTGAGATAGCAGAGTCGTACATGCTCGACTTCGGCGCACGAGCCATACGCGAAGGCTCCACCGACCTATATCTCTACTCCACAAACGGCAACGTATATAAATGTGCGAAGACATCAAACCCGCTCGACAAGTCAAACTGGCAACTGACAACCTCATGGCCGGGCATCTCGTTTAGCGAAGACCTCACGGCATGGAACGAAAACATTGAACTCGTCAAGACACTAAAACCGGGCGGACCGGAAAACAACAACCTGAAAAACACACTATGGCATAACGGCAAGCTATACATCACGAGTGGATATCTCAGCAAAGAGACGACGCCCACCATCTGCGTGTTTGACAACGACGAGTGGAAATCGTTTGAAACAGAGACCATAGCCGAGAAAACCGGACATAAGTTTGTCAACGCAATGTGTCTTGACATCGACCCAAGAGACGAAAACCACGTGTTTGTGGGATGCCAGACTGGACTATACGAATATCGCGACTTTGCCTTCGTAAAAGAATACAACAGACACAACAGCATACTGCAGACCGCACAGCCAATAGAAGACAAAGCAGGAAATAGCGAAGAATTAAAGAAAGACTATACCGAGGTTACCTCGCTCACCTACGACAACAGCGGCACGCTATGGATAGCCAACAGCTACGGCAAGCAGCCCACCATCTGCTATATGCCGGCAGGCGGCGATATAAAAGCCTTCACTCACCAAAACCTCATGACCAAAGGCCATCCCTTCTCTATGGCACTGATGAACGGGATGATGATTGACAGTCGCGGACTGCTATGGTTTACAAACAACAACTGGACCATGCCGGCACTGGTGAAATACGACATAGGAAATAATATGACAAAAGTATATACCACGTTAGTCAATCAAGACAATACCGTATATGAATACTACAACATGCCTGCCATAGCCGAAGACAAAGAAGGCAACATCTGGGTGGGCACCGATGTCGGTCTGTTCTGCGTCACTGCAGCAAGTGTCAACGACAATACCGACAACATCACCTTCACACAGATCAAAGTGCCAAGAAACGACGGCACAAACTTTGCCGATTATCTCCTCGGCGGACTTTCAATAGGCTGCATAGCCATCGACTCAGCCAACCGCAAATGGATAGGCACATCAGGCAATGGCGTCTATCTCATCAGCAGCGACAACATGGAGGAAATACATCACTTCACCGCTGACAACAGCATGCTCATATCAGACAACGTTGTCTCTATATCTATCGACGAAGAGACGGGAAACGTCTTTTTCGGCACCGACAAGGGACTATGTTCTTACCATAGCGACTCGTCGAAAGCCTTTGACGAGATGACCAAGGACAATGTCTATGCCTATCCCAATCCCGTGGAACCACATTACACAGGCCTGATCACCATCGTGGGACTATCAATGAATTCCCACATACATATCTCCACCGCCTCGGGACAACTGGTAAACACAGGCATAAGCAATGGCGGCACATACACCTGGGACGGACGCGACCAGAAGGGCAACCGAGTGGCTTCGGGCGTGTATAACGTCATCACCGCCACTGCCGACGGCAAGAAGGGAACAGTATGTAAGATAGTCATTATCAATTAGTTTCATGAAACAATACACTGTCCTCATCGTCATCCTTGCCTTGTCGCCGTTCATCTTGTGGCAGATCATAGGCCTCCTTCCCACGTTTGACGACTGGTCATACTTCACCAATCCCTATCACGACTTTGGCGAAGGCCTTTCGTCGCTCGTCATACCACGCGACAGCTACTGGCGACCGTTCGACTGCATCTTCGGACATGTATTGAGTTTCGACAAGAGCCTCTTTCCCGCGCTCAACCATATAATGGTCTTTCTCGGCCATCTCATCAACACGTTTCTCGTGTGGCACATAGCGCGACGTGTAGGTCTCGCGTCGCAGGCAGTCAACGTGTCCACCATTTTCTTCTTCCTCTCCCCGGCAGTCTTAGGCACCGTCTTGGGCATCGACTCGCTCAATCAGACCTATTCCCACCTGTGGGGAATGATGGCAATAGCGGCTTATCTATCTTCGCGTCGTGGGCGGCATCTGTGGCTGTTGTTTGCCCTTATAGCCACTATGTGTAAGGAAAACGGCATGGTGTTCTTCGTTGTGCCGCAACTCATGGCATTGGCGTTTGGCAAGGCCTCGCCTCGCCGTGCCGCCCTCGACACGCTTTATCCTGTCCTGATCATCATAGCATATTTCACCATGAGGACGCTGATGCAGACCGACGTGGCGGAGATCAATGCCGAATACCTCGAAAACCCTGTTTTCAGAATTGTAAAAAACATTACAAAATTCTTTGCCGCCACGTTTGTTGTCACCGATTATAGCTTGTTGGCATACAAGCCGATGAGAAACTTTCCCATGGCAGTATTCATAGCTTTGTGGCTCGTGCCGTTCTACATATTTATATTATGGCAAGGTAGGAAGGCCATTAAGACAAGGACATTCCTCGTGCTGCTCTTTACCATCGTCACAGCCGCCTCGCCCCATCTTGTCACACTGTTCACCTCAATGCACTCCTATGCAGCCTTAGGCATCGTCAGCATCGCGTTAGGCTATCTTTATCAGATGGTGGCAGAACGAAGGCGGAAAGCCGCTGTGGTGCTGTTCTCTTTGTTTGTAGTAGGTGCTGTAGTGGTGGATTGGCATCACGTGGAACTCTCAAGGCAGTCGGGCGAGACGGGCAGGCAGATGGCTCTATCTGTCTTAAAAAGAATCACTCCTTGCGACAGCATCAGCGTGCTGTATATTGACCGTGACGAAGAGAAATACTCGTCGTTCTGCGTCATTCCCTACGATGCCTTCGGTTGGGGCGCCGCCATACGCCATTATGGTTCTAACGGCCGTCCAAGATTTATCGACAACGAGATCTTCATGCCCTCAGACAGCGTTGCCATTTCGCATTATGCCGACAGCATAGTCCGTGAAGGCTTCCGCCAAGTGCTGCTTGTCAAAGGTGATAGTATTGATATAATAAGACCTTAACTTCCCATATTTAGTAATAAGCGTATGACCACCAATAGAGACCATCGCCTTGATATATTTCGCTCATTGACAATGATACACATCGTGTGTGTCATCCATGTTATCTATTGGATTAAGATATTTGATGAGCCGTGGCGATCGTTGCTTCTCTTCGAGATGCCCGCCATCTTCTTCATTGCCGGCGCGTCGCAGTCGTTAAAGAAAGACTGTAGCATGTCGCTCTTCAAGGAAATGTCGGCTCTTTTCGTCAATAGAGTAAGACGTGTTCTCGTTCCTTATTATGCCTTTCTTGCCGTCTTCTACGTGGTGATGGCCGTGTGTACCTGGTGTTTCGACTGCGCCTTAGACTACGATCTCCGTAAGCTCAGCGCTGCCGATATAGTTAAGACCATTGCCACTGGCGGCTCTGACAACATCAATTTCTATGGCCACACTTGGTTCATATCATGCTATTTAATAGTCAGCCTGTTGCTGCCTGTATATAAGAGGATAATGACATTGATAGGTAAATATCATTTTCTCGTATGTAATATTCTCGTTATCATATGCCTTTCTTACGTAGAGTTTCCCATAGGAGACATCATGGTGAAGAATATACCGTTATACAGTTTTTTCTACATGTGTGGATATTGTTTCTATCGGGGCATAAAGCGAAATATGTTCATCGTCGTCGCCACTTTATCGACCATCGTCACCATCGTCTTTTTCCTCTCGGGCATAGCCATGCCAATGCAAGACCACAAGTTTCCTGCCGACTATGTATTTCTATGTTACGGCATTTCTGCCCTTTCACTCTTATCGTTGGTATTCAGACGTATAAGTGTTCCACACAGCAAGCTGCTCAGCCTGTGGAACACCGAAGGATATAATATCTATCTCTATCAAGCCCTCACGTATAGCGTGGCCGTCTTTCTCTGTCGTCCGCTCGCCGCCGCTACTAATTCCCATCTCGCCCTATTCGCGGCTTACTCCGCCATCATCTTCATTTTGTCAACACTATTAGCAATAATAATAAGGGGAGTTAAGACTCTCCATCAGAACTCCCCATATAGATAAAAAACTCAACTTTACTTTACCCTTCGGCCAGTGACCGTTGGTTCTGAAGTGATAATTCCCAATGTATAAGGGTTTTATTTAAACCACAGAGATAAAGAGGAAAAGAGATTTTTGTTTATATAGAGTAGGTCGCAAGCGACGGAGAACACAGAGCCTTCGGGCAGATGAAATCATGCGCAGCCCTCTATGATCTCTAAATGCCTTGGCATTCAGTCTCTTTCCTACTATAAATACTCTTAATCTCTTAAACTCTGTGGTTCAAAATTACTTCCGAACCAACGGTCACTGGCCGAAGGGTAAAGTAAACTTGAGTAAAAAAAATTACTTGCTCAACTCCAGCATCCTCTGAATAGGCTTCACTGCCTCGCGAGCCACATCCTCATCCACCTCAACGCTTGGCCACTCATATTTCAAGGCGTTGTAGATCTTCAGCAGGGTATTCATTTTCATGTAGTCGCACTCGTTGCAGCTGCATCCGGCTCCGCCTTCACTCACTTCTGGCGGTACGGGATAGAACATTGTGTCGGGACAAGCGCGTTGCATCTCGTGCAGTATGCCAGCCTCTGTAGCCACTATATATTGCTTTTCGGGATGCTCTGTGGCATATTTCAGCAGCACGGCGGTAGAACCCACCACATCGGCGGCAGCTAATACCGGACCCTTACACTCGGGATGAGCCAGTACTACGGCGTCAGGATGCTCCTGCTTGAGCTTGGCAATCCCAGCCACCGAGAAACGCTCGTGAACATGGCAGCCGCCGTTCCACAGCAGCATGTCGCGTCCCGTCACGCTGTTGATATACGAGCCGAGGTTGTAGTCAGGACCGAAGATGATCTTCTCGTCCTTGGGAAAAGCATCGACAATCTTCTTCGCGTTGCCACTCGTCACCACCACGTCGGTGAGAGCCTTGACGGCGGCTGTGGTGTTCACATAGCTCACCACCTTATATCCCGGATGTTCCTCCTTATATTTCTTCAGGTCGTCGGCCTTGCACGAGTCGGCGAGCGAACAGCCGGCATTGAGGTCGGGCGCCAGGACGAGTTTGTCGGGACTAAGTATCTTGCACGTCTCGGCCATGAAGTGAACGCCACACATCACGATAATCTTCGCGTCGGTGTCGGCAGCCTTCTGTGCCAGAGCAAGCGAGTCGCCGATGAAGTCTGCCACCTCTTGTATTTCGCCACGCGTGTAGTAGTGAGCCAGCACGATGGCGTTTTTCTCACCACACATCTTTCTTATCTCTTTCTTGAGATCAATGTCGTCAGCTACGGGTTCGTCGATGAATCCCTGTTTTTTCCATTCTTCTTTCATCATCTTATCATTATATTATTTTTTTCTTTCTTTTTTTTAAAATAAGGAATGAGTAGAATGATGTGGTGTGAATACGTGAAAAACTTTTCGTCGATTTTCTTGCGTATTTCGTTGTCAACATTAGACTACATGCTATCCACATCCAGTGTTTATACTATAGTTCTGTCTTTTAGCAGACTATGATAGTTATCCACAATTTCCTTTTTCGGTGCAAAATTAATAAGTTTATATCTTTTTTCGTCAAAAATCTGTGGAAATCTTACTAAAAACTTGATAATAACGCTGTGGATAACCACGAAAGGGTAGTTTTCACAGTGGTTGATGTGAATATGTGGATAACGTGCACAAGTTATCAACAGGGTTTTCCCAAGGGTTATCCACATAGTTTTCCACATGTCTTTTTCCACATCAGCGTCTGCACCACACCACGTGTCACGAGATACATCACAAGCGACAGCCACAGAGCGTGGTTGCCCCATACGGGGAAGAGCGTGAGATAGACAGTGAAGAAGGCAGTGGCTCCCGAGAAGGTGGCAGCGAGCATGCCGCGTGTGGCGGTGAGACCAATGTAAAGGCCGTCCCAATAGAACGCTCCCATGCCGGCAAAGGGTATGGCTACGGCCCATGGCAGATAGTCGCTTGCGGCGGCTGTGACGGCTGCCTCGTCGGTAAGAAGCGAGACAAACGTGCCGCTGCCGGCGGCATAAATCAGTGTGTAGGCGATGGTCATGACGAGCTGCCACTTGAACAGACGGCTGACGGTGTCCTTTAGTCCTGCGGCATCGCCTGCGCCGTAGTATCTGCCTCCTATGGCTTCGCCAGCATAGGCAAAGCCATCCATCACAAACGAGTAGAGCGTGAAGAGCTGGAAGAGCATCGTGTTCACGGCGAGTATCACCGCTCCCTGGCTTGCCCCAGCCGAGGTGAAGAAGAGGTTTACGGCCACGAGAAACAGCGTGCGGAGGAAGATGTCGCGGCTCACGGTGAAGAACCGCATCATCGCCTTGCCGTCGGCGAGAGCCTTTATCGTATAGGCGTGTAGCATGCTTCTATAGCGTCTTCTCAGCATCGCCATCGCCATGGCCAGTCCGGCATATTGTGCGGTGAGAGTGCCGAGTGCCACGCCTTCCACCTTCATCCCTAAGACATAGACGAAGACGACGCTTGCCATGATGTTCACCACGTTCTGCATTATCGACACCACCATAGGCACGCGTGTGTTTTGCATGCCTATAAACCATCCCGTCATGCTGTATAGTCCGAGTACGGCTGGCGCGCCCCATATACATATTGAGAAATATCGTTGTGCGAGGTAATAGACGTCGGCAGTGGGTTGCATGGCTTTCATTGCCAACCATCCTACGGGCACCTGAGCCGCCACAAACACGAGTCCTATGCCTATTCCCACGGTGAGAGCCCTCGACAGCAGGTCAGCCGACTCGCTTTTGTCACCACGTCCGAATGCCTGCGATGTCATGCCGCTGGTGGCCATGCGCAGGAATCCGAATATCCAGTATATCACGTTAAACACCATGCTTCCCACGGCTATTGCGCCTATATACGAGGCGTCGCCCATGTGTCCTACTATGGCCATATCCACGAGTCCTAACAGCGGGACGGTGATGTTTGAGACTATAGAAGGCAGTGCAATGTCGAGTATGTCCTTATTTCTTTTGTCCATGATCAAAATAAATAGGACAGGGTTATCCACTGTCCTATATGCCAAATTTCTTCTGTTATGATGGGTTTCTTTCTATTATACAAATGTGCTGCTTTCGTCTGTTGCATGACGACGATAAGCCTACAATTCGGGTACAAAGATAGTGCAAATCGAAGACAATGCAAAATAAAAGTCCCAAAACTTTTATTTTTACTCAACTTTCGCAGAAAAGGGAAGTTAAAGAAGTTAAAGAAGTTAAGGAAGTTAAAGACGTATGTCAAAGCCCAGAAAACTCCCGAAAGGAAGCGAAAAGACTATTGTCTTTAACTTCTTTAACTTCTTTAACTTCCTTAACTTCCTTAACTTCCTTAACTTCCTTAACTTCCTTAACTTCCTTAACTTCTTAGAGTTGAGCACATGCGAAACTTATATTTTTATTTCCGAGATGCAGCCTATCTTATCAAAAGATAGGAATGAAAAGAGAGCGACACCTTGGCGCCACTCCCTTTTTTGTTTTACGTTGAACCGTTTAGTCACACGTACTGATTCACTCCCATACAACTCGTCACTCCGAGAGTTGTAGCAATAGCAGACAGCGCTGCCACAATAAGCTGCAATACCAGCTTCCAAGTGCTTGATTTAGATGTAGAACTCATGATGATTAATGAAAATTGATTAT
>NZ_NPJG01000124.1 GCF_002251245.1 Prevotella sp. P5-92
AGCACAATAAAAGCAAGCAGGTGTACGTTTATAGAGTAAACGTTAGAACAAAATGGAACAGTATAGACTCTTAGCAGAATGCCTATTGCCAGCCCACATGCTTGACTGGTTTGACTTGAAGACTGTACGTGTCGAGAAGAAAGGTGACACACAGGTGATTCTCCTTTATCTCGATGAGAACGAGCAGAAACCTGACGACAGAGAAGACCTGCGCCCCAATGGATTTACACGCGAAAGTGTGTTTCACGACTTTCCGATTAGAGGTCAGGAAGTTCTGCTTCACGTGCGCCGTCGCAGATGGCTTGATGCAGATGGTCACAACTTGATGACCGAATGCAATCTCATTCAGGAGTCCACCCGCTGCTCTACGGAGTTGGCGGATTTTTTAAAAGAAGCGTTTGGAGACGCGCCCTATAACGGCCCGTTCGTTTGAGGATGACTATCACATAGACGGTGATGAGTATGGCAGAGCCTACAAGGACCACCTAAGCGGCTATCGTGAATGGTCTGAACTAGGCCATGCTGACGAGTGGCTCATCTTCCCAGAGAACATAAGTCCTCACGTCAGCATAGATGAGACATGCTTGTCCACGGGAGAGGTATACACAATAGCCTCGAACATGGATGCACATGGTCGCAAGGGATGCCTTATTGCTGCCGCCATGTACGACCGTGAGGATGAGATCCTTAACTATTTTGTCAATCGCTCTACCAATGCATCAGCAGAATCCCTCAATGCAAAGATCAAGCATTTCAGAGCACAACTCAGAGGTATCATTGACCGTAAGTTCTTTCTCTTCAGACTAATGAAGATCTATGCCTAATCCACACACTTTTACTGGTGCCCCCCTTATTCCTCTTCCTCTTCAGAGGAGGTGTCGAGGCGTGTGTCGAGCGAGATGCTTACGGCAGCGAAGCGGTCGATGGAAATCACGATGGGTATATACTCGTCGGTGCCAGGATGACTGACACTTGCTGCAAAGCGAAGTGTGGAACCATCGACACGGTCGAAGACGAGCCCCTCGAGTATGCCAGTGGCACGATAGTCGTCGTCGAGGCAGCTGTTGAAGTCGGCCTTAGTGAAGGTGCGTGAGAAGAATGTCGTGCCGTCGCCACGGGTGATGTTGAGCGAGATGCGGTTGTCATAGAATTGCTGCCCCGTCTCGTCCTTCACCATTGCGAGGCTGTCGTCAGCCTGTCGGTGTATGACACACGTCAAGTGACTGCCAGCGAGGTCAGCCTCCGCCGTCTGGTTATACTCCTGCATGCGCACGGGCGCCGCCGGCTCTTTCTTCTCCACTTTCTTCACGATGATATCGTCAGTCTTCTTTGTCTCTTTGCAAGCCGTGAAGCCTGCCGCTACGGCCACCAAAGCCAAGATAAATATTTTCTTCATTCTATTCCTAAATTTCGTTTTGAGTGCAAAGATATATCTCTTATTTTCAATAATTTGCACCTTTTCAAGCTTTAATTTTGAGTAAATATACACCTTTTCAAGCTTTTATTGTTTGCAAAATTACACCTTTTCAAGCTATAATACAAGTTTTTTGTCTTAAAAAAGAAAAAACAGAGGAAAAACTTGTTTTTGTTTTCACCTCTCAATTGGCACCAAATGTATTGATTAGCACAAAAAAAGGTGCGGTAGTAAAGCCGCACCCTATATATTTAATATTCAAAATCTTACAGTGTGAAATCTGCCGTTCCGCGGATGTCAAGTTCGCTGGCTCCGATGTATGCCCTGAACTTGCCAGGCTCCGACTTCCACTGATGTGTCTGCTCGTCGAAGAACTGGAGGTCGCGTGGAGTGATGGTGAACTCTACCACCTTTGTCTCGCCGGGAGCGAGGCTCACCTTGTCGAAGCCCTTGAGCTCCTTTACCGGACGGTCAACCGAACACTTCAGGTCGCCCAAGTAAAGCTGCACCACCTCCTTGCCCTCACGAGAGCCAGTGTTGGTGACGCTCACCGTCACGTCGTAGTTCTCGCCATTGGCCTTCACCGACGGCTTGCCATACTTGAATGTGGTGTAGCTCAGACCAAAGCCGAAGGGGAACTGGGGCTGCACTTTCTTTGTGTCGAAATGACGGTAGCCCACATAGATGCCCTCCTTGTAATACACCTGGTCGTTGACGCCGGGATAACCCTCCTCGCCATACTGGAAGCAAGGATAGTCGTTCTTCTCCTTTGCGAAGGTGATGGGCAGCTTGCCGCTTGGGTTAACCTTGCCCGAGATGATGTTGGCAAGGGTCTCGCCCGACATCGAACCGAGGTACCAGCACTGCAGCAGAGCCTTCACCTGTGAGAGCCATGGTGTGGCGTATGGGTTGCCGGCATACATCACGGCGATGATGTTCGGCTGTATCTTGGCAAGTTCGGCGATGAGCTCGTTCTGTCCGTAAGAGAGGTCGTAGGTCAGTCGGTCGCCGCCCTCGCAGTCCTGCTGATGGTTTTTGTTCATGCCACCGATGAAAATGATGAGGTCGGCATCCTTAGCCTTCTCCAAAGCCTCAGCCTTCAGTCTTGCCTGAGTCTCGGCAGGTACCTCATCTACATGTGCATACATAGGACGGCCGGCTGCATATCCCTGTGCGAAGTCTATCTTGTCGCCATACACGGCCTTGAGACCCTGCAGAGGCGAGATGTCGAACTTGGTCTTCAGCTCTGACGAGCCGCCGCCCTCGCTCATGTTGCGCACGGCATTGTCGCCCACGACGAGGATCTTGTTGTAGCGAGACGCATCGAGAGGCAATATCGCATTTTTCAATCTTTCAATATTTCCATTTTTCAACAGCACCACACCTTCTTCACCTACTTTCAGGCAAGCCTCATAGTGGTCGGGCGAGCACTGCTTGCCAATCACCTTATTGGGGTTCATGGCTGTGCGGAAGATGGTGCGGAGCACGCGTGCGGCCTTGTCGTTGAGCACGTCCATGGAAATCTTTCCCTCACGCACGAGCTTCTCAAACGGGTCAGCAAGGAAATAGGTGTTGTAGCCCTGCGAGTTGTCGGCAGTCATACCGTTGGTAAACGAACCCATCTCTATGTCGAGACCACCGGTGGCAGCTTCCCATGTGTCGTGAGTGCCGCCCCAGTCGCTGATGACAGCACCGTCGAATCCCCAGCGCTTCTTCAGGATGCCGTTGAGCAGCGAGTCGTTCTGGCAGCAGTGGACGTTGAGCCACTTGTTGTATGAGCCCATCATGGTCCACAGTCCCGACTGCTTCACACACTTCTCGAAGGCAGGCAGATAGATTTCCTCCACGGCACGCTCAGAGACGTTGACATTGACCGTCATTCGGTTCACCTCATGGTTGTTGAGGAAGAAATGCTTCAGGCAGCAAGCCACGCCATTCTTCTGTGCGCCTTTGATATAAGGCACTGCCATCTCGCCAGCCAAGTAAGGGTCTTCGCCCATATATTCGAAGCTACGTCCGTTGAACGGGCAGCGTGCGATGGTTGTACCAGGTCCGAGCATGATGTCTTTGCCACGGAAGGCAAACTCCTCGCTCACCTTGTTGCCATAGTGGTATGACAGGTCGCGGTTCCATGTGGAAGCCAAGCATGTGAGCGACGGGAAGGCCACGATAGAGTCGTTGTTCCAGTTGGCGTAACCCCATGAGTTCCAGTCTATCTCAGCACGGCAGCCATGAGGACCGTCGGCCATATTGAGCTGACGGATGCCAAGGCGCGGCACTCCGGGTGTTGTGAACTTACTCTGTGCATGCAGTATCTGCACCTTCTCGTGTAATGTCATACGTGAGAGAGCATCCTGCACACGGTCTTCTACTGGAGCGTTAGGGTCGAGATAGACCTGTGCTCCTGCCGCCAACGTCGTGGCGACCATAATTGCCATTGAAAAGAATTTTTTCATAACTGATTGTTGTTACTTTTTTATAGTTAATGATTTTTCAGATAGTCCGTATCCTTTAGCTTTTATGGTGACGTCGCCACCGTCGGTAGCCACCACGCAGAGCGCACGCCCGTTAAAAGCCTTGCGCTTCGTGTCCTTAAAGCGTTCCATGGAAATAGGGTTGCCATTGTCAACACCCACTATGCGTCCGCCTTCCACCTCGAAGAATATCTGGTCTTCGGCACGCGGACAGAGGTTGCCGTCAGCGTCAGTCACCTCCACGGTGATGAATGCGAGCGAGTCGCCGTTAGGATTGTTGACAAATGCGTCGCGATCGGCAGAGAGACGCAGGGCGGCAGGAGCGCCGGCAGTGCGTATGGTCTGCTCAGCCACCACCTTTCCTTCACGTCGTGCCACGGCCTTCACCTCGCCTGGCTCAAACCTCACACGCCACATCAGGTGATACTGGTGAGAGTCTTTCTTCGCCTTCACACCCTGTGAGCGTCCGTTGATGAACAGTTCCACCTCGTCGGCATTGTTATAGTAGCACCACATGTCGATCTCCTCGCCGGGAAGCCAGTTCCAGTGGGGGAAGAGATGGAGCACCTGACGGTCGGTCCATTCGCTCTGATACATGTAATAAGAGTCCTTGGGGAATCCGGCAAGGTCAACAATGCCGAAATAGCTGCTGCGGGCGGGGAATCCGTATGGTGTAGGTTCGCCGATGTAGTCGAAGCCAGTCCATATAAACTGTCCGCCCACGAAGTCGTTGTGTTTCACCACGTCCCACGTCTCTTCGTGTGTAGAGCTCCACGAGGCGTGCATATTGTCGTAGGCCGAGCACTGGAACGACGGGTCCTGATACGGCAGCCACCACTCTACGGGGGCTTTATACACCGAGTCTGACGGCATCATATAGAAGCCGCGGGTCTGTAGTGCCGACACGCTCTCTGAGAAGATGAAAGGCTTGCCGGGGAAATTCTTTGGCACGTCTTTCACCCACTCGTGATGATAGTTAAAGCCGATGATGTCGAGAGCCCCGCTCTTAAAGAGATGATTATTGGGGTCAGGCTCGTTGCAGCCTGCTGTGATGGGGCGCGAGGTGTCGTAACGGCGTATGACGTTGCACAGATTACGGCAGAGGATAGAGTTGACGCTCATCTCCTCGCCATGTGCGAGGGTAGAGGCGTCGTGGCCGGCATTGAGTATGAGGTTGGCCTGTTCGGCAGTAAGATTATCGGCATCAGCCGACGACCACTGCTCGAGCACCTCGTTGCCTACGCTCCACATGAGGATAGAGGGATGGTTGCGGTCGCGGAGCACGAGGTCGGTAAGGTCGCGCTCAGCCCACTCGTCGAAGAAGCGTGCGTAGTCGTTCTTGGTCTTGCGGCGTCGCCACATGTCGAACGACTCGTCCATGACGATCAGTCCCATCGTGTCGCACATGGCGAGGAGCTCAGGTGCGGGAGGGTTGTGTGAGCAGCGTATGGCGTTCGTTCCCATCTCCTTCAGTATGCGTAGCTGGCGGTGCAGGGCGTCTTCGTTGATGGCGGCACCGAGGCATCCGAGGTCGTGATGCAGGCAGACGCCGTTTATCTTCATCTGCTTGCCGTTGAGCGAGAAGCCCTTGGCGGCATCAAAGCTGAAGGTGCGGAATCCCGTTACCGTCTCGTATGCGTCCATCACCTTGCCTTTCAGCTCTATCGTGGTCACCACCTTATATGTATATGGGCGCTCGCACGACCAAAGCTGGGGGCGCTTCACGGTGAGTGTCGTATGATATGTGGAGCGCGACTTGTCGGCAGGCTTAGGTGGATAGACAAGCAGCATGGGCGAGGCAGAGGGCAGAGTGACGGTCTTTGCTGCTTCAGCCACGGTCTTTCCTTCGGCATCCACCACCTTATTCCTCACCACAATCTTCTCTTCCGTGCCAGTCATATTGTCCACCACTACCGACACGTTCACCTTCTTTCCTTCAGCCACAACGTGTGTTCCCCAGTGAGCCACATGTATCTTTTCGGTCTTCACGAGCCACACATGTCGGTAGATGCCGCAGCCACTATACCATCGGCTGTTGGGCTGGTCGCTGTTGTCCACACGCACAGCCACCACATTCTCCCCGCCAAACTTCAGATGAGGCGTAAGGTCATACCGGAATGAGCTGTAGCCGTAGGGACGCTGTCCTAACAGTTGTCCGTTGATCCACACCTTGGCGTTCATATACACGCCGTCGAAGTCGATGTAAAACTGTTTGCCCTTGTCGGCGGCATCCACAGAGAATGTCTTGCGATACCACCCCACTCCACCGGGCAAGGCACCGCCGCTGTTGCCTGAGGGAGCCGAGGCAGAGAAGTCGCCTTCGATGGCCCAGTCGTGTGGAACATTGAGAAGTCGCCAAGTCGAGTCGTCGAAATCACGTTGTGACATCTGCGTTGAATCAGCGAGAGCGAATCGCCACCCTTTGTCGAAATTGAGAGTCTCACGGGCGTCGCTTCTGCATATCACTGCAAGCATGGCAACGATCGATAACAATAGTTTTTTCATAAAGTTAAGTTATTTGTTATTATTTTGTGTGCAAATTTACAAAAAACCTACGTTATCACCAAAGCTTTTGACGTTTTTTCATTATTTTCGTCGTTCATTGTCTTCCTCTATTGATGCGAGAGGCGAGACCATAATTCGTTGCTTGTCGATTTTCACTTCTACTATATTCATCATGTTGAGATTTTCCACTATGACTTGAATACCCTCACTACGGTCAGGCACAAAATGAAAGGGAAGATAGTCAACGTGACAAAGAAAGACCGCAAGGCAAGCGGCAACCGCACAAGGAAGGTGTCGGGCTACGTGACCGACGAGAACGGAGAGGCACTCATTGGAGTAACCATCTGCAAAGGCACCACACAAGGCTATATGCTTGGCGGCACATACGAGGTCATCGACCGTGGAAAGAAGGGCACTGACGAGGATTATTTCCTTAGCCGCAATATTGAACTTTTCAACAGTTTCACACCTGAAGCCACAAACTATCTCGAAACTGGACATGTTTTTAGAAATATTAGCAACGCAAACATGATGTACGACTACCTGATGGACTTCGCACAAATGTATCATTCCCACTAAGCGTGCTCAGTAACAATCCAAACATAACAAAACACAACTATGAAGAATAAAAAGTCTCTATTTCTCGCAGCGACAATACTGTGAGTCGCTGGTGATTCGCTGCCATTGGTCCACTTCGTTCCTGGTGCTTCTCACACGGGGGATGGATTATCCTAAAAAAGGATGATCACTCTATTATGATGACCTTTCCACCTCTTATGTATATGCCAGCCTTTTTGCCATTAGTCTTTGTACCCTGCAAGGTGTAGATGGCATCGTCATTGTCTGTGGCATCTTCATGGATATTGTCGATACCAGTCGATTGGCTCTTAAGATACTCTGCATAGTCGGGCAGGTAATAGCCCACATGTGGAGGCTGGTTGTAAGCGGTGTTCTGCCATGCTACTCCCATACGATATGTGTGGTCGTGCATAAGTGTCGGTATGGCGTGTTCAGTCGGAATGTTTGTTGTGAAGATATTCAGTGTGCATCCGTCTGACGAGTCCCATAGGATGATTTCCTCTCGCCAGTCGCCGAGGAGGTCGGCAGTGAGGTTGGGAGTCTTCTTTGTGCTGTTGCATGTTTTTGAGTTTCCATAGTTGTAGAGGGTTAGCAGTCGTGTCATTCCATTTCCGTTCCATGTGTCCATAATGTCACCGTCGAGCAGTTCGTCCTGCAAGTCGCCGTTCCAATAGCAGCGGAAGTTGAGCGATGTGCTCTTGGAACTCACCACCTTGTTAGCAGCATTACGCTGGTTGCGGTCGTTGGACGACGAGAACTCATATCCCCTGTTTGCACCGATTATATCCGATGCTATGCCTCTTCCGTTGTCTTTCCCTCCTTCGGCACTGCATATAATCTCACCTGTGGCGGCATCATGCAGGTCCCATCCGTAGGGCGACTCCTCATGCACGGTAAACACCTCCATGCCGGGACGGTCGGGGTCGATGTCGCCCACGTGAATTGCGTCGCCATGACCATAGCCTGTGGAATAGAGCAAGTAGCCGTTGTGGTCGATGGCAGATGCGCCGAGTGTGATCTCGTCATATCCGTCGCCGTCGTAGTCGCCCACACTGAGGTTATGGTTTCCGTTGCCGTATGTAGTTCTGCTTCCGCTCTTTCGTCCCGTAGGTTCAGGGGCAGCTATATCCACTACAGCTCCACTTTCGTCTCTCACTTTGTATTTTGTCTTTGAGTATGAAGAGTGCATCCATCTCGTTTTCAGTTCCTTGCCGTCAAATTCCACAGCCCATACATAAGAATATGTGTAGTAGCCTCTTACATATATGGCACAAGGCGAGTATTCGGCACCGTCGAGATATGCCACTGCCGCAAGATAGCGCTCACCGCGGTTGCCGTATTCCTTGTCGGTCTTGCCCGTACGGTCGTCCCAGTTCTTTGTCCATCCGTTCACTCCGTCAAGACTGTCATAGTTACCGTTTCTGTTGGGGTTATAAAGCACGGTGTGTATGGCCTCGCCCGTCTCTCCGTTGAACACCGTGAGCCATTCCTGTCCGCCTTTTATCCTTCCTTCTGAGTTGCGCCAGTCCTTGTAGTTGTCCACGGTCTTGATATTATCTCGGGTAGCCGCCTCGCTGACATATTTTCCGCTGCCGTCCTTGCTTCCCGGTGCCGTCTTGCACATCATCTCGGCCTTGCCGTCACCGTTGAAGTCATACACGAGGAACTGGGTATAGTGTGCTCCCGCCCTGATGTTCACTCCAAGGTCGATGCGCCATAGCTTTGTGGGCTTCTCTGATGTCATGTCGAGTTTATATGCGTCGAGATATACGTTTCCTGTATATCCCTTCTGCGAGTTGTCCTTTGAGTTCGACGGGTCCCATTTCACTATGAGTTCATATTGTCCGTCGCCATCAACGTCACCCACCGAGCAGTCGTTCGGGGTGTAAGAGTAGCTCTCGCCGGTGGGAGTGACTCCGTCAGCGGGCTTGTCGAGGGTTTGTCTGAGGAAGATCTTGCTCCAGGGAGTGAATGACTTCGTGCGCTCCACCTCCTTGCCGTCCTTCTTCACCACAATCTCATAGCTGCTTAACTCTGTACCCTCGCTATCCTTGAAGTTCGACACTTTCGAGTCGCTCTTGATGGTATTGCCGTCTCTTACGATGTCAAACAGGACGCCAGGCTCATCTGTGCCCAAGATTCTCCAACTGAGGAATATTCCCTTTCCGCCCGATGCAGGCAAGGCCACAGGAGCGCGGTCGAGGTTTTCCATCTGTGAGATAGGTGTAAAGAATAGTGTGTTGTTATCTTCCTCCGTCGCGTTTACGCCCATAGCGGCGCATGATAGCAGTAGTGTGCAGATAAGATGTTTCATTTCTTTATTTTGATTTACTTATAGATTACGTCTTTGGCTGCAAATCAAATGCAAATCGAGAGCAGAACTTGCCAAGATGCAGCTTTGGTTATGCAAAAGTACAATTAAAATTTGAAAGGACAAAGAAAAAGGGAGAAAAACTTGCGGCTTGCTCCCTGATTATATTTCTTTTTTCATTGAGAAGATTGCTTCCTTTAGCGAAGGAAGCTCTTTTTCAATAATCCACCATATTTGGTCGATATCAGTTCTCTATCGTATTGCATATATTCCATCTCGCTCTATTCTTGATTTTAACAATGGGTTCATGTTCTTATGCATACGGACAACATCTACGGAACATTTAAATAAATTCTCCAGATAATCTTTCAAGGCAGCCAAGAGAAACGGATTGGGTGTTTGCGTTTCTACACACACATCCAAGTCGCTCTTTTCCGTCTGTTCGTTTCTTGATACTGAACCGAAAATGCGCAAAGTCCTAATCCCAAAATCACTTACGATTTTTGAACTATTCTCCCTTATTGTTTTTATACAGTTCTGTAATTCCATCTTCATTCTTTGAATTTATTTCGCTGCAAATCAAATGCAAATCGAGAGCAAAACTTGCCAAGCTCGCTTGAGCAATTATGCCAAGATGCAGCTTTGGTTATGCAAATCAAATGCAAATCGAGAGCAGAACTTGCCAAGCTCGCTTGAGCAATTATGCCAAGATGCAGCTTTGATTATGCAAAATTACAAATAAAAAACGAAAGGACAAAGAAAAAGGGAGAAAAACTTGCGGCTTGCTCCCCGATAAAAATATTATTCCACTAAAACAGGTCACTATGGGTACCTGTATCAACAAGTATCAATTCCAACGCACCCCCTCTTTGTTTCGTTATGTTGGGATGGTCAACCTGCAAAGTGAACAATGACAAGTAGAGTCAACGAGGATTATAAATAATAAATTAACTTGTCAACCTGTTTTATGAATAAGACGATAAGTAGTCAACATAAATAGTTTAACTACAGATGACAACTGGACACTCGTGTGTCACGGTCGTTCCATAGTTAGTGTCACGAGTGTTCCATAGTTATGGTACGGTCGTGTCACTAACTATGGTACGACTGTTCCAAAGGCCTTTCTTTTTCCGCAATAACCGTCAATGTCTCACTCCTTCGCCTGCCATTCATCATCCTTTAAGGAAGCACTTCTTGAGGTCCATCATGATGTGCTCTATTTACTCTTTATTTTCTATAGTTTTTTGGTCTTTATACAAGCAACATGACGAAAAGGCGGCAGAAATGATGGGAAAATGGCAAGAAAGTAGCTATCATTGTCATCCAACAAGCCCTATGACGATGCGGTCTTAGGCAGTTTTTCAGAACGTCTGTCACCTTATAAAAGAGATAAAACACAGATATACAGATGGTTAAAAAACGAGGTGACAGTGACAGATGTTTTCAAACTTTTATTTTTTAGATAATGTAACCGACGAACGAAGCAAGAGCAGAGCCACTTCACCAGTCAGCACTGGTATGGATACTATCTGATTACAGTGATTGATGAAAAAAAAAATGTAGCTGCCGAGAAAGCAAAGAGGCAGGACGTGATGTCCTGCCTCTTTGCTGTATGCTGTTTATGCTATGATTGACAAGCGTATTACATCTTCACGGTAAGGGCCTTGCCATTGTACTGAACCATCTTACCTGCGGGATTGTCGAGGTTGAGCGGTGTGCCATCGGTGACGAGAACCACGTTGAAACGACGGGTCTTCAACATGCCGTCGAACGAACCGCGGCGAGCACCGATGGTGAGAGTCTTCGACGCATCGTCCCACTGGAAGAGGATCTTCGACGACTTGCCCTTCTCATAGTTGTAGTTTGTTCCCTCGTCTTCGTAGAGCTCAAACTCGCCGTTGGCTCCTGTATAGACATAGAGATTGATGAGTTCGGGTTTCTTCTCGTCGCTCCACTGCAACTCAGGACCGAAGGGAACGATAGCTCCCTCGCGAACGAATACTGGCATCTTCTCGTATGGGGCGGAAACACATACCGACTTGCCGCCATCATAGCGCTTGCCTGTATAGAGGTCGTACCATGCTGACTGCTTGGGGAAATAGACGTCGCGCGAGCGTGCCTTGTATGTGCCTACAGGACAAGCCATGAAAGCTGGACCAAACATCCACTGGTCGCCGATATTGAGCACTTTCTCGTCAGAACCGAAGTCCATGACCAAGCCACGGAGCATGGTGTAGTCCTTGTAGTTCACCCAGCCTGCCATAGAATAGAGATAAGGCATCATGCGATAGCGCAGCTTGTCGTAATAGACGATGGCATTATAGCAAGGATGGCCTTCGGGTGCCAGGTTCCACACCTCGCGATACGGCCACTGTCCATGGGCGCGGTAGAGAGGGATGAAACAGCCAAACTGGTTCCAGCGTGCGTTGAGCTCGCGCCACTCCTTGAGGTCTTCGTTCTCATATCCACTCTTCTCATATAGCTTCTGAGCCTCTACATAACGATTCTCGACACAGAATCCGCCCTGGTCCATTCCCCAGAATGGCACTCCTGCCATGGAGAAGTTGAGTCCGGCTGTCATCTGCGCACGCATGTCCTCCCATCGTGTTCCGATGTCGCCGCTCCATGTGGCGGTAGAGAAACGCTGTTCGCCGGCAAAGCCGCTTCGTGTGAGCAGCAGCACGCGCTTGTTGTTATCCACTGAGCGCTGACCATTATAAATAGCATCGGCGTTAACCACAGAGTAGGCATTGAAATACTCCTCGCTTGTTCCCAAGGCTGTAGGTCCGCAGAGAAGCTTGCGATATTCTATCGGCGTGCAGTCGCGCACATTAGGCTCAGAGGCATCCATCCACCAGCAGTCGATGCCGAGGGTATAGAGATTGTCGTGCATCTGCTGCCAGAAGAGCTTGCGGGCACCGGCAGAATAAGCGTCGTAGAATGAGCCGAGATAGCCAGGTCCTACCCAGTCACGGATATTGTCCTTTATGGCCTGCTGATACATCCATCCGTTCTTGTCAAATGCCTTGTAGTTGTCGGTAGAGGCATAGTACTTGGGCCAGTGGGAGATGAGTATGCGGGCATTGTTGTCGTGGATGAAATCCACCATTCCCTTGGGGTTGGGGAATCGCTTCGGGTCGAACTTGAAGCTGCCCCATTTGTCCTCTTCCCAGTAGAGCCAGTCCTGCACCATCACGTCAACAGGTATCTGGCGCTTGCGGAACTCACCGAGCACGCCTTCCACCTCAGCCTGTGTGTTATATTTCTCACGGCTCTGCCAGAATCCGAGCGACCACTTTGGCATCACCTGTGCACGACCGGTGAGGAAGCGGTAGCCCTTGATGACGTCGTCGTAGCTGTCGCCTGCTATGAAGTAATAGTCCATCTCCTTGTCCATCTCTGCCCATATCGACATGCGGTTTTGCTCCTCTTCGGTCTGGGGAGTAGCGGCACGCAGTCCGCAGTAAGCCACGCCACCGTCTGGCTGCCATTCCACTCTCAGAGGGGTGCGCTTACCCTTCTTCAGGTCAACCTCAAACTTGTATGCATTGGGATTCCATGCCGTGCGCCAACGCTCGGGCACTACGAGGCGCCCATCCATATATACCTTTACATAGCCCGAATAGTAGAGAATGAAACGGTATTTGGCTGTCTCAGGAGCCTCGATGGAGCCCTGATATACGACGTTAGACTTGCCGAGGTTGATGTCTTGCGGCAGATTGCCCACCACGCCTGAGTGCTCGTAGTAGAGGGAGTCTTCGCGACGTTCTATTACCTTGCCTGTCTCTTCGGTATAAGTTCCAGTGAGCGAGCCCTGCTTGCCGTTCTTGTCGTAGATCTTGAAGGCACGGTGGAGCTGCTGGTAGTTATTAGGGTTGCCCCATCGTCCGTATGAATAAGAGTCCCAGAGGATGCCATAGTTCTTGTTGCTGACCACGAATGGTATCGACACCTTTGTATTATATTGGAACAGCTCCTCGTTACGGCCCTTATAGTTCATCTCTTCAGACTGATGCTGTCCAAGGCCGTAGAAAGCCTCGTCGTCAGTGCTTTCAAAGAGAGCGTGCCATGAGTAGCCTGAACGGTCGTCGAGTGAGAGTTTGTTTAGGTCGGTGGTCTTTCCCCAATTCACCTCGTCGGGCGATGTCGGGCGATAGTTGGCCGGCAGTTCGGTCTGACTTGAGACATACTTTGTAAAAGTCTTGCTTCCGGGAGCTTCTTTCAGCAGCACCTTACCTGTGGTCTTGTCGTAGAATGTGAGTTGTCCGTTGCTTTTGTCAACGTTGACCTTAAGCTTTGCCGTTTCGACTGTAAGCGTCCTCTCGTCTTCCTTCACGTCAGCCTTATACTTGCCTTCGCGGTTGACTACTACGAGGCTCTTGCGTTTCTGCGGTATGGCCTGCTCAGGTGTTGCCTCCACGCGTATGATGGCATCGCTGACCACTGTTAGACGCATTGCCTTGACGTTGTTGTCACTTGTCTGAGGTATTTGCAGACTAATCTTTCTGCCGTCACGCTCGTAGCCTGCGGCATCAGCATTCACGGCCTGCGCCATTGAGGCAGCAAGCAATGCTGTTGATAATAGGAGTCTAAAACTCATAGAACTGTACATATATTTTAGTTATTGTCAATTTTCAGTGGCAAAGATAGTGTTATTTTCTGATTCGGTAATGATAAAATGTTATTCAAAGGTGACGTTTTTGTTATTTCAATACAATAATTATCACTCTTGCTAACATTTAAAGACAAAGGGCAGACGCTTTTTCATCCACGTCTGCCCTTTATGCATACCTATATGGTATTATTTTCCAGCATTGTCGATAGCCTTTATCTTGTCTTTGATAAGTGCAATCTCGTCCTTCAGCTTCTTCACCTTCCGGTTCATCTCGTCGATAAGGCTATTGCCCTTCTTGCTGCTTGCATTGAGGAATCCGAGATTGTTCTCGTATGTCTGCACCTCGCTCTTGAGTTGTTCGTACTGTCGCACCAGGCGTGCACGTTCGTTGTCGAGAGCGTTGCTACCTTGTTCGGCGGCGGCCTTGACCTTGTTCTTGAAATTGTTGAGACGCTTGCGTGCAACGCTCACATGGAGCTTGTCGTAGAGCTCGTCGAGAACGGCATGATACTCGTCATACACTTTGTCCTTATCCTTGAAAGGCACATGACCAATGGCGCCATACTCTTCGATAAGCTTCTGGAAGGTCTGCTGCACGTCGTCAACCTGCTCGTCGAGCAAGGCCTTGAGACGTGATATCACGTCGCGTTTCTTCTCGAGGTTGGCATGTTCCTCGCTGCGCTGTCCTGCTCCCACCTTATTGCGGGCTTCGAAGAACTCGTTGCAGATGCCGAGGAACTCTTCCCACAGCTGGTCGCCTATCTTTCGTGGCACCATGCCGATGGTCTTCCACTCTTTCTGCAGTGCGATAAACTTGTCGGCGGTCTTCTTCCACTCGGTGCTGTCTTTGAGAGCCTTTGCCTTCTCGATGAGGGCACGTTTTTTCTCCACATTGGCCTTATATGTTTCCTTGAGTGTCTTGAAATATTCGGTCTTCGCGTTGAAGAAAGCATCGCAAGAAGTGCGGAAACGTTCAAAGATCTTCACGTTCATCTTCTGTGGAGCAAAGCCAATGGTCTTCCATTCTGCCTGGATGTCCATCATCTCCTTGGTATGCTTCTCCCAGTCGGCAATGCTGTTGTTTGGCTCGGCAACGAGAGCCTCTGTACGCTCGCAGAGAGCTGTCTTCTTGGCGAGGTTTTCCTCCTCCTTAGCCCTGAGATTATCAAAGTGCTGCTGATGGCGCTTGTTGACCACGGTGGATGCAGCCTTGAAGCGCTGCCATATCTCCTCGCGCAGGTCCTTTGCCACTGGACCTGTCTCGCGGAACTCCTGATGCAGTTTCTGCAACTGATGGAATGCGCTGATGACGTCAGCCTCATTAGCAAGTCGCTCGGCAGCCTCGCACAGGAGTGTCTTCTTCTCGAGATTCTTCTTGAAGTCATACTCCCTTGCCTCGCTGTTGAGCTTGAGCATGTCATAGAACTGCTCCACATAGAGCTGATAGCTACGCCACAACTCGCTCACCTTTGGTGCGGGAACGTTCTTTATTTCCTTCCACTCCTGCTGCAGGGCCTTGAACTCGTTGTACGACTTATTAGCCTCTTCTGGAGTGGTCACCATTGACTTTATCTTTTCGATAATCTCAAGTTTACGTTTGAGATTATTCTCCTTTTCTTCTTCCTGTAGTTTAAACAACTTGGCACGACGTTCCTTGACGATGCCCATCTCAGCCTTGAACACTTCCTCGTCTTCATCGGGCAGGATTTGGAATGTTTCCGGGTCGGCACCGCTTTCCACAAACGCCTTATAGGCTGCCTCGCGCTCGGCGATGTGCATCTTGTAGAACAGCGTCTTCAGGTTTTCCACCTCGTCTTTGTCAGGATCTTCTTCGCCGTGGGCGATCTCCTTGATACGCTCCACGATCTCCTTCTTCGACGCATAGACGCGCGTGACTGGTGCAGGAGCTTCGGCCTCTGTTGGTGCCTCGCCGTCTGCCTGTGTCTCTACTGCGGGAGCCTCTACAGTGCCTTCTGCTTCTGTCAGAGTGTCCTCAACTTTGTTCACTTCCTCCATTTTGCCTGTCTCCAGGTCTTTCTCTTGAGAGTCCATCATTTCACTTTTTTATTAGTTAATGAATCGGTACGATACGAAATTTAGGCACAAACTTACGCAAAAAAAATGTAACTGCCTAATTTTTGAACGTTTTTTTTCAAAAAAAGTAACTAAATGAGTCGTTTATGCCGGAAAATCCACCAAAACAACCCTGAAACTGCTATTGAAATCACCATTGCGATGACAAATCCATACCTGCTTGTTTCCATTCCGTTGACCAGGTTCATACCAAAAAGACTGGCTATGAGCGTTGGGAACATCATGAGAATCGACACTGAAGTAAGGGTTCGCATCACGGTGTTCATATTATTGTTGATGATCGACGAATAGGTATCCATGGTCGATTCGAGAATGTTTGAATAAATGTTTGTCGTCTCCCTCGCCTGGGTCATCTCGATATTGACATCTTCGATGAGGTCGGCGTCGAGTTCATCTATCTGAAGTTTGAATTTCAGTTTCGACAGAAGAGTCTCATTGCCACGGATGGAGGTGACGAAATACGTGAGCGAGTCTTGCAGACGGCTCAGTCCTATCAGCGACTCGTTGTTCACCTCCCTGTCGAGATTTCGCTTGGCTTTTTCTATAAGGCTGTTGATCTGTTTCAGACGCTTCAGATACCACACTGCCGACGACAGGAAGAGGCGGAAGATCATATCGACATAGTCGGTGAAACCCACGCCACGTTTCTGCTGGAAGCTCACGAAATCGATCATCATATTGGTCTCGTAATAGCACACGGTGATGGTGACGTCGCGTTTGTGTATGATACCAAGCGGCACTGTGGTATAAGGTGTACGTGAACGTATCTCCTTGACATAGGGAATACGGAGAATGATGAGCATCCAGCCGTCGTCGTATTCATAACGGGCGCGCTCGTCGGTATCGCTGATGTCAGACATGAAATAGTCTGGTATGGAAAATTGCTTCTCAAGCAAAAGCTGGTCTTCTTCTGTTGGACACGTCACTTGTATCCAGCAGTTTGGTTCCCACTCACTGATGGGTGTCAGTCCTCCATTGGTGTTCCAATATGTTCTCATTGTTCCAATCCATTATTGTTTTACAAAAAGATAGCCGACTCTGTTCGGCTCACGAAAATGTCAAACTGGCAAGAGGATTGGCGTCTTGCCATCCTCACGCCTAATAATTGTTGTTTTCCGCGTGATAATCGTCCATAATTGTTGAAGTTTTAAAAATCCGGTGCAAAGGTATAAAAAAAATAAATAAAGAAGAATGAAGAATGAAGAATTTTGCGTCCAGTAACGATTTTTTAACAAAAAAGACAAGGAGTTGAGGAGATAAGGTGATAAGACATATGTCTAAGCATTTGAATATCGTGCTTGAACACTATTGTCTTAACCTCTTAACTCCTCAACTCCTATAAAATTGAATCCTATATCTCTTCCAGAGCCTGCTTCAAGAGATTCCAGAATGGTTCTACGGTGGCAATGAGGGCACGCTCGCCAGTGGTGTGAGGTGACTTTATCGTGGGACCGAGCGATACCACATCGAGGTTTGGATACTTGCCAAGGATGATTGAGCACTCCAGTCCTGCATGGTCTATCTGGATGATGCCGTCCTCGCCGGTCTGCTCCTTATAGATGCGGAGGAGATGATGGAGGATAGGACTCTCGGGATTTGGATCCCAACCACCATAGCTACCGGCTGTCTCTACCTTCATGCCAGCCATATTAAGACAAGAGGCTATCATATTCACCACGTAATCCTTCATGTCCTCGCGAGCCGAACGTGGCAACAGCTTTATCAAGGCGTTGCCGCCTTCGATATCGATGATGGCGAGGTTGCTTGATGTTTCCACGACATGAGGATAAGCGGGTATCATGCGTACCACACCATCGTGAACGGCATAGATGGCATCCACAAGATTGTCCTGAATCTCTTCCGGCAGTTCCATCTTAGGTGTCTCAACGTCTTCAGCAAAGAACTCAATGTCGCTCTCTATGCCCTTGTATTCGTCTTCAAAGTCAGCCTTCCAGTCTGCCACCAGCTCTTTAAGAGCTTCGACGTTCTCCTTTGGCAGTGTGAGCACCACCACAGCCTGGAAAGGAATGGCGTTGCGCATGTTTCCTCCATGCCAAGAAGCAAGACGTGCATCGAGGTCGGCTATTGCCTCTCTCACGAAACGCACCATTAGTTTGTTGGCATTAGCCCTGCCTTCGTTTATCTCCAGACCAGAATGTCCGCCACGCAGTCCCTTCAGCGTCACACGTACAGCAGCGTCGTCGGCATCAGTCTCAACCTCTTTGTATCCCAGTGTGGCAGTAACATTTATTCCGCCTGCACTACCTATCACAAACTTGCCCCAGTGTTCTGAGTCGAGATTGAGGAGCACATCGCCGTGAAGTTCGCCTTCGGGCAGTCCGTTGGCGCCAAACAGACCAGTCTCCTCATCGGCAGTGATGAGTGCTTCGACAGGTCCGTGTTTGAGGGTCTTGTCTTCCATGACAGCCATAATGGTGGCAACACCGAGTCCGTTGTCGGCTCCGAGGGTGGTTCCCTTTGCCTTCACCCATTCGCCATCGATATAAGTCTGGATTTGATCGGTCTCGAAGTTGTGTGTGCTGTCGGGCGACTTCTGCGGCACCATGTCCATATGGGCCTGAAGTATAACGCCCTTCTTGCCTTCCATGCCTGGAGTGGCGGGCTTGCGCATCACGATATTGTCGGCTGCATCCTTAAATGCCTCCACTCCCACACGGGCAGCGAAGTCGATAAGGAATTGCTGTACTTTTTCCAGATGTCCTGACGGACGTGGAACTTGTGTCAGTGCATCGAAGTTTCTCCAGATGCACTCGGGATTCAGGTTTTTAATTTCACTCATAGCTTTTTAGTTTTTATAAAATTCAAGGCCACCCAACTCCATACTCCGAGCAGGACGACAAGCATTGTCTGAACGGCATGTACGATAAGTACGAAGTAGAGGGCATTCTCGTCTGCCACTCCATAGAGGATGAGCATCGTCTTCACTGCGAAATGCCACGGACCGGCTCCGTTAGGCGTGGGCACAAGCACCGCTATACTTCCCACCACGAAGGTCACCATTGCACATCCGATGCCGAGATGACTGGTGAAGTCGAAGCAAAAGAAAGTAAGATAATAGTGAAGGAAATAGCTTACCCATATACCGAGGGTGAAGAAGATGAACAAGGGGATGTTTTTCACTTCTTTCAGCGACATCACTCCTTGCCATATTCCGCTCAAAGTGGCTTTCACCTTATTATATATATATAGCTTCTTCAAAAGGAAATGCAGAAGAACCACACATGCCATTCCGCAAACGAAAGTGACGAAATAGCCTGCAGCAGTGAAACGGTGAACCACCGACTCAAAGCTGGTACCTGTACGGTCGAAAAAGATATTGAAGATATTTAGCTGGGCAAGGAGTGTGATGCCGGTCACGCCTGCCACAAGCAGCGAGTCGATGGCACGTTCGGTGACTACCGTTCCCAAGGCCTTGGAAAACGACACACCGTCGCATCGCTTCAGCACTCCGCAACGCGTGAACTCGCCTATTCGAGGCACTAACAGGCTGGCGGCGTAAGACAAGAAGACAGCATTGACGCTGGTGACAGAGCGCGGATGCTCGCCAATGGGATCGAGCATCTGTTTCCATCTCCACCCACGGAAAGCCTGAGCCAAGATACCAAAAGGAAATGACAACAACATCCAAGTCCAATCCATCTCGTGCAACACGACATGACGGATGCTGTTGAAGTCAAAGCCACGGTACATCCAGTACAAGATGGCTCCGCCCAACAATAATGGCATCAAGATCTTCACCACGATACTCGTTATCTTCATCGCTGTCTATTCTTCCCTATCCTATCTTATCAGTTGAAATAATACAAGAACGTGGCGACTCCCTCAAGCGCCTTCTTCTTCTGGTCCTTAATCTCGATAGCAAACTTTATCTCTACCTTTACCGTACCACGGAGGTTAGCTATCGACAGGAGGTCGGCAACAAGGCGTATTGATTCGCCCGACTTCACAGCCTGACCAAACTTCATCTTGTCCATTCCGTAGTTTACCATCATCTTCAGGTTGTTAACCTCAATGATCTGATTCCACAGATGTGGTAACATCGACAAGGTGAGATAACCATGTGCGATGGTAGTCTTGAAAGGACTCTCCACGGCAGCCTTCTCGGGATTGACGTGTATCCACTGATGGTCGAGGGTGGCATCGGCAAAGAGGTTGATACGCTCTTGTGTCAATTCCACATAGTCTGAAATACCGATGTTCTTGCCGAGCATTGCGGCAAACTCTTCATAGTTGTTTATTACTACTTTACTCATTTTGTTATTCTTTCTAAGATTAATTTTCGTGCAAAGGTAATAATTTAATTTGTAATAATGCACTTTTTTCTTCTATTATTTTGCAATATCGGTATGTTTCACTACCTTTGCCACAAATTTTTAACAACAATAACACATAATAACAGAACTCATTATGAAAACATTATTCATCGCCATCATCATGGCACTGACACTAAATGCCAATGCACAAGACAACAACAAGTGCAAAGAGGTGTTGCTCGAGACCACAGCTGGCAATATACGCCTGAAGCTATACAACGAGACACCATTGCATCGCGACAACTTCATCAAGTTGGTCAATCTCCACGTCTATGACTCACTGCTATTCCACCGCGTCATTAAAGACTTCATGATACAGTGCGGCGACCCAAAGAGCAAAGACGCCAAACCAGGAGACTTTCTCGGCGAGGGCGATCTTGACTGGACCGTAGAGCAGGAGCTGCGCCTACCACAAATCTTCCATCGTCGTGGTATGCTTGCTGCTGCCCGTGAACCAGACGACTCCAATCCATACCGCGAATCGAGCGCTTGTCATTTCTATCTTACATGGGGAAAGACATTTACCGATGCCGAACTCGACAAGATGCAGCAACGTCTTGACACGCTCTACGGCTACCGCGTGAAGTTGACCCCTGAGATGCGTGAGACTTACAAAACCATAGGAGGCATTCCTCATCTCGACGGAGGCTACACTGTCTTCGGCGAAATCACTGAAGGTCTTGACGTGGTTGAAAAGATCCAACTAAGCGCCACCGATGACAACGACCGTCCGCTCGAAGACATAAGGATAATTAAGGCCAGCGTGATAGAAGAGGTGAAACAGCAAGCAAAAAAGCCTGTTGCCACAAGGCGTCCAGTAAGAAGGAATACCTCGGGCAACAGACGATAAGCTATAACAAGAAGTCGGTCAATTCGGCATAAGCCTTCTGACATTCACGCTCGGTAGAGAGCAAATTGTCGATAGCGTCGTAATAGTATGACAGACCTACGAGATATTCCACTATTGATATCTCACCAGCTTTCAACGCCTTGGACAGAAGCACACTATTGTCGGCTTCTGCCAAGGCTTTTTTCGATGCCTCGACAGCATGGGCAAGTCCGGTGGCACGTATATACCGTTCCTTTAGCATGCCGTAAAGCTGACTCTTGGCGTCATCGCGCATAGCATCTGCAGCCTCGCTCTCACGCTTTGCCTGCTTGATGCGGCGCGAACTGCCCCATAATGGTACGCTAAGACCCACGGTCAAGCCTTGAAACTGCTCTCCCATCGTCTTCTCGCTCATATAACCAAGCGAAATGGAAGGAAGGGCAGACTGACGGGCAGCTGACAACTGACTGCGACTCATCTCCGTCTGGCTCTCAGCATATCCCAAAGTGGGATGCGACGCCATTACCTGAGCGTACCACATGTCAAAGTCAGAAGGCAGTTCTGACGCTGCATAAGCCGTATCGGCCAACTGAAGCCTTTCACCGCCGTTGAGTCGGGCGAGCTGGGTCATCACGGCCTGACGCTCTGTCCCCGCCTTCTTAAGCTCAGTCACTATCTGTGAGAGGCCAAGACGGACGTTGTTGAACTCAAGCTTGTTGCTTGCGCCTGCCTCCAAGCTACTTTTCTGTGCCTGATAGATGGCGTCGGCATGACTCATCCTACGCTCCAGTTCGGCTATATACTTGTTATAATACACCACGTCGATGAGTGCTTCTTTCGCCTCAAGCAATATTGCACTTCGTTCGGTCTTATACTGCCAATCCACCATGTCGTCGCGTCGGCGAGCCACCCGCGTCTTGGCACCTGTGATGGTAGGAAAGTCAAACTCTTGACTCACGCTGATATCCGTACGATTACCTATCGACGAAGGGTCGCCCCACAGTTTGTTTACTCCCACCTCCGGATCGGCAAGGGCATTGTCTGCATGGTTAGCACGTTTCTGAGCCTCAACAGATTTCACCATTGCCTTCAACGTCGTGTTGTGGGCTTCTATTTCTGCCATTGCCCTCTCTATGCCATTTTGTGCAAAGAGAGTGGAAGTAGTCATTATTGCTACAAAAAATACCGTTCCTCTATTCATATTCAAAAAAATTTATGTAATTGTCAACTCTTTACTCATTTCTTTAGTCCCCTCTTCTCCGTCAACAGATACATCACAGGAATGATAAACCCATTGAGGATAGTGGAAGTGAGCAAACCGCCAAGGATGACCTTTGCCATCGGACTCTGTATCTCATTGCCAGGCAGGTCGCCGCCTATCACCATTGGTATCAAAGCCAACGCAGATGTCAAGGCTGTCATGAGTATCGGGTTAAGACGGTCGGCAGAGCCTTGCATCACACTTTGTTCCAATGTCATGCCACTCTCGCGCAGATCGTTGTATCGCGACACAAGCAACATGCCGTTGCGCGTAGCTATGCCGAAAAGCGAGATAAATCCGATGATTGACGGGATACTCACCACGCCACTCGTCATCCATATAGCCACCACGCCGCCAATGAGAGCCAACGGCAGGTTTACCATTACCACAGCCGACTGTCTGACATTATGGAACTGACTGAACAGCAGCATGAAGATGACAAGCAAAGAGAGCAACGACGTCAAGGTAAGCGTTCGTGAGGCTTCCTTCTGGCTCTCAAACTGTCCGCCATATTCCACATGATAACCTTCAGGCATACGGACGTTCTCATCCACCTTCTTCTGTATGTCGCTCACCACGCCAATAAGGTCTCGTCCTGCCACGTTGCACGAAACTACCACCTTACGCTGAGCATTCTCACGACTGATGGTATTCGGACCGGCAGTTGACGTTATATCTGCGATATTCTCGAGAGCCACCTTTCGTCCACCGGCATCAACCATAAGATGACGTATTCCCCAGATACTTTGCCGGCTGGCATCGTCCACCTTCAACGTGAGCGCAAATGTCTGGTTTCCCTCAAATACCTGCGACACCTCGCGACCCTCAAGCAACACTTCTATCATATCAACAAACTCAGGCATCGTGACACCATATTTAGCCAGTATGGTCCGCTTGGGCTTTATGGTGAGCTGAGGGCGCTCCACTTGCTGTTCCACGTTAAGGTCCGCCACCCCTTCAATATCCTTGATGTTCGACTTTATCTCGTTTCCGATCTTGAATATATGGTTCAAGTCAGGGCCAAACACTTTTATCGCTATGCTGGCACGAGTACCAGAGAGCATGGCGTCGATACGATGACTTATGGGCGATCCTACCTCTACATTCACTCCCGGTATCTCACTAAGACGCTGACGGATATCAGACAACAACTCATCCTTGCTTCTGTCTTTCAACACGTATGGTGCTTCTATCTCCGACGTGTTGACCCCAAGGGCATGCTCGTCGAGTTCGGCTCTACCCGTCTTCCTTCCCACCACCTTTATCTCTGGTATGGAAAGAAGGATTTCCTCAGCTCGGTGTCCTATCTTGTCAGACTCGTCGAGGGCTATTCCTGGCAAAGTGCTTACGTTGATAGTGAAAGAGCCTTCGTTGAATGGAGGCAAGAAGCTGCTACCAAGACCCATGAATACGACTATGGCTCCCACCAATGCTGTTCCTGTTGCCGTCACTACAATGCGCTTATGACCCAAGGCCCAACACAAGGCTTTAGTATAAGCCTCTTTTAGCTTTCGTGCCACATAAGGCTCGCGGCCTTCTTCGTTGAGTTTTCCCTTTGCTAAAAGGAAGCTACACATCACTGGAGTCATCGTCAGCGCCACCACTGTAGAAGAACAAAGGGCAACGATAAACGCCACTCCTAAAGGCTGCAACATTCTTCCCTCCATACCAGAGAGAAAGAATATGGGCACAAAGCTGGCTATGATTATCAACGTGGAGTTGAGGATAGGCAGACGCACTTCCTTTGAAGCCTCAAAGATTACCTCTATCACCGGTCTTCGCTCGCCATCGGGCAACATCCTATTGAGGCGTAACCTACGATATACATTCTCCACATCGACAATGGCATCATCCACGAGAGAGCCTATGGCAATACACATACCTCCAAGGCTCATCGTATTGATTGTCAACCCCATAAAATGCAATGCCACAATAGCGGCAAGCAGCGAAAGCGGAATAGTGACAAGTGAGATTATCGTTGTACGCACGTTCATCAGGAAGAGGAAAAGTATGACCACTACAAGCACACCGCCTTCTATCAGCGCGCTCTTCACGTTGTTTATACTACTCTCGATGAAATGCGACTGGCGATAGACATCGGTTGACATCGTCACATCAGCCGGCAGGCTCTTCTTCAGTGTCGATATGGTAGAATCAAGGGCTTCTGTCAGTTCCAAGGTGGACACCGACGGCTGTTTCGTCACGGTCATCATCACGGCAGGTTTGCCATTATACGATGCTGTGCCCATACGTGGCATGCGGTTGCCCACCATTACTTCGGCAATGGCGTCAAGACGAATGGGAGCTCCTGACGGCGACTTCTTCACTACTGCCTTCCCTATCTCTACAGGGTCATTGGTGGTTAGCAGTCCGCGGATGATGTACTCGTTGCCATACTCATACAGAGTGTTTCCTGCCACGTTACGGTTCATATTGCCGACAGCGTTTATCACCTCGTTAAGTCCTACACCGAAATGCTTCATGCGTTCGGGACTAAGCTGTATCTGATATTCACGTATATCGCCTCCTAACACAGCCACTTGTGCTACTCCTCCCGACGACATCAGACGTGGACGAATGGTCCAGTCTGCAAGGGTGCGTAGCTCCTGTAGCGACGTGGAGTCAGAAGTGAGCGACACAAACATCAGCTCACCAAGTATGGACGACTGTGGACCCAGTGTCGGACTTCCAATGCCTTGTGGTAAGGCGTCGCTAATGGTAGATAGTTTTTCATTAACTATCTGACGGGCACGATACACGTCGGCACCCCAGTTAAACTCTACCCAAACGACAGAGAACCCGTTGGTTGACGACGATCTCACACGACGAACATCGGTGGCTCCGTTGACGGCTGTCTCTATTGGGAAAGTCACAAGGCGCTCCACCTCCTCTGCAGCCATGCCTTTTGCCTCAGTCATCACCACCACGGTAGGGGCATTAAGGTCGGGGAATACATCGACTTCCATATTGTCGGCAGTATAAAGACCACCTATTGTCAACAGTACTCCCATTATGAGCACCACGAGACGATTGTCGAGCGAAAATCTTATTATCTTGTTCAACATAATCGTAGATATTAGTGGTTGTGATTATGTCCTTCAGGAATCACTGATGACGCTGAGGCGAGTTTTACTTGGTAAGCCCCAACAGTAACGACACTCTCGCCAGCCTTTAGTCCGCTGACAATCTCAGTACGTACGCCATCGGTCTGACCAATCTTCACCTCACGCTTCTCAAAGATGCCTTCCTCACCCTTATGGTCGTGAGCCTCTGCCTCGTGGGCATGGTGGTCTTCATGCTCATGAGCATGTTCAGCATGTCCATGGTCATGATCTTCATGCTGTTTTACATATACATAATATAGACCCTGTTCTTCGGTCAACGCGGTATTAGGCACAGATATCACGTTCTTTCTCTGCTTGAGCAACAGATAAACCTCTACAAACGACCCTGCAATAATATCGCCTACATTGTCAAACTCGAATGTGGCAGGAAGATATGCTGAGCCTTCGGGCAACGTCCGGCTATACGATACCAGTTTTCCATTGAGTTCAGATAGCTTATAGATGTTTTCATTTCCCGTGGCACGGAAGTTAGCACTCCTTATTTCATCCATGTTCCTGTATGCACATTCCGGTACATCAACAACGAGTTGCTGACGGCGGTTCTGAGTGACAACAACTATAGGGTCGCCCACATTCACATAGTCGCCAGACTTCACAAGCAACGACTTGACGAAACCTCCCCGGCCGGCAGTCACGACAGCACTTCCGCTACGAGACGACGCCACACCCTCGTATGTCACACGTGCAGTCTCGTAGTTTAGTCTTGCCTGTTCGTATTCGCGCTGAGAGACGATATTATCGTCAGCCAAAGGTTTTATCCTCTCCAATTCTCTCTTTGCAGCATCGAATGCAGCCCTTGCCTTAGCTATAGGGTCGCCATCCTGTAGGTTGCGTGCAGTAATGTCAGCCACGGCTTGTCCTCTTGCCACTTCACTTCCCTCCGACAACGATGCGTCACGAAGAAACACTATACCACTCATCGTGGCGGCAACAGTCTGCTCGTCACCCTGCCTTCTAACTATTTGTCCGGCTGCTTTCATCACAGCGGTAAAATCTCCTTCAACCACTGTCTCTGTCTTTATACCAGCTTTTTCCATCTGTTGGTGAGTCATCACTATCTCACCTGCATGCGACTCATTTGTCTCTCCCTCATGGTCGTGAGAGCCATGAGTTGTCTTTCCCGATTGACAACCTGCCAACATGCAAGTTGCCATCAAGATAAAGAATATATAAATATGTCTCATTGTAATACTTGTTTATGTAAACTTGTCTTTTTCTTTTGTTTATGAGTATTTGACGCTCATTCTTTTTCCAGCAAGATATCAACAAAAACAAGGAGGGGCTCTCAGCCCGCATAATCCTCCATAGCCTTCCAGTAGCTTTTTTTTGGACTGACAATAAAGATTTTGCTTCTCTTCAACAACTACATCTCTTACATGCCATTCATAGCCAAAAACGACAAACAATGGCAGGAGATAAACATCAAATGCATTCCTGTTATTGCCTGCCATAACGTCAAGCCACTGTGCATTCTTTATACACGAAGAGCAATCCTCATGTTCACTATCTCCATGATGTTCAGTATGTTCGTCATTAATATTATTGTCTATCCCGCATTGTTCCATTATCATGCATATAGCCTCACCATGATGATGATGAGGAATAATAGGAGCTATCAACACCGACATCACCCCTATTGTCCACACTATAATGAGAAAGATGCGTTTCATTTCAATAACACTTATTTCGGTTCTGACGTTCCCAACTCTTCGTCCACCATGTTTGTCAGGTCAACAAACTCTGCTATTGAGAGCTGCTCAGGACGACGGGTCATAATATCATGATTGAAAAAGCCCTCACTCACCTGAATGCCGGCAAACAACGGGCGCATACTCACTCGCAACATCTTTCTGCGCTGGTTAAACACCGTCTTAACCACTCTCTTAAACAACTGCTCGTTACAACCAAGTTCTGTGGTCTCGTTACGGGTCATTCTTATCACCGCGCTCTTCACCTTTGGAGGCGGATTAAACACGCCCTCATCCACCGTAAACAGATACTCCACATTATACCATGCCTGGATCATCACACTCAGTATGCCGTATGCCTTGTTTCCTGGAGACGAAGCCATTCGTTGGGCTACTTCACGCTGTATCATACCAGTGCAACAAGGTATAAGGTCTTTATTGTCGAGCATCTTAAAAAATATCTGTGATGAGATGTCGTATGGATAGTTTCCAGTTAGCACAAACTGCTGACCGTCGAATATCTTGTTTAGGTCCATACGCAGGAAATCCTCACCTATTATATTATTAATAAGGCTCGGGAAACGTTCGTAGAGATAATTCACCGACTCGGTGTCTATCTCCACCGCCTTCACTGGACGGGGTTTTTCAATAAGATACTGTGTGAGTACACCCATGCCAGGCCCCACTTCGAGAACAGGGAGCTCGGGACAGGCATCGACCGTGTCCGCAATACGTTTGGCTATCGAGAGGTCAGTAAGGAAGTGCTGACCGAGATTTTTCTTTGGGCGTACTTGTTTCATATAAAAATATTCTTAAGAGTAATGTATGGTATTTTAGGGAGCACGTCCCTTTTAATTTCTTCAAAAAGAAAGAGCGCAACCCTAAGATTGCGCTCTCTTTTTGTTGGGATACCCGGACTCGAACCAGGAAAGGCAGGACCAGAATCTGCAGTGTTACCATTACACCATATCCCAATTTTGTATTGCAATCGTGTTGTTCCCTGATTGCGAGTGCAAAGGTACGGACTTTTTCTTAATCCTCCAAACTTTTCCTGCATTTTTTTTGTTTTTGCCTTAAATATTTCGTTTTTTCTTACAAAACTAATATAATATCGAGCAAAAAGGTGGAGTCAAGGATTCTCTTTAATTACTTTTATAGGTTTCCTCGCTCTTTGTCGAGATAATATTTGTATGTTGCCACTGTAAGTTCGTCGCATGCCGCTTCGTCACACACGACAATGGCCTTTGGGTGCATCTGCAACATAGAGGCAGTCCACTTGTGCGACACATTACCGTCAACCACATGCTGAAGCGCGCGTGCCTTATGGTGACCATTACAGAGTAGCAGCACCTCTCTGGCAGCCATCACGGTACCGATACCAACGGTGAGAGCCTGTTTTGGCACGAGGTTCATGTCGCCGTCAAAGAAGCGGCTATTTGCGATGATGGTATCAGTGGTAAGTGTTTTGATACGTGTCTTTGATGTCAGTGATGAGCCAGGTTCGTTAAATGCGAGATGACCGTCAGGCCCTACTCCACCCATAAAGAGGTCTATTCCGCCAGCATCCTCTATCATCTTCTCGTAGTTGTCGCACTCTTCCACAAGATCCTTGGCATTGCCATTGAGGATATGTACATTCTCCTTTTTTATATTTATATGCGAGAAAAAGTTAGTCCACATAAACGAATGGTATGACTCAGGATGATTCTCGTCAAGATTAACATATTCGTCCATATTGAACGTGATTACGTTTTCAAACGACAGTTCTCCCGCCTGGTATTTCTTGATTAGCTCCCTATAAAGTCCCAAAGGAGACGAGCCCGTCGGACAACCTAATTTAAAAGGCTTCTCCGCTGTTGGATTTGCCTCAACGATTCTCTTGGCTACATAGTCAGCAGCCCACTTAGACATCTTATCGTAGTCTGGTTCGATAATTACTCTCATATATTTTTTTCTTTTTTGTCCGCAAATTTAGTAAAATATCCTATATTGACAAAGAATTTATCGATTTTTTTGCAATAATTATTTAGAATATCGACTGTTGGGTGGCAGTAGTAAGCAGTTCGAGCATCTTCATGCCTATTACCGAATTGCCTTTTGCGTTTAGTCTCGGGCTCCATACCGCAACAGAATAAAGGCTGGGAAACACCGCCGCGATGCCGCCTCCTACGCCACTCTTTCCTGGAAGTCCAACGAGATAGGAAAAGTCGCCTGCCTCGTCGTAAAAACCACAAGTCTGCATGATGGCATTGATACGTTTCACTTGCGAACGCGTGAGATAGACATCCGTATAATCAAACGGTTTGGTATGGTCGGCAAAGGGCAAGAAGGCATGTGCCAGTTCACGGCAACTCATTTCAACCGAGCACATAAGGAAATAGAAGCGCAACACTCGTTCTATGTCGCCCTTAATATTCCCGTGATATTTCAGAAGATTGATGATAGCTGCATTGAGATAGCCTTGTTCCCGCTCTGATTCTGCCACTGCATGATTATAGTTTATAGTATTGCTGCCCGACATATTTCTGACAAATTGTAGGAAAAAACCTTCGGGATCTTTCAGTCGTTCACACAAGATGTCTGTCATCACGATAGCTCCGGCATTGATAAAGGGATTTCGTGGTTTGCCCTGTTCTATCTCTAACTGTACAAGCGAATTGAACGCTGTGCCTGACGGTTCGCGTCCCATACGTTCCCATAAGCCCTCGCCCTCAATCGAGAAGGCCATAGCCAGTGCAAACACCTTCGATATACTCTGTATCGAAAAACGAGTGTCAGCCTTCTCGTATGTGTAAGCTGCACCTCCTATTGTTTCTATGCAAATCCCCATCTGGTCAGGATTAACATTGGCAAGAGCCGGTATATAGTCTGCCTGCTTTCCTTGCCCTTGCAGAGGACGTACGCTGTCGATGATATTCTCTACGATTTTATTATATTCCATTGTTGTTTGAAGTTTTATCGCAAGTTATTCCAGGTTATTTCATTCGGGCAGCAAAGGTAACGTATTTTTGCGACACTAACAACAAAAGAGATAAAAATCAACTCTTTTTTCACTAAAGTTATATCTGCGGCATATCAATCAGGTTGTTTGCTATGGCATAAATGGTCAAACCGGCAAGAGAACGTATCTGCAGTTTGCGTACTATGTTGCGACGATGGGTGACGACGGTGTTGACAGAAATGAAAAGTTTATTGGCAATCTCCTTATTCGACATGCCCTGCACAAGACAGACTATTATCTCTTTTTCTCGCTCAGACACAGTCTCAGCACTATCAGGACACTTTATCATGTTTGTGAGGCGTGCCGTCACATCGTCGGCTTTCACTTTCTCCTCCAACAGTCGGATGGCTGGCACAAACAGCACTTCCTCGACATTGCTATGGTTTGCCAGCCACTCCTCATTATTATATATATCATAGAGAGTGGCGGTGAGCTGGTGGTTAGCAAGTCCGTTATGTGGAAGATACTTGATGATGATATTTTTCAGCTCAAGGAATTTGCCTGTAGTGTCGCTATGGTGCTTAGAGAATATTTCCACGTTATAGTTCGTCATCTGCTCTCCTCTAAGCAGAGCCTCAACATAAGGGAAGAGAGTCTTCTCCTCGTACTTCATATGCAGATGTATGTCGTGTGCATACTCATCATAGAGACGAATGATGAGCGGCGCCAGATTGTTTCCGCCACATAGCGATTCCTCGAGTTTACGGCGTATAGTAGGCAGTTGGAAGTCGAGGAAATAATTATGCGACGCCCGCAGGTATGTCAGGAGCGTGCTGGCAGAGATCTTGTCGTCGGTTTCCTTTGGTGTGAAACCATTTATCAGGAAGTTCACTACTGTGACAAACGTGTAACAGTCAACACCTTGTTCGCGACACACTTCCTCCACAGTCTTGTCCCCAAAACCCAATCGGATGCCAAAGGCACCCAGTCCCTGCAACATGCTGTAATTGTCGCTGATTAGGTCAATCATCTTGTCTCCAGCTTCGTATAGTTTCAACCTTTTCATTTCTCTATGACTTTATTTTGGGCGCAAAGTTAGTCATTTTTTGCCATTCTTACAATACCAAAAAATAGGTATTCGTCATTATTTCACAATATTAACATCACTACAACAAGGTATCGGGGTAATCTTTTATTGGTATCATGAGACACTCACACCTTGTAGAATACTATGTTTTGCGTATTTCAGATTACTACCAAACCATCTACCTTTGCAGCCCAAACAAAAGGATTAGAAAAAGAAATGAAAAAAAGATTTGTACTTATGGCTTTTGCCGCGATTGTGGCCAACAGTCGTTCATATGGTAACGACACTATTCTGGATTATTCCGACAACAACACCCCAGAGTTATCAAAAGACGACAGACATAAAGAGCACCACGACAACGACATACATCGCACTGTGAATCTCGACGACGTGGTAGTGTCGGCAAACAAAAGTGTGGTAAAGCGTAAAGACGCGCCGGTCGTGGTAAATGTCATCAGCGCAAGATTGCTTGAACAGGTCAATGCTCCCGACCTTGCAAAGACCCTTTCCTACCAGTCGGGACTAAGGGTGGAAAACAACTGCCAGAACTGCGGTTTCCCACAGGTGCGCATCAATGGTCTCGAAGGTCCATACTCACAGATTCTCATCAATAGCCGTCCCGTGGTAAGCGCCCTTGCCGGCGTCTATGGATTGGAACAAATACCTGCTGCCATGGTCGATCGTATAGAGGTGGTGAGAGGCGGCGGCTCGGCCTTGTTCGGGGCAAACGCCGTGGGAGGAACGATAAACATCATTACCAAAGACCCGAAAAGCAACTCCTTTGAATTATCCAACACACTCTCGTCAATCGGCGGCAAGGCATGGGAAGACTATATGGGAGCTAACGCGTCGCTCGTAGGACACGAAAACGAATATGGTCTCTCGCTCTATCAGTCATACCGCAACCGCCAACACTATGATCACGACGGCGACGGATTTTCCGAACTCGGCAAGCTCTCTTCCCACACCTTCGGTCTGCGCGGTTTCTATCGTCCGTCAGCATTCACCCGTTTGGGATTGGAATATCACACCACCAACGAATTTCGTCGTGGCGGCAACAAGTTTGACCTGGAGCCACATCTCACCGACATCACCGAACAGACACGACACATCATTAATAGCGGGGGCATAACATACGATATAGCATGGAAGGAATGGGCACAGAAAGTGTCGTTATTCTCTTCTGTCCAGCATGTGGACCGTAACAGCTACTATGGAGCACAGCAAGACCCTAATGCTTACGGCAAGACAAAAGATCTCACTTATGTCGGCGGTGCCACATATACCGGTCGTTTCGGTCATCTGATCTTCTCGCCTGCCACGCTCACCGCTGGCATTGAATACCAATACAACTCTCTTCATGACATAATGACTGGCTATAAGCGCGACCTGAAGCAAGACGTGAGGATTGCCAGTGCATACGGACAGGGCGAATGGACCATCCGTCAGTTCACCGTGCTCACTGGCCTTCGCATCGACAGCCACAACCTTATAGACAATCCCATCTTCAGTCCGAGGGTGAACGTCATGTGGAAGCCTGCCAAAGACATTCAGGCTCGTGCCACATGGTCAACAGGATTCCGTGCGCCACAGGCTTACGACGAAGATCTCCACGTTACAGCCGTGGGTGGCGAAGGTGTACTGATAAAACTTGCCGAAGGATTAAAGCCCGAACATTCCAACAGTTTCAGCGGATCGGTAGATTGGACTTTCCGAAGCGGCCACTTCCTTTTCAATATCCTCGCCGAGACGTTCTACACCTCACTCACCGACGTGTTCTATCTGCAAAACATCGGTGTGGATGACAATGGCTTTACAATACAGGAGAGACGCAACGGCGACGGAGCGGAAGTATATGGAGTGAACATTGACGCAAAGGCAGCCCACGGCGACAACTTCTCTCTTCAGGCAGGACTCACCATGCAACGCAGCCGATACAAGGAGTTCACTACCTGGAGCGAAGACCCGACGGTAGCGCCTGTAAAGGACATGCCCCGTACACCTGACGTTTATGGCTATTTCACCATGAATGCCAAACCGGCAAAGCGTTTCGACCTGTCGTTGTCTGGCATTTATACCGGCAGGATGTATGTGCCACATTTCGGTGAGCAAGACGAGATGGTCCACACCCCATCCTTCATAGAACTATCTGCAAAAGCCTCTTACACATTCACGTTAGGTCATCATCTTAATTTCCAGATTAACTGCGGCATACAAAACATGTTCAACGCATTCCAGGAAGACCTCGACCGCGGCGAGTTCCGCGACTCAGGTTATTTCTATGGTCCGACGCAGCCACGCACGATATTCGTTGGTGTGAAGATATTCTAAGACAACAGAGTGAAAAATTCCTCTTTCCGCAAAATTCTTCATCATTTATTCTACATTCTTCATTATTCTTCGTACCTTTGCACCCGTTTTTTAACATATTCACAATTAACAAAATGTACAACAACAATTCAAACAAGAAGCAGGGCGCTATCGTGTTCAAGCATTTTGGACGCAAAGGCTACTCGCTGTTTGCTTGTCTTGGACGTGAGGTACTGGTGGGTGTGCTCAGCGTTGCCACGCTGCAACACGCCAGTGCCGGAAGCGTCAGCGTAAGACAAGTGACAGCAGACACCATTGCCACCAAGACCGACCGCGAGATGACGCTCGACGAGGTGACCATTAGCGGTTCTAAGGCACCTCTGACACGCGCCCAGGCTGCGAGAATGGTAACTGTACTGGAACGAGCCGATATACAGGCGGCGCCAGTGCAAAGTGTTAACGATTTGCTGAAATATGCCGCAAGCGTGGATGTCAGGCAGCGTGGACCTATTGGAGCGCAGACTGACGTGAGCATCAGAGGCGGCAACAGCGAGCAAATCACTATCTTGCTCAACGGCATCAACATCTGCGACCCGCAGACAGGACACAACGTGTTTGATTTCCCAGTTGACATCAGCGAAATCGAACGTATTGAAGTGCTCGAAGGACCAGCAGGCAGGGTCTATGGAACATCGTCGCTGCTTGGTGCCATCAACATCATCACATCGCCACGTAAGGAGACAAGCGCCTCGGCTCATGTAGAAGGCGGCAGCTATGGCTATCTCTCTGCTGGAGCCTGGGGAAACATCGCCCATGACAAGTGGAGCAACCAGGTGTCGGGCAGCTATACGCGCTCTGACGGTTTTACCCGCAACAGTGCAGGCGGCCTTAACGGCGACTACAGCGGCGGGAAGGCGTTCTACCAAGGCTCGTATGACGATGATGACGTCAGGGTAAACTGGCATGCTGGCATCTCTACAAAAGACTATGGCTCGAACACTTTCTACGGAGCCAAATGGGACGACCAGTTTGAGCATACCCTCAAGACATTCACTGCCATACAGGCGGAGACGAAAAAAGGCAAGATACACCTCAAGCCTTCGATCTACTGGAATCACTCCAACGACCGCTTTGAGCTCTATCGCGACGACGAACAGAAGGTGCCATTCAACTATCACAGGACAGACATCTTCGGAGTGAACCTAAACTCATATTTTGACTGGACATTAGGACGCACCGCCGTGAGTGCTGAGCTGAGAAACGAGGACTATGTAAGTTCGAAACTCGGCGAGCCTCTCAACAATCCGAAACCAATACACGGCACCAACCGCACCTACGCCTATGGCATCAACCGCACTAATGTGAGTTTTGTGCTGGAACACAATATCCTGCTCGAACGTTTTACGCTGTCAGCCGGATTGGTGGCCACGAAAAACTCGTGGAGCGACATGGCAATGAAGGTTTATCCTGGCGTGGATGCCAGTTATCGTATAGGCGACGACGTGAAGTTGTTTGCCTCATACAACACCTCGCTGCGCATGCCTTCATACACTGAACTTTACTACTCTATCGGAGGACATGTGGCAGACAAGAACCTGAAGCCAGAAGAGGTGAATGCCATCGAGGGCGGCGTGAAATATGCCGCACACGGCATTGCCGCACAGGCGAGCGTGTATCGCAACAACTGGAAGAACATGATTGACTGGATACGCCACACAAGCGACGGACCTGACGCTCCATGGGAATCAGTCAACTTCACTGAGGTAAAGGCGACGGGATGGGAAGCACAGCTGTCAATGGACTTCAAACAGCTGCTACCAGGACAGACTGTCTTGAAACACATTAATGTCTCTTACAACTATCTGTTCCAGAGCAAGGACATTGACAACGACATACAGAGCAAATACTCTTTGGAGTATCTACGTCACAAGTTTGTGTCAAACCTCCAACTCAATATCATCGACCGTCTCGCCCTCGGCATCAACTTCCGCTGGCAAGAACGTCGCGGCACTTATACCGACTACGATGGTGAAGTAAAGAACTACAGTCCCTACTCTATCGTTGACGCGAGACTATGCTGGTCGGCTCCACGATACAACATCTATGTAGAAGTGAACAATCTCTTCGACACAGAATACATAGACTATGGCTGCGTGCCTCAGCCTGGGACATGGCTCATAGGAGGCGTCTCAATAGATATATAGAAAAAATGTATGAAGAATGTGGAGTGAGGATTCTCACTCCACGCTCTTCACACCTTCTTCTGATTTATAAAACGAAGTAATAAAACCTTCTTATTTCTTATTCTACGAAGTTAAAAAGCCTTCTTCTGCTGTTTTATACTACGACGGGGAAACTCCATTATCTCCCTTATACTGCGACGGGATGACACCATATTTCTCTCTGAAATACTTCGAGAAATAGCGAGGATTGTTGAATCCCACCTTGTAACTTATCTCGCTCACTGAGAGCTGGCTCTTGAGAATGAGCTGTTCGGCGTGACGGAGACGAATGTCACGAATGAACTCTGACGGCGTCATGCCAGTGATGGCCGTAAGACGCTTGTATAGATGCACACGCGACATGTTCATTGCTTCGCTCATGGTCTCGACGGTGATGTCGCCATTAGAGAGATTGTCTTCCACATATTTTGTTGCAGCATCCACCAGTTTCTGGTCGAGACTTACTATCTGCACATCTGTTATTGTAGGAGTGATGAGAAGTTTCTCTTGCCGCACCACAGGTGTAGCTTTCTGACTTTCAGCAGGTTTCATTTCACTTATCTGCGTCATAAGAGTCTCTACACTGTCAAACACCTGTTGTTGCTGCTCGTAACGGCGCTCGTCGTTTTCGCCGCTCATCAGCGTGTCGAGCTTGGTGAAGATATTGTCGAACGACAGTCGCAGTTCGTCGCTGATATTGTCGTATGCCGTCTTTGCCTCGCGGCGTTTACGCATCTCCTCTTCCTTTTCCATCTTCAGTTTCTCGAGTCGGAGTTTCTTTGTCTCGCGATGATGCCACATACGTACCAGCATAGCCACGACGATGGCGTAGATGATATAAGCCCACCATGTGGCCCAGAACGGTGGTCGCACCACAATCTCAAGTCGGCTCTCATCGACGCCCATCTGATTGCGGTCGTCGAGGAGTTTTACGACGAGTGTGTATTTGCCCGAAGAGAGACCTGTGAACGAGATGTTCGGGTTGCCAGCCTCAGTCTTCATCCACTTGTCGCTGAATCCATCGAGTCGATATACATATTGCGAACGGTTTTTTATCAGTCCTTGGTCTGATGCCATCTGGATGGTGAACTGATTCTCGTTGTGTTTTAGTTCCACCCGTCGGCTTTCGTTGATAGCTTCTGGCAGTATGACATGTCCGTCGTATTTCTTTCCCACCTCAATCTGTTGTCCGTAGAGCAGGAAGCCGCTGAACACGGGATATCCCACAATTTTCTGACTGCCAAGGCGTTCTGGGTCGATAATATCGAGACCGTTACTGCCTCCGACGAGGACATGTCGGTCGCTGGTAAGGCAGACCGAGCGTTGGTTGTACGGGCCAGGCTGGAGTCCGTCTCTGTTGTTATAGTTGCGGATATCGTACTTCCACTCTCCATTCGAAATGGTGAGCTGTATGTAAGATATGCCATATTCTGTTACAACCCAAATGTTATGGCGTGAGTCTTCGATGACCGAGCAGACGTTATTTCCGGAGAGTCCGCTTTCCTGATCGAGCAGTGTCACCACGCCCGTAGTATTGTCAAGCACATTCACGCCTGCCGACGAGCAATACCACACCAGTCCGCGCGAGTCCATCAGCACTTGTGTACAAGCTGAGGCGACAACCGACGAGCGTGTGGCATCCTGGTCGAGTTTCATGTTTACCACCTTACGTTTCTTAGGGTCGATGAGCGAATAGTTGTTTGATGTTCCGACAACGATCCATCCTTCAGGTGTTATCTGCATCGACGAGACGTAGTTGCTCGAGAGATGTGAGTTTGTCTGGTTATATGTCGAGATTTTCCCATCCTTTTCAATACATTGCACGCCGCCGCCAAGTGTTCCTATCCAAATATTCTTGTCGGCCGACTCTACGACAGCCCACACATTGTCGTCTGAGAGTGTACCCTTGCGCATGGCTGTGAACTTCCCATTGGCATATTGGATGAGTCCGCCGCCAAAGGTGCCGAACCAAAGTGTGCCGTCGCTGGCACAACGGCTCGTGACGATGATGTCTGACGAGAGTCCGTGGGACGCCATGGTAAAAGACTGACGTTCGCCTGTCACGGGGTTGTATCTAATGATTCCGTTGTCGTTGGTTCCGAGCCAGTAGTTGCCTTCCTTGTCTTCGGTCACGGTGTTGATGCTGCCCAAGGCCACGTTTTTCACGTTGTCTTTGTTGAGCACCACCTGGTTGACGCCTCCGGTATATGTGCCTATCCACATCTGGTTGTCGAGCGAGCGATAGAGTCTAAGGAGATTATGGTCAGACACGCTCGACTCGTTTGCCTTGTCGTGGTTGTAGTTGTACAGTTCACGTTTCGCATAGTCGATGATAAACAGGCCCGAGTGGTCGGTGGCTACCCACATCCTGCCGAGATTGTCTTCCTGAACGTCGCCTATGATTACGTCTGAAGACATTCCGCCGATGCCGAGACAACGCAGATAGTCAGTCAGAGAGTCGAACCATCGCTTATACCGATGGTCGTAAACATAGCACCTGCCTTCGCTTGTCACCCAGTAGTTTCCTTTCCGGTCCACATAGATGCGTCTGGATACAGCTTCATGAGGCTGTACCTTTTTTATGTGCTTCGACACCCACGACACGCGCTTCTCCTCTCCTATGAGCGACATGAGCACGCCGCAATTGGTCATCACGAGTGTGCTGCGCCCGTAAGAGGCTATTGAGGTGACGGTCTGTTTTCCCTTTACGCCGAAAGCATTGTTTATCACATCAAAACGCGCCTTTGTCCCAGTGCGTGGGTTATAGTAGTAGAGATCGCCTTCCCATGGTTTCATCCAGTAGTTCTTGTCGCGGTCAATAAACACCTTCTCTACATTATTTGTCATTCCCACCTTCTTACACCAAGGCGAGAGGTCGTGTATGAAACGCTCCTTCTTCGGGTCATAGACGCAGTATTTTGTTTCCTGCTGCACCCATAGATATCCGTCGATATCCTCATAGACATTGTCAACATGGTCGTTGAGGAGCGAGACGGTGTCTTTCGTGCTGGAGTGGAAGACGCGGAACCTATATCCGTCATAGCGGCTGAGTCCGTATTTCGTTCCTAACCACACGAAACCCTTGGAGTCTTTCAGGATGCAGTTGACCTGAGAGTTTGAAAGTCCGTCGCGCGTGTCGAGGCGCTGGAACTTTATCTGTGGCGTTTCTGCCACGGCCGTTAGCGCCATCATTATCAAGGCTACAAGCGCTACGGTCAATCGTGTAATTTTCCAATATTTCATCTTTTGCGAAATAAGTAGGTTTGTCTGTTCTATATATATAATAAGGTGTAGGTTTTATCTTTGCTTTGCCGACGTGTCTCTGATGACGAGTTTCTGCGGCACGATCACCTTTCTCACCTTAGTGTCGCCGTTGATGGCTTTCATCAGTAGCCGACACGCCTCGTGTCCCATTGTCTGCGACTGGTCGGCGATGACCGACATGCGCGGTGTGACGTATTCGGTATGCAGGTCGTCTGAGAATCCTATTAGCGCCACGTCGTCGGGAATGTGCATCTTCATCTGCCTGATGGCCGAGTAGGCGGCGAATGTGACGATGTCGTTGAAAGCGAGGATGGCATCTGGCCGATTCTCCTTTGACAGCAGTTTCATTGTGTTGTCGAAGGCGGTATGATAGTCTATCTTGTCACACACCACCACTTCGCGATCGATGGGTATGCGATGTTCTCTCAGGGCTTCGAGATATCCGTGTTTACGGCGTTTCACCATGTCGAGATGGTTTGGTCCGCCGATAAAGGCGATGTGGCGGCTTCCCGTCTCGATAAGATGTTCGGTAGCCATCTGCGCCGCCTCGTCGCCGTTGGCCGTTACGGTAGAGAACTTGTCAGACATGCACGTGCGTCCGAAGAAGACGAGAGGAATGCCCATATCGGCGATTTCCTCGAAGTGGGAATAGTCGGTAGTGTTCTGAGCAAGGCATGCGATGATGCCCTCCACGTGCATATCTATGAAATTGTCCACGACCTTCGCCTCTTTCACGAAGTCCTCGTGACTGTTGGCACTGATGACCGAATATCCGGCTTTCGAAGCCTCTTCTTCTATTCCGTCAAGTACGGCGGAGTAGAAATGTGTCACCAGATTAGGTACCACCACCCCGATTATTTTCGGCGCCTCGCGTCTCAGGCTGCGGGCAAAGGGATTAGGGCGGTAGTTGAGTTCCTTGGCAAGTGCTTTCACACGCTGCTGCATGTCAAGTCCTATCTCCGGGCTGTTGCGCAACGCACGGCTAACGGTGGCTATGCTGACACCAAGCTGCTTTGCCAAATCTTTCAGTGATGTTCTATGTTTTCCGTTATTCATTGTCACTTTAGGAGTCTTTTATTTCTTAGGTTTTGCCTTTCAGAGTGCAAATATACATGTTATTTTTTAAAATCGCAAGCGTTTACGTAATTTTTTTAGTCAAAAACTTGATGATTAACAAAAAAAACCTTATCTTTGCAGCAGAATTTGCAATGAGTAATGAATAGTTGATAATAAGTTAGTTAGAAAACGTAAGAAAAGGAAGGGCTGTCGGGAGACAGCTCTTTTTCATTTCGAAACCTAATTAACATATCATTTTTTTGAAGTTAAAAAAAACATCATAACATATATGACATACGCAATCATCGGCACCGGCGCCATCGGCGGTTACTATTGTGCAAAAATAAACAAAGCAGGATTCGAGGGTCATTTCCTCCTGCATTCAGACTACGAATACGTGGCTGACAACGGACTTACCGTTGACTCTTGCGACGGGGCTTTCCGCCTCGCCGCACCTGCTATATATGACGATACAAGAAAGATGCCGCAGTGCGACGTGGTGATAGTGGCGCTGAAAACCACCAACAACCAGCTGCTGCCAACGCTGCTCACACCGCTGCTAAAACCCGACACCATCGTGCTGCTGATACAAAACGGCATCGGCGTAGAGGCTGAGGCAGAGAAGATGATGCCGGACATACAGCTCGCTGCCGGACTCGCCTTCATCTGCTCGGCAAAGGTCGGACCAGGACACATCAACCACCAGTTCTACGGCAACATCAACATCGGTAACTACAACTGCAGCGACACCGACAAGTATAACCGCCTGATTGACGACTTCCGAAAGGCGGGAATAGGTGCCTCCGACGTGGACTATTATGAGGCAAGATGGAAGAAGGCCGTATGGAACATGCCTTTCAACGGCATGACCGTGGCTCTCAACACTACCACCAACCGGCTCCTCGACAACTCTTCCACCAGACAGCTCATCTACGACCAGATGCTCGAGGTGATAGGAGCTGCCAACGCCCTCGGCATAAAAAACATCGACAGCAGCTTTGCCGACAAGATGATACACAACACGGTGAAGATGCCGCCCTATTCGCCAAGCATGAAACTCGACTTCGACAACAATCGACCCATGGAGATTGAATATCTCTATACACGACCCTTGGCCGAGGCAAAGGCTGCCGGATTTAGAATGCTGAAGTTGGAAATGCTGGAACAACAGCTGCGTTTTATAGAAAAAGAACTGAAAATAAAAGTACAACATGATTGATTATATAAAAGGTGAACTCACAGAACTCACACCCGCCATAGCCGTGGTTGAAGCGGCTGGCGTGGGGTACGCCATGAACATCTCGCTCAACACCTTCACAGCCATACAGGGAAAGAAAGAAGTGAAACTCTACGTCCACGAGGCAATACGCGAGGACGCTCACGTGCTCTTCGGATTTGCCGCAAAGAAGGAAAGGGAGATGTTCCTGCTGCTCATCACCGTCTCGGGCGTAGGACCTAACACGGCACGCATGGTGCTCTCGTCGATGAGTCCCGCCGAACTGTGTAACAGCATCTCAACGGGCAACGAACGCATGATAAAAACCATAAAAGGCATAGGACTGAAAACGGCACAACGCATCATCGTCGATCTGCGCGACAAGATAGTTACACTCGGCATCACACAGGAAATACCTGCCGGAGGCAGCATCGAACAGCCCGTAAACAACCAGGTGAAAGACGAGGCGGTGAGCGCACTCACCATGCTCGGCTTCTCGCCCGCCCCATCGCAAAAGGTGGTGGTGAAGATTCTGCAAGACAATCCCGCCATGCCGGTTGAACTGGTGGTGAAAATGGCATTGAAGATGATAAAGTAAGAAAGGTAGTGATTTTACTTACAGATTATAGCCTTACGGCTCAAAACACCTATAAATTGTAATTTTTTGCCACTTTCCTTTATTTTTTTATGCCATTATGACACTTATTTCACAGAAAAAGTGTAATTTTGCAACCGAAAACAAGAATAAACAGTCAAACATCAATAAAAAAGAAATGAAAAAGATTAGAGCAGCCGTTGTGGGATACGGCAATATAGGACGCTATACCATACAGGCTCTCGAAGCGGCCAACGACTTCGAAATAGCTGGTATAGTACGTCGTAACGGAGCGGAAAACAAGCCCGCAGAACTCGCACAGTATGACGTGGTAAAGAACATTCGCGAACTGAAAGACGTGGATGTGGCTATTCTCGCCGCACCGACGCGCTCTTGCCCCGACTTCGCAAAAGACATACTTCCTCTCGGCATCAACACCGTTGACAGTTTCGACATACACACCCGAATCCTCGAGTATCGCAACGAGCTGATGCCAATCAACAAGGAGACCAACACCGTGTCGGTAATAGCAGCCGGATGGGATCCAGGTTCTGATTCCGTAGTACGCACACTGATGCAGAGCCTCGCTCCTAAGGGCTTGAGCTACACCAACTTCGGTCCAGGTATGTCGATGGGACACTCGGTTTGCGTGAAGTCGAAAGAAGGCGTCAAGAACGCTCTCTCAATGACTATTCCTCTCGGCGAAGGCATTCACCGCCGCATGGTGTATGTGGAACTCGAAGAGGGATACAAGCTCGAAGACGTGACAAAGGCCATTAAGGCCGACCCGTATTTTGCCAACGATGAGACACACGTGTTCCAGGTGGCATCGGTTGACGACGTGCGCGACATGGGCCACGGCGTAAACCTCGTGCGCAAAGGCGTCAGCGGACAGACACAGAACCAGCGTCTGGAGTTTAACATGAGCATCAACAATCCCGCACTCACCGGACAGGTGCTGGTGAACGTGGCCCGTGCTTCCATGCGCCTGCAGCCAGGATGCTACACCATGATCGAAATACCTGTAATAGACATGCTTGAAGGCGATCGTGAGGAACTCATATCTCACCTCGTATAATATATACCACACACAAAAACGACATCATATAAACCACAACAAGATGGGAAGTTAAAAGACACAACGTCTATTAACTTCCCTTTTTCGTATATTAACGACAACAGGAGAATGAAAGCTCCATATTATTTTCTGCTATTTTCTTTCATATTATTTTGCTGAAAGGAAAAAAAATGGTATCTTTGCACGAAAATACTATTTCGATAACTTAAAAAACATATAGTCTGATGAAATTAAAAACCACATTACTGACCATCGCCGTGGGAGCAACACTCGCTGCCTCGGCACAGACGGCACCGAAACTGAGTGCCAACAACATTGATGAAGTACTGAAAGCCATGACACTCGAGGAGAAAGCCACGCTGCTCGTCGGTGCCACAAACCAAAGCGACGCCGGCAGCGGTGCCATGGTGGGACAGACAAAGAAACTCGTGCCAGGAGCAGCCGGAGTGACAGCCGCCATACCGCGACTCGGCATCCCCATGCTCGTATTAGCCGACGGACCGGCAGGAGTGCGTATCGACCCTCTGCGCGAAGGCGACACCAACACTTATTACGCCACCGGCTTCCCCGTTGGCTCAACGCTCGCATCGACATGGAACACACGACTCGTGGAAGAGGTGGGACGAGCCATAGGCAACGAGACACGCGAATATGGCGTTGACGTCATCCTCGGACCAGGCGTCAACCTCCACCGCAACCCGCTCTGCGGACGTAACTTCGAGTATTACTCTGAAGACCCGCTGCTCACCGGACGCATTGCCGCCGCCTATATCTGCGGCGTGCAGAGCCAAGGAGTGGGAACGAGCATCAAGCACTTCGCCGTCAACTCTCAGGAGACCGACCGCACACGCGTAGATGAGCGTCTCTCAAAGCGTGCCCTGCGCGAGCTATATCTCCGTGGCTTCGAGATTGCCATACGCGAGAGCGACCCATGGACCGTGATGTCGTCATACAACAAGATCAACGGCGAATTTGCACAAGAGAGCTACGCACTGCTCACCGACATACTGCGCAACGACTGGGGTTTTCGCGGTATGGTGATGACCGACTGGACCGGACTGCGCAACACTGCAGCACAGGTGCATGCCGGCAACGACCTCATGGAACCTGGCTACGACAACCAGATTGAGGACATCATCAAAAGCGTGAAGTCGGGCAAACTCAAGGAGAGCGACATGGACATCTGCGTGCGCCGAATACTCGAGCTCTGCGTGCGCTCGCCAAAGATGAACGGAGTGGCCTTCACCAACAAGCCTGACCTCAAGGCTCACGCTCAAGTGACACGGCAGTCGGCAGCCGAAGGCATGGTGCTGCTGAAAAACAACGACGTGCTGCCTATGCAGAAGATAAACAAGGTGGCGCTCTTCGGAGTGAACTCTTACGACTTCCTGCACTGCGGATGCGGCTCGGGCAACGTCAACGTGCCTTACGTCATCGACATGGTCAACGGACTGAAGAACGCCGGCATCTCAACGACCAAGACCCTCACCGACATCTATCAGAAATACGTCGAGTATGCACGCGTGAAGTTCGAGGCTGACCGCGAGACCACCAAGTGGTTCCAGATGCCACAGTTCGGAAAGGTGAAACTGCCCGAGATAGAGATCTCGCAGCGTTGCATCAACGAGACATGTCCTGAAGCCGACGCTGCCATCATCACCATCGGCCGTCAGGCTGGCGAAGGCATGGACCGCGACATAAAGACCGAGTTTAACCTCACCGACCTTGAGCGCGACATGATATTCCGTGTGAGTGACGTCTTCCGTCTGGCAGGCAAACCCGTCATCGTCATCCTCAACTCTGGTTCGGTAGTGGAGACGGTGTCGTGGCGCGACCGCGTTGACGCTATCCTCATGGCTTGGCAACCGGGCGAAGAGGGCGGCAATACCGTGGCCGACATTCTGACGGGAAAGGTGTGTCCGTCGGGCAAGCTCACCATGACATGGCCAGTAACGGCGTCCGACCATCCTTCCACCGCCAACTTCCCTCAAGACGAGCTCTCGCTCTATTCTTATCGCGAGATGAAAGGCTGGGGAGCGCCGATGAAGGGCTTCGACTTCACCAACCACGAGGAAGATATCTACGTGGGCTACCGCTATTTCGACACCTTCGACAAGCCCGTGGCTTATCCTTTCGGCTATGGCCTCAGCTACACAAGCTTCACTTACGGCAAGCCTGCGGTGAAGGTAAATGGCGACAAGGTAGAAATAAGCGTCTCGGTAAAGAACACCGGAGCCGTGGAAGGCAAAGAAGCCGTACAGGTCTATGTATCAGCACCAGAGGCGGGACTCGAGAAGCCTGCCAAGGAACTGAAGTCGTTTGCCAAGTCACGCTCGCTGAAGCCAGGCGAAAGCGAGACACTGACAATGACCATCCCCGTACGCGACCTCGCCTCTTACGACGAACAGAACAGTCAGTGGCTTGTGGCTCCAGGCCAATACACCTTCGCCGTAGCCGCCAATATCAACGACATCCGCGGCACTGCCAAGGCCACACTGAAGCAATATACGGAAAAAACCTCCGACGTCCTCGCCCCAACAGCACCTCTCAATCTCTTGAAGAGGAAATAAGACGTGAGAAGTTACACTCGTGTAAAACCGCTTTCATTGTTATGGTAAGATAGTGGTAATAGAGTGTGGAAAAGTTGTGATGATAGAATGTAGAATGATTGTGATAATAGAAAAGCCCTATCCGTATGAGAACTGGATAGGGCTTTATTGTGTTATTAAGCTTCAAGGTAAAGCACACGACTTGAATAGTGTTACTCTGCCTCGAGGTAAAGCACACGACTTGAATAGTCAATCTGCTTGCCCCAATCGAGGTTGTGAGTGTAAGGAATTTCAAGTCCGTTGGCCATGAGATATTCTCCGGAGAAAGACTTGCCCTCAAACTTGAGTGGAGTCTTGTCGATGCGGTTCAGCTCACGCACGCGGTAACGCTTGGTAGGATCAAGACCAGCCATCTTCACTCTTGGCAGATGCTGGTTGACGAAGGTCTCTGTCTTCCACCAGTAGAAGACGGCCTTGTCTTTTGCATCGTCGATATACATCATCGAAGCCACTCCGAGATTGTCGTATGGCGAGAGGAGGCGGTAGATATTACCGAGTTGTACCACTGGTCGAATCTGCTTGTACTCGTTGATAGCTTTGCGGCAGAGTTCCTTTTCGTCGGCTGTCATGTTCTTAGGCTGAATCTCCATGCCGAGACGTCCGCTCATGGCAACGTCGATACGATACTTAAGAGGCACGACGCGCTGGGTCTGATGGTTGGGAGCAGCGCTGATGTGCGATGCCATGGTCTGAGCTGGGAAGAAATAAGAAGTGCCCCACTGCATGTAGATGCGCTGCAAGGCGTCGGTATTGTCGCTCACCCAGAACTCGTCGAAGTATGGCATATAGCCCCAGTTGGCACGTCCGCCTCCGCTGGCACAGTTTTGGATGACGAGGTCAGGATATTTTGCACGAATGCGCTTCAAGGTCTTCACCAGTCCGCGGTGATACTCTATGAGCATGTGGCTTTGGTCGTCGGCAGAGAGATACTGTGATCCGTGGTTGGCGAAGTTCATGTTTGAGTCCCACTTGATATAATGTATTGCAGGATATTTTGTCATCATGCCGTCGATGACGTCATAGACAAAGTCCTGCACCTTCGGGTTGCTCATGTCGAGCACGAGCTGAGTGCCGCCACGACCGTAGAGTAGGTCACGTCCGGGAGCTTTTATCACCCAGTCGGGATGTTGTTCGTAGAGTTCGCTTGGATTGTTTGTCATCTCAGGTTCGAGCCAGATGCCGAACTTTATGCCGTGTTTCTTGGCGTCGTCGAGAAGTCCGCCGATGCCGTTAGGCAGCTTGTTGGGATCCACTTTCCAGTCGCCGAGCGAAGAGTTGTCGGTGAGTCGTGGATATTTCTCTCCAAACCATCCGTCGTCCATCACAAAGAGTTCGCCTCCCATCGATGCGATGTCAGCCATCATCTGGTCCATTCCCTCCTCGTTGATGTCGAAATATACGCCTTCCCACGAGTTGAGCAGAATGTCTCTCACCTTGTTTCCGTGTGCGAGCTGATAGTTACGTCCCCAGCGGTGGAAGTTTCGGCTCACGCCGCTCATGCCTTCCCGGCTAAAGGTGAGGGCGAGTACTGGAGTAGTGAATGTCTCGCCACGCTTGAGATGATATTCCGATGCTTCCTCGTTGATACCTGCGAAGAAGAGATGGCTCTCGTCGTCGTGAGTGTTTACGCGGAGCTTGTAGTTGCCGGTGTAGCAGATGGCAGCTCCGATGACGTCGCCATCGTTCTCACGTCCCTTGCCGTCGAGCGAGAACATCACTTCGCCGTGTGAGGTATGCGAATTGCGAATGCCGTCTTTATTCTCTATCACGAGCATACCTGGCTTCAGCGGTTCTTCGCTCACCCTGCCTTCGTTGGCCCACGAGCCGTAGAGATGCGACACCCATACGTTGCCTCGTCTTATGGGCAGGCAGCCCGAGTCGTAGCGGAAGAGAGTGACGGTTTTCTTCTCTGCATGGCTTATCTCAGTCCAAGTCTCGATCACATCGACATCATTGTATGTACGATAGCAAACATTGACAAAGAAAGGCATCTTCTTGTCTTTCATCTTCACCACGTTGACAGTAGCGTTAGCCTCCTGTCTGGTCTCGGTGCCGGTGACCTGCAGCTGCAGAGTCATGTCGCCGTCTGCATGTCGCACGGCGAGACACGGTTCGGCTGCGCAGTTATATCCGTATGCTGGATAAGCGCTGTAGCTATGACTTTCTACGTCGATAGCCGTCTGAAGGTCGGCGGCAGAGAGTCGTGTTCCGTAATATACGAACTTTAGATCCTGACCGTTTGTGGCATCCACGACGAGCGAGGTGCGTGGCGTGGAGATGTTGATGTTTTCTGCTTGCATGCCTAACGAAGCGAGGCAACACGCGATGAATGTTGTTAGTTTTTTCCTATTCATAAATACTTTTATTTAGGTTATGTAAATGTTTTCGGATGCAAAGTTAGTGCAAAAGTGTAAAACATTATGATACTTTTTTAGCAGGTGTTAGTATTATCAAGCAAAGACCGCACGAAACGCCTTTTTTTCAAGACGTTATCGTGCGGTCGTTATCTCGCAATTTCAATTTTTACTTAGCTTTCTTGCAGCAATCCTGACTTTCAGCCTTGTCGCAAACCTGCTTCTTGGCGCAAACCTTCTTGTTGCCAGCCTGCTTCTTGCACTCGCCTTGCTTCTTGCACTCGCCTTGCTTCTTGCATTCGCCTTGCTTCTTATCACAAGCCTTCTTGCAGCCGTCAGCAGCCTTTTGGCAACATTCTTTCTTACACTCCTGTTTCTGTTTTGGACAGGTCTTCTTGTCCTGTGCGAAAGCCACTACCGACATCATCAGTATGGCAAACATTAAGATGTACTTTTTCATTCTCTTTCCTATATTATTGTTATACAAAACTTGTCAAAGCCCACATTCCTGCGGCTTTACGGCGCAAAGATACGAAATAATCTGATATCGGCAATGCTTTTTTTGTGATATTTTGTAAGCAAAAAGATTTTTTAAGTTTTCACCATTTCAATTTGCCATACTTTTCCTTATACCACAACTGCCATGCGTTGACCATGTTCTGCCACAGCACATAGGCTCCGGGAGCTACGGCAGCTAACGGATTGAGGAACGAGATGGTAAGCCAGATGCCGACGACGGTGTTTTTCTGACCTAATGCTTGTCCGGCGCTGATGCTCTCGCCGTAAGGTCGGCCGACGGCCTTGCCGATGGCGAATAGCGACACGCACACAGCCAAGGGGAGTAAGAGCAGCCACACGAGCGTCATTCCCGACACCGTGGAGGCGAGGATATTGCGCACGGTGACACCCGAGACAATGGCGAGGTTGATGCACCAGAGATAGAAGGCGAGGTCGCGTTTGGAGCGTAGCCAGTCGGTAAAAGCCGGAATGATCTTTCTGCTGGTGAGTGCAAGTGCGAGAGGCACGACGAGCACGACGGTTACATTTCTCAGCACCATGAGCATGGCAGAGAGGAAAGTGATGTCGGCCTCTTTCTCCACCATTGGGAAGAACAGCGGAATGATGACCGATGTCACCACGTTGGCAATGATGGTATAGATGGTGAGCGAGGCGATGCTGCCTCCCAGTTTCTCGGTGACGACCGGAGCGGCTGCTGCTGTAGGACAGATGATGCAGATAAACACGCCCTCGAGGATGAGTTTCATGTCGGCATCAGTAGTCAACGTTATCAGCCAGACGAAGAGTGCCGACAAGGCAATCCTTATGCCCTGCAACTTGAAATGCCACACCCGCGGTCTGAGTTCCTTGATCTGTATCTTACAGAAGGTGACATAGAGGATGGTGAACAGAATGACGGGCATCACGTCAAGACACAGCGGTCCCGCCACGTTGCCAATAGGCTGCAGCTGCTCGATGCGTGAAAAGAGCAGATACGCCACCACGCCGACAAAGAGCGATACGGGCAGTGAGAAACGCTTGAAGAATCTTATCATCTTTATATATAATATTCCGCCGAATCTATCAATCCAGCCCGAAGGGCATATTTTGTTGCCTCGTGGACGTTGTTCACGCCCAGTTTGCGGAAGATATTTTTCCGGTGAGTGTTTACAGTATGGAAGCTGGAGAAGCGCTTGTCGGCAATCTCCTTTGTGGTCATGCCGAGGGCGATGTCCTTCAGTATCTCAGTCTCGGTGCGAGTGAGTTTCACCTCGTCGGCATCAGCCGCATGCGTGTCTGCCGGAACGAGCAGCATCTCAGTCATGCGTTGGCAGACGTAGCGTCGGCGGCGTATAGCGTAGTCGATACATTCGCGTATCTCGTGCATCGGCGACTCCTTCAGCAGAACCGAACAGTTTTGCCCCATAGCCATGATGCGTCGCACGAAGTCGATAGTCAGATCGACACTGAACATGATCCAAGCTGCATCGGGGAAACGGTCGTGCAGGATCTGCATCTCCTCGATGTCGTTGATGTCAAAGAGCGTATAGTCGATGATACAGAGTGCATCTGGATGCTGGCTCAGCATCTCGATGAGTTCATACTTGTCGTCGGTCTGACGCATGTTGACATCTCCATACGAACCCAGCACATGCTGCATGCCGGCTCGTGTAATATCCTGTTTATCAGCTAAAGCGATCCACATAGTTGCTTACAGAAATTTTCGTGTGTGCGGTGCATATATGAGTAGATGGCCGAGAACACGGTAATTTCTATTATTGGATAAAGATAAGGCACTCCGGCAAGGCAGAACACGTAGATCATGATGGCACGCTGATTGAACGTGAGTTGGTTGGTGAATTTCATCAGCGGCAGCGAGTTGTGGCGGAACTCGTCGCGCAAGGTCTGCGGTATGTCTTCCGTGTTAGGCCAGCGCAGTCTTATCACCTTGTAGAGAGCCTGGAACTCGGGTGTTCGTTTCTCCTGGCTACGGCAGTAGTTGGCGTAATTGTAGTAGAACATTTTCGCCCAGAAGTTGCCTTTCCATGGCATCTTGTCGTAAATGGCGCGTTGGCTCTCGTAGTCGTCGAGTTCGCTACCTTTCTTGCCAAGTAGGAAGAAGAGGTGAATCTGTCGGTAATAGTCAGAGAGCGACGACTGTGGCGAGTGGCACAGGAAGCCAGCCACGACACAGAGTACGAATCCCCAATAGCCCCACGTGATGTTGTCGAGGAAAGGCAGCGGCTCGTCCATGAGTCGCAATGCGATGGCGAGATATATGGCGAAGAACCACACGTCGCCCGAGAATCCGTCGAGCATACGTCCTACGAGTGTCTTCTGTCCTGTCAGTCGTGCAAGCTGTCCGTCTGTGGAGTCGCAGAAGTTAGCGAACATCAGCAGCACCACGCCCCAGATATTGTGTTCGATGTCGGGGAAATAGAACATATATCCCGCTCCCAGTCCGAGGAAGATGGAGAGGATGGTGATGGCGTTAGGATGGACTCCCAATGCCTTCCACATCAGGGCGAAAGCCAATCCTATAGGTCGTGTGAAATAGATGTCAATCCATTCTTCTGTATCCTCCGACTTCATCGAAGCCTTGAGAAGTTCTGAAAATTTTGTTGCCATAAGTGAAGAGATATGATTATTTTAGAAAATCCTCTGCCTTTTTTATGTCCGACGCATGGTCGATATCGAGCACTTTGGAGAAGTTGAATGCCTTGAGCGAGAGTCCGTCGGCGACGAGTGCCCGCTGGAAGTTGCGCATGCGGCTGTCGCCCCGCTCAATGCAAGCCGTGAGGGTGTCGATGGCACGTGGAGTAAGTCCATATATTCCGCCCGAGATAAAGCGGCATGTGTCGCTCTTGTCGAGAAACGCCTTTATGTCGTTGTTGCTTTCATCCACATCTACATAGAGTGGTTTCTCGTCGTCGATATAGTCAGTGACGCCCATCAGTCCGTCGATGCCCTTTTCCACGCTTTCCTTCAGTGCGCTGACATACTCTTTAAACTCCTCTGGGCGGAAGATGGTGTCAACGGTGGTGAGACAGAACGGTCCGTCGGTCAGATAGCGGCTGATTTCATAAAAGCTATGCATCGACGATGGAGTGCTCTTTACCACGAAGCGCAGAGGCACCGGTCGGCCTTTCAGTCCGTTTTGTTGTATGTCGAGCAGGTGGTGGCTCACCTGTGTTGTAAGGTCGTTGCAGATTACGACTATCTCTTCTGCATCGTTGTCCATAAAGACTCTGATTAGGCGGTCGATGAGCATTTCACCAGCTACCCTAACCAATGGTTTTGGCGAGTCAATACCTTCCGCAGCCAATCGGCTGCCCTCGCCAGCGGCTATTACAGCATATTTCATTCTACATTCTAATTTGTATATTGGGGTGCAAAATTACAAAAAAGAATGTAGAATGACGAATACTATCCTAAAAACTTGCGATAAACCTATAAAAACTTGCCTTAATCCTTAAAAAAAATTGCTTTAATCCTTAAAAAAACATGCATTAAACCTATAAAAGATGCTGCTTTAGACCTATAAAAGATGTTATTTCTTTGTCACGTTGATGTTATAGTCGCCAGAGCCAGCCTTCTGCTTGCTGATGTTGTTGACCGAGCCGTAGATGCTGATATCGCCCGAGCCGGTAAGGTTGGAATTGATGTTTCCGCAACTCTCGCACTTGATAGTAATGTCGCCCGAGCCTGTCAGCCTTACGTCGGTGTTGATCACCTTCTGCTGGTTGACGTCTATCTCACCCGATCCAATCACAGAGATATCGGTAGTAAGAGCCTCAATGTCTTTCACATCGATGTCGCCCGAGCCAGTCACTTCCATCTTCGCATTGTCGCAAAGTATCTTCCCGTCGAAGTCGATGTCGCCCGAGCCGCGCACCACGAGTCGAATGTTGTCGGTGTCGAGCGGCATCTCGCTCTTGAAGTCGCCCGAGCCAGCAATCTCCACGCCGATAAGGTCAGGCGAAGTGACATAAATGGTAATCGGTTTTTCCTTGCTAAAGACGAAGAAGCCGCCATTACCCTTCATCGACACGTTGAGACAACCCTTGTCGATTGTCGTCTTTATGTCTTTTATCACCGACTTGTTTGCCCTCACCTTCACGGTGCAGGTGTTGCCCTGTCGATAGATCACTGTCGGCGAGCCTTGTATGGCTATACTTGTAAACTTGCCCACCTTCCGGTCTTCCTGTACCATGATGTCCTCCTTGTTTGATGTCACCGACGAACACGACACGAGCGCCAACACGGCAGCGATAAACATAAATAACTTTTTCATTTTTATAATCCTTTCTATTATCAATTATGTTGTTTATTTTGTCTGTTTGACGTTGCTATGCGGCAAAAAGTTTCACTTATCACACTTTTTTTTCAAAAAAACATCTTTTTTTGCCGTTATTTGACTAATATTTAATACTTTTGCATCATAAACAGAAAAGACAATGACTACAATGCTATCGATAATTCAGCTTTTGGATGCCATCAACGACTATCTCTGGACCTATGTGGTAGTGGTGATGCTCGTTGGTTGTGCCGTATATTTCACCGTGAGGTCAAAGGGCGTGCAGTTCCGACTGCTTGGCGACATGGTGAAGATTATCACAGGACGCCCTATATATATAAGTAAGGTGGAAGACAGCTCGGCGACGGCCTCTGCCGACGATGCCGACCGCACGAAGAAGATAGGTTCGTTCAGGGCATTCTCCGTGTCGCTGTCGAGCCGCGTCGGGACGGGCAACCTCGCCGGAGTAGCCTCGGCGATATTCGTCGGCGGTCCGGGAGCGGTATTTTGGATGTGGGTCATGGCTCTTCTCGGCGCTGCTACGGCATTTGTGGAATCGACACTCGCACAGCTCTACAAGCGGCGCGGCAAGGAGTCGTTCTACGGCGGTCCGGCATATTACATGCAGTACGGACTCCACAGACGATGGATGGGAATACTCTTTGCCGTGCTCATCACCATCACCTTCGGCATGGCCAACCAAGTGGTGCAGAGCAACACGCTCTGCGACGCTCTCTCCGACGCCTCGGGCATCAGCCGCGCATGGATAGGCGCTGGTCTCACGGCGGCCACGCTGGCCATCATCTTCGGTGGCGTGACGCGCATCTCCAACTTTTCAGGCATCGTGGTGCCGTTTATGGCCGCAGGCTATATCTTGCTCTCGACAGTGGTGTTGGCGATAAACATCACCGAGATCCCGTCGATGATAGCCCTCATTGTGAAGAGCGCCTTCGGTATCGAACAGGCGGCGGGCGGCATGATAGGAGTGGCGATGATGCAAGGCGTGAAACGCGGTCTGTTCAGCAACGAGGCAGGAGAAGGCTCGGCACCTAACGCGGCTGCCATCGCCCACACGTCACATCCCGTGAAACAAGGACTGCTACAGGCTCTCGGCGTGTTCTCCGACACCATCGTCATCTGTAGCTGCACCGCCTTCATCATCCTCCTTTCCGGGCTCTACGACAGCGGACGCGACGGCATCATCCTCACGAAGTATGCCCTTGAAGCCCACGTGGGAAAGGCTGGAGGCTTGTTCATCACCGCCGCCATCTTCCTCTTTGCCTACAGCACGATCATCGCCAACTATTTCTATGGCGAGACCAACATAAGGTTTATCACCGACGGCAAGACGTCTATCAACATCTTCCGTCTGATAACGGGAATAACAGTAATGGCAGGCGGACTGGTCACCTTGCAGACGGCTTGGAGCATGGTGGATATATGTATGGGCATAATGACTCTGGTCAATCTCATCGCCATCATCCAACTCTCGCCAAAGGTCTTTCAGCTTCTCGACAACTACATTGAGCAACGACGCCAGCACCGCGATCCGCAGTTTAGACGCTCGATGATGACTGATACAGAGAAGGACATCGAGTGTTGGGAATAGTTCATTTGCAGGAAGTTAAAGAAGAAGTTTCCTTGAGCGAAGCGAAAAAAAGAAGAAGTTTCCTTGAGCGAAGCGAAAAAAGGAGGAAAGGAGTTTGACAAAACAGAAAATAAAAAACAAAACAATGGAACAGCAATTTCAAATCAAATATCCATCGCTGATGGAAAACAAAAGAGTAATGTATGTGCACGGATTCGCCTCGTCGGCACAGTCGGGCACCGTGGCGCTGCTAAGACAGCTGCTGCCAAACACCGACGTGGTGGCATACGACATACCACTCGACCCGCAGGAGGCAATCAGCTTCCTTCATGCCAAATGCGACGAACTGAAGCCAGACCTCATCATAGGCACGTCGGCAGGAGGAATGATGACCGAACAACTATATGGCTTCGACCGCATCATCATCAATCCAGCCTTCAACATCGGCGACACGATGGTGAAACACGGCATGACGGGAAAGCAGACTTACCAAAACCCTCGGCAAGACGGCGTGCAAGAGTTTATCGTCACCAAAGCCCTCGTCAAACAGTATGCCGAACTCACCCAACAGTGTTTCACAAAGGCAGACGACGAGGCGGAGAGACAACGCGTGTGGGGACTCTTCGGCGACAAAGACCCGCTGGTCCACACCTTCGACCTCTATCGCAGCCATTATCCGCAGGCCATCCACTTCCATGGCGAGCATCGTCTGTCAGACAAGATAGCCATTCACTATCTCATTCCCGTGATACGATGGATTGACGACCGGCAGGAAGGACGCGAGCGACCCGTCGTCTATATCACCATCGACGCCATGCGGTCGCCCCAAGGCATGCAGCGCCCCAGCATGCACAAGGCCTTCGAGATGCTCATCGAACACTATAGCGTGTATTTCCTCTGCCCAGCCGACTCCAACGACAAGGAGGCGATAAGCGCCGACCACGACTGGATAGAAGACATCATCAGCGCACCGTCATACAACCGTGTCATCTACGCCAACAACAGCGCCCTACTCTATGGCGACTACAAGATTGCCACCGCCGCCGACGACGCCTTCATGGGCACAAACATACGTCTTGGCAGCGACGAGTTTAAGACATGGGACGAGATCATCACCTTCTTCGAACGCCTCGGCGGACAGTAAATCTTCGACGAATGAGACATCTTTTCATCATAACGACAATAGCGGCTACACTGGCCCTCATCACCGCTTGCTCGTCCGACTCCACCACCGAGACGGAGACCGCGGTCACGACAGATGCCGACACCACGGCAGTGTTCATCATGCAACTGCAACGTTGCTCCAAGCTCTACACGGCCGAATACGACATCCACAAAATCGTCACACACTCTGACGAGAAACGGCTGAAGGGAAAGATCTTCAACCGCGACTTCGACGTGAAGATGCCGCTCGGCGACAGGAAGATAGCCATTCCCATCGACGTAAAGCTGAAGGCATATATCGACTTTGCCGACTTCTCGGAGGCAAACGTCGTGCGCAGCGGCGAGAAGATAGAGGTCTTCCTCCCCGACCCACATGTCGTGCTCACCAGCAGCAAGGTGAACCACGACGACATCCGCGAATATGTTGACTTCACGCGCAGCCGATTCTCCGACGCCGAACTCACCGACTACGAACGTCAGGGACGGGAAGCCGTGATAAAGTCGATACCACAACTCGGCATACTGCATACCGCACAGCAGAATGCCGCACAGGTCATCGTGCCTATGGTGGTGAAAATGGGATATAAAGAAGAGAACATCACCGTCACCTTCCGCAAAGACTACAGGTGGCAGGTGGAAATGGTAAAAGACTGACAGACAATGGAAATACGAAAGACTTTACTCGAGATACTGAAAAAGTCGTGGTGGCAGATTTCTCTCACCATCATCGGCATCATCGCTGTCCTCAGCGTGCTGTCGTGGCTAAGAAATACTATCGAGACAGCCTCGGTGGAGATTGTGTCTGACAACAATATCGACATCACGCCCGAACAGATACAGGCCATAAAGGCTATCGGACAGTGGGAGTTTCTTGCCGTCAACGACGAGGTGATGGTTGACACCGTCAGGAAAGGCATCTTCTCTGACGACCATCTCGTGCGCATCTACTACGGCACCCTGCGCCTCGGCATCGACATGCACCGCGTTGGTCCACAATGGATAGAGGCTCATGGCGACACCATCAGCGTCACCTTGCCTCCCGTCGGCTTGCTCGACAACGACTTCATCGACGAAGCGCGCACCAAGTCGTTCTACGAGAGTGGCAGATGGGACAAGAGCGTGCGCAATGCCCTCTATCGCAAGGCTTACGACAAGATGCTCAGCCGCTGCCTGACGGCACAGAACGTCAGCATTGCCGAAAACAATGCCGACCTTCAGATGCGCAACGTGATGAAAGCCATGGGATTTAACATCGTCACTATCCGGTTTGCCGGAAAGAGTGAAAAAAGAGACAAGTGAAAAAGACAAGTGAAAAAAATGACAAGCGAAAAAATGACAAGTGAAGAATAATTAGAACACAAAAATAATAAGAATACTATAGCTAATGGAACAACTTAACGCGTTTTTCGGTGACATCAGTTCACTTCTCTGGGGATGGCCAATGATGGTCATGCTTCTCGGCACCCATCTCTTTCTCACCATCCGTCTGCGCTTCCCTCAGCGCAAGATCTTCACTGCCATCCGCCTGTCGGTCACTCGCGACCCCGAAGCGAAAGGCGACGTCTCGCAGTTTGGTTCTCTTGCCACAGCCCTTGCCGCCACCATCGGCACAGGCAATATCATCGGCGTGGCAACGGCCGTCTCGCTCGGCGGTCCAGGCGCCGTGTTGTGGTGCTGGCTCACGGGAGTCTTCGGCATCGCCACCAAATATTCTGAAGGTCTGCTCGCCATCAAATACAGGGTGAAGTCTTCTGACGGCCGCGTGCTCGGTGGACCGATGTATGCCCTTGAACGCGGATTAGGATGGAAATGGCTTGCCGTCCTCTTCGCCTTCTTCACGGCCATGGCCTCGTTTGGCATTGGCAGCACGGTACAGGCCAACGCCATGTCGGTGATGACCTTCGAGGCTTACGGCGTGCCGCAGTGGCTTACCGGCGGCGTTGTGTGCTCGCTGCTTGCGGCCGTGGTGTTCGGTGGTGTGAAGAGCATCGCCCGCGTCTGCGGAATCCTTGTTCCTTTCATGGCCTTGCTCTATGTCGTCGGCTGCATGGTGATCCTTGTGTTCAATGCCTCGTTCATCATTCCCGCACTGAAGCTCATCGCCACCTCGGCATTCTCGCCCGAAGCGGCAGGTGGAGGTTTCGTTGGCTCGGGCGTGATGCTTGCCGCCCGTTACGGCATTGCCCGCGGACTGTTTTCCAACGAGTCGGGTCTTGGTTCGGCACCTATTGTGGCAGCCGCCGCACAGACGCGCAACCCTGTGCGTCAGGCTCTTGTGTCATCTTCAGGCACCTTCTGGGACACGGTGGTCATCTGTGCCATGACCGGTCTTGTCATCGTGTCGAGCATCCTCGCCTATCCCGACATCGACTATTCTCACGGAGCCACCCTCACCAAGATGGCATTCTCCAAGATACCATATATCGGCACGCCGATGCTTGCCTTTGGCGTGTTGACCTTTGCCTTCAGCACCACCGTCGGCTGGTGTTATTATGGCGAGCGCGCCGTGGAGTATCTCGCCGGTCGCAGCACGATGCTTGCTTATCGCATCATCTATATCGGCTCAGTCTTCATCGGCAGCATCATCAACCTCACGCTCGTGTGGAACATTGCCGACTGCATGAATGCGATGATGGCCTTACCAAACCTCGTCGCCCTGTTGCTGCTCAGCGGCGTGTTAGTGAAGGAGACAAAAAAATATCTTTGGCAAAATCGTCTTGACGAATATAGCGAATATAGCGAAGAATGATGACAATCGAACCGATAGCAATATTCCACTCGCCACTGACGTCAAAGTTTGGAATACCACGTCAGAGCGGACTTGCCGACACGCTCCCGGGCACGATAGTCTTCACTCCAGCCTATCGCGAAGCCGAAGCCCTTCGGGGCATCGACGGCTTTGATTACGTCTGGCTGATATGGGGATTTTCGGAGAATGTGGATGCCGACAAGCATCCCACCGTGCGCCCGCCACGCCTTGGCGGCAACGTGCGCCAGGGAGTGTTTGCCACACGCTCTCCCTTCCGTCCAAACAATCTCGGTCTTTCCTCGGTGCGTGTCGCGGCGGTAAGACTCGCCACGCCCGACGGCCCCGTAATCGAGGTGACGGGCGCCGACCTTATGGACGGCACTCCTATATACGACATCAAGCCTTATCTGCCTGAGTTTGACAGCCATGGCGACGCCAAGGCGGGCTTTGTCGATACCTGTCAGTGGACGGTGCTCGATGTCGAAGCCTCTCCTGATGTTGACTTGTCGGTGCTCTCAGCCGCTGATCTTGCCGTAGTCAAACAACTGCTGTCGCAAGATCCTCGTCCGCAATACCACCGCTCGCCCGACCGCATCTACGGCATGCCCTATAAGCAGCTCGACATCCGCTTTAAGGTCGTCGGCCGCACGGCTATGATCGTTGGGATAACAGACGACTGCGGCCAATGAAGTCCGTCATCGTTGGGATAACAGATGCCAGCAGTCTCTGAAGTCGGTCATCTTGTCGAATATCAAGTCTGCTCCCTCGTCGGCAAGAATCTTATTGGGCAGCGGACCGGTGTTGACCGCCACGGTGAATATCGCGGCAGCCTGTGCAGCCCTGACGCCGAGTGGAGCATTCTCCACCACCACGGCTTCCCATGGGTTCACTCCCGCCTTGGCAAGTCCCTTGATATAGGGTTCGGGATTGGGTTTCCCTCTTTTCACGTCGTGGCTCGACACTATCATTCCTGGTTCTATCAGTCCCTCAAAGTCCTTTGTCAGCTTGTCGAGTAGCGACTGCTGTCCGCTTCCCGTCACGACGACAATCTTCAGTCCGTCGGCCTTCATCTTTCTCTGCAGTTCCTTCACTCCTTCCATAATCTTCGCTTCGGGACGTGTGGCAAAAAGATTGCTCTTGGCGTCGTACATCATCTGCGATTCCTCGTCAGTGATGTCTATTCCCTTCTGTTCTTTCACCATCTTTTTTATCGTCTCCACGCCTCTCATTCCCTCGTGGGCATAGGCGTCGGCTTCGCTCATCTCTATGCCGAAAGCCTTCATGGAGTGATGCCAGCTGTAAGCGTGATTGGGCATAGAGTTGTAGAGCACTCCGTCCATATCAAACAGTGCAGCCTTTGGCACAAACTCCCGATATCCTGTTTTCTTCAGATAATTGTCAATTTCTGTCTTGTACATCTCTTTTCAACTGAATTTTTGTGCAAAAGTAGTCATTTTTTGCGGTATTTCTTCCTTTTGTACTAATATATGACATAAAACGGTATTGAATTTTGTTTTTTTAACACTGACGATACAAGAAAAACGGCTGTGAGAGCTAAAGATGCTTCTCACAGCCGTTATTGTCTTAATTAGTTTGCAAGCCTTACTTGCACTGTATCTTAAACATCGTGAATGAATAAGGTGCGAGTTCGAGTGTCATGTTCTTCTTTATTTTCACTTGCTTTGTCACAGGCGCTATGGGCTGCGCGTCGAAGTTGTTCTCGTCCTCTGGCTGTCCGCTGAGTGTCACCTGGGTGGCAACAGGCTTCATGCCCTTGAAACGCGAGAGGTTGATCTTTGCCGTCTTGGTGTTGGCAGTGGCGTTGCAGACCTTGACAAAGAGTTCGCGTGTCTTGGTGTTGAGCACCACGCTCTGCTCCTGTAGCATGCCGTCGCCCTCCGACTTGTCGGGATTGTCAATCTTCACGCAGTCGCCGTAATAGTAGTTGCCGGCCGACTCGCCAAACATCTTCTGTACATAATAGCTGCATGTAGGATAGACGCGGTCGTTATCATAATAGATAAGGTCAGGATTCCACTGTGTGCCGTTCTTGCGTGCCAGGAGCGGAGCGTAAGATGTCATGCTGACAACGTCGCCATTGCGCTCCACGTGCAGCAGGTAGAGAGCCTCCGAGAGGGCGTCGATGAGTTTCTTGTCCTTGGCGGCATACTCGCCGAGATAGACCTTTGTCTTGCGGTCGCGTGGATAGCTGTCATACTGGCGCGACTTCTGGAAGTATTCTCTTGGCTCGTAGTAGTGCTCGTCGAGAATAGGCATGTTCAGCTCCTCAGCTATGCGCCATCCGTTGTCGTAGTCGGGGTTGCCTTTGTGCGAGCCTGGTCCGGCCGTGCCAACGATGATAATCTCTGGATGAGCCTTTGTGACGCGCTCGTAGATATACTTGAAACGCTTCTCAAATTCGGGCGATATGCGTTCCTCGTTGCCGATGCCGAGATACTTGAGGTTGAACGGAGCCGGATGGCCAGCCTCTGCACGCACCTTGCCCCACTTTGTGTTGACGTCGCCGTTAGCCCATTCAATGAGGTCGAGGGCTTCGTCCACCCATTCGTCCATCTCAGCCATGGCGATGGTGTCCTGTGCCTGGTCTTTCATTCCCCATCCGCCATTGGTTCCTTGGCAGCTCACGCCGCAAGGCAAGATTGGCAGCGGTTCCATGCCCATGTCTTCGCAGAGCTGGAAATACTCGTGGTAGCCAATCTCCATCGACTGGTGGTAGCCCCATGTGTTCTTCAGCTGCTTGCGCTGGTGCTTTGGTCCTACGGTTAGTTTCCAGCGGTATGTGTTCCAGAATCCGTCGCCGCCGCCGTGTACCACACATCCGCCTGGGAAGCGCATGAAGCGTGGGTGGATGGCTTCGAGTGTCTCGGCCAGGTCGCGGCGAATGCCGTGTCCGTGATATGTGTCTTGTGGAATGAGCGACACCTGGTCGATGTCCATCACTCCCGTCTGTAGTGCGAGTATCTGTAGTACGGCGGTCTTGCAGTCTTTGCCTGCGGTGATGGTGGCAGAATACTGTTTCCATGCTCCTCCGCTCACTTTGATGGTTGTCTCGCCGAGCACGTTAGGGTCCTTGCCCCAGCCTGTTGGTTCGGCTATGACGATGCGTACGTCCTTGTCGGCTCCCTTTATGTTGCGTGCAAAGAAAGAGAAGTCGTATTTCTCGCCTGCCTTTACGGTCATGGCGTCAAAGCCGTCGTTCTGCACTCCGAATCCTGTCCATCCCGTGTAGTCGTAATAATGTCCCACACGCTCTATGTTCAGGCGCATGTAGTTAGGATTATTGGGATGGAGCGGTTCTTGTTGTTTTGCCTCAAGGAATCCGAGCGAATGTCCTGGGCGGATGGTGCGCCATGCGGTGCCTGGTCCCCATCCGTCGCGGTCTGACGGAGAGTATTCGAACGAACCGTTTTGCACGAGCTGTGCGTTGAGTCCGCCGTCGGCAGAGTTGTTGATATCCTCAAAGAAGATACCTATTAGTTGGTCACTGATCTGTTTGCCTCCTGCTGGGGCAGACATCTTTTTCTGGGCAGACACGCCCATGACTGAGGCCAAGAGCATGGCCCCGAAGACATAACGTTTATTCATTTTTCTATAAATATGTTTTTAGTCTGGATGGGTTAAAATTAGACATGTATTTCTCTTTTTTCTTTCTTCTACTGAGTATAAGCCTTTAGGGCCAGTGCCTACCACCTCTTTTTCTTCTTGAAGAGCGAACCATAGCGGCGGTAGAGCTTCGTGGCCACCATAGCCACGTCGAAAGCCATGATGCCCTTGCTGATGATGCCCGTCACCATCTCGCCCTTGTCGGCCGATGGTTTTACCGTGGTGAGGTCGTGCCACAGCGTGGCAACCTTCTCGCCGCTCTGGTCGATGGTGGTGCGCAGCTGTTCTTTCCGCAGTTGTATGTCGGTGAGATTACGTATGGGTGTTGTCTGTGTCATAGCTCTTAACTAAGTAGTATATTGGCAAAGCATCTCACGAGTGGTCGCTCGATGAGCGGTTTGCGGAAAAGGTAGATGACGATGAGCAGCAGCGCGTATGCTCCGCCCATGATGGCAAAAGCCTCTGCCGTGCCAGTGAGTGGCGCCATCCAATAGACGGCGGCAAACGACACATAGAGCATGATGGCGAGGGCGAAGAGGAAGCTGACAACAAACAGCGAGGCGGCGGTGAGCAGGCGTACGGCCTTTTCAGCTACGTCGAGCTTCAGATAGTCTTTCTGCAGTTCGACGTAGTCCTTGAGAGCCTCTACCAGCTGGGCGATGGTCTCGATATTTTTATCGTTTGAAAACATTGCCATGTGCTTACTCAGCTGGCGCTACCTCTTGAATGTCATCCACGAGAGTGTCAACCTCCTTGCGCGAGAGTTTCACATTGTGCTTGCGGAGAAAGTCGTCAACGGTATCACTGATTTTCGTGCGGGTATCTTTTCCCTTCTCTGGTGCCAAGAGCAGGCCTAAGGCGGCTCCGGCGATGGCGCCTCCGAGGAATGCGCCGATGTAACCTAAACTTTTCATGATAAAATTGTTTTTAAAATGTTTCTAATTCCTGATAACTATGAATGATGTGGCAAATGTAGGCATTTTTATCGAAATATCAATAGTTTTGTGCGTGATTTTTTGTTAAAAACACAAGATTTTGTCGATTTAACAAACTTTATGCAGCATTTTTGCTCGTATTTCACGAAATCTTCGTAACTTCGCAAGGTCATACGACGACATCACATGAAAACATGTTTAATTAAATAACAGAACAAAGCAAATATGAAGAAGTATTTTGTATTGTGCGTAGGTTTCTGCGCAGCATTGGCAATGACAAGTTGTAAATCAAGCGAAAGCGCTTATAAGAAGGCTTACGAGAAGGCTAAAGCCCAGGAACAGGCTCAGCCAGCCCAGACTCAGGAGCCTGTCAACGTGGTTGCTCCGGTAGAGACAAAGCCTGTCACCGAGACACGCGTAGTGGATAATGTCGATAACGTGCAGGTGCGTCAGGAGGACTACTCGCTCGTGAGCGGTGCCGGACTGAAGAATTTCAGCGTCGTTGTTGGCGCCTTCTCTGTACGCGCTAACGCCGAGGGACTGCAGCAGCAGCTCAAGGACGCTGGCTACGACGCCCAGATCGTGAAGAACGAGGCACGCAACCTCTACCGTGTCATCGCTGCCACCTTCGACAGCAAGAGCGAGGCTGCCAGAAGCCGCAACGAGTTCCGTGCTAAATATCCCGACGCTTGGTTGCTGGCTAAATAATACAGATGTCAAGAATACTCGCTGTCGATTACGGCAAGAAGAGATGTGGAATAGCGGTCACCGATCCCCTGAAGATTATCGCCGGGGGATTGGCGACCGTTGCTACGTCTGAACTATTGTCGTTTATCAAAGACTACACCACACGCGAACAGGTGGAGACAATCGTCGTGGGCGAACCAAAACAACCTAACGGACAGCCCAGCGAAAACCTTCCGCGCGTAAGGGCCTTCGTGGCACAACTCAAGAAGATGATGCCCACGATGCCGGTGGAATACTACGACGAGAGGTTTACGTCGGTATTGGCACACAAGGCCATGATCGACGGCGGACTGAAGAAAAAGGCGCGGCAGAACAAGGCTCTCGTCGATGAGATCAGCGCCACGATCATCCTTCAGGACTACATGAACTCGAAAAGATTCTCATAATTCACACACACAACAAGCAGAAAAAAACATTTAACTCGATGATTTTACCTATTTATACTTACGGACAGCCCGTACTGCGCAAGGAAGCACAGGACATCACGGCTGACTATCCCGAACTCAAACAGCTCATCGCCGACATGTTTGAGACCCTCACACAAGCTGACGGCGTGGGACTGGCAGCGCCACAGATAGGCCGCGACATCAGACTCGTCGTCATCGACCTCGACGTGCTGAAAGACGACATGCCCGAATATGCCGACTTCCGCAAGGCTTACATCAACCCACATATCGTGGAATACGACGACACCGAGACCGACTCGCAAGAGGAAGGATGCCTCTCGCTGCCAGCCATCCACGAGAAGGTGACACGACCGAAACGCATCAGGGTGGAATATCTCGACGCCGACTTCCAGCCACACGACGAGTGGGTGGAGGGATTCCTCGCACGCTGCATGCAGCACGAGTTCGACCACCTCGACGGAAAGATGTTCATCGACCGCATCTCGCCCCTGCGCAAGCAACTCATCAAAAACAAGCTCAAAGCCCTCCTGCAAGGACGCTTCCGCTGCGGCTACAAGACAAAGCTGCTGCCAAGGAAATAAGACATGTCACACCACTTTTTACGCATGAAAAAGACTGTATTCACACTCATAGCATCACTGTGCTCCATGGCGGCACTCGCACAGTATAACACCGACCGACTGCTCATCATCGGGCGCAACGCATTGTATTTTGAAGACTATGTCCTTTCCATGCAGTACTTCAACCAGGCGATAAACTCAAAGCCCTATCTCTACGAACCGTGGTTCTACAGAGCAGTGGCAAAATATAATCTCGACGACTTCACAGGGGCGGAGGCTGACTGCTCGCAGGCCATCAGCATCAACCCCTTCATCACAAACATCTACGAACTCCGAGGACTGGCACGCATACAACAGAAGAAATACGACGACGCCATCAACGACTACGACAAGGCACTGAAGTACGACCCCGAAAACCAGTCGCTCTGGCACAACCGCGTGCTCTGCCGCATACAAAACAAAGACTACGACCACGCTCTCACCGAGCTCGACACCATGCTGACAAGATGGAAGAAATACGCCCGGGGATATGCCATGCAGGCCGAGGTGTATATGCACAAAAAAGACACCGCACTCGCCGTGAAGTCGCTCAACAAAAGCATCGACATCGACCCCTACGAGAGCGCTACATGGCAGGCCTTAGCCATGATCAACCTCTCGAAAAAGAAATGGAAAGACGCGGAAAAAGAACTCGACCGCGCCATACATCTACAACCCAAAAACGTCAACAACTACCTCAACCGCGCCTTGGCAAGGGTAAACCAAAACAACCTCCGCGGCACCATGGCCGACTACGACATGGCTCTCGACATCGACCCAAACAACTTCCTCGGACATTACAACCGCGGACTGCTCAGAGCACAAGTGGGCGACGACAACCAGGCCATCATCGACTTCGACTTCGTGCTGCATCTCGAACCCGACAACGTCATGGCTCTCTACAACCGAGCACTGCTGCTCGACAAGACAGGCGACCTCAGAGGCGCCATACGCGACTACTCGAAACTCATCAACACGTTCCCCAACTTCTGGGTAGGACTGCAAAGCCGAGCCAGCTGCTACCGCCGTCTCGGCATGACAAAACAAGCCGAGATGGACGAGTTCCGCGTCTATAAGGCACAGCTCTACAAGAGCCTCTACGGCAAGCAGCCGCGACTCAACAAAAGCCAGCTGAGAAAGAAAAGCGACATCGACCTCGAGAAATACAACCAGCTCACCGTGGCCGACGAACAGGAGATGGAACACCAATACAAAAACGACTACCGCGGACGTGTGCAAAACCGACAGACCGACATCGACCAGATGCCAATGTACGAACTGGCCTACGAGCGGAAAAAGAGCGACGTGGAGAGCTACGTGCCTTACGACCGCATGGTTGACCTCTTCAACAGCAGCACTCCTGACGGCCGACCGCTCTCAATCACTACCAGCATACCAGCACTCGACGAGCGTGCCACACGCACCTATTTCGACCTCATAGCGTCGCTCTCAGCCGAGCTCACCCTCACCACCTCCGAACAGAAAGCCGCGCCCATCCTGCTCCGCCGCGCAGTGGCATACTCCACCGTGCAAAACCTCCAGGACGCCATCGAAGACCTCACCTCATACATCGCCATTGACAGCCTCTCAGCCCTGCCCTACTGGCAGCGCGCCGTGTGCAAGATGAAACAGATAGACATACTGTCGATGGGCGACACCAAGCGCAGCGAAGCCATCGACATGAAGCTCGTCACCATCATCGACGACCTCTGCCGCGCCATCGACATCTGTCCGCAGAGCGCATACCTCTACTACAACCGCGCCAACGCCCACGCGCGACGCGACGACCTCAGCCGCGCCATCGACGACTACACAAAGGCCATCGCCATCGACGCCAACCTCGCCGAAGCATACTACAACCGCGGCCTTGTAT
>NZ_NPJG01000125.1 GCF_002251245.1 Prevotella sp. P5-92
CGCTTTATGGGGTAAGGGGATTTTGTGTCTGCGACATTTCTGTTGTGCAAGAAATATGTACAATAAAATGAATTTTGTCGCTTTGCAAGCAAAATCCCACTAAACCCTATAGGTTGCGGATTTGAGGACCACAACAAATCCGCCGAAAATCGAGTTGCAGTCTTACATAAAGTAAGACCCTACAACGGCGATTTTCGGCGGAATACGACAGTTTTCGTTATCGTTAAACTGTTATCGTTAAACTGTCGTCGATAAACTGTCGTCGATAAACTGTTCTCGTTATCGTTAAACTGTTTTCGTTTTTCTATTCTATCGTCACCACCAACTGCGAGGCGACGGCATCGGCTGCTTCTGCAGTGCGCTGCTGCCACTCAGCCATAGAACGGCAGTCGTACTTGCTCCACGACGAACCGAAATAGTAGGTGAAGGGCTGGTTGGCTTCAACGCCACTCTTCACTCCAAGGGCATGGCCTGCATTGCCGCTGAACGGCTTGTCGAACATCTTTTTCATAGTCTTCACACCGTCGGGGAAGAAGGCTCCGACATAGATCTGGAAGTTCTGACCCTTAGGGTTGTCGGTAGGATCGGCATAGAGCACACTGTTAGCACCTAAAACGACGCTCTCGGTGTCCTCGCTGTGGATAACCACGCCCGACGCCACATCGATGGGCTGAGTGATGCCGCTGTAGCTGACGGTCATCTTGTTGAAGTTAGAGCCTTTGTCGATGCTCAGCAGACGGTGTTCCACTGCCTTGTCGCCATTCTTCAGCGCGGTCTCGCCATAGGTGAGGCTGACGGCGAAGCGAAGCGGTCCGTTGTCGAGTATCTCGTATGATGTGTAACAATAGGGGAAGACGATCTCGCCACCATCGATGATAGCCGGTGTACCGCATCCTAAGGTCGGTCCCACCTTGTAGCAGTCGAGTCCGTTGCCACGGTCGTAGTGGTAGCTGGTCTTCATCTCGTAAGCCTTGGCAGCCTTCTCGTCCTTCTTCTTGAGGGCGGCGATGACGGGTTTGGCATTGTCTTCGACAAAGTAACGTTTCTCAACCACGAGGTCGGGAGTGTTTTTCAGCCACACGTCGTTGCCGAAGGCACGTTCGCCACTGCGCTGTAAGGCAGGTCCGTAGCAGCGGTAGGCACCGCGGTCGTTCTCCCATGCTATGTCATCCACACGTTCAGGATACATGCGTCCGTAGCAAGTGTTCTTGAAGAGCTGTGGCTCGCCCTTGGCGATGGTAAAGACGGTCTTTCCACCGGGACGCACAGCAGCGTCGATGAGCAGTTTGCCGTCGTGGGTGAGCTGATAAGCCACCTGCTGTCCGAGGGCGTTGGTCACCACAAACTGTCGGCCTCCGCTGATGCCCAGACGCGCAAAGACGTCGGCTGCAGAAATCTCAACCACCTCCTGACGCTGACGTGAGGTAGGATTGCTCACGCTGACGTTGAACGCACGGCTGTCAGCAGGCATCACCGAGCTGTCCTCGTTTCTCACCCTCTCGCATGCGGCGAGGAGGAAGGCACCTGTACCGAAGTTGGTGACGTTAGCTGCAAAGAGCGTCTGTCCCTTTATGGCGCGGTCGCCGATGGGCTGCACGAAGCCCACGGTGCCGTCGGCCTGCAATGCTGTCTCAGAGAGGTAGCGCCATGCCAGGTCGGCCACAGGCTGGTAGGTGTCGGCTGGGAGCAGCTGGTGGTTGATACCCCAGTAGAGGGCGTAGGCGAAGAATGCCGTACCACTGGTCTCGTAGCCCTCAGCCTGCTGTGGGTCGAGCATGGAGCGGGTCCAGTGTCCCTCTTTCTGCTGGCATGCGGCCACGGCCTCAGCCAGCTGGCGATAGCGTGTGAGGAAGAAGTCGCGATGACGGTAGCACTCAGGCATGTCGGCGAGCACCTTTGCCAGTCCTGCCATCACCCATCCGTTGCCTCTTGCCCAGAAGTCTTTCTTTCCCTGTTCGGTCTTGTGTGCGGGATAGACATAGCGTCCGTCGCGATAATAGAGCTTTGTCTCGGCGTCGAACATGAGACTGTCGGCATAGCGGAAGTTGTCGTAGAGTTTGTCGAGATACTTCACATCCTCGGTGGCCTTATAGAGTTTGGTGAACACTGGCATGACCATATAGAGGGCGTCGGCCCACCACCAGTAGTCGTTAGTCTTCTGGCTCACCATATAGTCCATCACCTCTTTTGCCCTACGGATCTTATAGTCGTCGGGGTTCATCTCATACATGTCGAGATAGGTCTGGAAGCAAATCTGCCAGTCGCCGAAGAGCACATGCTGCATCGACTCGCCATACTGTTTGTAGAGCCATTTCGAGCGGTCGGTCTCCGTCGCCCCACTCCACTTGTTGTGACGAGCCCATTTGTCGCTATACTCGAGGTATCGAGCGCATCCGGTGAGTTTGTAAGCCTCCATGTTTCCGGTGAAATACGCAGCGTCGTCCCAGAACGAGCGTACCTCAGGGGCATTAGTAGATTGCCACTTGTCGTTGACTTTTTTCACGATGTCCATCGTTGGCAGTGGCATTGCCTTTGTCTTTTTCTTTGCCTTTGCCGCGATGGTGGCTGGCACCATGAGCAGCATGAGGGCAATGATAGCAATAGTTTTTTTCATTGTTTGTAGTTTAAAGAATTATATTTAGTTGACGAGTTGACGAGTTGTCATCATTTCATTTCACTGTCAAACCAGTTGATGATCTGTCGGTAGAGATGATTGCGGGTGTTGCCGCCACTGATGCCGTGGTTGCGGTTGACGTAGATATTCTCCTTGAAGTCCTTGTCGGCCTGCACGAGAGCCTCAGAGTATTCGGCAGTATTCTGGAAGTGGACGTTGTCGTCGGCAAGTCCGTGACAGATGAGCAGCGAACCATGGAGTTTCTGAGCTCGCGCTATGGGGTTCACCTCGTCGTAGCCAGCCTTGTTCTCTTTCGGTGTGCGCATGTAACGCTCGGTATAGACGGTGTCGTAGTAGCGCCAGCAGGTGGGCGGTGCCACTGCCACGCCAGCACGGAACACCGGTCGTCCCTCGCTCATGCTCATGAGAGTGTTCCATCCGCCGTAGCTCCATCCCCACATGCCTATGCGGTTTTTATCGACGTAGGTCTGACGGCCGAGCCACAGGGCTGTCTCCACCTGGTCGAATGCTTCTTTCTCGCCGAGACGCAGGTAAGTACACTTCTCGAAGTCGGCTCCGCGTCCGCCTGTACCGCGGTTATCTACACACACCACTATATACCCTTTCTGCGCCATATACTGTTCGAGCAGCGCTCCCTGTCCGGCCGCACCTATCCTCCACGAGTTGAGCACCTGCTGGCTGCCTGGACCGCCATACTGGTACATGATGACGGGATAGCGTCGCGAGGCGTCGAAGCCGGCCGGCTTCACCATCCATCCGTTGAGCTTCACTCCTTCTGAGGTGGTGAAGGAGAAGAGTTCCTTGGTGCCCTGGCACGCCTCGTCGTATTTCTGCTTGAGAGCCTTGTTGTCGATCATGGTGTGGAGTGTGCGTCCACGGCTGTCGTTGAGCGTATAAACAGAGGGGTTGTTGATGTCGTTCCAGACGTTGATGAAGTAGGTGAAGTTACTACTGAAGACGGCGCTGTTCTGTCCCTCCTTGGAGGTGAGACGTTCGGTCTTGCCGTTGGCATGCGCCACATAAACCTGCTTGTCCTGCGGTCCGAGTTCGTTGGCTGCATAGAAGACGTCGCCCGTCTTGTCGTTCATGCCATAGACGTCGGTCACCTCACAGTTGCCCTTGCCCACCTGTCGCTTCAGCTGTCCGTTGAGGTTGTAGATATAGAGTCGTGTGAATCCGTCGCGGTCGCTGGGGACGATGATGTGCGAGTCGGTGAAGGTGACGGCGCACATGGCCTCCTGTCTGACATACTTCTCCACCTTGTCCTGCACTACGAGCTTTGCCACGGTAGAGAGCGGGTTGACCATATATATGCGCATGTCGTCCTGATGGCGGTTCATGGTAAACACAGCCACCTTCGTCGGGTCGGCTGTCATGGCTATGCGAGGAATATATCCGTCGGCGTCGAGCGGGATGTCCATCTTGCGTGTCTGTCGCGACTTGATGTCGAAGCTATAGACAGCCACCTTTGAGTTGTCCTCGCCTGCCTTCGGGTATTTATAGACGTAGCTGCCTGGATAGGCGAGATAGTCGTCGAGCGAGGGGTTAGAGCCTCTGAACCATTGGAACGAGTATTCCTTGACGGCGCTCTCGTCGTATTTTATCCAAACGAGCTGTCGGCTGTCGGCAGAGAACACCATGCTGCGGTTGGTGGAGAACTCCTCCTCATACACCCAGTCGGGTATGCCGTTGATGATCTTATTGCGCTCGCCGTCGGTGGTGACCTGGCTCTCGGCGTTGTCGTAGAGGAGTTTCACGAGGAAGATATTGTTATCGCGCACGTAGGCTATCATATTGCCGTCGGGCGAGAATAGCGGAGTCTGCTGTGCACCGCCGACCGAGAGCGGAGCCATCTTGTTGTTGTCCACCTCATATATATAATAGGTGGCGGTGAACGAGCGTCGATAGACGTATCGTGTGTCGGTCTGTATAAGCATTCGCTTGCCGTCGGGCGAGAAGATATATCCGTCGATGCGGTCGATGCGTATCTTCGGTCCGCGCACGTTGTTGAGATCGAAGAGCACTCCGGTCTGTTTTCCCGTCTTGAACGAGAACTTGAGAATCTTCGTTCCGTCGGTGCTGACCTGCGAGTACGACTCGCCGTCGTCCATTGGTTTAAGACTTGCCATGGTCTCTTCGCGGAAGTCTCCGCTGGTGATGCTCTTCAGGTCGAGCTTGGCTGCAGACATCTGTGTGGTGATCATCATGATAGCAGCAAAAAGAATGAATGTTTTTCTTATCATAGGTAATTAAACTAACAAATATTGTCTCACATGTATTTTCCCATTCTCGCTCCTTATCTCCTCAACATCCTCATTTCCTCGTTTTCCTCAAGGAACCGGTCGAGAATCTCTATTCCTTCTTTCGTGCAGAATCCGCGGAGGAAGACGAAGATGAGGTTATATAGCACACGGTCCAGTGCGGTGCCGAGGGTCTCATAGTGGTCGAGCACATAACGGTTGGAGGCGTCGAAGAGTTCGAGCACCAAGGGATAATCGACGTCGGTGCGGAAATAGCCCTCGCGGATGCCGCGCTCCACGAACTCCATATTGTGCTTGCGCTTCTCCTCGTCTTTGCTCTGGAGATATTCCAGCACATCGGGATATTTAGTCAGTTCGACATAAAAAAGAGGATGGGTCTGACGCAGCGCCTCCATCCTCAGGCGATAGATGCGAATAAGGAGGTCCATCACGTTCTCCGACTTCTCCACAGCCTCTATCGTCTTACGTTCAGACTCCTCCAGACGCGTCTTCACACACTCGAAGAGCAAGAGCTCCTTATTGTCGTAAATCTCATAGAGTGTACGTTTGGAAATAGAGAGTTCGTTGGAGATGTCGTCCATCTTCACCGCCTTTATTCCATGTTTGGCAAAAAGAGAGGCTGCCGTAGTAAGAATTTTCTGTTTTAACGACCTTCTATAGGACGTATTATATCTGATTACATTCATTTTCATAGCTTTTTGTGCACAAAGGTACTAAATAATTTAAAAAAATGCACCTTTTAGGAACTTTTTTATTAACTTTGCGCTCAAATTTAAGTAAAACTAAGCAAACACACTGGTTTTTTTGCAAAAAAAAGCAATGAAGCATAGAAATATTTATAACACAATAAACAACTGAAAAACGTATGGTTAAGATTTCGAAAGAGGCCGCTCTCGAATACCACGAGAATGGAAGGCCTGGAAAAATTGAGGTAAAGCCAACCAAGCCTTACCGCACGCAGACAGACTTGAGCTTGGCATACTCGCCTGGAGTAGCTTATCCCTGCCTGGAGATTCAGGATAACCCTGATGCCGCTTACAAGTACACCGACAAAGGCAACCTCGTGGCTGTGATCAGCAACGGCACTGCTGTGCTCGGACTGGGCGACATAGGCGCACTGAGCGGAAAGCCCGTCATGGAGGGTAAGGGACTGCTGTTTAAGATCTACGGCGGCATCGACGTCTTCGACATTGAGGTGGCTGAGAAAGACCCGGAGAAATTCTGCGAGGCAGTGGAGAAGATAGCACCTACCTTCGGCGGTATCAACCTTGAGGACATCAAGGCTCCTGAGTGCTTCTATATCGAGGACCGTCTGAAGAAGACTCTCGACATCCCCGTGATGCACGACGACCAGCATGGCACAGCCATCATATCGGCCGCCGGACTGAAGAACGCCCTCGAGGTGAACGGAAAGGATATTAAGAAGGTGAAGATCGTGGTCAACGGTGCCGGAGCCGCTGCCATATCATGCACCAAACTATATATGGCACTCGGAGCACAGCGCGAGAATATCGTGATGCTCGACTCGAAGGGAGTGATCACGTCAGACCGTCCAAACCTCACGGAACAGAAGAAATTCTTCGCCACCGACAGACGCGACGTTCACACTCTGGAAGAGGCTGTGAAGGGAGCCGACGTCTTCGTGGGACTCTCTAAAGGCAACGTGCTCACCAAGGACATGATACGCTCGATGGCCGACCAGCCCATCGTCTTCGCCCTCGCCAATCCTGTACCGGAGATCAGCTACGAGGACGCTATGGACAGCCGCCCCGACGTGCTGATGTCAACCGGACGCAGCGACTATCCTAACCAGATAAACAACGTCATCGGATTCCCTTACATCTTCCGCGGAGCACTCGACGTGAACGCCACCGCCATCAACGAGGAGATGAAGATGGCTGCAGTCCACGCCATCGCCGACCTCGCCAAGCAACCCGTTCCCGACGTGGTCAACGACGTTTATCACGTCAACAACCTCTCGTTCGGACCCGACTACTTCATTCCGAAGCCCGTCGATCCACGACTCATCACCGAGGTGTCGGCAGCTGTGGCAAAGGCCGCTATTGACAGCGGTGTGGCAAGAAAGAACATCACCAACTGGGCTGAATACAAAAACCGCCTGCGCGAGATGCTCGGACAGGAGACAAAGCTCACACAGAAGCTCTACGACACAGCTCGCAGCCACCCACAGAGAGTGGTGTTTGCCGAGGGCATACATCCCACTATGCTCAAGGCGGCCGTACAGGCAAAGGCTGAAGGACTATGCTACCCTATACTCCTCGGCAACGACGAGCGCATAGAGAAACTCGCCAAGGAACTCGACCTAAGCCTCGAAGGCATAGAGGTGATCAACCTGCGCCACGACCGCGAGGCTGAACGACGCGAACGCTACGCACGCATCCTCACACAGAAACGCCAGCGCGACGGCTACACCTATCAGGAGGCCAACGACAAGATGTTTGAGCGCAACTACTTCGGAATGATGATGGTGGAGACAGGAGAGGCTGACGCCTTCATCACAGGTCTCTACACGAAATACTCAAACACCATCAAGGTGGCAAAGGAGATTATCGGCATACGTCCGGAATACAACAACTTCGGCACCATGCACATCATCAACTCAGCACGCGGACCGCTCTTCATTGCCGACACACTGATAAACCAGAACCCGACAACCGACGTGCTCGTCGATCTGGCCAAGATCAGCGCAACGGCGGTACGCTTCTTCAACGAGAAACCCGTCGTGGCGATGATAAGCCACTCAAACTTCGGCTCAGACAACACTGAAGGCACACAGAAAGTGCGCCGAGCCGTGGCACGACTGCAGCAGGAAGACCCATCGATGCTTATCGACGGCGAACTGCAGATAGGCTCCGCACTCAACAAGGAGATGCGCGACAACATGTATCCGTTCAACAAACTCTATGGCGAGGACGTCAACACACTCGTGTTCCCTAACCTCACCAGCGCACGCTCGTCGTACAAGATGCTGCAGGCCATGAACTCCGACGTGGAAATCATCGGCCCGATACAGATGGGACTCAACAAGCCTATCCACTTCATCGACTTCGGCAGCAGCGTGAGAGAGGTGGTCAACATCACCGCCGTGGCAGTCATCGACGCTTACGTGGACAAGGTGAAAGGACGCATCACCGCACAAATGAAATGACAAAATAGCAACAGTTGACAGAGCTGATACTTTGCCGATTTCACCGCCACGCATATATATATAAATATGTGTAGGCGGTGAAAACGACAAAAAAAATGGTGTTTTCGGGACAATAATCAACTTTTTTCAAAAAAAAAGCAAAATATATTTCCGTTTATCACTGAAAATCAGTATATTTGCAGTCCGAAAGTAAACATTAAAATAATTTTTTTAAACAAAATCATATTAACAGACAATGACAAAAGCAGAAATGATCGACAAGATCGCAACAGACACCGGTCTTGACAAGAAAGCTGTTTCAGCAACTGTTGAAGCCTTCATGGAAGAAGTAAGACAGAGCCTCGCCGTGAGAAAAGAAGACGTGTATCTTCGTGGATTCGGTAGCTTCATTGTAAAGCACCGCGCACAGAAGACCGCACGCAACATCTCGAAGCAGACCACCATCATCATCGAGGCACACGACTTCCCTGCATTCAAGCCCTCAAAGAGCTTCATCGAAAAGATGCAGCAGAACTAATGCGTGACAGACTCAAAAATCAGAGGAATCAAACAGCGCAAAAAAAGGAAATCATCAAGGAAATAACAACATTCATCAATAATTTAATTTCTTAAGCAATGCCAAACGGAAAAAAGAAGAAGGGCCACAAGATGGCTACTCACAAGCGTAAAAAGAGACTGAGAAAGAACAGACATAAGAGCAAGTAAGCCTCTGTCTGGATCTTTCCAGAAAAAAGATGAGAGGAGTGTACTGACCGTCTCCCAAACACTAAGAGAGAGAAAGGTCGGTGCACCCTTTTTTGTATCACTCACTATTTTGAAAACCCAAAACGGATATGACAAGCGAAGTTATCATCGACGTACAGCCGAAAAAGATCTCCATCGCACTGCTCGAAGACAAGAGTCTTGTCGAATATCAGGACGAACCAAGGACAGCGTCTTTCTCGGTGGGAAACATTTATGTGGCAAAGGTGAAAAAACTTATGCCAGGACTCAACGCGTGCTTCGTGGACGTAGGCTTCGAAAGGGACGCGTTCCTACACTATCTCGACCTGGGTACTCAATTTAGCTCTTACGAAAAGTATCTTAAACAGGTACAAAGCGACAGAAAAAAACTCTTCCCCTTCAACAAGGCCACACGACTGCCCGACCTCAAGAAGGACGGCAGCGTGCAAAACACACTCAAGGTGGGACAGGAAGTGCTGGTGCAAATAGTTAAAGAACCCATTTCCACCAAAGGACCACGACTGACTTGCGACCTGAGTTTTGCAGGAAGATACATGGTGCTGATACCTTTCTACGACAAGGTGTCGGTGTCGTCGAAAATAAAAAAAGGTGAGGAAAGAACACGACTGAAACAACTCATACAGAGCATCACACCGAAAAACTTCGGAGTCATCGTGCGCACGTCGGCAGAAGGAAAAAGAGTGGCCGAACTCGATGCGGAAATGAAGGTGCTACTCAGCAGATGGGACGAGGCCATCAAACAAGTGCAGAAAACGACTGCAAGACCTCAGTTGGTGTTCGAGGAAACCAGTAGGGCGGTGGCTCTCCTAAGAGATCTGTTCAACCCTTCATACGACGGCATCTACGTCAACGACGATGATATCCTCAAGCAGATAAAGGACTATGTGGGAATCATCGCACCCGACAAAGTAGGTATAGTAAAGAAATACACTGGCACAGTGCCTATCTTCGACAACTTCAACGTCACAAAACAGATAAAGTCGTCGTTCGGAAAGACTGTAAACTACAAACGTGGAGCTTACCTCATCATCGAACATACCGAGGCGCTGCACGTGGTAGATGTGAACAGCGGAAACAGGACTCGGTCGGAAAACGGACAAGAACAAAACGCGCTCGAGGTGAACCTCGGGGCTGCCGACGAACTGGCAAGACAACTCAGACTGCGGGATATGGGAGGAATCATCGTTGTCGATTTCATCGACATGAACCTTGCCGAAGACCGACAAATGCTCTATGAACGCATGTGCAAAAACATGCAGAAAGACCGCGCACGACACAACATACTGCCACTGAGCAAGTTCGGACTGATGCAGATAACACGACAAAGGGTCAGGCCGGCAATGGACGTCAACGTCGAGGAGACTTGTCCGACGTGTTTCGGCAAGGGAAAAATAAAGTCGAGCATCCTGTTTACCGATCAACTGGAAAGCAAGATTGACCAATTGGTCAACAAAATTGGCATATCGAAGTTCAAACTCCACGTACACCCTTACGTGGCGGCGTATATCAACAGCGGTTTCGTCTCCATAAAAAGACAATGGCAGATGAAATATGGCTTCGGCGTGAGGATCGTTGCCTCAGAAAAACTGGCTTTCCTGCAATACGAATTCTATGACCGGGAAGGTAACTTCATCGATATGAAAGAGGAGATTGAGACCAAATAAAAGAAGTGGATAGTGGAAAGGAGTTAAGGCATCACGTCTTAACTCCTTTATCTCCCTCTAAACAAAGCACTTACCACATTGACTTAAATTACTTCATTAACTTTTACAACTTCTACGATCCCAAACTAAAAAAAACGAATCATTATGGAAATAGCTTTCTGGTGCTGCCTGTTCATCGTCTTCTACACGTATCTCGGATACGGCATGCTGCTCTACATACTCGTAAGGATAAAACGGGCATTGTGCAAACGCAAGACTCACGACCACGACCCATCGTTCACTCCCGACATAACACTCATGATATGCGCCTACAACGAGGAGGATATCGTGGACGAGAAAATGGCTAACACACGACAGATAGACTACCCGAAAGACAAACTCCACGTGATGTGGGTGACCGACGGAAGCTCTGACAAGACCAACGAACGACTCTCACTCTACGATGACGTCACCATCGTCTTCTCACCCGAACGACGAGGAAAGACGGCTGCACTAAAACACGGCATCAAGGAGGTGAAGACCGACATCGTGGTGATGACCGACGCCAACACCATGATAGGCAAAGAGGCAATAAGGGTGATAGTAGATCACATGCGGGACCCGAAGGTGGGATGCGTGGCGGGAGAGAAACGCGTCATGGCCCGCGACGACAGCCAGGCAGCCGCCGAAGGAGAAGGCATCTACTGGAAATATGAGAGCGCACTGAAACGACTCGACTACGAGCTGCACTCTGCCATGGGAGCGGCTGGCGAACTGTGCGCCATCCGAACGGCTCTCTTCGAGGACATGCCCGACGACACACTCCTCGACGACTTCATCATCTCGATGCGCATAGTGGAACGCGGATATGTCATCGCCTACGACAGCAATGCCTATGCCATGGAATACGGCTCAGCCGACATCGTAGAGGAAAGCAAACGCAAACGGAGGATAGCGGCAGGCGGACTGCAGAGCAGCTGGCGACTGCGCAGCCTAATGAATCCACTGCTACATCCCATAACAGCATTCCAGTTCGTCTCACACCGAGTGCTGAGATGGACCGTAACACCATTTGCCATGTTGGCTCTTATACCGCTCAACGTGGCTCTCGTCTTGGACAATGCCGGCTGGATATACACCGTGATATGGATCATGCAGCTGATGTTCTATCTCGCTGCACTCGCCGGACAATGGCTCGCCTCAAAGGGCAGGAAAAACAAACTGCTCTACATACCTTACTACTTCCTCTTCATGAACGCAAACGTGTTCAGAGGAATACGTTATCTCGCTACAAAAACCAACGGGACATGGGAAAAGGCGAAAAGAGGCTAAAAAATTATTAACGAAAAAGACTAAAAGTATAGAAAACGAATGGGAAAAGGGGAAAAAACACGAAAAAGGAACAAAAAAAATCAAAAAAACGTATGGCAATAACGGATTTTTTTCGTAACTTTGCACCGATTTCCAAAACAAAAATATCTATGAATCAAGAAGACATCATACTTCAACTCAAGAAAGACCTCGAAAATGCCAAATCGACAGCTGCTAAAGCTCTCGAAGAGCGCGACGCTGCACTTCAGCGTCTGAAGGATTATGAAGAAAAAATAGAGAAGGCTGAGAAAGCAAGCAAGATGAAGTCGCTCTTCCTCGCCAACATGAGTCACGAGATACGCACTCCGCTAAACGCTATAGAGGGCTTCTCAAGGGTGATAGCCGAGACTGACTCACCTTCTGAAAGAATGAAGTTTTTGGAAATAGTGGAGAGCAACAACAACCGACTGCTGTCGCTCATCAACGAGATTCTCGACCTCTCACGTGTGGAATCGGGAGAGATAACAATGAAAATTACTCTTTGCAACCTCACCGAGATTTGCAACAACATCAAGCAGATATTCAAATTCCGCTGCCCGGAAAACCTCGACTTCAAGGCCGACGTGCCATCAAAGTCGGTGCTGCTCAAGACAGACCCAAACCGTCTCACACAGGTGTTCAGCAACCTCATCAGCAACGCACTGAAGCATACCATCAGAGGCGGCATCACCTACGGATACAAGGTGGATGAGATAAACAACCAAGTCGTGTTCTACGTGAGCGACACTGGCTCAGGCATCGACCCAAAAGACATCGACTCCATCTTCCTCACATACGTGTCGAAAGACGCTGAGAAGAAAAACGGATACGGACTGGGACTACCGTTGAGCAAGATCCTCGTGGAGAAAATGGGCGGAAAAATAGGTGTTCGCTCGGTAGTGGGAAAAGGCTCTACCTTCACCTTCGTTCTGCCTTTCGACGGCACGTATGCCACATCCGAGACGACGAAGTCGAACCCAATCATCACTCGCACACTGCGTAGCAAACCAGTGGGCGACATGAGCAAACTCAAACTCGTACTCGTGGCTGAGGACGAGGAATGTAACTTCGAACTGGTCAAGAACGTGCTCGCCAACCGCTACCGCATCATCAGAGCACGAAACGGAGTGGAAGCAGTGACAATGAACGAGGACGAACAGCCCGACATCATTCTCATGGACATAAGAATGCCTGACATGGACGGCATCGACGCCACTCGTATCATCAAGGAAGTAAACCCAGGCGTGCCAATAATAGCTCTCTCAGCCTATGCCCTCACCGACAGCATACAGATGGCAAGACAGGCTGGTTGTGATGAGTTTATCGCCAAGCCTTTCAAAGTGGAGGACTTATTACAGACTCTCGACAAATATGCAAAAAAAAGCCAATAAGACAACTTTATGGGAAAACTGGCAATAAAACAATATTTCTCGCTGATGTTCCTCATACTTCAGCTCGTATTATCAATATTCACCTTCGTCGGACTCTTCGGAGGCGACAACCATCCTGTAGGACATACGGCATCGGCCATGCTGGTCTATGCGCTGCCACTGCTCATCGGCGCTAACCTGCTGATGCTCATTTATTGGCTCGTAACCCGCAACTGGATATGGACTTCGCTGCCAGTGATCACCATACTCTGCTGCATTCCTTATATCGGAACGTTATATCAGATCAGCTTCGGCTCTGACGAGGAGACGGCAAGAGACGCCATAAAGATAGCAAGCTACAACGTGGCCCGATTTGGCAAACAAGCTTCCACTTTCATCTCTAACGACATCCTCTCGGAGATGAAAAGCGAAAAGGTAGATGTGCTCTGTCTGCAGGAGTATAACGAGGACAGCGGCGACCAAAAGAATACTGACGTTTACAAAGACTATTTCCCCTACTCTGTCAAAGGAAAGGCCGACATGGTCATCTTCAGCAAATACCCCATAAAGAAATCTCACAACATGGCCTTTGAAGAGACTAACAACAGCGCCATGTGGGCTGACATTGATGTCAACGGAAAACAGGTGAGAGTGTTCAACGCCCACCTTGAGACAACGGGATTCAACCGCACCTTGCATCAGGCTAACAAGCTCATCAACAAGGGTTATAACGTGGAGACTAATTCGCTGCTCAACGCTATCTACGGCAACTATACCTTAGGTATGATAGTTAGAGCCGGACAGGCTGCACAAGTGGCTAACGAGGTGAGAAACAGTCAGTTCCCTTGTATCGTTTGCGGTGACTTCAACGACGTCCCCTACTCTTACGTCTATAACACCATGCTCGGAAATATGGTTGACGGATTTAAAGAGTGTGGCAGCGGATTTATGTACACTTATAGAGGCAGCAAGATGGTCCGCATCGACTACATCTTCCACGACAAGCAGCTGAAAGGTCTCTCATACTACAAGAAACCTCTCACCTACTCTGACCACATGCCAGTATTTATGAAATTGGAAATCAATTAATGGCTCTTTAAAAGGGACTAATCTTTTAGGGAATTGGGGAAGTAATAATCTTTTTTGGAATTGGGGAAGTAAACTTCCTTACTTCCCTTATTTTTCTACAACTCTATCTGTTTCACAAAACATCCGTCAAACTCTCCCTCTAACTTCACTTCGCTTCTGAAGATGCCGAAGACACTGCTGCCACTGCCACTCATGGCAGAATACACGGCACCAAGGTCGTAGAGACGCGACTTTATGGCTCCTATCTCGGGATGAAGGGCAAAGACACTCTGCTCGAAGTCGTTGACGAGTTCCTCGCGCCATGTCTCGATGGGCTGCATCACTATCTCACGACATTTCTTCAATGTGGGACGAGGCTTGACCAACGAGAACGCCTCGCGAGTGGAAACGGGAATGTCTGGACGCACCACTACAAGCCAATAGCCCGCCATCGAAAGAGCGATAGGTTCGAGACGCTCGCCTATTCCCTCGGCATAAGCAGGACGGCTCATAATAAAAAACGGACAGTCGGCACCAAGTTTCGCCGCTTCGGCAATCATCTCCTCTTCGGTCATCGACAACGAACACATCTCGTTCAACGCCTTGATCATATAGGCACAGTCGCTCGAACCGCCACCCATTCCTGCTTGTGTGGGAATGGCTTTCATCAGATGAGCATGCACTCGAGGCAACTCATATCGGCTGGCAAGCTGACGATAAGCCTTCACCACAAGATTCTTCTGCTCGTCGCCTTCCACAGGGATATTGGTCACCTTCAGGTCGCAGTCCACCGCCGACGGAAACCGCTCGTCCATAGGATAAATCTCAAGGGCGTCTTTTATCATCACTGGGAAAAAGACTGTCTCAAGGTCGTGATAGCCGTCGGGACGCTTTCTCACGATATTCAGTCCTAAATTGATTTTTGCAATAGGAAAAGTTATCATATATCTTGCTGTTTTTGCATGCAAAATTATTAAAAAAAGTGGGAAAAACAAACCATTATGGCTCAAAAAGGTTAATTTATTGATGATTTAACTCTTTTTTTATCCTAAAAGGCTTCTATTTCGGGATTTTATTCGTAAGTTTGCACAAAAGAAAACGCAAAATAATAAAAAAGTACTCGTTTATCAAACAGCAGTACACATATTATTATATATATAGTGCAGACAATGTCTGAAATAATACACACACAGTATTAGAAAAATAATAAACGGAATTCTAAAAAAAGGAGTATATATGAAAAGATTATTATTGACCACATTAACAGCTCTGATGCTGATGCCTCTGACGGCAACAGCTCAGGACGATATGTATTTCGTCCCGACGAAATCTAACGTCAAGAAATCTGCCGAGAAGTATGGCATGCCAAAGGACACTTACTACTGTGGCAGCAAAAGAGACGTGGACGAATATAACCGACGACTGAAAAGCAAGGTTGAGGTGATCAGCGACGACGCTCTTCTCGCTGGCAACTCGCTTGCAGACAACGACACGTTAGTGACAGACACATTGGTGGGAGACACCATCGTCTTCATAGCCGAGAAGGGCGTCTATCCCAAGGACAACGCTCGCATGCAGTCTGACAACGACTACAAATACACACGCAACATGAGCCGTTGGGACAACTACGAGGTGAGCAACGCCTACTGGAATGGATATAACGACGGACGCTTCAACCGATGGTATGGATGGAGCTCGTTCTACGACCCATGGTACTACTCGTCGTGGTACGGCGGATGGTACGACCCATGGCTCCACTCGTCGTGGTACGGCGGATGGTACGGCGGATGGTATGGCAACTGGTACGGATGGCATGGCGGATGGTACGACCCATGGTACTACTCGTGGTATGGCGGCTATTATCCTTACTATCCTATCTATGTGGGCGGAGGTGGACATCACACCACTGCCCCCGAACGCTTCACAGCCAACCGCTACGACCGTTCGAGCATACGCAGGGTGGGCAGCGGAGTGGCCGACCGCGACCGCATGGTCAACAACAGCTTCCGACGCTATTCTACCAGCTCGTGGGGCTCTACCATGGACCGTTCGCGCTTCAGCAACAACCAGCGCTATAACAACACACGCAACAACGGACAGAGAATTGAGAGCAACCGACAGTCGTCGTCGTGGAACAATAACAGCAACCGCTCGTGGGGCAGCTCTTCAGGCAGCGGCTCGTTTGGAGGCGGCAGCAGGTCGGGTGGCACAAGGAGCTCTGGCGGAAGCGTAAGAGGCTCTGGCAACGGTGTACGCATGGGAAGATAAAAACATTTTTCCAGTAAATAACAAGTATTTTTCAATTGTGCAAATCACAAGTATTTTTTAATTGTGCAAATCACTCATTTATAGACTATCATGAAAAAAATAATATTCACACTTATGGCATTCGGAGCCATAGCGGCTGCCAATGCTCAGGAGACTTACTTAAACGCCAACTTGCTGAAACCAGAACTCACAGGTACGGCTCGCTACGTGGGTATGGGTGGTGCCATGGAGGCTCTCGGAGCCGACATCTCTACCATCAGCTCAAACCCCGCTGGCATCGGCATGTTCCGCCACTCTACGGCTAACGTCAGCTTCGGCGTGATAACACAACAGGATGCACCCAGCATCGACAACTGGAACAAGACCCACATGTCGTTCGACCAGGCAGGATTCGTCTATAGCATGCGAACAGGACGAAGCTCGTTTCTTAACGTGGCATTCAACTATACCAAGGAACGCGACTTCAACCTCATCACAAACCCTTCAGGCTCTACCAACGGCGGTTCACAAAACCTCGTCACCGCCAACAAGGGATATAACAATGTGTTTGACTTGGATCCAAACACAAGTGACATCACTTCCAAGAGTCTGAAGTTCACGCAACTCGACTATCTTTACAGCAACCTCATGAACTATGGAGTTGACGACGATGGAGGCTACTGGACGTATTACCCCATGGCAGCCTACGACATGAGACAGCATCAGACGGGATATGTGGGTCGATACGACTTCAACGTGTCGGGCAATATCAACGACCGTGTGTATCTCGGACTTACCATCGGCGTACACGACGTTCACTTCAACTCAGTGCTCGACTACGCCGAACTGGGACAAAACGGCTTCGATATGATCAACACCATTGAGGAAAACCGCATCACAGGTTCGGGCTTCGACTTCAAGGCGGGCATCATCTTCCGTCCGGTGGAAGAGAGTCCGTTCCGCATAGGCTTCGCTGTCGCCACTCCTACGTTCTACGACCTGAAGATAAACAATTACACACAGCTCAATTACGAGATCGAGGACGCAAAGGACAACACCGTCGTATATAGCGACAACGGATATGTGGAATACGACCACGACTTCCGCCTCAACTCGCCATGGAAATTCAGCGCAAGCATCGGACACACCATTGGCAACTATCTCGCCCTCGGCGCCTCTTACGAGTATGCCCACTATGGCAGGACCGATACGAGATACATCGACGGATATGACTACTACGGCTATGCCACAACCACGAGCGACTACCAAATGAACCACCACACCGAGAACACTCTCCAGGCTGTTTCCACGCTGAAACTTGGCGCAGAGATGAAACCAGAGGATAATCTCGCCGTGAGATTAGGATTCAACTATGTGTCGCCAATGTATAAGGATAACGCAGTGAAAGACGGCGACGTCAACTCTGTAGGCAACGCACTGACCGGTACGGCTTTCACCAACTGGGATGCCACATACCGCATCACCGCTGGTGTCGGCTATCGCTTCGACCGCTTTAACGTGGATTTAGCTTATCAATATTCTACCACAGACGGCACCTTCTCGCCCTACTTCGACTGGAATGACAAAAAATATCCCAACGCTCCACAGACATGCAAAGTGAGCGACAAACGCCATCAGCTCATGATGACACTCGGATACACGTTTTGATGTTGGAAATTGAAGTTACACATGTGTAAGGGCAGTTATATGTATGTTTTAACGACAGCCATATCATTATTTGCTTAGAACACGTATTGGTTTTATGTTCCGCAGTGCGGAACGTACGTTCACCACTGCGGAACGTACGTTCACCACTGCGGAATGTACGTTCACCACTGCGGAACATAAAACAGAAACGTGTTCTAAGTAAATTACAATAGGCTATGTGATACAATTATTACAGTAGTCATTGGACAATTATTACAGTAGTCATTGGACAATAACAACAGTGGTGATTAATTGAAGACTCCCACCCTTTGCGAGGGGCATAAGAAAGCCGGGCTGTCCGTGAGGATGGCCTGGCTTTCGTTATGTGTATCACTTGAGAATCAATATGCCTCGTCGGTAAGGAGCTCTTCCTTGTCGAGCTTCTTCTTGTCGATGGAATACCATGCGTAGATGATATAGGCAAGGACAAAGGGGACAAGGATACTCACTACCGACATCACCTGAAGCGTAAACTCGCTGCTGCAGCTGTTGACTATGGTGAGTGAACTCTGAAGGTCGGCATTGGAGGGATAGAACGCCGTATTGTTCCATCCCGCACAGAGCAACAGCGCAAGCACGGTGAGCACAGTGCCTATGCCAGCAGGCCAGATGCCAGCGATGTATGTCTTGCTGACAATGGTGCGGATGATGCCATAAAGTACCGCTACCACGCCAACCACCAACACTATCGTCACATACCACATGTCGCAGAGGTTATGCAAGTATTTCATCGGCTCCATCGAGATCACTCCAGTGATGGGGTCGTAAGCATAACCGTCTTTCAACACAAGACGCACGACGAAAGCCACGAAGAGGATGACGAAAGGCACAGCAGTACCTACCAGACGCACACTGCCACGACAACGTATGTTCTCGTCGTTGACATTGTTTATGATATACAGTATGCCAAGGACGCGGGCAAGGAAAAAGACTGCCAGGCCGAGGATAAGGTTCCACGGATCGAGAAGGGCGTCGAGACCATGACTGGCATTAGCCCAACTGCTTATCACTGGCTGCAAGCCGCCATCGAGCATATTGTCTTTCGAGACGATGAAGTTTGAGCCATTGAAGAACGTGGCTACAGCACCGCCAAGAAGCAATGGCCCTAGGATGCCGTTGGCAATAAGACACCACTGGAACGTGCGAGCTCCGAGCAGATTGCCGAGTTTGTTCTGAAACTCATAGCTCACGGCCTGAAGCACAAACGAGAAAAGGATGATCATCCACAGCCAATAGGCTCCGCCGAAACTCGTGCTGTAGAACAACGGGAAAGATGCGAAAAACGCGCCACCGAAGGTGACAAGGGTGGTGAACGTAAACTCCCACTTCCTACCCGTGGAATTGACTATCAGCCTGCGTTCCACGTCGTTGGCACCAAGGGAAAAGATCATCGAGTTAGCTCCCTGGACAAACATCAGGAAGACTAACAAGGCTCCTAATAGCGAAACAAGGAACCACCAGTATTGTTGCAAACATTCGTATGTCATAATAATATAGATGTATAAGTTATAAAATCTTGTCCTTTATATACACACGCCGACGATTATTCCTCCGGACCTTTCTTTATCGCCTTGAACATGATGCTGAGCTCCACGGCAAGAAGAGTGGTGAAAAGGGCAAGGAAGATGAAGAACGTCAGGGCTATACTACCCGACCCTACATTGCTTATGCCGGCCCATGTGGGCATCATGTCCTGGATGGCCCATGGCTGACGGCCGAACTCTGCCACAAGCCAACCAGACTCGCTGCAGATATAGCCTAACGGCACAAGGGCGATGGCTGCTACATGGAACCACTTGAACTTCGCCTCCGACAGGTCGCGCTTATAAGACAGGAAGAGGCTGAGGGCGAAGAACAGCAGGAAGAGTGTGCCCAAGCCCACCATCACGCGGAAGGCATAGAAGCACAACGGGATATAAGGCACGAGCGAAGCCTTGTCAGTGACATAGCCATAACCAAAATACTTCATGTTGTCGTCGATAGACCGTCTCAGTGAGTCGAGCTTCGACTGCTGTGCGGCGTCAGCTTCCTTTCCCTTCAGCGTGCTCTTGAGCTGACGATAGTCTTTCAGCGATGAGATCGCAGTCTTTCCGCTGGCTATCTTCTCGTCAACAGAAGGCTCTATGTTGCCATCGGCAGTCTTGTAACCACCTTTGAGGATGTCGTTGACGCCAGGCACATATCCGTCGATGTCGCGCGTTGCGAGGAACGAGAGGGCATAAGGAATGTCTATCTTCAACGCTGGCGCTTCCTCGTTGGCATAGTCGGGCTGTGCGAAGGGGTTGACCAAGGCGATGGCGGTCAGTCCCTGCTGTTCGCCTCCGTTATAGAGAGCCTCCATGGCAGCGAGCTTCATCGGCTGCACTTGAGCCACCTGGTATGCTGATCCGTCGCCTGTGTGCATGGCGAGGAGAATGCCAGCCATTCCCACTATTGATCCCACGCGTATGCTCTTTATTGACATCTGCTTCTCACGTTGGCGCAAGAGGTAATAGCAACCTACTGCCACTGTGAACAGGGCGCCGATAATCCACGCCGAGGTGACGGTATGGCAGAACTTGTTGACGGCGAAGGGCGAGAGTGCCACCTCGGCAAACGATACCATCTCGTTGCGCATCGTGTCAGGATTGAACTCGCATCCTACCGGATACTGCATCCACGAGTTGGCCACCAGTATCCACCATGCTGAGAAGGTTGCTCCAAGGCCTGTGAGCCATGTGGAGGCAAGGTGTACGCCCCGCGACACTTTCTTCCATCCGAAGAACATGATGGCCACGAATGTTGACTCCATGAAAAATGCCACGATGCCTTCCACGGCAAGCGGTGCGCCGAAGATGTCGCCTACAAACCACGAGTAGTTGCTCCAGTTGGTGCCAAACTGAAACTCGAGGATGATGCCTGTGGCTACGCCCATGGCAAAGTTGATGCCGAAGAGCTTCTGCCAGAACATTGCCGTACGTTTCCAAAACTCGTTTTTCGTGCGGAAATAGCACGTCTCCATGATGCCCATCACCAAGGCCAAGCCTAATGTCAAGGGCACGAAGAGCCAGTGGTAGATGGCTGTAAGCGCGAACTGCGCCCTTGCCCAATCCACCGTTGAGGGTTCGATGTTTAATAGTAATTGTGTCATAATATTATAGTTTTTATTTAAGTATCTCGTCGGCTACGAACTCCGCCTCATGGCCTTTCTCAGCATTCTCGCTGATATGGTTGGGAAAGAAGAACACCTTCAGTATGGCGAAGATGATGAACAGCTTCACGAGTATCACTATCCATAGCGTCTTTCCCCACCGCATGTTGCGGAATCCGTCGGCATAGAACCGTATGACTGATTTTATTGTCATCGCTTGTAAGCCTTTATTGCGAACTTGAAGTTATAGTCTCCATAAGGCAGACGGTATGGCTTCAGCGGCCATGCTCCCCAGCTGTTGACACAGGCGAGGCCCATCTGTCGTTTCTGCACATGTACCTGTGTGAGCTTGCGTGGCACGAGGTCGCCGCTGTGGTGTCCCCACTTCTTGTCCTTGTGCATGCCGTCGTCGAGGTCTTCCACGAGGTAGTTCAGTGCCGAGCACTCCATAGGTGCGTCGCCGTAGAACGTGAGGCCCTCGCCTGTGGTCTTGTCAACGACGGAGAAGGTGCGTATGTCGGTGTGGTTGCCGCTCTCCTGCGGACGTATGTATTCGTAGTACTCGTCCTTCACGTCGGCCTCGTATGTACCGATAAACTCGCTCGACTTTCTGTCGGCATAGTTCTCCACCGGTCCACGTCCGTGATATTCTATATGGTTGAAACGCTCTGGCATCTGCATCTGCATGCCGAAGCGGAACATCTCCGGTCCTTTCTCTGTCTTGTCGGCGTCGAAGTCCTGCTCTACGAGGAGTGTGCCGTCAGGACGCAGCGTGTATCGCATCTCGAGGTCGCCCTTGACGGCATCCATCGTCAGCGCCACCTTCACCACGCGGTTGTTGCCGTCGGTCTCATGGCATATCTCCTTCACTCTGTATCCTGGGTTCTTCCATGCGGCGAAGTGCTGCTGCAGTCGTGCGCCGTAGTCGTTGTCTGTGGGTGCTCTCCAGAACTCGGGAGTTATCGATTCGCGGTCGATGAGCATCTCCTTTCCGTTGACGTCGAGGTAGTCTATCCACCCCGACCATTTGCCAATGGTCACCGCCATTCCCGCTGCTTCCATCTTTATGTATGCCTCGGTCTCGGTGAGTCGTGGCAGCTCTCCCTCTACGGTGGCACTGAGGTCGTCAAACTTATATTCCTGTGCCATGAACTGGTATTTTGCCATTGTCTGGTTCTTCTCTACGAGAGGCTCACCGTGTTTCGACTTGAACACGAAGTTCACAGCCACGTCGGCATCGGGATTCTCTTCCATCAGCTGCTTCACCTTTTCGGCAAGGAGAGGTTTGGTGAAGGTCTTGCGCTGCTGTGGTGCTATTCCGTCTATGTTCTGCTGTCCCATGCTGAAGTTGGACTTTCCGTTGACCGTCACGCAGATGTCGAGTAGCGCGTAGTCGGTATTGCGGAAGAAGTTCTCGTTATACACCGTAAACTTCCCTGCCTTCACATCCACATTCTCTATCCACAGGTTCTGGTAGAAGTATGCCACCTCGTGGGCATGTGGGTTAAGACGACGGTCGGGGGCGATGATGCCGTTGCAGTTGAAGTTGTAGTCGCTGGCAGGATAGCGTCCGTAGTCGCCTCCGTAGGTGAAGATCTGTCGGCCAGTGACAGGACTCTTGTCGCGCAGTCCCTGGTCAACGAAGTCCCAGATATATCCTCCCTGATATTTCGGGTATTTCCTTACGAGGTCCCAGTATTCCTTGAAACCGCCCATAGAGTTGCCCATGGCATGTGCATACTCGCACTGTATGAGTGGACGAGGGTTGTTGCCCTGAGCGTATTTCTCGCATCCTCCATAGTCGTAGTACATAGGGCAGAAGATGTCGGTCTTGCCGTCGTGTCGTGCCTGCTCATACTGACAAGGACGTGTGGGGTCGGTGGCCTTCACCCAGTCGTAAGCCCTCTCGAAGTTGATGCCATAGCCGGCTTCGTTACCAAGGCTCCATACGATGATCGAGGGATGATTGCGCAGCGTGAGCACATTGGCCTGGTTGCGCTCCATGTGTGCCAGTTCGTAGCGTGGGTTCTTGGCAAGGGTGTGTTCGCCGTATCCCATTCCGTGCGACTCTACGTTGGCTTCTGCCGTCACGTAGATGCCATACTGGTCGCAGAGGTCATACCATCGCGGGTCGTCGGGATAGTGACAAGTGCGGACGGCGTTGATATTGAGCTGCTTCATTATCTTTATGTCCTCTATCATGCGTTCTATGCTCACCACATAGCCTCCGTCGGGGTCGAGCTCATGACGGTCGGCACCCTTGATGAGTACTGGCTGTCCGTTGACGAGCAGCTGTCCGCCCTTTATCTCCACCTTGCGGAATCCCACTTTCTTCGATACTGTCTCTATGGCGTTGCCGCCCTTTTTCAGCGTTATGTCGAGTGTATATAGATATGGTGTCTCGGCCGACCATGTCTTCACGCCCTTCACTTCCATCGCTCCGCGCGGATGTGGCGACATCGTGGGCAGTTCTGACGTCAAGACTGTCTTTCCCTCGGCGTCCTTCAGCGTGAGGCTGACGGTGGCTTTCTTGTCGCCTGCGAGGGGTATGTCGTATGTCAGCAGTCCGTCCTTATATCCGTTTGTGAGGTCGGCATTGAGCGATATGTCTGCTATGCGTGTCTTGTTGCGGCTGTAGAGATACACCTCGCGAGCTATGCCTGTGAAGCGCCAGAAGTCCTGGTCTTCGAGATACGAGCCGTCGCACCATCTCATCACCTGCATGGCTATGAGGTTTTTGCCTTTCTTCAGGTATTTAGTGATGTTAAACTCTGCTGCTATCTTCGAGTCCTCGCTATATCCCACATACTTTCCGTTCACCCACAGCGTGAGGTTGCTTGTGGCTGACCCCACGTGGAAGAACACGTCTTGTCCTGTCCACGACTCTGGAAGCGTAAACTCGCGTCGGTACGATCCCGTATAGTTGTCTTGTTCGCTGATGTATGGCGGATTGCTCTTAAACGTAGTGGCCCACGAGTAGCCCACATTGCGGTATATCTTGTCGCCATAGCCGTGTATCTCAAACAGTCCGGGCACTGGGAAGTCCACCCATTTCGAGTCGTCATACTGCGGTTTGAAGAAGTCTGCTGGACGTTCGTTATGATTTTTTACGAAGTTGAATTTCCACATTCCTTCCATCGACATATAGCGTGCCGATGCTTTCTTGTCGCCTTTTTCTGCGAGACGTTCGTTTTCGTAGGCAAAGAAGTTGGCTCGTCGTGCTTCTCGGTTTTCTTGGTTCAGTTCGGGCGTGTTCCATGCCATGGCTTTCTGTGCTGCCATGTCTGCTGTCGCCATACACCCGAGGAGAAGTGTAATGAATAGTTTTTTGATCATGATAATATGTTTTTGTAATATTGTTATTGATTATTGTTCATATAATGTCTTTAGCTGAAATTCGGTGCAAATATAGCGATTATTTTCAACAACGCAAAGGAAAACAAAATATTTTTTCAAAATATTCGGCATTTTCTCTCTCCTACAAGTTTTCTTGTCTGCGTCGTCAATGAGTTGCGCCAACGCCCGCCGCGACAACCGCCGCGAACACACAACGGAAATACATATTCGGAAATACATATTCGGGGGTTTAGGTCTTACATAAAGTAAAGCCCCTACAACGGCGGGGGCTGCGCACAGACGGCAAGCATTATATAACATCAACTGGTCATAGCTGCATCAGCTTCTCTTCCGAGACAGTCACGATCAATGCTTTTTGACTATAAGTCTCGTTAGCCCTTTCTCTTGCCCACTCCAAAGGTTTCATACCGGTAAACTTGAAAAAATTGCGGTAGAAAGACTGCTCGCTTGAGAAACCAGACTGGGTGGCGATGGAGAAGATCTTAATGGTTTCGATGTCGTGTGACAAGAGAGTTTTGGCATGTTCTACTCTTAGACTGTTAATATAGTCGGAGAAGGACATGCCTTTTGTTTGGTTTATGTATTTGGAGATGTATGTACGGCAAATGCCGGTAGCTTTCGCCACATCTCCTATCTTAAGGTTTAGAGTGAGATAGAGTTGCTTGGCAACAATGACTTGGTCGATAGTGTTTTCTATCTTTCTTTCCTCTATTTCATGTGTGTCTCCTGAAGGCTGCTCGACACATTCATTGCTGTCTTCAACAAACTGCTCGAAGGAGAAATCGCGGGTAAAGCCTATGTAGCTCAACGCAAAGAGCATGATGGAGAATGGGGTGAGAGCCACTATCACCATCAAGTCGCTCTGTGCAAAATATTGTTTGCCCAAAGCATTTGCCACGGCTGAGAGAAAGGATGTGATCACGAAGGCGATGAGCAGATGCTTTACTGCCGTGGTGTCTCTACCTTCAGTATCGGCATACACATTGGCTATCTCCCTGTCGAAAGTATGGAGCTTGCGAAAGCCGAAATATATGACGACAAACACCTGGATGGCGAAGATCAGTTGGCGTGCGCTATCCACCGCTACGTCTGGAAAGAGGAGTTTTGCTACTGCCACAATGATTCCCGGAAGAAGGAAGAGAAAGAGTTTCATTGGCGCATTGGGGTGGGAAACCAAGTTGCAGATATAAACGTAATACAGCGGATATACCGACATCGAACAGAGTGTCCAAAGGCACTCCATCGGGTGTGACAGTCCGACGGTGAAGTAAAGCCCATGGCATAAGTAGAGGACGACACATGTGGCCAGAAACCAGGTCAGGATTCTTTTGGCTCTGTCGCACTTCCTATAGTGTGTTATAAAGGTGATGAACCAGAATAGACACACGAAAAACGGTATGAAACTTAACAGTGTCCGATACATTTTTTGCTTTTTTTTGTTGATGTGATTACTAATCGGGTGCAAATTTAATGATTTTTTCTCAATTTAGCCACATAAAAGCCATGAAAATAGCGTTTAAACAATACACTGATTATCAAGTTAATGTACGCTTTGAGAGTCGATTTGTATGATTTGGGAGTCAAAATGTACGATTTGAGAGTCGATTTATACGCTTTGTTTTTGTACTATAGAGGATTCTTTCTACATTTGCCAAAGAATATTAACAGCAAAAACTCAGATTTATGGACAACGGGAACAACTTTTTTAAGAAGAATTGGCTCACTCTGATCTTGATCGCCTTGCTTGGCGGCGTCAGCATAATGTGGATAAAAGACATGAATGAGACGAAGGCTAAAGAAGAGGCGGCTGTGGAAAAGGCTGACAGTGGCGCGGTCGCTTCTCAAGAAGCTGTTGACTCGTTGGCTGGGACAATGGCAAAGGAAGACTCCATACCCCAAGAGACAGCCGATCCGTTGAAGGATGAGCCTGTCGTAAGACTGAGACCGTCGTTGATCAAGGGTCCTGCCTGTATGGTGGCTAATACATTTGAATCATACTATCCGCGCAATGTTATCGACGGCAACAGAGCGACAGCCTGGGGTCTGGAATCGTATCAGGGCAGCAGCGGCACTTTCGTGTTCAGGATGCCTTGCCGACGACTCGACCATATCGTAGTATGGAACGGTAACTGGGGTGAGATGGGCGCATGGGAAGACAATGCGAGAGTGAGGCGGTTAACCATAAGCAAGAAGGATGCAAAGGGCGAGACGACATTTATTGGCTCTTTCACGCTGAGCAACAGACACCCGTCGCAGACTCTGCGGTTTGACTTCGCCGCCCCGGAGACTCGCGACATCGAGACTCTCATCGTCAAGGCTTCTGGCAAGTATCAGGGCATACTGTTTCAGGATCTTTATCTTGCGGAACTCATCTTCTTTGGCAACAAATAAAACTATATTATATTATGAACAAAACGCTAATACTCATCACAATGGCTCTGATGGCTGCCACGCCTAAGGGTATGGCTCAGGGCAACGACCCTGACTCAAAATATATACGCAACTCGCTGTATATGATCAAGCTGGACTGTCCTCCCGACAATCCTAAATACAATATTGCCTACGACGACATCAACAAGATTTACGACGGCATCGACTTTGGAGTAAGATACGAGCGATACAACAACTTCTCACTCTCGGAACGTCATCTTGACTTTGCCAACATGCCAAAAATACAAGACTCGGAATATGAGGCTCTGAATGCTTACAACAAGACCGACAAGCCTTTCATTATCCCAAGCGAGGACTATAAAAAGGCTAACGACCAGGTGATAAAGACCATGAACGACCTGGGGCTAAATCCCGACACCGTTCCTGAGGAGATATATGCCGGTACCCTCGTAAAGTATTTTATCGAGCATGCCTTTGCCAACAAACTCGTGGCGAAATGGCACAACAAACCGGGCACAAAGGAAGGTGTGGCTGATTTCGACGAGAATCTATCCACCATCATGGAACTGGGTCTCAGAGGACTGAGCGAGGAAGCAAAGGCTAATGCTAAGGCGGGTGAAAACCTAACAAACATCGTGGCTGGCTCGGAAAACAAGTTGCTCAACAATACTTACGTCTGCGTGACAAGATACTACTACGCCAATGCCGAGGAGTTTAATGCCACTTTCATTGCTCCTCTGAAACGGCAACTCGAAAAGTCTGACAATATCTTAGTGTCGGCAGCACTGAAAGGTGCCATCGAGGCAGCTGCATCGTCGCTAAAGGGTTATTTCGTCAGCGTCGTGGCATATCTGTTCCGACTGGAATGGAACAACGACCTCTACAACGATTTCTACACCAACAAGTGGAACGACCCGAAGAAGTTCTTCGACACATCTAATTATAAATTAATATATGTGGGAAGGTCGGGCAAACGTGTGCCGGCATCTCTTTCCATGAAGCGCGACGCCAATGATGCCGAGCTCCTCCGACGCGCGGTGGTGCGCAGCACCGACGCGGCTTTTGCCGCCCTTCAGCGCGACTACGAGGAGTTCCGTCCCATGAGCTCGCTCCATGTCATCGACGGCAAACTCGCCGCATATATCGGCACTAAGGAAGGCATCAAGGAAGGCGACAAATTTGATGTCTTCGAGGCTGTAGTGTCGGAGAAAGACCCAAACATGACAGACTGGAAGCCAGTAGGCAAGATAAAGGTGGCGAAAAAGGGTCTTTGGGACAACAGCGAAGGTGCTGGACAGCCTATAGAAGGCAGGGCTTACGACAAGAAGGAGGAACAGGCTGGCAACAGCAGTCTCAAATGCACTTTCTTTGAAGGCAAGGTAGGAAAGTTAGGCGAAGGAAACCTGATAAGGCTGGCAGGGAAGTAATGATCTCCGCTGGACTTCCAAAGAAAGGTAAAACAGAACTATCACTTTAAAAAAGAAACAATATGAATAGAATTTTTGTCTTAATCTTCTCAGCACTGTTGTCGTTAGGTGTTTCAATCAATGCCAACGGAAAGGAACGTGTCGTTCCCTACAACTATGAACTGTCTGTGGTTCAGGAAGGCAATTCCGCTACTTCAGGACATAAGATTTTCAAGGTTTGGAGTTTTGGAAAGAAGAGCGATCTCACAGAAAAGATTTGTATGCGTAATGCCATTCACGGAATTCTCTTCCGCGGCTTGACATCTGAAGACATGGGTACGCAAGGTAGCGTCTCTGCCCTCGTCCCCGATGGCTACGAGAGCCATCACGACTATTTCGACGCTTTCTTCGCCAGCGGCGACTATCTCCAGTTTATCCAGCCAGCAAGCAAGGGCGCACAGCAGGCCGGCGATGTGGTGAAGATGAAGAAAGACTATAAGGTCGGTCTCCTCGTTCAGGTCAATCTCTCCGCCCTTCGCAAGCGTCTTGAAAAAGACGGTATCACCAAGGGTGTGAGAAGTCTGTTCAAATTCTAACTCAACTTAAACTCATAAAATCCAAAAAATATGAAAAAGTTTTTCCTTGCAGCATTTGCCTGCATAATGACTTTGGTAGCTTATGCACAGACGGCCACTATGCCTACCATCATCGTATTCCCTGACGATTCATGGATGAACGACAATGGTTATATGCGCACCTTCAACAACGACGGCGAGACAGAGTATTTGCCAAACTATGGTGACGCTTTCGTGAAGAACCGCGAAATCACCACAGCAGTTCAGGTCGTGCAGAAGGTTCTGGCGGAAAGAGGTTTCCAGCACGAAGACCTCCAGAATCTACTGAAGGACATGAAGCGTGAACGCGCCGAAGAGATGGCAAACAGAATGGATGGCGACGGCTTTGACAAGGGCGCCATGGACGAACTCCTGCAACAGGCTCGCCCTGACATCCGTGTGGACATCGACTTCTCTGTCACTCCTTTCGGTCCACGAAAAAATATCTCTTTCCGCATGAAGGCTGTCGATGCTTACTGCAACGACCAGATTTCTTCGTGCGAAGGTATCGTGGAGGGAACTATGGACCCGTTGGATCTTGCTTTCCGTAAGCTGGTAGTAGGAAAGATGGATGAATTTTGTGAGCAGATGGTTACATACTTTCAGGACCTTCGCGACAATGGACGTCAGATCACTGTTGTCTTCCGTGCCGCCGACGGTGCCGGCATCGACCTTCTCCGCGATGAGATAGGTGACGACGACGACACTTACAGCGACTTTCTCTACAACTGGATACGCAAGAATGCCGTAAACCGAGCTGCGAAGAAAGGTCGTCAGACAAAGAAGATGTGTGAGTTCAAAAATGTCCGCATCCCATTCCTCGATGAAGACATGATGCCTATCGAAGCAGACACATGGGCAAAGGGAATCCGCAAGAAGTTCAAGGCAGAGACCGGCATTAAGATAGGAAAGGGACAAGGCAATACCCTCGGTCGTGCCAACTTCCTTATAGGCGTTGAATAAAAGAAACGGAAAAAATATGAACATAAAGAAAATCTTTTCATTGGCATTTGCGTCTTTCTCGGCGCTACCGTTGTCAGCACAGATTATGCTGTCTCCATGTTTCGACTCCACAATCGGCGGTCTTACAGACAATAACAAGGCTATCGTGGAAGGACGTCTGCGCAATGTCATTTCGAGCTGTGGAGCAGAGAGTGGCTATGGCGGACGGTTTGTGCTCGGATGCAAAGTCGCCGCCTTGCAACGCGAAGTGTCGGGGACGAAGCTCATACAGACTCTTGAAGTCACATTCACTATCGGCGACAATGTGGCGAACGCCTGCTTCGGATCCACTTCCGTGGAATGTTCAGGCATCGGCAACACTGAAGGCCAGGCAATGACTTCTGCGTTGAAGAACATCAAGGGTGGTCCTCAACTCAGGGATCTTGTCAACGAGGCAAAGTTTCGCATCATTGACTACTATGAGAAAAACGGCCGTGGCATCATCATGAAGGCTCGCACCTTGATAACAAACCACAACTGGGAAGCTGCCCTCTTCGAACTGACACAGATTCCCCAGGAATGTTCTCACTTTCCCGAAGCCCTCAAGATGATGAACACTGTCTATGAGGCAAACCTCGACCACGACGCGGCACGCATCCTCACGGTTGCGGAGGCAATGTGGGCGGCAAATCCTTATCCTGAGAATGCGGCAGCAGTCATGGCAACCCTCAGCAGGATTGAGCCCGACGCTGCCTGCTATCCCAAGGCACAGGCTCTCATCAAACGCGTGGAGACTCGTGTCAAGGCCATCAACGAGCGCGACTACCAAGACCAGAAAGCAATGGAGAAAGCGCAGCTCTCTATGGAGCGTCGTCGGATGGACACCGCTGCCGACATAGAGAAACGCCGCTTGGCCACTGTTGCTGCAGTAGAGAAGGCGCGCATTGCCGCTTGTCGTGATGTCGCCGTGGCTTATGCCCGCCGTAAGGTTCAGATAAACAACTACTATCGGAGATGGTAATAAAAATATAAACGATATGAAAAAAATAATATTAAAACTTCTTTGCTTGACCGCAGCAGGAATAATGTTTACTTCTTGTGGTCCCAAAATCTACACTTCAACGTCTGCCTATCGGCAGCTTGAAACAGAGGTTGTGAAAAACGACTTGGACGGTCATCTCACCCTCAAAGTGTATGGAAACGGCATCAACGAAGACGATGCCATCGACCAGGCTATGCGCAATGCTGTCAACGAGGTTACATTCAAGGGAATCGTAAATGGCAATGGCACAAGGAACGTGCCACCCATCTTCAGTAATCCTAATGTAAAACTCGACAATCAAAACTATTTCGACGACTTCTTCCTGAGAGACTATCGCAAATATGTGCAAGTTGTGCAAAAAGTTAAAAAGATGAAGGGATTCGGCAGCAGTGAGCGTGTAAACCTCGGTGTCATTCTCGAGGTTGACATGAACAGACTGCGACGCCATTACCAAAACGATGGACTCCTGAAATAAGTTTCAATTTTCTCAAATTATTAATTAACATCAATTTTTTTTTAACATGAAAAATCTTTTTAAAATGATGTTGCTAATTGCGACAGTGATTTTTGGGTCGATGGTAATGTACTCATGCACTACCGAAGACGACGAAAATGAGAATGGCGGTGAGGACGGTGGAGATACTCCTTCGCAGATTCAAGGCCCGAAATGGGTATTAGTGGATGTTTTGGCTCCAGATATCACAGAAGAAGATATCAGGATGGCTAATAATTCCATTAGTGTTTATAAAGTCGATAGTGTGAAAGTAGTAGCTAAAAAAACAAGCTTCAGTGGCTACTATGGCGAGTCGGTTGATGAGCGTGGTGGCGCATGGGCTGGAGGATATTACCTGTTCTGTTTTGAAATCACCCAAATACCTCAGGAGCTTGAGGGCGGTGGCAAAATAACCCTCTACAACAAGGCAACTCTGCCAAAACATTACGGTGCTAAATATGATGATAATGATTATATACAATGGCATTATTACCATTGCGAGTGCTGGGTGGATTGTAGAATAGATGGCAATAAGATTCGTGTTCCCGAAGGAGAATGGGACAAGTGTGGAGGCTATAACGTGCCACTCGTACAGATGAATAACAACGAACCTGACATCTACGAAAGCGAGGCAACGATTATCGGTGATGTGCCAGAGGGAAGAAAGGCGGGAGATAAAATAAAATTAATAATAAGTGTCAAAAGTGGTCAAACTATTCCAATCTATGACAAATGGATGGAGGTCACATACACTTACGAGTGGAAAGAATGACAAAAAATACAAAAACTACTGTCGAGGCGTAGGTCAGTTCCGCGAGGAGCATGGCCGCGCCACGACCTATCTCACCTTCCTCATCTGCGCCCTCTTGCTAAGTGCCCTACTCTATGTTGCCTATTGGATTAGCATGAAGTGAGAAGAAACAGATAAAAATTCATACACATTATTTATATATGACGAAAGTCATCGTCGAATGGTAAATATTGATAAAATCGATAGGGCGTGTCAGATTCTTTTGACACACCCTATTTTGATATGATGTTACAATTTTTTATGATTTTGGATTTGGTAGTTGATATTATTCTTGGAAATAAAAAAAAGGGCGGTGTACAACGCTTTGTACCCTACCCTTTTAAAAATTAATAAGACTATGGAGCGGAGAGAGAGGGATTCGAACCCCCGGTGCCTCTCAGCACGACGGTTTTCAAGACCGTTGTAATCGACCACTCTACCATCTCTCCTTTGAGAGGAACAACAGCGTTGTGTCTCAATTGCGGTGCAAAGGTACTGACTTTTTTCCTATTCTCCAAATTTTTCGGCAACTTTTTTCGCAAAAAGTGTATTTTCCGCCCTTTTATGCACCCAAAAGGTGATGTTTTACGGCGTTTTCTTTGCTATTTCGTGCAATATGTGTAATTTTGCACCATGATTTATCCAAAGAATTTTGAAAGCAAAATAGGCTTCGACGAGATAAGAACAATAATAAGAAGCCATTGCCTCTCTAACATGGGGAAAGAGAAAAACGACGCCACCATGGTGTCGGCAGACATAGATGAGATAAACGAAAGACTGGCTCAGACAAGGGAGTTCAGACGGTTGACGGAAGAACATGACGACTTCCCTCTGAACTTCTTCTTCGACGTAAGAGAATCGGTGGCAAGAATAAGACTCGAAGGCACTCACCTGGAGGAAGCAGAACTGTTTGACTTGCGACGATCGATGGAGACCATAGAACAGATGGTGAGATTCCTGAGGCGGACAGAAGGCGACGAAGACACTTCGTTTCCCTACCCCGCCCTCGCAAGGATGACAGACGACGTACAGACTTTCCCAAACATCATAAGGAGCATTGACCGAATACTTGACAAGTTCGGACGAATAAAGGATAATGCCTCCGACCATCTCTTCAACGTGAGACAAGAGCTGGCCCGAACAGAAGGGAGCATCTCACGCACCTTAAACAGCATTCTGCGTGCCGCCCAAAGCGACGGACTCGTGGATAAGGACGTCGCCCCCACGATGAGGGACGGCCGACTCGTAATACCCGTCGCTCCGGCATTGAAAAAGAAAATTAAAGGCATTGTACACGACGAGTCGGCAACGGGAAAAACGGTGTTTGTAGAACCAGCGGAAGTGGTGGAAGCAAACAACAAGGTGAGGGAACTGGAGGCTGAAGAGAGAAGGGAGATAATCAGAATACTCACTGCCATATCGACGGAGATAAGACCTTACGTAAAGGAGATACTGCACTCGTATGTGTTTATGGGTAATATAGATTATGTACGCGCGAAAGCGGAAACGGCAAAGGAGATGAAAGCCATCGAGCCCACGGTGGAACGACGTCCGCATATAGACTGGATAGAGGCTCGCCATCCGCTCCTGGAACGTTCGCTGAACAAACAGGGAAAGACCGTGGTGCCACTGGAAATCACTCTCACCGACGAGAAACGAATACTGATAATATCGGGACCGAACGCCGGTGGCAAGTCGGTATGCCTGAAAACGGTGGGACTGGTGCAATACATGTTGCAATGCGGCATCTCAGTACCTATGAGCGAGAGATCGAAGGCCGGCGTGTTTGCCAATATCATGATAGATATCGGAGACGAACAGAGCATAGCCGACGACCTCAGCACATACTCAAGCCACCTTATGAACATGAAGAACATGATGAGACAGGCCAACGGAAAGACTCTCCTGCTAATAGACGAGTTTGGAGGCGGTACCGAACCAAATATCGGCGGAGCCATAGCCGAAAGCGTACTCAAACAGTTCTGCAAGAAAAAGGCTTACGGCATAATCACCACCCACTACCAGAACCTCAAGCATTTCGCCGACAGCAACCAGGGAGTGATTAACGGTGCCATGCTCTACGACCGACACGAGATGAGGGCACTGTTCCAACTGGCAATAGGACAGCCTGGCTCGTCGTTCGCCATAGAAATTGCAAGGAAGACGGGAATACCTGAGGAGGTAATCGCCGACGCATCGGAAATAGTGGGAAGCGAATATATCCAAAGCGACAAATACCTGCAAGACATAGTGCGCGACAAACGATACTGGGAAGGAAAACGACAGACTATACACCAACACGAAAAGACGCTCGAACAGAAAATAGCTCACTACGAACACGAACTGCAAGAGCTGGAACGCAGCCGAAAGGAGATAATACGCCGGGCGAAAGAGCAGGCAGAGGACATCTTCCGCGAAGGAAACAAACGGATAGAAAACGCCATTAGAGAAATCAGAGAACAACAGGCTGAGAAAGAGGCTACTAAACGTATTCGCGAAGAGCTGAAGGCTTTTGAAGACGGAGTGCGCGAAGCTGGAGGAAAGGATTCTTCCGACGAGATGATAGAGCGGAAGATGAAACAGATACAAGAACGCCACGAACGAAAGAAGAAACGCAAGGAAGAAAAGCTAAAGAACGAAGGCAACACGCAGGAAAAGAAACCGACACTATTCGAACAACTCACAGCCGGGAAACCGCAGAAAGAGGAATTCGAAAAGGGCGACACGGTAAGAATAAAAGGCCTTACCACAGTGGGAAAAATCGAATCCACCGACGGAAAAATGGCAACAATTGTCTTCGGCGACATGAGGACAAAAATGAGACTCGAACGACTCGAAAAGGCTAAAGCCAACACCTCTGTAGATAAAAACGAAGACCGTAAACAACAACTGGGCTTCGCCGTGAGCCAGCAGACTCGCTCTGCCATAGACTCGCGCAAACTCAACTTCAAACAGGACATCGACGTTCGTGGAATGCGCGGAGACGAGGCCCTAAACGCCGTGATGTATTTCATCGACGATGCCATCCTGGTAGGCATGAGCCGAGTGCGCATCCTACATGGCACTGGCACCGGAGCACTGCGACAGATAATACGGCAATACCTCGCCTCGGTACCAAACGTAAAGTCGTTCCGAGACGAACATGTACAGTTTGGCGGGGCAGGAATAACCGTAGTGGAACTGGAATAGACAGCGAAAAACAGAATAAAACACGAAAAAAAAGGAACCCCAAAAGGAGTTCCTTTTTCTTTCATCGTGAGCCTCTTGTCGGATTCGAACCAACGACCCCGAGATTACAAATCACGTGCTCTGGCCAACTGAGCTAAAGAGGCGGGTGGGCAAGCTACTTACATCGCGCCGCTACAACCAACTACCTTTGCTACGTTCCCGTCCTGGAGGATTCGAAGGGAGCTGGCCGTGCAAGACTTACCCATGTCTTAGTTTTGCGGGTGCAAAGGTACACAAATTTTTCCTAATCTCCAAACAAATCCCGATAAAATTGTGTTTTTTCTTCTTTTTTCTGAAAAACCTCACGCGATATCGTATTTTTTTTGTACCTTTGTACTCTGAAATTATATAAATAAGGTATTACGACAATGACTTCACAAGAATATGTTCAACTGCGTGCCTTCGCCCGCGTGGATGGAGCTTACTTAGGTATGCTTTGGATAATGTGTTTCGCTTGCTATATCATTGGCATGAACCACCCCTGGATCAGCACAATAGGCTCCGTAGCGACAATGCTCAGCCCCTTTTATGCGGCAAGACGACTGCGAAAATTCCGAGACGAGATAAGGGACGGAGAGATCTCTTTCCTGCGTTCCATGGCATACTATATGCTGATGTTTTTCTATGCCTCGACACTCTTCGCAATGGCACAATATGCTTATTTTGCCTTTCTCGACAACGGATTCATCCTGCGCCAATATACAAGCATACTGTCAACAAGCGAAGCACAGACAATGCTCAAGGCCTATGGAGTGAGCTTCAAACAGGCTATGGACAGCATAAATGAATTGGCACAGACCTCTCCGATAATGATAGCTCTTAACATCATGACGATGAACATCACCATAGGCATACTGCTGAGCCTGCCAGTCGCCGCAGTGATAAAAAAGATGAAGAATTGAGTTAGAATGCAATATAACTGATATAAAACTGATGCGACTACACTTTTTCATAATATTCGCAATAGGAGCGCTGGCTATGATTCTCTCCTGCTGCACCAACGACACGACGGAGGTGAAAGGGAAGAATGTCAGCAAAGACAGCATCATACACTGCCGACAATACGGAAAGGAGCTGAGAAACTCAAGCCGCTTCCTCGAAGCGCTGGATATACACCGACGTGGACTCGCGATAGCCAAAGAGGCAAAGGACACGCTCGAAATAGTGCAAGCCTTGAACAACATCGGTACAGACTACCGCCGCCTCGGAATACTCAACGAGGCCTCATCGTTCTATTACCAAGCCATGGAACTGACCAGCAAATACAGCGACAGAAACGACACGGTATCCATGAAAAACGAGGTGGTGTCGCTCAACGGCATCGGCAACATCCTGCTCATCATGAACCGGCTCGACGCGGCTGACAGTATCTTCAGACGCGCACTGAAAGGTGAGACAATGCTCGACAGCGAGGTGGGAATGGCAATAAACTACGCCAACCTGGGAAGTATCTTCCAGATGAAAAACAAGAACGACTCAGCACTACATTATTACAACCTCTCGATGGTGCTTAACAAAAAGGCGAAATCCACCTTGGGCATATCGCTCTGCCACACTCACATAGGAAACCTTTATGAGAAGAATGGCAAACTGGAAAAGGCCGCTGAAGAATATGAAAAAGCATACAAACTGATGAAAGACGAGGGCGACAGATGGCATGCACTGGAATCGTGCCTCTCGCTGGCACAGATGTATGTCAACAACAAAACACCACAACGCGCCATGCCCTTCATCAATGAAGCCGAGATGACCGCAAAAGCCATCAAGTCACTGGAACACGAAGGAAGGGTATACGAGCTGAAATACAAAGTGTATGAAATCAACGGACGACACAAGGACGCCCTGAAATATTACAAACTCTCCAACAGTTATGCCGACAGCGTGTCGAATGAGAAAAACTCCAACCATATCAACAACCTCATGGTTCAATATGAACGGCAAATGAAAGAATATGAGGTGGGCAAACTGGAAAACGAACTCAACAAGGAGAAACTCGACTTCGCATATGTCTTCATTGCCGGAATACTGCTGCTCACCATACTGCTCGCAGTACTCGTCGCCACACTCAACAAGGCAAGACAACAACAAAAGAAGGCGAAGGACGACATCACAAAGGCATACGAGGAAACAAAAAGGGCTCTCGACGTGAAGACATCGTTCATAAAAAGCATGAAACACGAGATACGCACTCCGCTCAACGGCATCATCGGATTCTCGCAACTACTGTCTGCAAAGACTCAGAACGATGACAACCTCAAGACTATGACAGACGTCATCATACAGCAGGGACAACAGTTGACAAGCATCATCGACGTGATACTCGAAACGGCCGATATCGACACACTGTCGCCACAGTACGAAGACGTGAACATCGACGAAATGGTGAACGACGCTTTGGACAACATTAAGCACAAACTATCGCCGGAGGTGAACACAAGCTATCTCGCTCGCGAGGCGGGATTCACGATAAGGACAGACCGGACGATACTCCTTAGAGCACTTGGATTGGTTCTCGACAACGCTACTAAATTCACCAAAAAAGGAACAATAAGAGTCGTGACGAAATACGACTATGGCATCATGGTCCTCGCTGTCACCGACACTGGATGCGGCATTCCGAAAGATAAACAGGAATGGGTGTTCGAACACTTCACGAAAATAGACCAATTCGTTCCAGGAACAGGCATGGGACTCGCCCTTTGCCGAGCGCTGATAACAAGATTAGGCGGACTTGTCTATATTGATCAAGGTTACACCAACGGATGCAGAGTGGTGATGCGACTGCCTATACAACATAGTAAATAATTGAAAAACAAGAAAACAAAAAAAATGGATATATCAGTAATCGTACCTCTGTATAATGAGGAAGAGTCGTTGCCAGAACTTTACGCATGGATAGAGCGAGTGATGAAGGCACACAACTATTCTTTTGAAGTGATATTCGTCAACGACGGTTCCACAGATACCTCGTGGGAAGTGATCCAACGCCTCTCGAAAGAGTCGGAAAACGTGAAAGGAATAAAGTTCCGCCGCAACTACGGGAAAAGCCCAGCTCTGTACTGTGGATTCAAAGAGGCAAAAGGCAAAGTGGTGATAACCATGGACGCCGACCTTCAGGACTCGCCCGACGAGATACCTGAACTATACAAGATGGTCACCGAAGACGGCTACGACCTCGTGTCGGGATACAAGCAAAAACGCTACGACCCGCTGTCAAAGACCATACCCACAAAGCTCTTCAACGCTACGGCACGTAAGATAAGCGGAATAAAAAACCTACACGACTTCAACTGCGGACTTAAGGCATATCGCAGTGAAGTGGTGAAAAACATTGAGGTGTATGGAGAGATGCACCGCTATATCCCATACCTGGCAAAGAACGCGGGATTTGACAAGATAGGCGAGAAGGTTGTTCACCACCAAGCACGCAAGTACGGCACTTCGAAGTTTGGACTTAACCGCTTCTTCAACGGCTATCTCGATCTAATCACACTGTGGTTCCTGAGCAACTTCGGCAAGAAACCGATGCACGTATTCGGATTCCTCGGCACAATCATGTTCCTCATAGGATTCATCTCGGCATTCATTCTCGGAGCCGACAAGCTGTGGTGCCTCGCACACGGCATACAGCAACGGCTTGTCACCGACTCGCCCTATTTCTATATCTCATTGACTATGATGATGATAGGAACACAACTGTTTCTCACGGGTTTCGTGGGCGACCTCATCAGCCGCTCTTCGTCGGCACGCAACGACTACCAAATTGAGGAGGAGATAAGATGCGAAAACTGATAGGGAGCATATTCGCGATTATCCTTTTTGGAGCATGCACCTCGGTGGATTGCCCCGTAGATAACAGGGTAGCGGTGGTCTATAAACTGTCTAACTCCGACAACACACAAATGACACTCACCGATACGCTGACAATAGCCACACGCATCGCAAATGGCACCGACTCCATACTGCTCAACAAAAGCGTCGAGACCTCTGACTTCACACTGCCCGTCAGCCTTACCAACGAGTGCGACACATTCACCTTCGAAAGAAAAGGCAACGGATATGCGGTGACCGACACCGTGTGGATGGAGAAAACCAACTTGCCACAATTCGAATCGGTAGATTGCAATCTGGTGTATTTCCACGACGTGACAGAAATCACACACACACGCCACGGCATCGACTCGATATACGTCAATAAAAGAAGAATCGATTATGACTCTAACACAGAACATTTCCGCATTTATTTCAAGACTGGCATGTAGTCTCGCACTTCTCGCCACTGCCACCGCCATACAAGCACAAGGAAAGCTTTTCGCTTTCCAAAAAGACTCCATCCCTCTGTTCCGGGGCTTCGCTGTATCGGTAGATATTGCCGGACCGATAGCTAAGTCGCTCAGCGACTATGGTGAGATAGAAGGAGCACTGAGACTGAACCTCCACGACCAGTATTTCCCCGTAGTAGAGGTAGGATACGGCGAGGCTGAACACAACGACGAGGTGACACAGATATATTACGCAACCAAAGCGCCATACTTCCGTCTTGGATGCGACTTGAACCTGCTGAAAAACAAACATGCGCCAAACCGTATCTATGGAGGCATACGCTATGCCTTCACTTCCTACAAAGTGGATATGTCTCGGCCAGAGATTGACGATCCCGTCTGGGGCACACCGACGGCGTTCTCCATAACCGGCGAGAGCTGCAACCAACACTGGGCGGAAATCGTGCTGGGTCTCGACGCAAAAATAGCCGGACCGCTTCACTTAGGATGGAACATCAGATACAAGCGACGACTCTCTCACAAGGATTGCAGCGCTGGAAAGACTTGGTATATACCTGGATACGGAAAATACGGCGACACACGCATAGGTGCAAACTTTAATGTGATCATTGATATATGAACAAGAAAAGACTCATTTGGCAACTGCCGTTCCTCATACTGCTAATAGTGGGCACAATTCTCATTATCCGCAACCAGAACATCACGCCTTACCATAACGATAAGGGCATGGTGTTTGGTACCACTTACAGCATAACATATCAGGCAGACTCAAGCCTTCATACGAGTATAAAAAAGGAACTACAGAAAGTGGATGAAGCTCTCTCGCCCTTCAACAAGCAGTCGGTGATAACGGCAGTGAACGAAAACCGCAATATGACGGTAAATAAGATGTTTGCCGACGTCTTCCTGATGGCAGAAAAAATCTCGGAAGACACTGACGGTGCTTTCGACATCACGGTGGCACCATTGGTGAATGCATGGGGATTCGGATTCAAGAGTGGCAAACACCCTTCACGCCACGACATTGACAGTCTGAAAACCATAATAGGATACAAGAAGGTGAGCCTCAACGACCTACGCGTGACAAAGACCGACCCTCGAGTAATGCTCGACTGCAGTTCAATAGCCAAAGGATACGGCAGCGACGCTGTGGCAGCTATGCTCGAACGACATGGAGTGAAAAACTACATGGTGGAAATAGGCGGCGAAATTGTGACAAAAGGCATAAGCCAAAAGAGAATGCCTTGGAAAATAGGTGTCACAAAACCTATCGACGACTCACTCTCGCTGTCACAGGAGATACAATGCATCATCAATGTCACAGACAAGGCAATGGCTACAAGCGGAAACTACCGAAACTTCTACTATCATGGAGGAAAGAAATACGCTCATACCATCGACCCGAAAACTGGATATCCCGTACAGCACAGCATCCTTTCAGCAACAGTCATAGCCAACAACTGCGCCACTGCTGACGCATACGCTACTGCATTTATGGTGATGGGCATGGAAAAGGCACAGAAACTGTTGGAACGACATCCAGAACTGATGGCTTACATCATCTTTGCCGACAAGGACGGCATAATCCAGACATGGTGCTCGCCTTCACTAAAAGGAAAGATAACGGAATAATATAGTGGTAAAAAAGGAAGGAGGGAAACAATGCCCGAACTACAGATATACGACAAACTACTCCAATTCCCCTTGTTTAATGGTTTGAGCCACAACGACATACTACAACTCGTAGCATATACCAGACTCGATTTCTCAAGACTCGAAGCACATAATGTCGTTGTCAAGGCAGGAGACGTATGCGACAAAATAATGATGCTCGTGGGAGGACAGATAGAAGCAACAACAAACTCTGCAGACGGTGGATATAAGGTGGTCGAGATATTCAACTCTCCCTATATGCTACAACCGGAACTGCTTTTCGGACTGTCAAGACGATACACTACAGGTTTCACTGCCACCACGAGATGTAATTTTATCTCAATAAGCAAAAAGGAGTTTGGACTTGTCATGCAGAAATTTGAAGTAATACGCATAAACTATCTAAACTTCATCGCTACAATGACACAAAAGACGACGCGACAACAATGGCTATCAACAGACGACAATGACAGGGCAAGACTCGTCAACTTCATGACCACACACTGTCTGCGTCCAGCCGGACATAAGGTGTTCAAAATATTGATGACACGACTGGCAAGGGAAATAAACGTCAGCCGTCTCGACGTGTCAGTAGAACTTAACAAAATGCAGGAAGAAGGACTGTTAACGCTCACAAGAGGACGGATAACAGTGCCTTTTATCGAGAGATTTGGAACATTATAGTTAAAAATTACTTATAATAGGTCAAAAGTGCATTTTTTTTTCTAATTTTGCACGTTAAAAACAGATAACAACAAAATGACAGACATGAATCACAAGAATCCGTTCTTCGAACCATATAACACGCCGCACGAAACGGTGCCGTTTGACCGCATCTCCCTCTCCGACTATGAGGAAGCCTTCATCGAGGGCATCAGAAGAGAAGACGAGCAACTCGAGAAAATCATCAACAATCCAGACCGCCCCTCTTTCGACAATACTATCGTCTATAAAGAGGAAGGAAAGGAAGACTATTACGACCTGCTCTCACGCGTATCAACAGTGTTCTTCAACATGCTAAGTGCCAACACCAACGACGAGATGGACGCCCTGGCACAAAAAATACAACCCATGCTCACAAAGCACGCTAACGACATAAGGCTGAACGAGAAACTATTCGAACGCGTGAAATATGTACACCGATACCATCGCATACTCACGAAAGAAGAGAAAAAACTCCTCGACGACGAGTACAAAGGATTTGTAAGAAGCGGAGCACTGCTTGACGAGAAAGGAAAGGATAGGCTAAGACAACTCACCGAGGAGGCAAGCATGCTCTCGCTGCAGTTCTCGCAGAACCTGCTAAAAGACACAAAGGCATTTACACTTCACATTACTGATGAGGCAGATCTTGACGGACTGCCAGAATCGGCTCGTGAAGCAGCTCGACAAGAAGCGCGTGAAAGAGGTATGGAGGGATGGGTATTCACACTCGACTTCCCAAGCTATAGTCCATTCATCACCTACTCCACACGGCGCGAACTACGCAAAAAGATGTATCTCGAGAAAAACACCATCTGCTACCATGGCAACGCTGAGGACAACCAGGATGTATGCCGGAGAATAGTAAACCTGAGACTGGAAATAGCACAACTGCTCGGATATAAGTGCTATGCAGACTATGTTCTCGAACAGCGCATGGCAACAAACAAGCGCAAGGTGTATAAACTGCTGCACGAACTCATAGACGCATATAAACCCACGGCAATAAAAGAGCAGAACAACATAACGGAACAAGCGCTGAAAGCAAGAAAAGGCGAAGAGAAACTCGATAGAGTGGAACCATGGGACACTCCTTACTTTTCTCACATCCTCAAACTCAAGAAATATAATATCGATGCAGAGATGCTCAGACCGTATCTCGAACTTAACAACGTCATCAACGGTGTCTTCGGACTCGCTACACGACTCTATGGCATCACATTCAAGGAAAATGCGGAAATACCTGTCTATCACGAAGATGTGAAAGCATATGAGGTGTTTGACAATGACGGCTCTTTTCTCGCCGTGCTCTACGCCGACTTCCACCCACGCAAAGGCAAGCAATCAGGAGCATGGATGACTGAATACCAAGGACAATGGATTGACGACAAGGGAAAGAACCACAGACCACACGTAAGCCTCGTAATGAACTTCACCAAACCGACAGCAGAAAAACCGGCCTTGTTGACCCTCGGAGAAGTGGAGACTTTCCTTCATGAATTCGGACACGCACTACACGGAATCTTCGCCAACTCGCGTTTCGAAAGCCTCAGTGGAACAAATGTCATGTGGGACTTCGTCGAACTACCATCACAGTTCATGGAAAACTATGCCATAGAAAAAGACTTCCTGCAGACCTTCGCCTTCCACTATCAGACAGGCGAACCCATGCCGAAGGAACTTATTAGACGAGTGGCTCGAAGCCGCAACTTCAACGTTGCGATGAGTTGCCTGCGACAAGTGAGATTCGGATTGATTGACATGGCGTTCTACACTCGCACCGAACCACTCGAACCTACTGACGACATTAGGCACATAGAACTTAATGCAGGGCTGCCGACAGAACTGAAGCCTGGCTTCGGGCGCTACAACACCTGCATGACCGTACAGTTCAGCCATATCATGGCTGGCGGATATGCAGCAGGATATTATAGCTACAAATGGGCGGAAGTATTAGACGCCGACGCCTTCCACTTATTCAAGCAAAAAGGAATTTTCAATAAGCAGGTGGCGCAAAGCTTCCGTGACGAGATTCTTTCACGAGGCGGCACAGAGCATCCCATGATTCTCTACAAGCGCTTTAGAAAGAAAGAACCGTCGATAAAAGCCTTGCTAAAGAGAAACGGTATCAAATAATGCGACTACCGTCACAGAAGAACAGACAACACACCCCAAAAATACAGCATGCTAATGGACGACAAGCAACAGAAACTCGACATCCGATACCTGCGGATGGCAAAGATTTGGGCAGAGAACAGCTACTGCAAACGCAGACAGGTGGGAGCCCTCGTGGTAAAAGACCAGATGATAATCAGCGACGGATACAATGGCACTCCGAGCGGATTCGACAATGTATGCGAGGAAAACAATGTGACGTTGCCATACGTACTGCATGCCGAGGCAAACGCCATCACCAAACTGGCTCGAAGCTCAAACAATAGTGACGGAGCGACGCTTTATGTCACCGATGCTCCTTGTATAGAGTGCTCGAAACTGATCATACAGGCTGGCATCAAGCGGGTGGTTTATGCCCGAAACTACCGCCTCGACGACGGCATACGCCTGCTCAAACAAGCCAATATTGAAGTTGAATATAAAAATATAGAAGACAATGTATCGTAACAAAACCAACAGGCTCATGCCTCTCTTCATGGCCATCTGCGTCGTGGTTGGAATACTGATTGGTACTTTCTATGCCAACCACTTCTCAGGTAACAGGCTGAACATCATTAATACCAGCGGCAACAAACTCAATAACCTGCTACATATCATCGACGACCAGTATGTTGACACCGTAGATATCAACGAACTGGTGGAAAAAGCTATGCCGCAGATCTTGTCGGAACTCGACCCTCACTCTGTGTATATCGGAGCTAAGGACGTTCAGTCGGCCAACGACGACCTGAGCAGCTCGTTCTCCGGCGTCGGAATTGAGTTCACCATTCGACGCGACACCATTCACGTACAAAACGTCATAAACAATGGGCCTGCCGAACGTGCTGGAGTGATTGCGGGCGACAAAATTGTCAGCATCGACGGAAAACCTTTCGTCGGCAAGATAGTCACAACCACCGAGTCCATGCGACGCCTCAAGGGTCCAAAAGATACAAAGGTGAAGCTGGGACTGCTGGGATACAAAGCTAAGAAAGTGCGCTATGTAACAGTGACACGCGGCGACATCCCGCAAAAGAGCATCTCTGCCACTTATATGCTCAACGACAACACTGGATATATAAAGATTAAGAAGTTTGCGGAAAACACATATCCCGAACTACTCATCTCATTGGCACAGTTGTCGCAAAACGACCTTCAGAACCTCGTCATTGACCTCCGCGGCAACCTTGGAGGATTTATGGCATCAGCAGTACAGATAGCCAACGAGTTCCTGCCCAAAAACCGACTCATCGTGTATATGGAAGGACGACACTCTCCACGACAGGACTTCCATAGCGACGGCAAGGGCAGCTATCAGCATATCCCTCTGGTAATACTTATCGACGAGGTGTCGGCATCGGCATCTGAGATTCTTGCTGGAGCCATCCAAGACAACGACCGAGGCACAATAATTGGCCGACGCTCATTTGGCAAAGGACTGGTACAGAAGCCATTGGCTTTCAAGGACGGCTCGATGATACGCCTAACTACCGCCCGATATTACTCTCCTTCGGGACGCTGCATACAGAAGCCTTACACCTCTGGTTCGGACAAAGACTATGAGGAAGACTTGCTTAACAGATACCAGCACGGCGAATACTTCTCGCAAGACAGCATAAAACATACTGGCAAGACTTATCACACCAATAATGGTCGTGCAGTATATGGAGGTGGCGGCATCACTCCCGATATCTTCGTTCCCGAAGACACACTCGGCATCACTTCTTATTATAAGGAAGCAGCCATGTCGGGACTCATACTGCAGTTTGCCTTCGAATATACTGACGAGAACCGCTCAAAACTCTCTTCATTCAAGGATATGAAGGAAATGGTGACTTATCTCAAAAAGCAAAACATAGTAGAACAGTTTGCTTCTTATGCCGACAAAAACGGTATTAGACGTCGCAACCTTATGATAAAGAAGTCGCACACGCTGCTCGAACGATATGTGGTAAGCCGCATCGTTTATAACATCCTCAATGAAGACGAATGGACTCAATATCTCAACCAGGACGACCCTACGATAGAGAAGACTATCGAGATATTCCGACTCGGACAGGCTTTCCCCAAAAAGCCGTCAGCGAATGACAAGGCAAAGACAACAGCCTCTATCCCAGTCCCTTTCGACTACCATGGTCCAATGGTTAACACAAAGTCAACATGCAAAGTAAGAATGAGTTAAGGCAAATGGTAAGACAACGCAAACGGGAGTTCTCAAGGCTGCAGCTGAAAGAGCTCTCGCTTGCTGGAAACCAACGTATCATTACTTCCCAACGATACCGAGAAGCTTCCACCATAATGCTCTACGCTTCACTTCCCGACGAGGTTGACACCTCGCTCCTTCTAAGTCATTCGCTGGCTGAGGGAAAAATGGTGTTGCTTCCTAAAGTGACAGGAGAGACGACGATGGAACTAAGGGTTTATAAAAAAGAGCAAGACCTTGTCGAAGGAGCATTCCACATCATGGAACCTACTGGACGTAGCTTCACTGACTATGCGTCTATCGACCTTGCCGTCATACCTGGCATGGCTTTCGATACTTCAGGCAACCGGTTGGGGCGAGGCAAGGGCTACTACGACCGTTTTCTTTCTCTCCTACCTCCTTATATATATAAAATAGGTGTATGCTTCGGTTTCCAGATGTTTGACTCCATCCCGTCCGATACCACTGATATAAGGATGAACGAGGTGATACAGTATTAATAAAACCTTATATCGACAAGGATTTCGACTATTAGCAAAACCTTATATCGACAATGATATCTGCACCGACATATTGATTAAGCATACGCACATACTCGTATCGTCTTATCATCAACTCATGGCGCAATGCGGCACTGGAAAGATGCACGAAAAGCGTCTGGTTTTGTATATACACGTTAAAAGAGTATCGTGCAACTTCTTCACCAACTACCTCAGGCCATGCCTCAACAAGCCTTTTCTGTTGAAGCGGCGTCTCAAGACCATTGATGCGCAGGTTCTGCATCACCAGGTCGCGTATGTTCTTTACTTCTCTTTGAAACATTATTCCATCTTCTCCTTTCTGCTCTCGGTCAAGTTCTGTTCCGCCTTATATTGCTCGGCTATCATCTTCACCTCACCAGCTGCAACGCTGAATATCCTGTAATCATAACTATAGCTTTTCAGTATTCGTTCCAGATGACTTCTATCGGTATCTGTAATGAAGGTTTGTCCGAAATCATCACCTAACACGATATCAACTATCCTCGCTACACGTTCGGAGTCGAGCTTGTCGAAGATATCATCAAGCAACAGTATAGGAGTAGTCATTGAGGCTGTACGCTTTAGGAAATCAAACTGAGCCAGTTTCAGTGCAATGACAAACGTCTTATTCTGTCCCTGGCTGCCCTCTTTCTTCAAGGGCCTTCCGTCGATGGTGAAATCGAGGTCATCCTTATGGATTCCGTGCAACGAATATCCAATCACTCTGTCTTTCGCCCTGTCACGTCTTATAACTTCAAGCAGCGGCCCACGCTGGCAGTGGGATGTATAGGTCAGTCCCACTTTATCTTTTTCCGAAGCAATAATGTGCTGATAGTGTAGAAATACTGGCATTAGTCTCTCCACGAAATCCTTTCTTGCCTCGTATATGACCTCACCCTCCTCAGCCATCTGCATCTCGAGGATGTCCATGAGTGCGCCGTCTGGCTCTTCTTCTGCTTTCAGCAGAGTGTTTCGCTGTTGCAACGCCTTGCCGTAACGCACCAAGGCATCGAGATACTTGCGGTTGTACTGTGATATGACCATATCCATAAACCGACGTCTGTCTTCACTGCCACCATCGATGAGCGAAGTGTCGGATGGTGACACAAACACGATTGGCACAAGACCTATATGATCGGCAATCTTGCCATAAGCTTTGTCGTTTCGTTTCACCTTCTTTTTCACACCTCTTTTCAGCGCACATGTAACTACCTCCAGTTCGCCTTCGTCGGTATAGTATCTTCCCTCTATCATAAAGTAAGGTTGCTCATGTCTTATAAGCTGTGAGTCGATGGGATTGGATATGCTTCGACAAAACGAAAGATAGTATATGGCATCGAGGATATTGGTCTTTCCAACCCCGTTTTGCCCTACTATGCAATTCATTTTTTCCGACCATTCTATGGAGGACATTGCGATGTTCTTGAAGTTGACAATTGTGAGCGTTTTGAGAATCATAAGCCTATTTTACTGCCTTTTTAGTGCAAAGTTACGTGTTTTCTCACCAAAAAACAAAAAAAGTCGCGGATAAATTTCACTATCTGCAAGAAATTCTGTAATTTTGCCACGAAATTTCGCTTGAAAACAAAAATAACGAAAAAAATAATGGCAAAAATGAACGAACCAAAGGGTGCACCGGTAGTAGAAGAAACCATCAGCGCCCAAGAAGCTTTCTTCGTAAAGTACAAGAAAGCCATCATCTATGGAGTCCTCGCAGTGGTAGTAATCATTGCAGGTATCATTGTGTATAACAACTATGTCTCAGCTCCACGCGAGGACAAGGCAAGCACCGTGCTCGCTAAGGGTCAGCAGCTCTTTGGGGAGGAGCAGTATGAGAAAGCTCTCAACGGCGACGGCGCAACATTCCCAGGATTGCTCAAGATAGCAAGCGAATACAGCAGCACCGACGCAGGCAACCTCGCCAATCTCTATGCTGGCCTCTGCTATGCAAGTCTCGGCAAGTGGAACGAAGCTGCACAGTACATTGAGAAGTTCGATGCTAAGGGCGACATGATGATCAGTCCCGCAGCTGAGGGTGCTTTAGGTAATGTATATGCTCACCTCAATCAGCTCGACAAGGCTGTAAGCCACCTCAAGAGCGCAGCTGAGAAGGCAGACAACAACAGCCTCTCCCCCACCTTCCTCATCCAGGCTGGCGAGATACTCGAAAGCCAGGGTAAGGCTGACGAGGCTCTCAAGCTCTACCAGACGGTGAAGACAAAGTACTTCAACTCTTTCCAGTACCAGTCTATCGACAAGTATATTGAACGAGTATCAAAGTAATGGCAACTAAGAATCTTTCTGAATACAACATAGCTAACGTGCCCGATGCGAGCAACATGTGCTTTGGAATCGTCGTTTCGGAATGGAATAGCGAGATCACTGGAGCATTACTTGACGGCTGCGTCAGCACCCTGGAAAAGCACGGCGCAATACCTGAAAATATTCATGTAAAGACCGTGCCCGGTAGTTTCGAGCTTATCTATGGTGCTCATCAGATGACACTAAACGACGGTTTCGACGCAGTCATTATCCTCGGATGTGTCATCCGCGGTGAGACTCCTCACTTCGACTATATCTGTGAAGGCGTGACGGCAGGCATCGCCCGCCTCAACGCCACAAGTCAGACACCAATCGTATATGGACTTCTCACCTGCAACGACGAACAGCAGGCAAAAGACCGTAGCGGCGGACGACTCGGAAACAAAGGCGATGAGTGTGCAGTAGTAGCTATTAAAATGGCCAAATTCTAATTTATGCGCTTCATATCATGGAACGTAAACGGCCTCAGGGCCTGTGAAGGAAAAGGCTTCAGCGACATCTTCCGTCAGCTCGACGCCGATTTCTTCTGCATTCAAGAAACCAAGATGCAGGCTGGACAACTTGACCTGCACTTTGAAGGATATCAGTCGTTCTGGAACTATGCCGATAAAAAGGGATATTCCGGAACGGCTGTTTTCACCCGACACACTCCTCTCAACGTCAATTATGGTATCGGCATTGACGAGCACGACCACGAGGGGCGTGTCATTACACTTGAGATGGATGACTTCTTCCTCGTCAACGTCTATGTTCCCAATTCCCAAGACGAACTCAAGCGTCTCGACTATCGTATGCGCTGGGAAGACGATTTTCTCAATTTTGTAAAATCACTTGACCGAAAAAAAACTGTAATCGTCTGCGGCGATCTCAATGTGGCTCATCAGGAGATAGACTTGAAGAACCCTAAGGGCAACCGTCGCAATCCTGGATTTACTAACGAGGAGCGCGGCAAGTTTGGCACTTGGCTTGCGGCCGGTTTTACCGACACTTTCCGCCATCTCTATCCTGAACAAGTCACCTACTCGTGGTGGTCATATCGTTTTCGTTCTCGCGAAAAGAATATTGGATGGCGCATTGACTATTTTGTCACTTCTCAGCGACTCAACGAGCGCATAGTCGATGCAAAGATACATACTGAAATACTGGGTAGCGATCACTGCCCAGTAGAACTGGTTATAGAATAAACTTCGTCGAGGGTGTGCCAGACTTTTTTGTCTGGCACATATCCCACGATGATTACAATAAAAAAAGTTAATTCCGTTAATATTTGCAATAAAACTGGTCCAAAACTTCTCCCACGTTGTTATAATTATAAACATAAAACAAAAAAAACAATGAAAAAGGTACTGACACTCTTAATTCTTTGGGGACTAACGTTAGCAGCAAATGCGCAAATGGTCGATCCCGTGAAGTTCTCCTCTAAGCTTGAAATGCTAAAAGGAGACGAGGCACAAATCGTTTTCTCAGCAAAGATAGACGCCGGTTGGCATGTCTATTCCACCGACCTTGGTAACGACGGACCTATCTCTGCCACATTCACTGCCACAAAACTCGAAGGCGCAAAACTCGTAGGCAAACTCACTCCGAGGGGCAACGAGGTCTCAAAGTTCGACAACATGTTTGGCATGAAGCTTCGTTACTTTGAAGGCACAGCTACCTTTATACAGAAAATTAAGTTTGTCAAGCCTGAATACGAAATAAGCGGCTACCTCGAATATGGAGCATGCAACGACGAGACTTGTATGCCACCATCAGAGGTGGAGTTCCACGGCAAAGGAAAGAGTCCTGCCGTAGCTAAGGATGCCGTTGAGGAAGTGAAGGCAGAAGAGAAAAAGACTGAAGAAAAGAAAGAAGATGTTGCTGTGGATGTAACACCCGCTGATACGGCTGCCGCAGTGGCCACGACCGACACGTTGGCAAACACCACTGCTATTGCTGACGACAGCGATCTATACCGTCCTGTAATCAACGAACTTAAGGCATATGAAGAGAATCCTACAGACAGTTCGCTATTCTACATCTTCCTTGCTGGTTTTGCAGGCGGTTTCCTTGCTCTACTCACACCATGCGTATGGCCCATCATACCAATGACCGTGAGTTTCTTCTTAAAGCGTAACATGGACCGCTCAAAGGCTATCCGTGAGGCTGTCACTTATGGCATCTCGATAGTCGTAATATATGTTGTCCTCGGACTCGTGGTCACTTTGCTCTTCGGAGCCAGCGCCCTCAATGCTCTATCTACCAATGCCATCTTCAATATCTTCTTCTGTCTTCTGCTCGTAGTGTTTGCTGCATCGTTCTTCGGCGCATTCGAGATCACATTGCCATCATCATGGAGTAACAAGATAGACATGAAGTCGGAAAATACAAGCGGCATACTTAGTATTTTCCTTATGGCCTTTACTCTCACATTAGTATCGTTCTCATGCACAGGACCCATTATCGGATTTCTGCTTGTTGCTGTATCTACACAGGGCAGCATATTGGCACCAACCATAGGCATGCTCGGCTTCGCCATAGCACTTGCCATCCCATTCACCCTCTTCGCCATGTTTCCAAGCCTTCTTAAGTCGGCTCCAAAGTCTGGAGGTTGGATGAACGTTGTAAAGGTGGTACTTGGCTTTATTGAACTTGCATTTGCTCTGAAGTTCCTCTCCGTAGCTGACCTTGCTTACGGTTGGCATATACTCGACCGCGAGGTGTTCCTCTGCCTGTGGATAGTTATCTTCGGCCTGCTGGGCATCTACCTCTTTGGTTGGCTCAAATTCCCACACGACGATCCTGACCACCGCACCAACGTGCCACAGTTCTTCATCGGTATGATCTCTCTGGCATTTGCCATATACATGATACCAGGTCTGTGGGGAGCACCGCTCAAGGCTATCAGCGCCTTCGCTCCACCAATGAACACACAAGACTTTAACCTCCACAAATCGGCTGTAGAACCTAAGGCACACGATTATGAGGAAGGTATGGCGATGGCAAAGAAACAGGGCCGCCCGGTAATGATAGACTTCACAGGATTCGGCTGCGTCAACTGCCGTAAGATGGAAGCTGCCGTATGGACTGACCCACAAGTGGCTACAATCCTCAACGAAAAGTATGTACTCATATCACTCTATGTTGACGACAAGACACCACTACGCGAACCTATGACTGTAACTGAGAATGGACAGCAGCGCACACTCCGGACTATAGGCGACAAGTGGAGCTATCTCCAGCGTGTGAAGTTCGGAGCTAACACTCAGCCATTCTATGTACTTGTTGACAACGAAGGCAAGCCACTCAATGGCAGCCGCTCTTACGATGAGGATATCAACGCATACATCAATTTCCTGAACAAAGGTCTTGACAACTATGCAAAATAAAGAAACACGTAACCAAATAATCGCTTTGATTAATAAAGAGGTAGTCCCTGCCATAGGTTGCACAGAGCCTATGGCAGTGGCACTGGCCACTGCACGCGCCACTGAAGCCCTTGGCTCTCGTCCCGCAAAAATCAAAGCTCTTCTCAGTGCCAATATCCTCAAAAACGCCATGGGTGTGGGAATTCCCGGCACTGGCATGATAGGCCTGCCCATAGCAATAGCCTTGGGTGCTCTCATCGGCAAGTCGGAATATCAGCTTGAAGTGTTGCGCGACCTCACTCTCGAGACTCTCGAAGAAGGGAAGACGTATATCAACGAAAAGCGCATTGACATATCTCTGAAGGACGATATCACCGAGAAACTTTATGTAGAAATTATCTGCACATCTGCTGACGGCCGCTCCTCAAGTGCCATTATAGCTGGCAGTCATACAAATTTCGTTTATGTTTGCTCACCTGACGGCGTAGTGCTCGATAAACAGCATACTATATCAAGCGAGAGCGACGACAACGACATACGTCTCTCAATGAAGATGGTACATGAGTTTGCCACCACTGCCCCACTCGATGAAATACGCTTCATCCTCAAAACCAAGGAATACAACATGAACGCCGCACGCAAGGCAATACTTGGTAACTATGGACACAACCTTGGCAAAACCATCGACCGTCCGCTAGCACAAGGCATTTTTGGCAAGAGCATTTTTTCACATATCATTGCACGCACAGCTTCGGCTTGCGACGCCCGTATGGGCGGAGCTCTCATCCCTGTAATGAGCAATAGTGGCAGCGGCAATCAAGGCATCTGTGCAACCAACCCCGTTGCAGTATATGCCAATGAGAACGAGAACACTGAGGAAGAGCTCATACGCGCCCTTACTCTAAGCCATCTTACTGCCATATATATTAAACAAAGCTTAGGCAAATTGTCGGCCCTATGCGGTTGTGTGGTAGCATCAATAGGCAGCAGCTGTGGCATCACCTATCTCATGGGAGGTGACTACCAGCATATCTGCCGCTCAGTGAAAAACATGATTGCCAACCTCACAGGAATGATCTGCGATGGAGCCAAGCCCAGCTGCGCACTGAAAATATCTTCAGGCGTAAGCACTGCTATTCTATCAGCCCTTCTCTCAATGGAAGGCAAGTGTGTAAGTAGTGCAGAAGGCATCATCGACGACGATGTGGACCGCAGCATCCACAATCTCACAAGTATTGGTGCAGATGCCATGAGAGCTACCGATGACATGGTACTCAATATCATGACACACAAAGGGCAGTGCTAATATGGCAGAAAAATAATAAAATTCAATCATTTTCGCATTTTTTGCTAATAAATTCATTGTATTTTAAATAAAAAGCAGTACCTTTGTAGCCAAATAAAAAAGAAATAAACATGGCATCTCAAAAATTAGACAAACTTGATAAGCAGATATTACGCATGATAGCAGAGGACGCACGAGTTCCATTTCTTGAAGTGGCAAGAGCATGCAACGTCAGCGGAGCAGCTATCCATCAGCGCATCCAAAAGCTCAATAGTCTCGGAATAATCAAAGGCTCCAAATTCATTATCGATCCTGAGAAGATTGGTTATGAGACGTGCGCTTTCATAGGTCTCAACCTTCGCAATCCTGAGAACTTTGACTCTGTAGTTAAGCGATTGAAGGATATTCCTGAAGTGGTGGAGTGTCACTATACAACGGGCGATTTCGACTTGTTTATAAAGATCTACGCCCTAAACAACCACCATCTCCTCAACATCATCCACGACAAGCTCCAACCACTTGGATTGTCGCGTAGTGAGACTATCATCTCGTTCAACTCCGCCATTAGCCGTCAGTTGCCTGTGGTAGATATCCCCGTTGAGGACGACGACGACTAATGTCTGCTTCCATCAAAAGATATTCTGGCCTATATGATTCAACATCGAGTCATATAGGTCGTTTTACTTCTTCTGAGAATTGATAATATAGATACCAACAGTTGCAAGTGTAGCAGCCACAATATATTTTGAGTAAAAAGTCTCTCCAAGAAAAAGACAAGAAGTTACAGCTCCTACCACGGGTATGAGGGAATTGTAGATTGCGATCTTTCCAATAGGATTACTAAGCAGAAGACGATTATAGAGTGTGAACCCAATAATGGAAATGGCTATGAGCATGAGAAGAATAAATATTCCATAGAGAGTAACAACTGGCAACATACCGCCCATCAACAAACCAGGCACTACGAGCAATGCGCCGCCCAATCCGAGACTATAGCCTGTGCCAACAAAGACATCAACACGACAACATAGACTGCGTGTCATTAGCGACGCTACAGCAGAACAAAGAGCGTTGAGGATTATCATGCCATCTCCAAGCCACGTAAAATGTCCACTGTCTTTCCCTCCAAGATTGAGTGCAAGAATACCTGCGATGCCGATGACCACACCGAAAAATTTGCGAGAAGTCATACGGTCACTTTTGAAGAAAATGCAGGCAAGGATTACTACAGTAAACACACTCATGGAATTGAGGATAGCTGCGCGTGCTCCTTCACTATGAGAGAGTCCGAAATAGAAGAAGGCATAATGAAACGTTGTGTTCAACAGAGAGAACAGAAGCACGAAGAGCCAGTCGGAAGATTTTTCGACAGCAAACTTTCGATGCGTGGCTTTTGCCACAGAGAGAATTATGACGCCACAGAAGAAAAACCTCAATCCAGCAAAGAGCATCTTGCTCCCTGTCATAGAAGGAGTGATATGGAACTCGGAAAAACCGAGTTTTATTAATGGGTATGCCAATCCCCATACTACCGCTGCCGTTAGGGCAAATGCAGCAACCCATACAGGACGCTTAAAAATGCTATTATCCTGTTCAATCACAATAATATTATCCTGTTTCATTTTGTGTGTTTGCATTCTATAGATTATTATTTTCGCACGTAATCGACGAAATCAAAGTCATTACTGTGACGATCATCTTTATAATGATGAGTGCGTTCGATCTCAACCCAACCATGACTATAGTCGGGAAAAAAGCTGTCAGCGTCTTCGGGGGTATCTTTTACCTCGGTGAGACAAAGACGGTTGGCAATGTCCAATGCTTGGCGATAGACGTGTGCTCCACCTATGATAAATATATCCTCGTTGTCACTACAATGCTCTAAAGCCTCTTCGAGCGAACCGTAACAATCACATCCTGGTAGAGAGGTGATGGTAGTGGAAAGGACTATGTTGCGGCGGTTGGGCAAAGCACCCTTTGGCAACGACTCGAAGGTGTTGCGTCCCATGATGATGGTGTGTCCGGTGGTAAGCGCCTTGAATCGTTTCAGGTCATCGGGAAGCCAATATATGAGTTTGTTTCTGAATCCAATGGCCCTATTGGCAGCAACTGCTGCTATTATCGATATGTTCATAATTCTTTTTTATTCTTCAATTGTTATTGTTTCTACTTTACTATCGTTTTTATACATTCAAATGATTTATACATTAAATGATTTCTATTTCTCCTTACACCGCAACCTCAGCCTTAATATGTGGCCATGGGTCATAACCTTCGAGTTGGAAGTCTTCATACTGGAAATCGAAAAGCGACTTCACGTCTGGATTGATCTTCATCACAGGCAGCTGACGCGGCGTACGTGTGAGCTGAAGGCGTGCCTGGTCGAGATGATTAAGATAGAGATGGGTGTCACCTGTGGTGTGAATGAAGTCGCCTGGACGATAGCCTGTGACCTGTGCCATCATCTGAAGTAGAAGGGCATAGCTTGCAATATTGAAAGGTACACCGAGAAATGTGTCTGCCGAGCGCTGGTAAAGTTGCAGCGACAGTCTGCCGTCAGCTACATAAAACTGAAACATCGTGTGACAAGGAGGCAAAGCCATGGAATCGACCTCAGCCACATTCCACGCCGAGACAATCATCCGTCGGGAATCTGGATTATGTTTTAGTTGATTCACCACATTTGCTATCTGGTCAATGTTTCCGCCATTATAGTCGGGCCATGAACGCCACTGATGTCCATATACAGGACCGAGTTCGCCTTCAGTGTCAGCCCATTCGTTCCATATTCTAACTCCGTGTTCTTGCAGATAGCGCACATTTGTATCTCCACGGAGGAACCACAACAGTTCGTAGATTATTGACTTCAAGTGTAGCTTCTTTGTGGTGAGAAGTGGGAATCCGTCCTCGAGGTTGAACCTCATCTGATTACCAAATACGCTAAGTGTTCCTGTTCCAGTTCGGTCGCCCTTACGGGTTCCTTCGTCAAGTATTCTTTTGAGTAGATCGAGATATTGTTTCATTTTCGAATTGTGAAGTATTCTGTTATATTATTCAAAATTTGATTTGCAAGAAATTACATTCCTTTGTCATAAGCAAAGATAAGAGAGTTGTTTGTCACGAGTCTGGTAAAAACGGATTCATCTTCGGTACATGTCGCAGTATGCGCCACTCCTGCGGATAGAGATTATTCGCACGATTGCCAATATTCTTCACAAAGCCAAGAGGTGCGCCCTTATAAGTAACAAGTACAAAACCTCGCGGGGCATCTGGTGGCAAAGTGATTGCCTCCTTTCTTAGGTAGGCAAGTGCGGTATCAAGGTCCACATCGTGGCAGGCAAAAGCATCATGAGCAAGAACGGAAGATAAAGCCAGCTCAATATCGGGTATGAGATCTTTGCCTTTCTCCACCGCCACAGCCACACCTGCTTTCACTATGCGTATCTTAGCATCCACGGCACAGCGAAACAGAGGTTCAAGGGTATAGGGCATGGCCACTATTGCTGCACCATTCTCGGCAAATACAAAGTCGGTAACGGAGGAAAGCCATTTGTCAGATACCTTTGCCACACGCTGTAAGACATCTGATCTCTTAACATTACGCAGGCGCGGCTTCTTCCTCGTCTTTCGTAAATAGTCCACAGCCTCTCCCGACTTCCTCAACACAGCAAGGAACAATCCCTCGCCACGGCTGATGCCTGGTATGAAACGATAGACGGGAACATCGAAACCGTCAAGCAACGATGAGGTGATATTCCATTCATCACAGACATCTACAGACAATGGTTCGGCACCATACTGCGAGATGAAATGAGCGATATTATCCTCATCTTCATGCAAGTTGAACGTACAAGTGGAATAAATTAGCAAGCCGCCTGGACGAAGTACCTTCCATGCCTCAGCCACAATGTCGCGTTGCAACTTCGAACAGTGTTCTATGTTCTGCACACTCCAATCTGCAATAGCTCCATCGTCCTTACGGAACATACCTTCGCCCGAACAAGGCACATCGCATAATACCACATCGAACATCATTCCTGAACGAGCTATGTCGGCTGGATAAGCATTAGTGACCATTGTGCAAGGACTGCCCCACTTTGTGAGATTCTCCGCAAGGATATTGGCACGGGGTCGTACAGGTTCGTTGCTTACGAGCACACTACCTTCTGGCAAGGCACCAAGGGCGGCAGTTGATTTTCCACCAGGAGCTGCACACATGTCAAGCATGACAATCTTACCATCCACATACTGGCGCAACACCCTATCTACAAACATCGACGAGGCTTCCTGCACATAGTAATGACCGGCATGGAGCAAAGGGTCGAACGTGAACGACGGACGCTCAGAGAGATAATATCCATCAGGACACCATGGCACGACTTCTGCATTGACATTGGGCTTGTCATCAGCACCTGACACGATATCGGCACAAGGCACTGAGACAGAATTCTTCATCCTATTCACACGCAAGCTGACAGGCGGGAGTTCATCCATCGACAGAAGAAAGCGTGAAAAACGCTCTTCTCCCATCACTTTGCGAGTGTAAGAAACGAAATCATCGGGCAAGTTCTTCATATTTTTCGCTTTTGGCTTGCAAAAATAAAAAAAAAATCCGAACTTTGCAACTTTCTAAGCAACAATATCGTCAAATATTCAAAAATAAGTAAAACATAAAGAACGAAAGATATGAAACAGAACATGATTATTTGGGTAATGACAGCGCTGATGACGCTCTCTACCAGTACAACAATGACGGCAGCCGAACAATCGCACCGTCATACGCCTCGCACAACAATGGTTGACAACAAGTCGAAACAACAGGCAGCTACTGACTCAGCAGAGGCGGCAAAAGCCGCACAGAACGATGCCACCGTGGCATACTCTGACACCACATCTACTGATGACGAATGGGAAGACGACAACCAACCGTCGGCATACAGAATGCAATGGGAGTCGGGAAATGACAAGGAGCTGGAGTTTGCCGAGAGAATAATCGACAAGGTAGGTGGTTCGATAACCGCACTGGTGGCAATAAGCGCCATCATCTTTGTACTCGCACCAGTAATATTGCTCATCGTGATTCTCTACTTCATTAACCGCAACCGCCGCGATCGCATTCGTCTCGCTGAGAAATGCATAGAACACGGACAACCCATACCAGGCTCAGAGAAAATTGTGTATCGCGACGCACAATGCTCCAGCAAGAGGACAACACAATCAACAGAGTCGCAGACAATTATCTTCGACAACGACCTGAAGGCGAAGGGTGTTAAACACATAGCCATTGGCTTGGGACTGATGGTATGTTGTCTTTCATTCTGGCACAACGACTTCCTCGGCGGAATAGGATTTCTCATTGCATGCTACGGAGGCGGACAGTTGTACATGGCTCGCGGAATGAAAGTGACTGACACTCACAATAAGAAAGAAGAGCCTGCAACTGGTTATTCTGATGAAGACAACGCAAACCGTAACGGCAACAGTTCACAAGAAAGCCGTAGCAATTCGCAGGAGAACGGCGACAGCTATACGAAGGCGAACGGCGACCTTATCTATCCCGAGAAATAGGGAGAGAGGAATAAGATAGAGAGTAAGTAAACGAAAGATAAATCTGCACAATGGTACAGACAGACGACATTACGCTCATAACACAGATGGTGGACGGCAGCGACAAGCGAGCCTTCGACCAGATAGTGAGACGATACCAGTCGAGGGTGAGGAAATTTTTCCTCGCCCAGACATTGGGCGACTCGCAACTCAGCGACGACCTTGCGCAGGACACCTTCGTTAAGGCTTACACTCATATCACATCGTTCCGCGGCACGTCGCAGTTTGCTACCTGGTTGATGCGCATAGCCTACAACACATACTACGACTACTGCCGTTCCATGCATCCCACAGCCGACATCGACACAGTGAGTGTTCACCGAGGCGGCTCTTCAACCACCGACACGATGATACGACGCGACATTTACGAGGCACTCGCCCGTCTGACAGAGATGCAACGCACCTGTATCACCATGCAGCTGATGGACGGACGACCCATAGACGAGATAGCGGAAATCACCGCCTTGCCCTTAGGCACCGTGAAGTCGCACTTGAAAAGAGGCAAGGACCTGATGGTTGAATTTCTGAAACGAAACGGATACTGATATTCAGTTCCTAAATACAGATTCGGAGTTGCAGCTCAAGATTTGTAGATCGGAGGATGCTGTTCAAGAGAAACAGACCTATATCTTAATCATACCATGTAAGTAAGATAAAATAAGTAAAGAAACAATAAAGACATTATGGCAAACATGAACGACGATAAAGACCTGATGATGCTCGACGACTTCTTTAAGGAGGCGACCGAACTTGAGATTGACGACAACGGATTCACCGACAAGGTGATGGAAGTGTTGCCGTCAACAGAATGTAAGAAGGCTGAGAATCGCGCCTTTGCCAAGGCAGAGCTAAGATGGAACATCATCTGCGCTACATTGGCGGCGGTGCTGTTTGTGGCACTTAAAGGATGGAATCTCATCTACGACGTGAAGGCCATGCTCATGGTGTTATTCCATACCATTGACTATTCGCGTCTCTTCACCAGCATCGGCGTCATGCTACTAATACTGCCCACGCTGACAGTGATAGCCATGCTCTTCTACTACGGACGTCCGGAATTGTCGAAGAGGTGGTAGGTGGTGCGTAGCACACGAAACTCGGTACGTCTGTTGAGCTGGTTACTAATTTCCTGCTCATCAGGCTTAAGGCTCTTTATGTACTCTTCCGTCAGCACATCGTCAGCCTTGAGGAAGGGATATTTCTCCGCCACCTTTTTCTTTATTGTCTTTGGTTTATCCTTACCATAGCCCACGGGAGTAAGTCTATCGTGGGCTATTCCTTTTTCTATCAGATATTTGACAACGCTCTCGGCGCGTCGCTGTGAGAGTTGTTTGTTATAAGCTGCCGACCCTTTATAGTCACAATGTGCGCTAAGTTCGATAGTGACGTTAGGATTTTCGTTCAGCAGTTTGACGAGTTCGTCGAGTGATGTCATCGACTCTGGGCGTAGTGTGGCCTGGTCGAAATCGTAAAAGATATTATCTATTAACACAGGTGCCATGATAGAAGCCAGCGGAAACTGGAGCACCGTGTCGCACGACTCGTTGGTCGGTTCTACCGTGAGTTGCACCTGATGGTTGAGATAGCCCTTGCATGTTCCGAGCAAGACATAATCCACTCCAGGCTTGATCTGTTGTGTAAACGAGCCGTCGCCCTTGACGTTGAGTTTGAGGTTGGTGCCATCATTTCCTACCATATAAACGATGGCAGCAGGCAGTTCGTAGCCGTCTTTCTCATACACCCATCCCGTGACGGTCTGGACAATCTCCGGATTATAGAAGCTGAAGATATGATCCCATCCGCGAGCGTCGCCACGATTAGAGGAGAAAAAGCCTTGGTTTTTCAGTCCTTCAAAAGTCATGCCAAAGTCGTCAGCCTCAGAGTTGAGCGGATAACCTGGATGCTCAATGTCGATGTTCTTTCCGTCAGCCGAGCGTTTGGCGATGAAGATGTCGAGTCCACCCATGCCAGGATGTCCGTTAGAGGAGAAGTAGAGATCGCCATTGGGACGGAAAGTAGGAAACATCTCATCGCCCTCAGTATTAATTGGTCTGCCAAGATTCTCCACTCCACCTATCACTCCGTCCTTGCCGAGCTGAATGCGCCAGATGTCGAGTCCTCCTATTCCTCCGGGCATGTCGGAAGTGAAATAGAGCCAAGTGCCATCGGGCGAGACAGCGGGATGTGCGAAACTCGAGAGAGTGTCTTTAGAGATTACAAGCGGAGTGCTCTTTCCCCAGATTGCATCGGCTCGTTGGGAAGTGCAGATGACCGCATATCGCGGATAAGACGGGTCGCTGCTACACTGAGTGAGATACATGGTGCGTCCGTCGGGCGAGAATGCGCAAGCACCTTCGTCGTAGGCAGAGTTGAGTTCTGTGTCGATAGTCTGGGGTTTTGTCCATTTTCCCTTTTCGTCTTTCTGTGAGAAGAAGATGTCGGCGGTTTTTGTTCCAGTGATACCACTGAGTTCGTCGCCTTTTGTTTGCGAGCGTGTGGAAGAGAAGTAGAGTCGGTCGTTGTCGTCACCAGCCAGCATTGGCGAATAGTCTGATCTTCGGGAGTTAAACATATTCTCCCTTTTCACCTGATAAGCCGAGCCATTTTTCTTCCATTGGGGAGCGAGTTTTGCCGAGGCGAGTCCGTTTTTTGCGATAGTGGAATTGGGCAAGCTGTCGATGGCTATGGCGAAATTCTTTTCCGCGAGACGGTAGTTGCCAGTTTTCATCAGTTGCTGTGCCAGTCGCAGATGAGTGAGACTGTCAGCCTGGTTATACCTTATTATATTATTATATGCAGCGATAGCCTTTTGCGAGGCGTTGATTCTCCGGTAGCACTCGGCGAGTTTCACGGCTCTCAGTCCTCTTAATTTCCGGTCTTTGGCGGGCGTGTTTGTATAAGCTTTCTTATACTGTTCAGCCGCATCGAAGTATTCTCCGATGGCAAAGTGCTGGTCACCTTTTTTTACGTAGGTGTCAGCTCCGCACGATGCGAGAGCCAATGCCAGTACCCCAATAATTATAGACGAAAAAATATATTTCATTTAAAAGGAAGTCGGTATGTGCATCCTTCTTTCCATCTGCTACAGCCATAAGCGGCATTGCCTTTGATGAGATGTCCCTTGCCGCATATCGGGCATGGCGAGCCTACGATAGCGTCAGCTGCAGGTTGCAGAGAAGACTCGGCGGCTGATTGCTCTGTCTTTTGCTTTGGTGCGGCATGTTGCTTGGAATCCGCTGGTTGTTTTGGTGCGGCTGGTTGCTTAGGCGCATGTACTGCCTTTGGAGCCATTTTTTTCTTCAAGTCGGCAGCAGAAAGAGTGGTGATATGTCGGTTGCTTGTATCAGCCATGACGTCCTGCACTATTTGTCGTATCTGCTCCTTGAGTTCATCGATAAACTGAGCCGGATTGTATTTGTTAGCCTCAATGTCGCGTAGTTTCTTCTCCCATATACCTGTCAGTTCGCAACTTTTCAGAAGTTCTTCCTTGATAGTGTCGATGAGTTCGATGCCTGTAGGTGTGGCGATGAGGTTCTTTCGTTCGCGCTTAATGTAATGTCGCTTAAAGAGCGTCTCGATAATTCCGGCTCGCGACGAGGGCCGTCCGATTCCGTTTTCCTTCAGGGCGGCGCGCAGTTCTTCGTCCTCGACAAACTTGCCCGCCGTCTCCATGGCACGCAGCAGCGTAGCCTCGGTGTAGAACTTAGGCGGCGTGGTCCATTTCTCGGTGAGCGACGGCACGTGGTCGCCACTCTCGCCCTTGACAAACGGCGGCAGTGTGCGCTCCTCGGCAATATCGGCTAAAGCTTTGTCAGAAGATGCATTGTCGGCAGAGGAAGAAGGGTTGGCAGCGGTTGTCTGTTCGGCAGCGTCCTTCTTATACACAGCTCTCCATCCCTCGTCGAGTATTGTCTTTCCTGATACTTTGAAGTCGATTTTCTCCACTCGTCCCATGACTGTGGTAGTTGCGAACTTACAATCTGGATAGAACACAGCGATGAAACGCTTTGCCACGAGATCATAGACATGAGCCTCCATATCGGTGAGGTTGCGGGCAGGCACACCGGTAGGAATGATGGCGTGGTGGTCGGTGACCTTCGACGAGTCGAACACCCTCTTTGACTTCTTCAACACCTTGCCGTTGAGTGGCTGCACAATCTGAGGGAAGCGTCCCATCAGTCCGGCGAGCGTCTGCGGACACTTAGGATAGATATCGTCGCTGAGATACTGAGTGTCAACACGCGGATAAGTGGTGAGCTTTTTCTCGTAGAGCCCCTGTATGATGTTGAGCGTCTGTTCGGCGCTCATGGAATATTTCTTGTTGCAATCCACCTGCAACGAGGTGAGGTCGTAGAGTTGCGGCGGCTGTTCGGTGCCATTCTTCTTCTGAACCTCGGTGATGGTGAAAGGTTTTCCGCTGATGGTGGCGAGAAACTCCTCTCCCTCCTCTTTCTTTGTGAACTTTCCCTTGGTGGCAGTGAACACCGTGTCGCGATAAGTAGTGGAGAGGATCCAGTAAGCCTCGGGTTTAAACTGTTCGATTTCCTTCTGCCTGTTGACGATGAGCGCGAGCGTTGGCGTCTGTACTCGTCCGATGCTGAGCACCTGATGGTTCTGTCCGTACTTCAGAGTATAGAGGCGGGTTGCGTTCATGCCGAGCAACCAGTCGCCGATGGCGCGGCTGACACCAGCCAAGTACAGCGATTGATAATCGTCCTGATCCTTCAGTTGCTGGAATCCCTCGGCAATAGCCTCGTCGGTCATCGACGAGATCCACAGTCGTTTTACTGGACATTTCGCTCCTGCTTTCTGCATCACCCATCGCTGTATGAGCTCACCCTCTTGTCCGGCGTCGCCACAGTTGACGATGGCGTCGGCAGCCTGAAAGAGTTTTTCGATGACGGCAAACTGCTTTTCGATATGTTCCTGATGGATGAGTTTGATGCCGAATCGTTGCGGAATCATGGGCAGTCGGCTGAGCGTCCATGGTTTCCACGCCTCGGTATAGTCGTGCGGTTCCTTCAACGTACAGAGATGTCCGTATGTCCACGTGACCTGATATCCGTTGCCTTCGATATATCCGTCGCGCGAAGCTGTAGCTCCGATGATGCGTGCTATTTCCCTTGCCACGCTGGGTTTCTCTGCGATACAAACGATCATCAGTATCCGAGATTTTCGCCCACGATGACCACCTGGTGCTTTCCCTTTGGCGAGTTTCGCAGTACGTGGATATAGTTACAGATGCAATCTGCAGAGTTGCAGTTGTGGCAAACGCCGTCGATCTTGCATGGCGTGTCGATGTCGAATCGAGCCGTGTTGATGGGAGCTGAAGTGGAGCGTGCGCGTTTGAGAGCCGCCTCCACGTCCTGTGCCACCTTGTTGACGCCCACGACGAAGATCACGTTTTTCGGTCCGAAGGTGATGGCCGCTACTCGGTTTCCTGTACCGTCGATATTTACTATCTGTCCGTCCTCACTCAAGGCGTTGGCGCTTGAGAGGTAATAGTCGCACGAGAAAGCCTTGAGATAGATCTGTTGCGCCTCGTCTCGGTCGGCAGCGAGGTCGCGGTCATAGACGGTAAGACTCTCCCTTGCATGCAGTGCAGCAGGAATGCCCATGTCGCGTATGGTCATCGATCCGCCCCAAGTCACAGAGCTTCCATCGGCGATAAGAGTTGATACGAGATTCACGGCATCTTTCGCCGTTGGGCAATAATAGCCCTTGATATGTCGTCGCTCAAGATTCTTGATAATCTTCGCGGCGAGTTTTTCGTTTCTAATTTTAGTTGGTGTCATTGTTTTTTCACTCCTACGATTTTTGTGGGTTCTTGTTCACGATTACGTTTGTTGACGACGGTGACCACGGCCTGTGCGAGGTTGAGGAAAGCCTGGGCAGTAATGGTCTCGATGTTGCATGCTGCAGGCACACCATTGTCGCCACTCTCGCAGATGCTCTGCACGAGAGGAATCTGTGCTAGCAGCGGAGTGTTCATCTCCTCAGCGAGTCGTTTGCATCCCTCCTTGCCGAAGATGAAATACTTGTTTTCAGGCAGCTCGGCAGGCGTGAACCATGCCATGTTCTCCACGAGTCCGAGGATTGGCACATTGACCTTATCATTGCGATACATGTCGATGCCCTTACGAGCGTCGGCGAGCGCCACCTGCTGCGGCGTGCTTACGATGACGGCTCCGGTGATGGCAAGCGTCTGAAGGAGAGTGAGATGTATATCGCTTGTTCCAGGCGGTGTGTCAAGGATGAAATAGTCGAGTTCTCCCCAGTCAGCATCAGCGATGAGCTGCTTGAGCGCGTTGGTAGCCATGCCTCCTCGCCAAAGAGTGGCCGTGTCGGGATTGACGAAGAATCCGATGCTGAGCAGCTTGACGCCATACTGTTCAACGGGTTCGATGAGCTGTCGTCCGTCTTTCTCCACGGCATAAGGCCGTGCGTCTTCGACGTTGAACATCTTAGGCATCGAGGGTCCGAAGATGTCGGTATCGAGCAGTCCGACTTTGTATCCGAGTCGTGCGAGCGAGATGGCAAGATTGGCTGCCACGGTGCTCTTTCCCACTCCACCTTTTCCAGAGCTTACGGCTACGATATTCTTGACGTCGGGCAGCATTTTGCCCACTTCGGGACGTGGTTTCGACTTAAACTCGGTTTCGATTTCCACCTCCACGTCTTTAGATACATGATAGTGGATGGCTGCCTCGGCAGCTTTGAGAGTGGATTTGAGGAACGGGTCGGTGTCTCGTGGGAATACGAGCACGACCTTTACCTTCATGCCGTTGATACTGGGAGTGTCGGCAAGCATGCCGCTCTCCACGAGGCTTTTCTTTGTACCGGGATACGTTACCGTAGCCAGCGCGTCGATTATGAGTTTTGGATATAGAGTCATCTTTCTTTTTCTTATTAATATGTTAGAATGTCATTCTCACCATGAAGCGGATTCCGTCCTTGTGTACGCCAGGATAGTCGTTGTAGTTAAGGCGGCGGACGTATTCCACATGTATGAGTTTGAATATGTTATGAATGCCGAGTGAGAGTTCGTAGTATGGAGTCTTGGAGTCCATGACACGACAACCGGCCGGGAACATCATGAGCACGTCGCTCTGGGCGTTCTGTTCGAGGAACGGGTTGTTTTTGTCAGAGAGTGATCCCCAGAGGCATCGGAATCCGATATACTCGCGCCATTTAAGTTTTTTGATGAGCGGGATGCGGTTGAAGATCTTTCCGTTGAAGTCCCACGAGACGTAGAGCGAAGCGAAGCGGTCGTTGAGGAACTCCATATTGTCGATGAGTTCGAAGGTCTCGTCCTGAATGATGTAGCTGAGGTTTGTCTCAGGCATGATGAGTAGCGGATAAGGCACTTGGTTCCATTGTATTCCTCCTTTGAGGTAGCAGTCAATCTTTCCCCATGAGTTCATCCAGAAGCGCTTGTATATAGACGCCTCGGTGAAGTTGTAGCGATAGTCGCCTCCGAGAAAGCCTTTGATGCCGAGCGTATGACCAACGGAGAAGACGGGGGCGTCGAGATTGATCTTCAGGCGGCGCTGCTTGGTGTTGATGAATGTCTCGCCTGGTGCGAAGCGTAATTCCACATGGAACTGCGAAGTGCGGAACTTTGCCGACAGTCCTCTCATTGCTTCCGGTGTCAGTCCTTCTGGAGCAGCATCGGTGGCATGGGTTTGCGGGGGTACATTCTGTGCGGCGGTATATTGGCGCATCGGAATGAAATATAGGTCGCTGGCACCTTCATTCTCCTCTGTCTTGAAGCCGACGGTGGTCTTGAATCCCCAGTCTTCCTCACGTTCGAAGGTTATCTCCTGTCGGTTGTAGAACATCATCTTATCTACCTTGCTCCACTTGAACGAGGTGAAGACATTGTCCTTGTCGGTCTTCATGAACTTGTCGGATGGAGCCATGATGTCATAGGTGGAAGAGAGGGTTAGCGTGCGTTTAGGAAACTCTCGAGGCAGGTATTCCTTCTTGTTAAAGGAATAGACGAGGTCGGCCTTGTAGTAGTTTTTCTTGCTGTCCCATCCACGGGCGAAGTAGCCAGAGGCGAACCAGTTTGGGTTGAGTTTGGCTGTGGTCTGTGCGGAGATGCGCGTACGTAGTCCATCGACGGGATTGCTTGTGAGCATGGTGTTGATAGGTCCGATATCGACCTTGCTCGGGTTTCCGGTCTCGACGAAGTTTTCGATGAGCGCCTTAAGTCCGAAGATGATGTATTTGAAGCCTTTAATTTGTTCGAGGTTATGTACGAAAGCATCCATTCGGCTTTCGCTTTTTGTGAGCGAGACCTGTCGGTATTGGTTCCAGAAGGCTTCGTCTCGCATCATGGCGTCAGCCTCTTTCACCTCTCGTGCCTTTCCCTTGAAGAGCTGTTTTGGCAGTTCGTCGAATGCGAAGTCGCTCATTCGTGTGTTTCTTATGACGATACATTTCTGTATCCAGCTGGCGAGTTTTATCTCAGCGATCATATCGTCGATGGTGAGTACCCACGATGAGTCAGGAAGCATGGTGAACTCTTGTTTTACGAGAAGATTTTCGACGAAGTTGACGTCGGAGCGTTTAGGTATTGTGAGTTCACATCGCTTCACCTGATAAGACGAGTCTGCGAGTATATATATGTCGCCACGGAATCCGAAATCCTGCTGGTTGTTGGGCATGAAATGGAGGTGGATGCACTTGTCGCGCTCCACGTATAGCGTGTCCATGATATAATATCGGTAGAACCCGATAGCGTCTTTTCCGATGGGCGAGGTGAATGGATATTGCAGGAGTCGTACTTGGTCGTCGTAGATGTTGACATCGGTGAATACGTCCTTCAGTGTGGTGGTGAGGATGTCGCCGGTCTGGAGCAGGTCGTTGACTCCGTTTGACTGTTGTCCCTTGATGATATTCTTCTGGCTATGTGGGCTTTTGCGGTATATTTTCTGTGTGAGTGTCTCATCAACCGAAACGGGGAGTATGAGTTTGTTGTTGTACTCGCATCGTTCGATTTGTTCGGTGAGCCACTTTTTGTTTTTCATTTTCGGCTCTTCGAGTCTTTCGGGTGTGATGTCGTTGAGAGCGAGAGTAAGTTTCTGATACTTATTGTATTGATAGAAGTCTCGGTTGTCGAGGTCGGTTTGTTTTTTTGCTGCGATAACCTTTTTCATGAGTTCTACGGCAGGATTGTTTTTTCTGCTGTAGCGTGATTTTTTGGACTTTATGGTGACCTCTTTCAGTGTTTTGTTATCGGGTTTGAGTCTGACGTTGAAAGAGTTTTTTATTTTCTCGGTAATAGTGATAGTTTTGGAAACATATCCTATGGCGCTGAAGGTGAGCGCCCATCCATTGTGACGAGCAATGCGATATTGTCCGTTGATATTTGAGGCCACGGCGACGCCATGACCACGATATATGGCGCTTGCATAAGGAATGGAGTCGCCAGTTTCGTCGTCGATGATTGTGCCGGTGAGTTGCGCCTTGATTGGCAATGCGAGCACCAGCAGTAAGAAGAAGAATGTTATTCTGAATGATTTCATATTGTTACTATGGTGTGAAGAATGGAGAATGAAGGATAAAGATGAAGAATGAAGGATGAAGTTGTCCACCCCTCATTCTTCGGATATTCTTCATTTAGTCGATTTCTTCATCAGCCTCGTATCCTCCCATCTCACGAATAGCGTTTTTCAGCATTGTGTATTGCTGATAGAGATGGTTGACAGCCTCTTCTCCCTGAGTGTAGTCGTGCATAGGAGCCTTGAGGAAGAAGCTGAGGAAGCGCTGTATGCCGTAGCGTCCTGCCCGAGCAGCGAGGTCGCTCAGCAAGCAGAGGTCAAGGCAGAGCGGCGCTGCGAGGATAGAGTCGCGGCAGAGGAAGTTGATCTTGATTTGCATTGGGTAGCCCATCCATCCGAAGATGTCGATATTGTCCCAACCCTCCTTGTTGTCGTTGCGAGGAGGATAATAGTTGATGCGCACCTTGTGGTAGTACTGAGTGTCCTCGTCGTTGCCGTGTCCGTAGAGGTCGGGCTGAACGTCGGGTTTGAGGATGGTCTCGAGTGTAGAGAGCTTGCTGACCTCCTTTGTGTGGAAGTTAGCTGGCTCGTCGAGCACGAGTCCGTCGCGGTTGCCGAGGATGTTTGTTGAGAACCATCCTGAGAGTCCGAGGCATCGTGTGCCGATGATTGGCGAGAAACCGCTCTTGACGAGGGTCTGTCCGGTCTTGAAGTCCTTGCCAGCGATAGGCATCTTGGTCTTCTCGGCGAGTTCCCACATGGCTGGGATGTCAACCGTTGTGTTAGGTGCGCCCATGATGAATGGAGCGCCTTCGGTGAGTGCGGCGTAGGCGTAGCACATAGAGGGAGCGATGTGTTCGCGGTCGTCTGCCTTCATGGCAGCCTCGAGATCGGCGAGATGGTAGTGAACCTTCTCATCCACAGGCACGTAGATCTCTGTGCTGGCAGCCCAGAGCACGACGATGCGCGAGCAGTTGTTGGCGGCCTTGAAGTCGCGGATGTCCTGGCGCAGAGCCTCTACCATGTCCCATCGGGTCTTGCAGTCCTTCACGTTGTCGCCGTCTAGACGCTTGGCGTAGTTTTTGTCGAAGGCAGCCTTCATGGGCTTGATAGCCTCGAGTTCGTCCTTTACGGGGTTGATATCCTTCTCTTTCAGCACCTCGGCATACATGGCAGCCTGGTAAGCGTTCTGAGGATAGACGTCCCACGATCCGAAGACGATGTCGTCGAGCTTAGCCATCGGCACGATGTCGCTGTAGTGAAGATATTTCTTGTCGGCTCCACGGCCAATACGTATTTTGTCGTACTGAGTCATTGAACCTACAGGTTTTGCAAGGCCACGACGAGCCATGAAAACACCAGTCATGAAGGTTGTTGCCACGGCACCGCAACCAACAACCATAATTCCTAATTTGCCATCTGCTGGCTTAACATTAGATTGCTTCATTACGTATATTTTTTTTAATGTCTTATGATTATTATCTTGTTTTTTGGGGTATGTCGATTTTTTTTTGATGTTCATCGGGATTACTCCAACTCGGTGAGCGAGGTGATGACTGCGTCGGCATGGGTGGCGTCGGGCAGACCGTCGTTCCATCCCTCGCCGATGTACCACACGGTGCGGCATCCTGCTGCCTTGGCGGGCTCGATGTCCTTGTCGTAGCTGTCTCCGATGACGACCGTCTCAGATGGTTTTATCCCGAGGGCTTCGACTCCTAGGGAGAAGATGCGTGGGTCGGGTTTTCTCACTCCTACTACAGCTGACTCGATGACGCTGGTGAAGAGTGTGTCGAGCTGCATCTCACGGAGCACGGTGGCGACATTGCCGTAGAAGTTGCTGACGAGCACCATGGGCATCTTCTGAGCCAGTTTTGTGAGCACCTGGCGGCTGCGGCGGGTGTGGCTGAGTGTGAGTGCGTAGAGGTCGTCAACCACGGGTCTGAGCCATAGCGATGCGTTGAAGCCGTCGATGCGTTCCTCTATATATTTGAGTTCTATTTCCACCTTTGTCTCCAGCGTTTTGCGGAAGGTGAAGTCAGGTTTTATTATTGGGTTTTTCCCGAGGGTGCGTTCGGCATGGACGTAAGCCTCGCGGAAGAGCTCTTCGCTGACGGGCACTTGCTGCCGCTGATAAGCGTGCCAGAGCTGCTTTCCCCAGTGAGTGCCTCCGGTGTCGAGTGTGCCACCATAATCAAATATGATTGCGCGCACGCCCGCGTGAGAGCCAAGTGGCAGCAATGGGCGTTTGCCTTTCTGCCTGATGCGTCCTGCCACGGCGAGAGCCATTGCCCTTGCGGCCTCTTCGCGGCATCGTGAGTAGCTTGGCCAGTCGTTGAAGTCGATGATGGTGGCGGTGCCGTCAGGGGCGATGATGGCGTCGCCTCCGTAGAAGTCGAGCCCTATGTGCCTTGCGGCGGCGTCGATACTGCGCTGTAGGCTTTCGGCGTCGAAGCTGTAGTGCTGCGGCAGGCCGTTTATCTCTTCCTGCGCGAATTTAAACTGGCGGTCGTCGCCAGGATAGAAGGTGCGGAAGAAGTCGGTGCCAGCCACTCCGTAGAACTTGACGAGGTCGCCCTCGACGTGTGATGTGACGTAGATGTCGTCTATGCCCCTTGCTTTCATCTGCGCCACGATGGTGGTAAGCTGGTCTCCGTCGGCGGCGTAGCAGACGTCGGCGGCTTGCTCTGAGTATCCGCGGTTTTTCTTTACCCAATAGCCGGAGGGAGCTTGGGGCGCGGACGCGCTGTTGGAGGGAGTTTTGGGCGCGGACGCGCTGTTGGAGGGAGTTTTGGGCGCGGACGCGCTTGCGGCGGGAGCGGCGGCGGGAGCGGGAGCGGCGGCGGGAGTGTTGAGTCCTGCGTTGGCGAGGGTTTGCATCAACAGTCGTCGGTTTTTGCATAGGACGACGGCATGTGGGTCGTTCATGACGATGGCTCCTCGCCTTGTGGCATGGTCGAGGAGGTCGAGAGCCTGGTCGGTCCTTGCCATAGAGATATAGACACGACGATTGTCGTTAGCTCCGAGACTTATTTCGTCAGTGGAGTCAACGTCGTAACCATAGTGCTTCAGTTCTTTACACAAGCTGTGGAGAATGGCCGCGTCCTTGTCGATGGAGTTTGGTGAGTATCTCTCAGCTCGGCTTATAGCGAGTATCATATTTCTGTATTATACTACTTTTCTTTTTTTAGTGGCACAAAGGTAGGAAATATATTTGAAACAGAAAAACTTTTTAACCAATTTTATTTTTCAATAAGCATATTAACATTATATATATGCTTTTTTATACTATTGCAAGGCAAAAAGTAGCACTAAATGGTTTATATAACACCGACAACAATATGGGCGAACCAATGTGTCCGCCCATACTGTTGTCGGGTCTCGTTATGCTTTCCGAGGGGTTGGCAATGAATTAAGAAAAAATTCGGAGAATGATTTTAGAACCACCACCATTCACTTCGTCGAGCATTTCCTCCTCGAGAGCCTTCTTTTTCTTTTCTTCTTTCTTTTCCATAATAGAAGATGTTTTTATTTCGTTTTGTTAAGTGGATTATTCCTCACCCAAAAAGCTTCATCAGGCGGCAACTTGGACTTGCCACCGTTAACCTCTTCGAGCTGCTGCTCTTGCTCAATTTTTTTCTTTTCTTCTTCCATAATTGTAATCGTTTAAATCAATGTTTTTTTTGTCCAAATATACTCGTTGTGGACACATAGCCATGGTCACGTGTGTATATTGTTGGTCCTTTGCCACCGTTAGCCTCTTCGAGCTGCTGCTCTTGCTCAATTTGTTTCTTTTCTTCTTCCATAATTGTAAAGTTTTAAATTGTTTATAAATGTTTATTTGTTGTTTTGATGCTGCAAAATTACGATTTTTTTTCGAAAGCGAAGAGCCAAAACGGGAAAAATGTTGGTCAAAACGGGAAAACAGCCCTTTTTCCCCATTTTGGCTGAAACGATGCGGGAAAAAAGGCTGTCACGCTTGTAACGTTGTCACGCTATGCCGCCCGACGCTTGGTTTTCACATATACATTGCCTATGCTGTCGTACTCAATCTGCGAGCGGTGGCGCCACTGGCGAAGGGTTGCCATTCCGTCTGCCGACTTCCCCTGCAATACCCTCACGCGGTGGTAGTCGTCGATGGTGAAGGTGTCGGGCAACAGGTCGTAGAGGCTCACCATGCCCTCGCGGAGCGACTTGTTCTCCTTGTCCAGTTCCTCCTCGAAGATGACTCCGAAGTACTTCATCTTGCACCAAAGGTCGTAGCGGAGCGACCAGCGGACGTAGTCGCCGATATCCTTCGACCATCGGCATCCGTTCAGGATGTAGAGCACCATGCCCTTGCAGAAGGCTATGACGCAGGCGCGGCGCGAGAGCAGCTCGTAGCCCTCGGAGTCGTACTGCAAAGCTATGTCCTTGCTCTCCACTACCAACTGCTCAATGAGCGCGTTGAGCTGCTGGCACTCGATGAAGCCGTTTGCCCGGTTGAGCAGGTCGATGAATGGCTTGAGGTCGGCGTCGAACTTGTCGTCGTAGATGCCATACTTGGGTATGTCTCCCGTCGTCTGCTGCTTCTCTATGCTCGAGACGGAAAGGCGCGAGAGAGTTCCGTCGATGGACGAGTTTTTGAGCAGGGCCTTGGCTACGTTAGGCGTTGACGAGGTGTGGAAGTTGAAGCGCAGCGGAGCCTTGCCGGTCACTGAGTCGGCACCCACTCGTTCCTGTCCGTGCTCGGCGTTGTCGAAGGCGTTTCTCACCACCACCGACAGCTGCTGTATGCTGCGCTGCGAGGTGACGTTCCTCATCGAGTCGAGCTCGTCGGTCTTGAGGAAGAGGTAGCGGTGGCCGTTGCGGTCGGCGTCGAACATGCGCTGGTTGAAGGCAGCGTTGGTGAGGTCGGAGGTGAGCACCTGTATGCAGATGTCCTCGGGTCGTGGGTCGCGAGCCTTGCTTTTCGACGAGGGGTTCTTGCGCTTCCACTCCATCTCCCTCTCGCGGCTGATGTTGTCGCGCTCGACGATGTCTGCCATCACCTTATTAATAGGCACGTTGACCGAGCTTTTTCCTGTTGACATCGGTGCAATGAGCAGAGCCATAAGCGTTGCCTCGCGCTCGGTGTTGTCGATGTAGCGGAACTTCACGTCGTGCAGATGGGCTGCAAGTGCGGGGAACACGCCCTCTGCCACGCAAGCCTTGTAGGGCTTGGGCACTTTGCTGGTCAGGAGTTTCAGCGCTGGCGGCAGTTTCTTGGGCATCTCGGGAGGCAGCAGTGCAGTGCCTCCGAGAGAGTTATTCAGTTCCTCGTTCTTCAGTGCCTTCATCACCTCCGAGGTGCGTCGTGGCATGGTTTTCCATCGCTTCTGCAAGGCGTTGGTCACCGTTGTGCGCCACTCCTGTTCGGGCAGTGAGTCGTAGCGGGGCACGATGGCGAGCAGTCGGTCGGCGTTGTAGTCAACCAGCGGGGCAAGAGCCTGCGAGAGCTCGAAGGTGAGGGTGTTGCGGTTGCCAGCCGAAGGCTCCTTGCCGTTGTTGTAGAGCTCGAAATACTTGTCGATAATCTGTTTCCACGCGAAACCCAAGTAGCCTTCCGAGGCAGAAGGGGTTTTCGTTGAAACGACTGGGCTGGCTTGTCCGTCAGCAGCTTGTCCGTCAGCAGCTTGTCCGTCAGCGGCTTGTTGGGCAGCGGCTTTCAGCTGGGCAGTCCTTGCCCTCGACTTTTCGAGCAGTGCCTGCACCGCCGAGGGGCTTTCGTCTGTCGGCTCGCCTCCGGTGAAGAGTTCGTCGTCGAGGAAGAGCAGGTCGTCGGCTGAGGCGGTGGTGGTGTAGAACACTCGCGTGATGTCCTTTGCTCCCTTGTCGAACTCCACTCCGATGAGTCGGCTTGCCCACTCGAGGTTCTCCACCTGGCTCATTTCGGTTCGGCGGCGGAACACGACGTGGAATCCCTTCGTGGCGGAACGCTCGAGCATCAGCAGACCGAGCTCATCCTTCATGCCGATGACCTTCGCCGGCAGTTCAGCCATCAGCTGGTCGTAGTCGGGACGCGTCGGGTCGAAGTCGAGGTCCATGCCCACTGAGTTCGACTGCCTTGTTGCTCCGCGCAGCAGTCCTCCCGAGGCGGGCAGACAAGAATAGTTCATCTGCACAAGATTTCTCTTGGCATCACTGTTGCCATTTCTGGCTTCACTAACGTTGGCAATCTGGTTGCCACTGTTTCTAAGGCGAAGGTACTCTTCGCGGCTTTTCACGAGGTGCATCATCTTGATGCCCATCACGTTTTGTATACGAAAACAAGTCATAAGAAATAATTTTTTTTGTTTTTTCCTGCAAACTATTCGCAGGATTCTGCCGCAAAGGTACAATCTTTTTTTTGTTTTTCCTCGTGTGTTTTTATGCTTATAAATATGCCGAAATATGTTTTTGAATATGCTTGTGTTTGGCAGATTTCACCGCTGTTTTATCCTTTATTTTTCGCAATTTAGCGGAACAAATCGCGCAGTTTGTTGCTTACCGACTTTTCTTGCTTCTTCAGTTCAATGCCGCAATATTGGGTTAGGAATCGGACGAGAGCCGGTGCGTTGGGATAAGCGACCTTCCATTTATTCTTCACGATGTCAACCACAGCACATGATAACGGATTCTCCGCGCTGGTGTCTAACCCTATTTTCACCTTGTCGCCCAGCAAAGCCTTCATTTCCTCTGCCTTTTTGCGACATTCCTCCTCGGTAGCGAAGAAAGTTTCTTCCTTTCTTCCCTTGTAGGCACTCTTCTCGCCGCTGTCCTCCAGCTTCTTCACCAAGGCGATGGCAGCCATCACACTATATAAATCAGTACGCGCGAGAGCGAGATACCTTATTTGTGCCGCCAATTCCTTCCAGTTTTTGTCTTCAAGCGGAGTGAGCAGGTCGTAGAGACTCGTCATAGTCCTTAGCCACTCTTTCAGCTCACCTGCACATTCCCTCCTTTGAGTGACTTTCATTTTTCCAATCGCACACCCCTTGGAATGCTCATACCTTTCGAACATCACCCTGTCGTTGAGCGCACTGTCGAGCATAGTGTTGAAAATGGCTTCGCCTGTGTCGCGTGTGGTGTCGGCGGCCTTGCGCTCGGCTTTCTCCGCGAGTTGCTCCAGTTTCTCACCACCCCACTCTTTCGACTTCGGGTCGGCAACAAGCATCATGAGCGACGTGGCTACGAAACTCATTGTCAGCTCCGACTCCCGCGAGAGCGAGCAGCCCAAACTCTCCACCATGCGTTCGGCGCAATCCATGAACGCCGCTCGAAGTTTAGTAACCTCGTTAGAATCGAGGTCACTACATGAGGAAACCTTCATCGAATGAAGGTCACTACATGAGGTAACCTCCGCAGAATGGAGGTCTCCACATGAGCAACCCTCAGTTGAACTTAGGTTTGCTCTTTTCACCTCTGCAAGCAGTCGGCGAAACTCGCTTTCCTCGGCTGCAATGCGCCGTTCGTCCAAAGGCATCGACGTAACTATTCTGTCGTTCAGCGGACAGTTGTCCATTGAGTAGAGCTTTTCCCAGTGCAGTTCCAAAGGTCCTTCGGTCTCTATCTCCACGAAGTAGGTGACATGGCTTCCGCATACATAACTCGCCACCACCTGTTCGTCCTTCATCAGCAGTCGCACGATGTTTTTCAGCGCCGCTTTCACCCATCCGTAGAAGTCGCCCTTCATGTAGGAAATCACGGCTTGCGGGTCAACCGGATTGTCGTTTTCAGACATCAGCACCACACGCTCACCCTTCGAGATGCCTTCGAGATGCGCTTGAGACGCTTCCGTTGCCTCGTCCTTGGTCATGCCCTTAAAAACCTTGCTGTAGCGCATGCCCACAATAGGTATTATTATTTTCTCGTTCATTGTTCTATGCTTATATTAGGTGGATGCAAAGGTAGTGCAAAAGAGTGAAATGACAAAGGAAAATTATATTTTTCTTTGTATTTCCGAGTGCAGCCTACCTTATTTAAAGGTAGTGCAAGTTGAGTGAAATACAAAATAAAAATCGAAAAACTTTTTATTGTTAAGTGTGACAATGTGACAAGCGTGACAAACGTTTCTTCCTACTCCTTCCGCATATGATTAATTCTCTTTTATATATATATTATAATATATATATAAAAGAGATATAAATTTAGTAAGTAAAATTCACAAAGTGATACCCTCGAAAAAACCTTGTCACGCCTGTAACGTTGTCACACCTCTACTCTCCGACAATCGTTTCCTAACTGGGAAAAATTTGTTGCCTAACTGGCGCGCAAAAATCGCCTCGTATAGCGCATTACATCCGCAGCCCACCGCCCTTTCGGCGGCAAACCGCGGATGTAAAACAAGTTCAGAATCCTTCGTGTCGTCGGGATTGCCTAAGCCCCCGAAACCCACAATCTGGACTGATGGCTTTTACAGGGGATTACTATTGGCAGTATCACTGTGTACAGAACCTCTTCCACCAAAAATAGTTGTACCATGTGCGTAATAACTATCACCAGTGAAATCCCCACATTCATTAGGTATTAGGCCTGCACCACCACCAGCAACCTCGTCCATCAGCTCATCGTCGAGCAACTGTTTTTTCTGTTCTTTTTCCATAATTAATTTAATTTTTAAAGTTCAACAATATATTATTATTTATTTGTTCACGCGTAAGTTTCCACGTCTGGACCCTCGACTACTACGCCTCGAAGTTTTACTCTTCCGCCGTTCACCTCCTCCACTTGCTGCTCGTCGAGCAACTGTTTCTTGTCTTTTTTCTCTTCCATAATGATAAATGTTTTAATTCGTTGAAAATTTCTTCTGCAAAGAAAATGCAAATCGAGAGCAAAAGCAACAAGCTTGCTTGATTGTTTTGCCGAGATGCAGCTTTTCTTCTGCAAAGAAAATGCAAATCGAGAGCAAAAGCAACAAGCTTGCTTGATTGTTTTGCCGAGATGCAGCTTTTCTTCTGCAAAGTTACGGATAAAAATTGAAACTGACGAGCCAAAACGGGAAAAAAGTTAGCCAAAACGGGAAAACTATAATCCCAACGCATATAAATCAGTTTTCACGAGAGAATTGAATGCTTCAATAATCAGATTTTTATTCGGATTATTTTTATTAATGTACATTGACACATAAAGGCGGTAGGATTCATTTTCCATTGAAGCATCAAGTTTTATAAGTTTGTTGTTGCTATAAATATCATACCATCTGTCGAACAAAAGCCTACGTTTCCCTTCCCTTCCATCTGTATTATCACAAGCCATAATCATTGAATTCTCATTCTTTTCAAAAAACTCATTAAGTATTTGCGCTATAGTTCTACCTATCCTAATATCAATCGGATTATGTGTAGAAGAAACATCTCCTTCTGGTTCTATATTGAAAGAATAAGCCTCAATAAAACAGGGATGTAAATAAGACACATTAATAAAATAAGCACGATATTTTACACCGTCCTTTGTAGTAAATCTATAGTCAAAATCATCTGATTTGACTACACTATACGGGAGTGGCGAGCTGTATTCCACGTTCTTTTGCAACTTCTAAAATGTCACCACCATTGCGAATACACTCACTTATCGCCTTTTTGTCCTCAATCAGTTTCAAGAAAACCGATTTAACGTTGTTGTTTCTTTCCATTTGCACTATTGTTTTTATCGTTTGCAAAATTACATAGATTTATTAAGATAACCAAACATTTCGAGCTTTTTTTAGAAAAAAACTGCCACGCTTGCATCTGATGACACGACAAGCGTGACAGCGTGACAAGCGTGACAGGGATTTTTTTCAAGTTGACTCGTCAGCCGACCTTATCTGTCACCACCGTAGAAGCGGTTGGCGGCGCGAAGCTGGTGGCGCATGATGCTTAGGAACTCCTGACTCTCCTGAAGGATGTTGAGATAGACGAGGGAAATCTTCAGGTTGTTGTTGTCGTAGTCGCGCTGCATGCGGTCGAGATGGTGCTTTCGCAGGGTGGAGAGGTCATCCTTCACGCGGTCGGCTTCGGCAAGCACTTCGTCGTAGGAGAGGAAGCGTCCGCTGGAGAGCATCGCCTCGGTGCACTTCATCAGTTCCTCAACCTTGAATCGCACTGGCGCGAACTCCTCAAGACAGCTCTGAGGCAGCGGGTTGAAATTGTTCTCGACATGCTCCTTTACAGGGTCGAGCATTCGCTTGAGGCAGTAGATGAACTGCTGGTTGCTGTTGGCTCCGAGGTGGAACCACGTGTTGCGCTCCATTGCCACGTCGGAAGGCACTCGCTTGAGAGCGAGCATCTCCTTGCGGCGGAACTTCTTGAGCTGGTCGTGCTCGTTGTCGAGGTCGCGCTTGCAGTGGCGCAGCAGGTGTCGGTTTTCGGCTGACAGTCCGTCGAGGATGTTGTCATACTGTTCGAGGGCGAAACGGCTGACGAAGCTCTGCGTGCGCGAGACGTGCTTCTCCAGGAGGTCGAGCACAATCTCGGGGTCTTTCGTCCTCATCATCAGCATGAACACGTCGTCCTTCTTCTCGCTGCGCGACTTGCGCACGTAGGCAATCTGACTCTTCACTACGAGGAACACGGCGAGAGCCATGAAGAGGAACATGGCGAGGAAGCCTCCGAAATACATCGTCATGCACACTATGGCGCAGGCTGCGAAAGCCACTCCGGCGGTGATGAACCATCCGCCGATGACCGAGAGCACTCCAGTGACGCGGAACACTGCGCTCTCGCGGCTCCAAGCGCGGTCGGCGAGCGACGTACCCATTGCCACCATGAAGGTGACGTAGGTTGTGGAGAGTGGCAGCTTATATGTTGTGCCCACTACGATGAGCACCGAAGCCAGCACGAGGTTGACGGCTGCTCGCACCATGTCGAACGCGGCTCCGTCCTCAAGTATGACGTCTTCTTTCTTGAAGCGCGAGTCTATCCAAAGTGCCACACGGTGAGGCATGTATCGCTGCACGAAGCTGCCCATTCCTTGTGTGGCGCGTACGATGCTGCGTGCCGCCTTCGACGAGCCGAACATCTCTTCGCCCTCATCCTGACGTGCGAGGTCAACGCTGGTCTTCACCACGTTCTGCGCCTTCTTTGACGTAGCCATTGCCACGATCATCACCACGCCTGCTCCGAGCAGATAGAGCAGCGGTGTCTTTGCTGAGGTCATCAGCGAGTTCATGAGAAAGGCGTCGTCGCCCTGCGCGCGGCCGTTGGCCATGAAGTCCTGGTAAGAGTCGAGTCCAGCCATTGGCACTCCGATGAAGTTGACGAGGTCGTTGCCGGCAAACGCCATGGCGAGGGCGAAGGTTCCCATGAGCACTATTATCTTGAACACGTTGAAGCGCAGCCAATGGAGCGTCTGCATGAGCAGCGTGCCGAGGACGAAGATGGCGAGCATGAGCAGTACGGTGTTGGTGGTAATCCACTCCTTGGTGTCGGCGGCTATGAACGGCGACTTCGACAGTCCTTTTATAAATATGAAATAGGAGAGCACGGCGAAGGCTATTCCTCCGAACACTGCCACGGTGTAGCGCAGCTTGAGCTTATAGTTGAACGTGAAGACGACTCGCGAAATCCACATCACCACGACTCCGGTGAAGAACGCGATGGCGACGCTGACGAAGATGGCAATGATGACGCTCAGCGCCTTGTCGCTGTTGAGCAGCGCGTCGAAGGTGAGGCTCGGGTCGGCGTGTATCTTGAGCAGGGCGAGTATAAACGTGCCGCCGAGGAGCTCAAACACCAGCGACACGGTGGTCGAGGTGGGCAGTCCGAGCGTGTTAAACATGTCGAGCACGATGACGTCGGTGACCATGACAGCGAGGAAGATGGTCATCACCTCGTGGAACGAGTAGTTGGCGGGATGCATGATGCCGTGTCGCGCCACGTCCATCATTCCCGCGCTCATCACCGCTCCCACGACCACTCCGAGGGAAGCAATGAGCATGATGGTCTTGAACTTCGCCACCTTTGCTCCGATGGCGGAATTGAGGAAGTTGACAGCGTCGTTGCTGACGCCCACAAAGAGGTCGAACACCGCCAGCACGAGCAGGAAGACCACGATGACAAGATAGATGTATTCCATGTGTTGTTTCTACTTTTGTTTGTATTAACGTTTTTATAATTCCGCTGCAAAAGTAGAAACTCTATGTTACACCTTGTTTAAACAGATATTACAATTGTGTTAAATCTTCATTTTCCCTATTTCATCAGGAGCTAATCTTTCGCCGCCCCGGCGCTCACGGGAATATCCACCCAGAACGTCGAGCCTTGTCCGGCATGCGACTCCATGCCCACGTTGCCGTCGAGACTGAGGGCGTAGTGGCGGCACACGGCCAGTCCGAGTCCCGCTCCCTGCACGAAGGAATCGACCTTGTAGAAGCGGTCGAAGATTCTCTCCTTCGCCTCCTCGGGAATGCCGATGCCCGTGTCGGAGACCCATATCCGCAGGAATCCGTTTTCGAGCTCCTTCACTCCCGTCGTGATGTTGCCGTGGCGTGTGAACTTCATCGCGTTGGCCAGATAATGCTTTACTATGTACTGCACGCGCTCCCTGTCGCTCTCCACCATCATCTGCCGCGAGTGGAAGAGATAGTCGATGATGAGGCTGTCGTTGGTATTTTTCGTACGGGCGTGCGACACCTCCTCCTCCACCACTTTGAGCACGTCAAACTTCTCTATGTTGAGCGACTCGCGGTCGTTGTCGGCCTCCACCTTCGAGATGTTCATCACGTCCTCAAAGATGGTGAGCAGCTTGGAGTTGTTTTCCTTGATGATGGCCACGAGATGGTCGTGCTCGGCCTTGTCGGTCACCGTGGTGAGGATGTCGGAGAAGCCTATGATGGCGTTGAGCGGCGTACGCACCTCGTGGCTTATGTTGTTGATAAAAGCCGACTTCAGACGGTCGCTCTCCTCGGCCCGGCGCCGAGCCTCGATGATGTCGTGCTCCATGCGCTTCTGCTTGTCTATATTGAGCGACGCGCCCACGATCACCGTAGGCCGTCCGTCGTCGTCGCGGTCGGCCGTCATGGCATACATCTGCGCCCATGTCCACTCGTCATTGCCGTTGTTGACACGAAACTGCACGTCGGCAAGCTCGGTCTCTCCGGCCACGATCTTCTCCATCGTGTCCTTCACCTTCGTCACATCCTTCGGGTGCACCGAGTCGTAAAACATTTCAATGGCTGTGCCTGGCAGATAAGTCACCACGCCAGCATTGGGGCGGTAGTCGTTCTCTATAGTAAACGTACCGTTCTCCACGTCGTATTTCCACGAGGCGAGCTTCATCACCTGCAGCACCAGTTCGTGCTCCACACCCTGCCGGTTCAGTCCGTTGAGGTGGATGAGAGCCCGCTCAAGGCTCTTCCTCTCCTTCTTCTGCGTCACAGACATTACAGCGAGGAAAGCTATCACCAATGCCGCAATCACCAGCACCACGATATACGTGAGACTGTTGGATGACAGATTTAACAACGAAAATAAAAATATGCAGCCCATATAGTACGTTCATGTTTAAGATTAGACAAATCTTTCTCGTATTCCACGGCAAAGGTAAGCAATATTTTCGACATTGATAATTATTTTTGCGAAAAAAATACGTTTTCACCATAATTTTCCCTTTTTGGGAACAAAAATCACACCTTTTTTATATAAAAATAAGCCAAGAGCTTTGTCAACTCAATTTTTTCACGTATCTTTGTACCGATTTTCTGACACACCATGGATAGTAACAACTTTACACAGATACTGACACAAACCGTAGAACAGCTATCTGACGCCGACTCGCTGAAAGACCTTTTCCATCTTCACCAGGACGGCAACCCGCTTCCTTCGGGCAAAGTGCTCGAAGAAATTATTGATTTGTCGCGCGCCATTATCTTCCCAGGCTACTACGGCAAATCGAAAATAAACAAGCACACCATAAAATATCATACAGGACTGGCAGTGGAGAAACTCTCAAAACTGCTCGAAGACCAAATCCTCGCCGGACTATGCTTCTCCTGCCCACACAGCGGAAAGGGAGAAAACACACCCTGCCGACTCAAGGCACGCCATCTGGCCTTCCAGCTCATAGCCAAGCTGCCCGAGATAAGACACACACTCGCGACAGACGTCGAGGCGGCGTTTCTCGGCGACCCAGCTGCCGACAACCGCGGCGAGATTATCTCATGCTATCCCGTCATCAAGGCACTCACCAACTACCGCATAGCCCACGAGCTACACCAGCTCGGCGTGCCGCTCATACCGCGCATCATCAGCGAGATGGCCCACTCCGAGACCGGCATCGACATCCACCCCGCAGCCACCATAGGCCATCACTTCACCATCGACCACGGCACAGGCGTAGTCATCGGTGCCACATGCGTCATCGGCAACAACGTCAAGCTCTATCAAGGCGTCACGCTCGGAGCCAAGAGCTTCCCGCTCGACGCCGACGGCAACCCCATCAAGGGCATCCCGCGCCACCCCATACTCGAAGACGATGTCGTGGTATATTCAAACGCCACCATCCTCGGACGCATCACCATAGGACGAGGAAGCGTCGTCGGGGCAAACATCTGGGTGACAGAAAGCATGCAACCCAACAGTAAGAAATACAGAAAAGAATAATACATAAAAAAATAAATGGAACAAGAATTTGAAATGATCGCCAAGACATTCATGGGACTCGAACCCGTCTTGGCAAAAGAACTCACTCATCTCGGCGCAAACAACGTGGAGATAGGACGACGCATGGTGTCGTTCACCGGCAACAAAGAAATGCTCTACCGTGCCAACTTCCAGCTCCGCACAGCCATCCGCATCCTCAAGCCCATATCACACTTCAAGGCACTCAACCCCGACGAAGTGTATGAAGGCGTAAAGAAAATAGACTGGACACAGTATCTCGACCTCGACAAAACGTTTGCCGTTGACTCCGTAGTGTTCTCCGAGGAGTTCAAGCACTCTAAATTCGTGGCTTACAAGGTGAAAGACGCCATCGTTGACCAGTTCCGCGAAAAAACCGGCACAAGACCTAACATCAGCGTCGCCAACCCCGACCTCAGACTCAACATACACATCGCAGAGGACAAATGCACACTCTCGCTCGACTCCAGCGGCGAAAGCCTACACCGACGCGGCTACCGACAGGAGAGCGTCGAGGCTCCACTCAACGAAGTGCTCGCTGCCGGCATCATACTCATGACAGGATGGAACGCCGACACCGACTTCATCGACCCCATGTGCGGCTCGGGAACAATAGCCATCGAGGCCGCACTCATAGCCAAAAACATGGCACCAGGCATCTTCCGAAAAGAATTCGCCTTCGAGAAATGGGCAGACTTCGACGCCGACCTCTTCGACACCATCTACAACGACGACTCCGAAGAACGAGAGTATAATCACCACATCTACGCCTACGACATCGACATGAAGGCCGTCAACACTGCCCGACTCAACGTCAAGGCAGCAGGACTATCAGACGTGATCACCGTCGAACAGGCCGACTTCAAAAACTTCACACAGCCAAAAGAGAAGAGCATCATGATCACCAATCCGCCATACGGCGAGCGCATCTCAACACCCGACCTCCTCGGCACATACAAGATGATTGGCGAACGACTCAAACACCAGTTCCTCGACAACGACGCTTGGGTGCTCAGCTACAGACAGGAATGTTTCGACCAGATAGGACTGAAACCATCCATCAAATATCCGCTCTACAACGGATCGCTCGAATGTGAACTACGCAAATACCAGATCTTCGACGGCCGACTGAGAAACTTCCGCGAAGAAGGAGGAATAGTGAAAACCGACGAGGAGAAAAAGTCGATGGCCGAGAAACACCGCTTCAAGAAAAACCGAGAGTTCAAAAAGCGTATCGACGAAAACGAAGAAAACGAAGAGGGCGACATCCGCACATTCAAGTTCCACCGCTACGACCTCGACCGCTTCGACAACAAGCGACGACGCAACGACGACGACAACACCTCAGACCGACGCTCAGACCGACACTCAGACCGAAAGAACGACCGCAAAGGCGACTGGAAAAACGACCGCAAAGGCGGAAAAGGCTTCGGAAAAGGCTTCGGAAAAGGCTTCGGAAAAGCTGGAAAAAATTTCTCTAAGGGCGGAAGAAATTTTAATAATTTTGACGACTATGACGAATAAACTCAAGACAATGGCTACTGCTATCATGGCTACAGCAAGCATAGCTGCCGCTGCACAACAGCTCAAGCAGTTCACACTCGAAGACCTCAACTACGGCGGCAACAACTACCGCAACATGCAGCCGCGGAACATGTTCTTCTCGTGGTGGGGCGACAGACTCATGACGCAAGACCTCGACTATTCTGTGGCCATCAACATGAAAAACGGTAGCCGCGACACCTTATTTAATATAAAGGACGTCAACGCACTGCTCGACGGCGAGAAAATACATTCGGCTTTCTACGCCTTCTGTCCCTATGCTGACAAGACAGAGGTGATGCTCTCCAACAGCAATATACGTCTGCTCTACGACTGGAAACAAAACACCATCGTGTGGCGACAGGACTGCAAAGGCGAACAATATCCCGACTGGAACAAAAAGACGAAAGCAGTGGCCTATGTCGATGCCGACAACCAACTCTGCGTCAGACTCGCCGACAACCAACTCTGCCGCATCACCTCCGACGGCAGCCGAGAAATAGTCTATGGACAGGCCGTTCACCGCAACGAGTTTGGCATCGAGAGCGGACTCTTCTGGAGTCCCGACGGCAGCCGTCTCGCCTTCTACCGCATGGACCAGACAATGGTCACCGACTATCCACAGGTCAACACCTTCGAACGCGTGGCAACTCTCGAACCCGACAAATATCCCATGGCGGGAATGACAAGCCATAAGGTCAGCGTGGGCATCTACGACATCAACACCAAGCAAACCATTTATCTCAACACCGGAGACGCCACCGACCGATATTTCACCAACATAGCGTGGAGCCCCGACGCCACCACGGTCTATATGTTCGAACTCAACCGCGACCAAAACGACTGTCGCCTCGTGGCTTACGACGCCATCAGCGGAGAAAAGAAAGAAGAGCTCTACCGCGAGACAAGCGAGAAATATGTCGAACCGCTCAACCCCATACGCTTCTTGCCGTGGGACAACACAAAGTTCATCTTCCAAAGTCAAAAAGACGGATATAACCATCTCTATCTCTTCGACTTAAAGAAGAAGACATTCACGCAAGTCACAAACGGAAACTTCGTCATCGAACAGCTGCTCGGCTTCAACATCAAGCAGAAAACAGCCATCGTCAGAGCCAACGCCGCCTCGCCCATACAGCGTAACATCTACGCCGTGGATCTGAAAAGCGGGAAACTCTCGCCACTCGACAACGGACGCGGCTCTCACCGCGTGACACTCTCTGAATCAGGCACTTATCTCGTCGATAAATACACCGAGCCCGACGTGCCACTCAATATCGACCTCGTCAACACCGCCAACGCCAAGGCGCTGCGCCTCCACACCGCAGACAACCCATGGAAGGGATACAACATCCCCGAATATTCATCGGGAACAATCAAGGCAGCCGACGGCGTCACCGACCTTTACTACCGAATGGTGAAACCCGTGGGATTCGACCCCACAAAAAAATATCCTACCGTAGTCTATGTCTATGGCGGACCACACGCACACAACATAGAGGCTTCCTGGCACTACGGCAGCCGCTCGTGGGAGACATACATGGCACAGAAAGGCTATCTGCTCTTCATCCTCGACAACAGAGGCAGCGAATGTCGTGGACGCGACTTCGAACAAGCCACCTTCCGACAGCTCGGACAGGTGGAAATGGCCGACCAGATGAAAGGCGTCGATTATCTACTCTCGCTGCCTTACGTTGACAAGGACCGACTCGGCGTACACGGATGGAGCTTCGGCGGATATATGACCATCTCGCTCATGACCAACTATCCCGACGTCTTCAAGGTCGGAGTGGCTGGAGGACCAGTCATCGACTGGAAATGGTACGAGGTGATGTACGGCGAAAGATACATGGACACGCCCGAGACTAACCCCGAAGGCTACGCCAAGACTTCGCTCATCGACAAAGCGAAAAACCTTAAGGGCAAACTGCAGATCATCATCGGAATGAACGATCCGACCGTCGTGCCGCAACACGCGCTACAGTTCCTCGATGCATGCGTCAAAGCCGGCACACAGCCCGACTTCTTCGTCTATCCTGGCGAGGGACACAACATGGCAGGTCACGCCAGCGTCCATCTACACGAACGCATCACTCAGTATTTTGAGGATTATCTGAAATAAAGGAAAGACATTTGCGAAAAATATTTGCAAAAGACATTTGCGAAAGACATTTGCGGAAGACATTTGCGAAAGACATAAGATGAAGTTATACAAGAAGTTATAACGAGCCAACTACAAATAAAAAAATATCTATTTATGAAAATATTACTTTTAGGAAGCGGCGGTCGCGAACATGCACTCGCCTGGAAAATAGCTCAAAGCAAACAAGTAGAGAAACTGTATATCGCACCAGGAAATGCCGGAACAGGCAACTGCGGCGAAAACGTAAACATCGGGGTCAACGACTTCGAGGAACTGAAGAAATTCGTCTATACAAACCATATCGACATGGTCGTCGTCGGACCAGAAGACCCACTCGTGAAGGGCATCTACGACAACTTCGCCAACGACCCTCTCACTTGCAACATCCCAGTCATCGGTCCGTCGAAGGCGGGAGCCGTGCTCGAAGGCTCGAAAGACTTCGCCAAGGCGTTCATGCAGCGACACAACATCCCGACAGCTCGCTATCAGACTTTCGACGGAACAACAGTAGAGGAAGGACTCAAGTTCCTTGAGACTCTCAGCGCACCTTACGTGCTCAAGGCCGACGGACTTTGCGCCGGAAAAGGAGTGCTCATCCTGCCCACTCTCGACGAGGCAAAGCGCGAACTCAAGGAAATGCTCGGCGGCATGTTCGGCAACGCATCGGCTCAGGTCGTGATAGAAGAGTTCCTCAGCGGCATCGAGTGCTCAGTATTCGTGCTCACCGACGGCAAAAACTATAAGATCCTCCCCGAAGCTAAAGACTACAAACGCATCGGTGAAGGCGATACCGGACTCAACACAGGCGGCATGGGAAGCGTCACTCCAGTGCCTTTCGCCACAAAGGAATGGATGAAAAAGGTAGAAGACCGCATCATCCGACCCACCGTCGATGGACTCGCCGAGGAAGGCATCATCTACAAAGGCTTCATCTTCTTCGGACTCATCAACGTCAATGGCGAACCTATGGTGATAGAATACAACTGCCGCATGGGCGACCCTGAGACCGAGAGCGTCATGCTCCGACTCAAAAGCGACATCGTCGATCTCTTCCAAGGCGTGGCTGAAGGCAACCTCGACCAGCGAGCCATCGAGTTCGACGAACGTGCAGCCGTCTGCGTGATGCTCGTCAGCGGCGGCTATCCGCAAGAATACAAAAAGGGTTATCCCATCTCGGGCATCGACAAGGTGGAGGGAAGCATCGTCTTCCATGCCGGCACCGCACTCAACGATGGCAACGTGGTGACCAATGGCGGACGAGTCATCGCCGTCAGCTCTTACGGCGCCAACAAGGAAGAAGCCCTGCAGAAGTCGTTCGAGGAAGCTCAGAAAATCACTTTCACCGACAAGTATTTCCGCCGCGACATCGGAAAAGACTTATAATCCCATCCGCCCGCGCTCAACACCCGCCCCGCTCCCTCAACCGGAGCGCCCGCTCCCTCAACTGAAGAGTCCGCTCCCCGCGCCGCAGCAGTTCCCGACCCTCAACAGAAGCGTCCGCTCCTCCTGCCGCAGCAGCTCCCACTCCCGTTGCCGCCCTGCATTTCAACGCCCGCAGGAAATGTATCAAACATACATAATTAATATAAAAAGAAGACATTGAAGAGATTACAGAACAAGATTGCCGGAAGCAGATTGTCATTACCCACCATGGCCATTGTTGGCGTGGCGGTATGGATGCTTGCCGGAGCTATCTCACAGTGGTTATGGCTGCAGTTCGCATGCTTTGTGTTCAGCTCTTACATCATGGTAGAGCTGAACACAACCTTTGTATTGCTCCGCACATACAGCCGTATGGTGTCCTGCGCATTCATCATGCTCTATTGTTGTTCCGCCTTCCTCTTCCCTCGAGCAGACTGCGGCATTCTCGCCCTGTGCTATGCGGCGTCGCTAATGCCGTTTTTCCATTCTTACCAAGACCGGCTCTCCACGGGATGGACGTTCTACGCCTTCCTGCCCATCGGCATCGCAAGTCTTGTGTGGCAGCAGGTGCTCTTCTTCCTGCCCGTAGAGTGGATGCTCATGGTGTTCTGTCTCAGGTCTATGTCGTGGCGCACGTTCTTCGCTTCGATATTAGGCATCATAGCACCTTACTGGTTTGTGATGCTCTATTTCATCTATGCCGAAGACTGGGAGACGCCGATGCAGCATTTCGCCTCAATGGCCGACTTCTCGCCTATCTTCGCCATCAGCGAGCCAGCCGCCACGCGAGCATTCTGGAACACCTTTGGTTTTCAGCGCGTTGCGTCGTTCCTTTTCATCGTCACGCTCTTTACCATCGGCTCCGTCCACCACTGGCGCACGAAATTTCTCGACCGTGTCAACACCCGCATGTATTACGATGTGTTTATCCTCAACGGCATCGCAGCCATCGTCTTCGCCGTCCTCCAGCCGCAATATTTCGACCTGCTGCTCACGGTGCTCATCGTATGCACCAGCCCCGTCATAGCTCATTTCATCACCCACACCCATAAGCGCATCACCAACATCACGTTCATCGCCATCCTTGCCCTCGCCCTCGCGCTGATCGTGTTCAACATCCTGATGCCACTCAAGGCGACGACGTAGTTAGTAAAACAGAAAGCTTAATAAAGAAAGAAATACAGAAAGATTGATAAAGAATCACAGAAAGATTGTAAAAGAAACACAGAAAGATTGTAAAAGAAACACAGAAATGGATATCATATTAAATTTACTGCTCAGTTACGGATATGTCGGCATGCTCGTCGCATCGTTCATCGCCGGCAGCTTCTTCCCATTCAGCAGCGAGGCGATCATGGTGGGACTTCAAGCCGCCGGACTCGATCCCGTGATGCTCATCATCTACGGCACCATCGGCAACGTGCTCGGCTCGATGTTCAACTACACCATCGGACGAATGGGAAAGATGGAATGGATAGAGAAATACCTGAGAGTGAAAAAGGCCGACCTCGACAAGGCACAACGCTTCATGGCTGGAAAAGGAGCATGGTCGGGACTCTTGACCTTCTTGCCCATCCTCGGCAGCGCCATCGCCATCATGCTCGGATTGATGCGAGCCAATCTGCCCATCGTCGTCATCAGCATCACCATCAGCAAACTCTTCCGCTACGTCATTCTCGTCTATGGCGCCAGTTTCATTCTATAACAAAAGAATAAGTATAAAGGGAACTGAATGCAAGACCTTGAATAAACAAACATTATATCGATAAAAGAAATTGATGAAAACAATAAAGACATTACTTCTCTTCATCACGACCTTCGCCATCTGTAGTTGCGGAGGCGTAAAGAAAGACAAGGCAGTAATCACCGTCAGCATCGAACCGCTGCGCTACTTCGTCGAACAGATCGTAGGCGACAAGGCAGAGGTGGTAACGCTCGTACCAAAAGAGAGCTCGCCCGAGACCTACGAACCTACAGCACAGCAGGTTATCGACCTCAGCAAGAGCGCCATGTATATCAAGGTAGGCAGCCTTGGATTCGAACGTACATGGGGAAAGAAGATTGAGTCGTATTCCGACCATCTCGCCATCATCGACTCGTCTGCTGGAGTAAGCTTCATCTGCTCGTCGGCATCGGGCATCATCGACCAGCACACGTGGATGTCAACTGCCAACGCCCTTATCATTGCAAAAAACATTTACAACGCACTCGTCCGCACCGACAGTCAGAACACACTCTACTACAAGCAGCGCTACGATGCGCTCGTCTCGCGCATCACACGCCTCGACCTTTCCATACGAAAAGCTCTCCTCGCCGCGCCCAACCACTCGTTCCTCATCTATCATCCTGCCCTCACCTATTTCGCCAACGAATACGGATTCCGACAGATTGCCATTGAGGAAGAAGGCCGCGAACCATCTGTCGCATCCCTTGCCGAGGTGATCAGAGAGGCAAAGAGAAACGCCACGAAAATCATGTTCGTGCAGAAAGAGTTTGACAGCCAAAACACCGAGACCGTGGTGAAGGAGACAAAGGCACAAGTGGTGGAAATCAATCCGCTCGACTACAACTGGGAACAGCAGATGACGCTCATCGCCTCCACCCTAAGCAACATGTCGCAGAATTAATCCACAATTCCTCACTCTTCATTCCTCACTCTTAGTTCTCCACTCTTCATTCTCTACTCTTCAATATAAAACATGAAAAAGCTAATTACACTCACCGATGTCACGGCAGGCTACGAAGGAAGACCGCAAATCAGCGGCGTAACGCTCGCCGTCAACAAGGGCGACTTCATCGGCATCGTCGGACCTAACGGCGGCGGCAAAACCACACTGCTTAAGGTGCTGCTCAAGCTCATTCCCACCATGTCGGGGAAGGTGGAATACTGGTGCAACGGAACTCCCGCCGAACGCATCGCCATTGGTTATCTGCCGCAGTTCAGCAATATCGACCGCGACTTTCCCATCTACGTCCTCGACACCGTGATGCAAGGACTCAACAGTCGCAAGCCGTTATTCTCCCGCTTCACCACACATCACCGCCAACTCGCCGTCAAGGCTCTCGAAAGTCTCGAAGTAGCCGACCTCGCACGCCGACCCATCAAAGCCCTCAGCGGCGGCCAACTACAGCGTGTGCTCCTGGCACGCGCCATCGTCAGCCATCCCGACGTCCTCGTGCTCGACGAGCCCAACACATATATCGACCAAACATCTCAAGAACTTATGATGAGCCACATCCGCCAGCTCTCATCAAGCTGTGCCATCATCATGGTCAGTCACGACACCGAACATCTTCGCGACATGGCTTCCACCATCGTAGAAGTTAACGAGCGAGTGACGTTGCTCCCACATTAAAAAACAGTTATCGGCATACCTTATCGCCCTCATCACTTGCTTTTGCACAAGATGTTACACAAAAAAAGTAAAAAATCGGCGTTTTTTTCTTCTTTTCATTCCTTTTTCAGTAACTTTGCACCTTCAAATGCAAGAAAACATAATAAACAATTAATAAAGAATGAAACAGTTTAAGTTGGTGGACAATATCACGGGATGGATTGCATTCATCATAGCAGCCGTTGTATATTGCTCTACGATCGAACCGACAGCCAGTTTCTGGGACTGTCCTGAGTTTATTTCTACAGGATACAAGTTGGAAATAGGTCACCCGCCAGGCGCACCGTTCTTCATGCTCACAGCCAACTTGTTCTCGCAGTTTACAAGCGACCCGTCGCAAGTGGCACGCATGGTCAATATCATGAGTGCGCTGCTGTCAGCTGCCACCATCCTCTTCCTCTTCTGGAGCATCACACATCTCACACGCAAGCTCATCACCGACAGCTGGAACGACATCACACCGGCAAAGCTGATAGCCATTGAAGCATCGGGTCTTGTCGGCGCGCTCATATACACGTTCAGCGACACCTTCTGGTTCAGTGCCGTCGAGGGTGAGGTATATGCCTACTCATCCGCATTCACGGCCGTGGTGTTCTGGCTCATACTCAAGTGGGAAGAGCATGCCGACGAGCCGCATAGCGACCGCTGGCTCATACTCATCATGTATATGACGGGACTCAGCATCGGAGTCCACCTGCTCAACCTGCTCTGCGTGCCGGCCATAGTGCTGGTTTACTACTACCGCAAATATCCCAAGCCAGACGGCAAGGGCGACCTCAAGGGCTCGCTCATCGCATTGGGCATCTCGGTAGTTATCCTCGCCGCCGTCCTCTACGGCGTCGTACCAGGCATCGTCCGCGTGGGAGGCTGGTTCGAACTGTTCTTTGTCAACACTCTTGGCTGTCCGTTCAACACCGGCGAGATAGTTTATATCTTCCTCCTTATCGCCACCATCATCTGGGCCATACGCGAGACCTATTCCGACACCAACATGAAGCGGCAGAACATCGCCTTCCTCGCTTCCATTGCCATGCTCGGCATCCCGTTCTACGGCTACGGCTGGAGCTCGGTTGTCATCGGTATCGTGGTGCTCGCCATCTTGTGGCTTGTGCTGAAGATAAAGAATAAGAAAGGTATCGCACTCGTCTCTGCACGCATCAAGAACACGTCGCTGCTCTGCATGCTCATGCTCATGATCGGCTATTCGAGCTATGCACTCATCGTCATACGATCATCGGCCAACCCGCCGATGGACCAGAACTCGCCAGAGGACATCTTCACCCTCGGCGAATACCTCAGCCGCGAACAATACGGCTCACGTCCGCTTCTCTACGGACAGGCATACACCTCGCAGGTGGCTCTCAGTAAAGAGGGCGACATGTGCCGACCAGTGGCTAAGAAAGGCGCTCCCGTTTATCAGCGCAAGGAGAAAGCGTCGAAAGAAGAGAAAGACTCTTACTTCGTCGTCCGCACAAAAGACGACTACGAGTATGCTCAGAACATGCTCTTCCCTCGTATGTACAGCTCGGCGCATGCCGGAGCCTACGAGAGTTGGATGGGAGGTGTAGAAGGCAACGAGGAGATGTACGACCGATGCGGCGAGTACATTCCCGTTAAGGTGCCAACACAGTTTGAAAACATCCGTTTCTTCCTCTCCTATCAGTGCAACTTCATGTACTGGCGCTACTTTATGTGGAACTTCGCCGGACGTCAGAACGATCTTCAGGGCAACGGCGAACTCGAACACGGCAACTGGATAACCGGATTCGACTGGTTCGACAACTGGCGACTCGGCGACCAGTCGCTGCTGCCTGACGAACTCAAGGAAAACAAAGGACATAACGTCTTCTATTGTCTGCCGCTCATCCTCGGTCTCATCGGACTCTTCTGGCAGTCGCTAAAGAAAGGACAAAAGGGAATACGCCAATTCTGGGTTGTGTTCTTCCTATTCTTCATGACAGGTCTCGCTATCGTCATCTATCTCAACCAGACTCCGATGCAGCCTCGAGAGCGCGACTACGCTTACGCTGGCTCGTTCTATGCCTTCGCCATCTGGTGTGGTATGGGCGTGGCTGCCATCATCGAGATGCTCACCGAGCGTCTCAAGCGCCAGCATCTCGCCATCGCCGCCATCGTAGGCGTGGCTTGCCTCTTCGTTCCAGTGCAGATGGCATCACAGACATGGGACGACCACGACCGCAGCGGACGTTACACCTGCCGCGACTTCGGCCAGAACTATCTCATGTCGCTGCAAGAGAATGGCAACCCCATCATCTTCACCAACGGCGACAACGACACCTTCCCACTCTGGTACAACCAAGACGTGGAGAACTTCCGTACCGATGCGCGCGTATGCAACCTCTCTTATTTACAGACCGACTGGTATATTGACCAGATGTGCCGCCCGGCATACGACTCGCCAAAGCTGCCCATCTCATGGAATCGACTGCAGTACTGCGCCGGAACAAACGAGTATGTCATCATCGACCCGTCTATAAAGCAGCTCATCCAGCAGTGGTATAAGGAAGACCCTGAGACGGCTCGAGCCACACTGGGCGACAACCCCTTCGAACTCAGCAACGTGCTCCGCGACTGGGTGCGTGGCGAGGTGAGTCCTGAGAAGCGAGAGGTGATGAAGATCCTCTCTGGTTCGCGTGGCGACACACACGTCATCCCCACAGACACGCTCTACCTCACCATCGACAAAGAAGCTGTGCGTAAGAGCGGCATGCTCATGGCGGCTGACTCCATCCCCGACCGCATGGCCATCTCGCTTCAAGGAAAGAACGCGCTCTACAAAGGCGACCTCATGATGCTCGAGATTATCGCACAGTGCAATTGGACACGCCCAATCTATGTGGCGATGACTGTTAGCGAGGATAACTATATGAACCTCGGCGACAACTTCGTTCAAGAAGGTCTCGTCAACCGCATCACGCCGTTCACCACCAATAAAGGCCTTACCAAGAACTTCGACACAGAGAAGACTTACGACATCCTGATGAATAAGTTTAAGTTCGGAGGACTCGAAAAGCCAGGCATCTATCTCGACGAGACCGTGATGCGCATGTGCTACACTCACCGCCGCATTTTCGTCCAGCTCGCATCACATCTCATTGCTGAAGGCAAGGACGACAAGGCAGCCAAGGTGCTCGCCCATCTCGACAAGCACATCCCCGACTACAACGTGCCCATCAGCTACATGTCAGGATCCTTCGACGAGGCTCGCGCCTATGCCGCCATCGGCCAAAAAAAGAAGGCCATGGATCTATACAACCGCCTCTGGATCAAGTCAGAACAGTATCTGAAATGGTATTGCTCGCTCGACGGCATGCGTTTCCTCAGCTCACAGCGCGAGTGTATGATCAACATCTATGTCCTCCAGCAGACGCTGCTTGACACTGACACTCTCGACAAAAAATGGAGCGAAAGCCATACACCACGATTCAATTCTCTCGTGAGGTTCTATCAGGACAAGGGCGGCAAGCTTAGCTCAACCAACGAGGAAGAAGAGTATTACGACGAAGAAGTGGAAGAGTAACACCCAGTAACAGCGCAACTTATGATCATCGAGCAACCGGCAATATGGCTACGCTGGCTCTACCCAAGGGCAACATGGCGGATGGACCGCAACGAGAAGGCAGTTTATCTCACCTTCGACGACGGCCCAATCCCCGAAGCCACGCCATTCATCCTCGACACTCTCAGCCAATACGGCATCAAGGCAACGTTCTTCATGGTGGGCGACAACGTGAGGAAATATCCTGAACTATATAATAAGGTGGTGGCTGCCGGTCATCGCATCGGCAACCACACCTTCAACCATATAGGCGGATTCCGACACACCATCACCACCTATAAGGCTAATGCCGACAAGGCCGACCAACTGTTGCATACCGACCTCTTCCGCCCGCCTCATGGGTGGATGCGATGGGATCAGTATATATGGCTGAGACGTAAGTATCGCATCGTCATGTGGGATCTTGTCACACGCGACTATTCGAAATGGATGACTGCCGAAGACGTGCTCAACAATGTGAAACGCTACACTCGCAACGGATCCATCATCACCTTCCACGACTCTCTCAAGAGTATCGACAAACTCCACTACGCCCTGCCCGAAGCAATCAAATGGCTTAAGGCAGAAGGCTACGAGTTTAAGGTGTTTGATTAGTCTATTCATTAGAACTGTCAACTTGTCAACTCGTCAACTTGTCAACTAAAAAAAAACAAATATGAAAAAGATTGTATTATCCCTCCTCACTGCCATCCTATTCGCAGCAACAGCTTCGGCACAATCGTGGCGTACACAGGGACGCGACAGCCGCAGCAGCAGCAAAGGCTACAACGATTTCTACTACGGTCTCCGTCTCGGCCTGGGCATCTCCACTGTCAACAGCGACGACGCACTTCTCGACGCACCAGGCTCCCGTTCAGGTCTGAACCTCGGTGCCGTGGCTGGCTTGCAACTGTCGCCAGGCACCCCCGTCTATCTCGAATCCGGACTGTTCTACTCTGAGAAAGGCGGCAAATATACTCGCAACAATTGCGATTTGAAGTACAACCTCAACTACCTCAAGGTGCCCATCGTTGTGAAGTATGCCATCGAACTCGACTACGACATCTCCGTCGTCCCACATCTGGGCGGTTATCTCGCACATGGCATTAGCGGAAAGATCAAGGACTATAACACCCGCGAGTCGTGGTCGGCATTCTGCAAGAGCAACTTCCGTCACTTCGACGGCGGACTCATCTTCGGATGCGGCGTGAGCTACGACGTACTCTATGCCGAAATCAACTACGAGCTCGGCCTTGCCAACATCTCACACGACGACTTTGCCAAGGCTCATAACGGCACATTCAACCTCAATATAGGAGTCAACTTCTGAACCATCCACCAAACATTTATATAGTATTCAGGCCAATAAGTTGACATGTTGTCAACCTGTCAACTTTATTATTTAAAAAAGATTTGAACAATATGAAGACAATCGACGCACAGGTCTTTCGACCCAAACTGTTGGAGACCGTTAAGAACTACAACCGTCAGACCTTCATGTCTGACCTCATGGCAGGTATCATCGTGGGCATCGTAGCCCTTCCACTTGCCATCGCCTTCGGCATCGCCTCGGGCGTGACACCCGAGAAAGGTATAATCACGGCCATCGTGGCAGGCCTCATCATCTCCCTCTTCGGAGGCAGCAAGGTGCAGATAGGCGGTCCTACGGGTGCATTTATCATCATTATCTACGGCATCATCCAACAGTATGGCATCGAAGGACTCACCATCGCTACACTCATGGCAGGCGCGTTTCTCGTCCTCTTCGGTGTGCTGCATCTCGGCACCATCATCAAGTATATACCCTACCCCATCATCGTGGGTTTCACCAGCGGTATCGCCGTCACTATCTTCACCACTCAGATCAAAGACCTTTTCGGCCTCTCGCTTGCCGAGGTCCCTTCTGACTTCATCGAGAAGTGGTGGGTTTATATCACCAATTTCTCGTCGCTCGACCCATGGTGCGCCATGATAGGCATCTTCAGCGTCGTGGTCATAGCCATCACGCCGCGCTTCAGCAAAAAGATTCCCGGATCACTCGTAGCCATCATCATCATGACCGTCGTTGCATTGCTACTCAAGCAGTTTGCCGGCGTCACTACCATTGAGACTATCGGCGACCGCTTTGCCATCAGCAACGAACTGCCCTCGGCGCAGGTACCCGAGATGAATTGGGAGACCATCAAGAGCCTCGTCTCGCCAGCGCTCACCATAGCCATCCTCGGAGCCATCGAGTCGTTGCTCTCAGCCACTGTGGCTGACGGTGTCATCGGCGACCATCATGACTCCAACACCGAGCTCATCGCCCAGGGCGTAGCCAATCTCGCCTCTCCACTCTTCGGCGGAATACCCGCCACGGGAGCCATTGCGCGCACTATGACTAACATCAACAATGGAGGCCGCTCGCCCATCGCGGGTGTCATCCACGCCATGGTGTTGCTGCTCATATTCCTCTTCCTCATGCCACTGGCACAGTACATCCCCATGGCATGTCTTGCCGGTGTGCTCGTCATCGTGAGCTACGGCATGAGCGGCTGGCGCTCGTTCCTTGCCCTTACAAAAAATCCCAAGAGCGACGTCACCGTATTGCTCATCACCTTCTTCCTTACCATCATCTTCGACCTCACCATTGCCATCGAGGTAGGACTCATCATTGCCTGTCTGCTCTTCATGCGACGCATGTCTGAGACCACAGACGTGAAGGTTATCTTCGACGAGATCGACCCCAACCAGGAGAGTGAGCTTAGCTCTGGCAACCTCGAACATCTCACTATCCCTGAGGGTGTGGAGGTTTATGAGATCAACGGTCCTTACTTCTTCGGTGCAGGAAATAAGTTTGAAGAAGTTATGGCTGTCTTCGGCGATCGTCCCAAGGTGCGTATCATCCGAATGCGTAAGGTACCGTTTGTCGATTCCACCGGTATCCACAACCTCACCAACCTCTGTGAGATGAGCAAGAAGGAAGGCATCGAGGTCGTGCTCTCGGGCGTTACACCAAAGGTTCACCAGACCCTCGCCCACGCTGGCTTCTATCGCCACGTGCCCGAAGAGGACATCTGCAGCCATATCAACCTCGCCCTCGAGCGTGCTAAGGTAATTCTTGCAAAGGCATACTAAGATAAAGATACTTACGGCTTGTCGCTGACAAATGCGCTTACAGTTTGTTGATAACAAATGAAATTTCAGCTTGTTTCTGACATGCAAAACTATTGTAGATGATAAAACTCAAAGACTTATCCATAGGTTATGCGGGACGACACCAGTCTGTCACGGTAATAGCTGATCATATCAACGCCACCATTCCCGACAGACAGCTCACCTGTCTGTTGGGACCCAATGGTGTAGGTAAATCGACGTTGCTCAAGACACTCACCGCCTTCCAACCCAAGCTCGCCGGAGAGATACTCCTCGACGGGAAAGACATCGATAGCTACAGCGAACGTCAACTCGCACGGAAAATTGGTGTTGTCCTCACCGAGCGCACATCGGTACAGAACATGACCGTCAGCGAACTTGTCGCCCTCGGGCGCAGCCCATATACCGGATTTTGGGGACGTCTCTCCTCCGACGACGAAGACATCGTCAACGAGGCAATGACTCTCGCAGGCATTCAGCGTCTTGCCCACCGCAGCATCGACACACTCAGCGACGGCGAGCGCCAACGGGCAATGATAGCCAAGGCCCTTGCCCAGCACACTCCGTTTATCTGTCTCGACGAGCCTACGTCGTTTCTCGACTTTCCGAGCAAGGTAGAGATGCTACAGCTTCTCAGTTCCCTTGCTCACAACACGGGCAAGACCATCTTCCTTTCCACCCACGACGTAGAACTTGCCCTTCAGCTTGCCGACAGTCTTTGGCTTATGCAACCAGGTAAGCCCATCCTCTCGGGCAGTCCTCGCCAACTTGCCGCCGACGGCAGTCTATCTGCATTTTTCGATAGTCCAGCCATCACGTTCGATGCCGCCTCCCTTCGTCTCCTCATCCAGTCTTCTCAACCTCGTTCCGGACGTTAAGAAACATTCATTCACTCATCCACTTTCTCAGCATCGTTCCGGTCGTTGAGATACAATCGTGACTGAGGTCTGTAAAGTGTGTCGGCAAGCGAGTGTTGCCTTCTCAACCATGGTGTTTCTATCCCCGACAGTTGTAGCACGGTGTGAAACAGTGAGCGACTTGTCGATATCATCTTCCCTTTATTTATTTCCAGAGCCTCCGCCATCTCTGTATGTCGTGCGGCATAACTCTGAGATGTCCACACCAGCAGCGGCACATGAAGCTGATGGTCGGTGGGCCTAATCGATGCGTGCAGAAATCTCTTCCCGTCGTCGTAAAGGTCCTCGCCATGGTCAGAAGTATATACCATCACCGCGTCGCCGCCCCTCTCCTTCAGCATATCTATGATCGAAGCGAGCAGGTAATCGGTATAATATATAGTGTTGTCGTATGCATTCACGAGGTCGCGTCTGTTTTCGGCCTTCGCCTCAGTATTGTCGTCAGGTCGGAATCGAGAGAAACGCTTCCCATAGCGTTCGCGATAGTTGAAGTGCGAGCCATAACAATGCAACACTATCAGCAGTCGCCTGCAGCTGTCGCTCATCTCCTTTATCATATAGTCGAGCAATCGTCCGTCGGTCACGTTAACTCCCTCGCCAAAGTCATCCTTAATAAACCGACACACGTCAGCCTCCTCGCCGAAGAAATCTATAAACGAGCCGTTTCGCCTTTGGTTTGAGAGCCACACCGTCTTGTATCCTGCCTCCTTAAACGCCGTGATAAGGCTTCGCTGACCATAGATACTGTCGAAAGTCGATGCATCTACTGCCGAGAGCAGCATCGGCACACTCTTGTGTGTAGTGTTCGACTCGCTCCATGCGTCCCGAAACGCCGTCAGCCCCTGTGTCTGTTGCAAGCGTGGAGTGGTGGGCCGTCTATAGCCAAGAATGCCAAAGTTTTCGGCTCGTGCCGTCTCGCCTATTACCACTACAGTCACCTCCCGTCCTTCATCATTACCAGTGTCTTTCTTGCTGGCATGAAATGTGAATCCGCGTACGTTGTCGGCATAGCTGGAGGTCGCCCTATATCTCTCCACCGCGAGCGTAAAGTTATATATCACATTAGCCGGAAACACGTCGTCGGTGAAGAGCGCCACACCTCGGTTGCCTATGGCGACCAAGGCAGAGAGAAGTCCAGCCATTGTCACCGCAACTGCCGCGCGTCGCCCCTTACGACGCGTATGCCCTATCGTTGCCGAAGTGTTCTGCCGTCCTCTTACTCTCGCCGCCCCGTCATGCCTTACTTTATCTCTCGCCATCACCACAGCCGCCATCGTCAGTAGCGGCACGTATATCACCACCACCGTGACCACTGCTGGTATGAGGTTACCCAATAGTTCGATAATTTCAGTGGTATTGGTCGTCACCACATTGATAAACATATCCACCCCTATTATCGACTCACCAAACAACATGGTTAGCACAATCTGGAAGGCGCTGAGTACCATGACTGGCAGCATCAGCCAAATGGCAAGAGCCGTTCGCCTTGCCGTGGCCACGGACATATATATGCCCAGCGGCAGCAACACGTTAGCCATAGCCACCAAGAAGTGTTGGCGGGCAGTGACAACGAGTACCACATTCGGTATCATCATCGCCACAATGAAGTAAAAGGATAGCTTTTTCAAAATGCCTCGTTGATATTAAACAAGAAGCCCGACTCGCCGTTTTTTCCGAAGCCGTAGTCAAGTCTTACGTTAACGTTTTTCTTAAACTCCCATCTGTAGCCGAAGCCCCAGTTAGGCAGTACACGACTGATAGTCAGTTTGTTGAAGTCAGGGAATACCGTTCCTGCTCCCACAAAGAGCACCACTCCATTTCGTTTCCAGACATGTTGTCTCAGTTCGAGTTGAGTCTCAATCTTATGTTTGTCACGGTATCGTCCCTCGTAATATCCTCTCATCGACTGTCCGCTTCCCAACTTTGCCATCATCGCCCACGACGGATTACCGAAATTAAGTTCTCCTCTAATGTCAGCCGCTATCACTGCCCCTTTCCATGCCTTTCTGTAGCCTGAGGCGGTTACGGACGTTGTTGAGAAGGCGTAGTCGTTGCTCATGAATTTTGGTCTGAAACATTGTTTCACGTCTATATAGCATCCCCGTCTGGCATTGGTCATCACGTCGCGCGAGTCATACACAAGCGACAATCCAATACCTAAGTTGTGCGTCGTTCTGTCCTGTCCTTCCAGCAGTTCTGGCCTTTCCACATCTGTAGCTTTCACATAGTCAAACTGCACGGTCGGTCCCACGTAGAAGTCCTTTGCCACGCGGAAGAGGTAGCTTGCGTCTATCCTCGTCTGCCATCTGTCGAAGTCGCTCTCGTTGTCATCGATCTTTCCGTTGTCGTACCCGATGCCCCAGAACTTGCTTGGAAACGAATAGAAATACACCTTATAGTCTATTCTCTGCCTCGCCTCAGGCATGATATGACTTCCTCTCACTCCGAGCAGGTAGAATCCCACCGACGACACGTCACCGTAGAGCGATACGTTTGAAGGTTGCATCAACGAATCGGCAGCCGAGGTGCGGTAAAGTCCTGCAGCCACGAGTCCCAATCCAAGTTTCGTGTCGGTACTGTAGTGTGGTCCGCCTATGATGCTAAAGTCAAATTTCTTGTTGATTTTCTCCTTATTGGCGTCGTTGAAGTAGTCAAGCAGCTTATCGATCCACGACTTCTTCTTCATCGCCACGACAGTATCGCTTGCCGCCGCTCCTCCTGCACTTTCCTGCTCCCAAGTGGTGCAGTGTAAGCTGTGGCATGAGTCCTGCGCCCAAGCGATACCGTAGGTGCTGAAGCAAACGAGTATGACCATTACTAACTTTTTCATATACAGATTCAATATACCAACTTTACATTATCCACCCACAACGTGTTGCCCGGCGAACCTATATATGCGCCACCATGGCTCGACGTAAACTGCAGAAGCATGTGTGTTGGTATTTCGTCTGACGAAGCCCATCCCGTCTCTTTCACCAACACATTCTTTCCCTTTGAGTTCCTTGCGTAATCCACAGAGCGCAGATGCATTGTCTCGGGATTGTATTTAGGGTTATGCCGTATGTCGCCATAGAGGATGTCGTATGTTGCACCATTACGCCATCCTTCGGTCGAGGTGTCGTATGTCACCACCATCGTCCCCACTCTCTTTGCCGTGATGTTGCCCGCGGCATCCTCTGTACGTCTCTGCAACAGGAAGATCACGATAGCCTTGTCCTTGCCCTTCACCTTACTGCTACCTCCGAATCCCGTAAGCTTTATTCTGTCAGGCTCACCGCTCGCCTTGAACCTATAATCAAAGCGCAAGGCCTTCGGGTGCGAGGTGAAAGGAACGCCCCAATTCTGATATTTCTCGCCGTTCTTTGTCCCCGTAATAGGTTCGGTCATGTCGCCGAGGAAGAGCGAGCCAGCTGCAAGCACGTTAATATTCACCAGTCCCAGCACCTTCACTCTTTCAATATGTGTCTCCAGACGAGCGCAATATCCGCCTCCGCGTTTCTCCCGATATACGGTATTGTTGGTCTTCACTATCCCCGATACCTTCGCCATCACGTTCGATGTGCCCCAGGGCGAGCCGCCGAGATTATGGTAAGGCGTATTGCCGTCTAAGTGGCGTGCTGGTCCAACTTCATATAGGGTTTTGTCGTCGCCGCCAATCACTGCCGACTCGTGTATGGTCCTTGTCACCCACGAGTCCATGTTACCGTATTTCAGCCCTACGGTCTTCTCCTGCGCCTTAGCCCCGTGGCATGTCGCCGTCAGGGCAATAAAAAACAAAATTATTCTTACACACATAGCTATTTGACATTATTATGCGTGCAAATATAGACATTTATATCGACAAAAGCTAAAAAACCATAGAAATAATAAAGTTTTCTAACTTAACGAAACCTATTTTAAACTTTTAGTTTTCCTCCTTCTTATATGTCCTCATCTGTGATGTCATTATCTTCGACATCTTCCACGTCGTCTATCACCTCCTTCACCTGTTGGAACGTGAAGCCTCGTCCTAACGCAAAGCGTAGCAGCTTAGTGTTCATCTCATAGTCGCTATCTGCCTTGATGGTCTTCCGTTTGCTTGTCAGCAGCGGTCTGAGCACACTGACATACTCCTCGTTGTCCACGTCGTCGAGTGCTTCCTGCCTGATATCGTCGTCGATATGTTTCATCCAGAGCGCCTGTTCTATCTTCCTCGGTCCCCATTTGTTATACTTCAGCTTGTCGTTCACAAACGAGCGTGCGTAGCGTCTGTCATCCACATATCGGTTTGCCACGAGATAATCGACGACACGCTGTTGGGCATCGTCATCAATGCCCCAGCGTGCCATCTTGTCTCTCATCTCCTGCATGCAGTGTTCAGCCTGCGAGCAAAGAGCGGCAAGTCTGTTCAGAGCCTGTTCCTCCGTCATCAGTTCGCCGCCTCAAACTCCTTGAGGAACCGTGTGTCGTTTTCCGAGAACATTCTCAGGTCGCTCACGCGGTACTTCAGGTTAGTGATGCGCTCCACGCCCATACCGAAGGCGTAGCCCGTATATACCTTACTGTCAATGCCACACTGTTCCAGGACATTAGGGTCAACCATGCCGCAGCCAAGTATTTCCACCCATCCAGTGTGCTTACAGAATCCGCAGCCCTTGCCGCCGCAGATGTGGCACGAGATGTCCATTTCGGCACTAGGTTCCGTAAACGGGAAGTAGCTCGGACGCAGACGAATCTTTGTGTCGGCACCAAACATCTCCCTTGCAAACGATAGCAGCACTTGCTTTAGGTCGGTAAACGACACGTTCTTGTCTATATATAGTCCTTCCACTTGATGGAAGAAACAGTGAGCGCGGGCGGTGATGGCCTCGTTGCGATATACTCGTCCGGGACAAATAATTCTTATTGGCGGCTGCGATGTCTCCATCACACGAGCCTGAACCGAGCTGGTGTGCGACCTCAGCAAGATGTTCTTTGTCACGTCGCCCAGACGGCTCTGCTCCACGAAGAATGTGTCCTGCATGTCACGGGCAGGATGGTCGGCGGCAAAGTTCATCTTTGTAAACACGTGCAGGTCGTCCTCCACCTCCGGACCGTCGGCCAGGACGAAACCCATTCGTGAGAAGATGTCGATAATCTCGTTGGTCACTATCGTCAGCGGATGACGTGTTCCTAACTTTACCGGATAGGGTGTGCGAGTGAGGTCGATGTTCAGTGCGTCGCCCTCATTCTGCTCCAGCTGCTCCTTCAGAGCGTTGATGCGCTCCTGGGCAGTCTGCTTCAGTTCGTTGATCTTCATGCCCACCTCTTTTTTCTGTTCTGCAGGCACGCTGCGGAAGTCGGCCATCAGTGCCGTTATCTCACCCTTTTTGCTGAGGTATTTCAGGCGCAGTGCCTCCACCTCGTCAGCGTTCTGGGCATTCATATTCTTCACTTCTTCGAGAAGTTGTGCTATCTTTTCGAGTATCATTTTTTGAGATATTTATATAAATTTGGTGCAAAGGTAATATTTTTTATGGGAAAAAGAGCATTTTATCAAAATAAAGTTGTACTTTTGCCGAAATTTGAGAGGCGGACACATGTCCGAAGTAAAAATGAAGAAGATTTTAACAGCTTTTTTCGCTTTCTTAGCGTTAATGTTCTCCTGCAAGGGAAACAAGACCGACGGGCCACAAGACGCGCCCGCCGACAGCGACAGCATACGCGACACTGCCGTCGTTGATACCATGGAGCAAATCATCTCCGAGACGCCGATGCCCAAGGCAGCCGACGAACTCTTCGATGACTTCTTTTTCAACTTTGCAGCCAACGGCAAGCTGCAACGCAACCGCATCAAGTGGCCGTTGAAGGTAGAGAAGGTAGGCTCAACCGATACCATTGGCAAGCGTCAGTGGAAGACCGACCATTTCTTCATGCGTCAGGGATACTACACGCTCGTCTTCGACTCCCGCCGACAGATGAACGTGGTGAAAGACACATCTGTCAACTATGTTGAGGTGGAGAAGATCTACTTCGACACCAAGACAGTCAAGCAGTATGTCTTCCTCCGTGAGCGTGGCCTTTGGATGATGCACACCCTGCGCTACCAGCCGCTACATAAGAATGCCAACGCATCGTTCCTGAAGTTCTACCATCAGTTTGCCACCGACAGCACATTCCAGGCAAGCCATATCAGCAATCCTGTGCAGTTTACGGGTCCCGATCCTGACGACGACTTTGCCCAGATGGAAGGTCTGCTCACGCCCGAGACGTGGCCAGCCTTCGCTCCCGAACTGCCCACTGACATGATCTACAACATCAATTACGGCGAGACCGTCACATCGGCATCACAGAAGATCTTTGTCCTGCGCGGCATTGCCAACGGACTCGAGATGGAGCTCACCTTCAAGCGCGAAGCCGGCAGCTGGTTCCTCACCAAGCTATGCCAGTAAATATTATCAGGGAGAAACAATGAGAAAAGACATTCACGACTACGACCTCTCACGGCACAACACCTTTGGCATCCACGCCACGTGCCGCCGATATATAGAGTTTAGCGACGAGGCAGACCTCATCGGCATCCTCGCCAGCCTCACCGAAGCCGACCATCCTCTCTTCGTGGTTGGTGGCGGCAGCAACATCCTGCTCACAGCCGACTATCCCGGCACCGTACTCCACTCCGCCATTCGCGGCATCGAACCCATGCCATACCCCACATCGGCCGACGACATTCTCGTGCGTGTGGGAAGCGGCGAGGTATGGGACGACTTTGTAGCCACTGCCGTCAGTCACGGCTGGTATGGAGCAGAAAACCTCTCCTTCATCCCAGGCGAGATAGGCGCGAGCGCCGTGCAGAATATCGGAGCCTATGGTGTGGAGGCAAAAGATATAATATATAAGGTGGAAGCCGTCGAGATAGCCACAGGCAGCTGTATCACCATTCCCGCCGCCAACATTGGCTATGCCTACCGCTACAGCCGCTTTAAGGACGAGTGGCGCGGACGCTATGTCGTCACCCACGTAACCTACCGTCTTCACCGCCGTTTCACGCCCCACACCGCCTACGGCAATATCGCCGCTGAGCTACAGCGCTTGGGTATCGCCACTCCCACAGCAGCCCAGCTGCGCGATGTCATCATCTCCATCCGTCGCGACAAGCTCCCCGACCCCGCCGTCGAGGGCAATGCTGGCAGCTTCTTCATGAACCCCATCATAAGCCGAGCCCAGTATGAGAGTCTCCTCGCCACATGGCCCGTCATGCCCCACTACGACGTCGATGCCGACCGAGTAAAGATTCCCGCGGGATGGCTCATAGAGCAGTGCGGTTGGAAAGGCAAGAGCCTTGGCAAGGCTGGCGTCCACTCACGTCAAGCCCTCGTGCTTGTCAACCGCGGCGGAGCCACCGGAGCAGACATAATCCACCTCTCCGACACTATCCGTGCTGATGTACGCACACGTTTCGATATTGATATCCATCCAGAAGTCAACATACTATGAAGCTCCGTTTCCTTGGCACCGGTACCAGCTGCGGCGTTCCCGTCATAGGATGCCAATGCGAGGTCTGTACCAGCACCGACCCCCACGACCATCGTCTGCGTTGTTCAGCCCTCGTCGAGACGTCGTCAACGCGGCTGCTCATCGACTGTGGTCCAGACTTCCGTCAGCAGGTGCTGCCTTTGAAATTCCGCAAGATTGATGCCATCCTTGTCACCCATCATCACTACGACCATGTCGGCGGTATGGACGACCTTCGCCCGTTCTGCATCTTCGGCGACATCAATATCTACGCCGACTCCACCGCCGCTGCCAATATCCGTCACAACATGCCCTACTGTTTTGTAGAGCATAAGTATCCTGGTGTGCCAAATATCCGTCTCATAGAGGTGTCGGCCCACGAGTCGTTCACCGTGGGCGATCTTAGCATCACTCCCTTCATCGTCATGCACGGTCGTCTGCCCATCCTCGCCTACCGTATCGAGTCGCTCACGAGTCATAGTGTCCTCGTCTATATCACCGACATGAAAACCATCTCCCCTTCGGAGGTGCCCTATGCCAGAGGTGCAGATGTCATGGTGATTAACGCTCTACGTTTCACAAAGGCCCATCACTCTCATCTCCTTGTCGATGAGTCGCTTGCCTTTATCCGCGAAGTGTCGCCCACCCAAGCCCTCCTTGTACACAGCTGCCACGACATAGGTCTCCACTCCGCTGTCAACGCCCGTCTCCCCCATCCGGTCAGACTGGCATACGATGGGGAAGAAATAGAGGTCAGCCCATCTTGTCAGACCATTTGACTCTATTCCTTATATATACATGCATGAATAGAATGTATGACATAACTACGAGTGTCTTTCTCATGAAATAACCACAGCGTTTGGAACAGTTGTACCACAGTTAGTAACACGGTTGTTCCATAACCATGGAACAACCGTGTTACTAACTGTGGTACGACCGTGACACACGAGTATTCAGTTGTCATCTAAGCTTAGGTTGTTACCCAAACAACTTCTTCCATAGCCACAGCACCACTACCGAGCCTATGACGCAGAAGATGAAGTTCTTTAAGTATCCGGCTCCATAGAGTTGTACATTAAAGAGCGAACCAATAAAGGCACCGACAAAACTGCCCACAATACCTATTATCAGGTTCATACAGCATCCCTTGCCCTCACCGCTCATTATGCGGTTGGCAATATAGCCAACTAATATTCCTGTTAATATCGGCCACGTCGTAAATTCTGCAATATGTTCAAACATAAGTAGTATATTAATAATAATCTTCCGCAAAAGTACGAAGTTTTTTTCATCCTGACAAGGATATGTGTGAATATTTTTTGAGGGACACGACAGTCTGCAGTTAAGAATGTTTAATTTTTTGGCGAGTATTGTAGATGTATATCAATTAAGGTGTAACTTTGCAGTATTAAAAAACACTATATGAGACAGATGAGACTTTTGATGGCTGCAGCGCTGATGGCACTGTGTATGCCAGTGGTCTTGGCAGGAAATGCCAAAGGCGGCGCAACTGACGAGGAGGAGGACGACAACGTGATAAATATCGTGGCGTATTTCTGCAAGAACGATACGGCACGATATGAATACGTAGAGATGAAAGCAAATGTAACAGACAACGACACCACACTGACAAGGCGAGTGGATAGAACCTCGACGCTGATCGTGACTGACTCCACCTCGCACTGTTATATGCTCGACTTCATCCCGGGAGCGACAGACATCACTGGTAAGAAACCTGCGGTCAATGCTGCCTTGCTCCTGCAGAAAAATCTGAAGGGCGAGAGGCTGAGGCTGAGACTGAGCGAATTGGGAGAGTTTCAGGCCATAGACAACTGGAATATGGTGGTGAATAAGATGAAGGAGACGACGGCGACGATTGCCGACGCCGAAGAGCGCACGATGTTCAACAAATACTGCACCTACCTCAACCAAAGCATTGAGTCTGACGCGACGGCGGCTGCGAGTCTGTTTCCTGAGATTTCACATTTGTTCAACTGCCACGGTCTGCAGCTGACTCTCGACGAGAGCAAGTCGTTTGTGGATTCAACGTCGTTTATTGTGCCTATCAATTTCGAGCTACATGCGTTTGTAGATAAAGAAGAGGAAACAGGCTTGTACCTCTACGGGTTAGAGAGCAACAGCCAAGGCGACATGCCTACTGACAAGGTGTCGGATCTGGTAGGTGTGATTGCGAAAACTATGGGCCTCTACGAAGAGGGAAAAATGGAAGAAGTGCAGGACATGATGAGAAAGTTCCAGAAGAATCCGTTTAAATACAACGGTGACGAATACCGCGCATACTTCCTCGACGGATGGCCCAAGGAGATAATGCTCAAGAAAGAAATAGGAGGTGAAGGGTTTATGACAATAGACGCGGAATACGTGACGGAAATAAGGGAATAGAGAAGAGGGATAGAGTTCGTTTAGAAAAAAAATCACAAAATTTGATTTTATTATTATCGTAACATTGTTGTCGTAACAATGTAATCTTGACTTCGTACCTTTGCACTCGAAAAAGAACAAGTAGATGCAATGAGTATGAAAAAAGGATTATTGGCAGCTGCGACGCTGCTCGTGATGACCACAACGGCCGCCATGGCCGACACGGTGAAAGGAGTGGTAAAAGACAAGGCAACTGGAGAACCGCTCATCGGAGCCACTGTCATGGCAGGCGACAAAGGCGTGACTACCGACATGGACGGACGATTCACACTCGCCGGATTGAAACGTGGAAAACACACATTATTAATAAGATATATAGGTTACAGAAACTCAAATATTGACGGAGTGGTGGCCGACGACCGTTCGGAGCAAAAGGATATTGTAGTGGAAATGGTTAGCGACGAACAGACACTCGGCGAGGTGAAGGTGACGGGAATGGCCCGACGCAACACCGACGCAGCCATGATAGAGGCAGCAAAAGTCAGCTCCGTCATAGTGAGCAACATCTCGGCACAAGAAATAAAACGTACGCAGGATAACAACGCAAGCGAGGTGATACGCCGCGTGCCGGGCGTGAGCCTCATAGAGGATAAGTTTGTTATGGTAAGGGGACTGTCGCAACGATACAACAACGTGTGGATCAACGGCGGCGCCGTACCAAGTTCAGAGGCTGACTCAAGGGCTTTCTCGTTCGACATTATTCCGAGCAGCCAGATTGACAACCTCGTGATTGTGAAGTCGCCAAGCGCTGAATATCCAGCAGACTTCACGGGTGGTTTCATCCAAATCAACACCAAAGACATTCCGTCGCAGAACGCTTTCTCTCTCTCAGTAGGCGGAAACTGGAACGATGCCACCCATTTCTCTGACTTTAGATACGCCAAACATAATAGCCACTATCCAGCAGAAGGACCAGTAGATATCATCGACAGCGGACTCAACAACGACTGGCGTGTGAAGACTCGCAAACCCATCGGCGACCTGAAGTTGGCTGCCGACTGGAACAGGCGGTGGACCTTGGGTGAGGCATGGCGATTAGGAATGGTGGGAGCGGCAAACTTCACCAACGAATACCGCACTTACGACAACATGACCAACAACCTCTTCGGTGTATATGACTCAGCCAACGACAAAAGCAACTACCTCCGACATTCTACCGACAACCAGTATAACGCCAACCAACGGCTCGGCGCCATGCTCAACCTCTCACTGCTCTCGCCGTCGGGCAACAACAAGTATGAGCTGAAGAACATCTTCAACCGGCTGACAAACCGCAGATATACAGACCGACAAGGCGTCAACGCGCAGTCGGACAACGAGACTGGAGCGGAATACTACTACCGCAGCCGACTGACTTACTGCACACAGCTAACCGGAAAACACGCACTGAACGACAACGACAACATTGAATGGAGCGCAAGCTACTCGTATGCCAACAGACGCATGCCCGACAGAAGACGATACACCATCGACGACGCGCTCGAACAGGGAACGATGATGCTCACGGCGGGAAACGAGATTAACCGCGAATTCACAAAACTCGACGAGCATATTGCATCGGCCAACGCCAACTACCGCTTCGCTCCCCTACCCTCGCCCGTCACTTTCACGCTGGGCGGATATGGCGAATACAGATCGAGGAAATACAACACCCGACAGTTTATCTACAACTGGGAGATGGAAGACAACCGACTGCCCGACGGATTCAGGAAGATGGACATGACAGAACTGCTCTCCAACCCTGAGTATCTCGGACCAGACAAGCTTCACCTCATAGAAGAACAGTGTATGCGCAACAACTACAAGGGACGCAACACGCTCGGCGCTGGATATCTCACTGCCTCGATACCAGTAGGTAAACTGAAGATACACGCCGGACTGCGCTATGAGTATAACAACATGGAACTAATCACCAACAGTCGCGACGACGTGGAAAGCCCTCAGAGCAAATTCTACCGCGATGGCGACATATTCCCTTCGGTCAACACCACTTACGTGATTGACGAACGCAACCAGGTAAGGCTCTCGTACGGAAAGTCGGTCAACAGGCCAGAGTTCCGCGAGGTGTCGCCGTCGGTCTATTACGACTTCGACCTCGCCTCCCACGTGCAGGGAAATGTTGACCTCAAGTCGTGCTACATCCATAACATCGACCTCCGCTATGAGTTCTATCCGTCGCGCGGCGAACAAATCACGCTGGCCGCCTTCTACAAGCGATTCAACAGCCCCATAGAGTGGACCTACACCGTGGCAGGAGGAACAAACCTCATCTACTCGTATGAAAACGCCGAGAGTGCCGACAACGTCGGACTGGAACTCGACATACGCAAAGACCTCGCCTTCATAGGACTGAGAAACTTCTCGCTATCGTTCAATGGTACACTCATCCACTCGCGGGTGAACTTCCCAGAAGGTTCTCGCAACGAAAACCGACCAATGCAGGGACAGTCGCCGTATCTGGTAAACACCGGACTCTTCTATAAAAACGAACGGCAGCAACTCAACATCTCACTGCTCTACAACCGCATAGGAAAGCGCATCATTGGTGTGGGACGCAGCGAGGGCTCGACGGGAAGCGAAGACAACGCCCGCGTGCCAGACTCTTACGAAATGCCGCGAGACGTGATAGACTTCACCATATCAAAAAAGTTTGGCAAACACTTTGAACTGAAAGCTAACATCCGCGACATACTCGCACAGAAAGTGAGCTACAAGCAGTTTGCCGAGGCTAAGACAAAGGATGGACAGACGCGAGAGGTGGAGCAGATAACACGACAGTACAAGCCGGGAAGAAACATCGGAGTGACTGGAACAGTGACCTTCTGACGGAAGGGAAAAAAGACATAAAAGACAATTCTCAATTTTAACTATACGTAAAAAGATGAAAACAGTAAAGTATTTAGCAATGGCAAGCATTATGGCGCTTGCAACCTGCATGACGGCATGCAGCAGTGACAACGACGAACCGGGACAAACGCCCGAAAAACCCGAAGTGCCTGAAGTGAAATACACATGGAGCACCGACGGCGGACTGAAGGCTTGCGACCATCTGCTCTTCAGCGTGACCGACAACAGCGAGAACGCTGAAGGAACACAGATTGGTAACGGCGACGCCGAATTTGTATTCACAGGAAAACAGACTCTAAAGAAAGGAACATACCTGCTGAAAGGATGGGTCTATATAGCCAACGGTGCTGAACTCACCATCGAGCCAGGTACCATAATCAAAGGCGACAAGCAGACCAAGGCATCGCTCATCTGCGAACGAGGCGGAAAACTTATAGCCAAGGGCACGGCAACAGAACCTATCGTGTTCACTTCGGAAGAGGCTGCCGGAAGCCGCAAACCGGGCGACTGGGGAGGACTGATTATCTGTGGCAAGGCGCGCAACAACCAGACGGAGATGCAGATTGAAGGCGGACCACGCACAAAGCACGGTGGCAACGACGATGCCGACAACTCAGGTGTACTGAGCTACGTGAGAATTGAATTCGCCGGATATCCGTTCCAGACCGACCAGGAGATTAACGGACTGACACTCGGTTCGGTGGGTAGCGGCACACAGATTGACCACGTGCAGGTGTCATACACCAACGACGACTCGTTTGAGTGGTTTGGAGGTACCGTAAACTGCAAGTATCTCGTGGCATACCACGGATGGGACGACGACTTCGACACCGACAACGGCTACTCGGGCACAGTACAGTACGGACTCTCCGTCCGCGACGCGAAGATTGCCGACAAGTCGCAGAGCAACGGCTTCGAGAGCGACAACAACGCCGGCGGATCAGACGTGTCGCCTTACACCACCGCCACATTCAGCAATATCACCATCGTGGGACCAAAGGCACAGACGGGCGTGAAGTTTGAAAACACAACCGACTTCATCACTGGCGGAAAGATGAACCCTAACAACGGCTCGGCACTCGGTAAGTTCCAGTCGGCAATGCAGATAAGACGCAGCTCACGACTGAACATCATCAACTCTGTGGCTTTAGGATGGCCAATAGGTCTCATCATCGACGGCGAGAAAGGCGACACTCCGGCTCAGGCCAAGGCTGGAACAATACGTTTCCACAATAACGTGCTCGCTGGCATGGACATCATCGGCTCAGATGCCAACAAGATTTACGACGACGTGCTCTACGACGCTGCCAAGAAGGCTGTCATCGATGCCTCACAGAAGTCGTATTCCAACACCTTCTTCTTCCAGGAGGCTCTTAACAACAAGGCATACGACGACATCGTAGCACTCGCCCTCACAGACGCTTCAAACGTTGGCTCGCCTTTCATGCCATCGGCCAACAGCCCGCTTCTCTCACTTGCTTCATTCGCTGGCGAAACGTCAGCATGGCTCGACAAGGTGAGCTACGTTGGAGCATTCAACGCCACCGAGAATTGGCTCAAGGGCTGGACAAACTTTGATCCGCAAAACGCCCAATACTAATCACCAAAAAACATCTCTCCAGCCACAGTGCCTCGCGATGAATCGCGAGGCCTTTTTTTTTACACTATCTTAACTCTCCTGTAACACCATTGTAGCAATGATTAAATAACTTTGCACACAGAAAAACCAAAGCATAGCATAGTATGGAAAAAGAAACAAACAAAATCAAAGGAGCTTTCGTGGAAAGAGACCTCAGTTGGATGTATTTTAACCACCGGATACTACAGGAAGCAGAAAAAAAAGACATTCCTGTACTTGAGAGAATGACATTTCTCGGCATCTACTCAAACAATCTCGATGAGTTCTTCCGAGTGAGAATGGCATCGCTCAACCGCATTGCACAGTCGAAAGACAAAAACATAAAAAACGACCGCGAACGGGCTAAACGCACCATAAAGGACATAAACCATCTTAACTCCTGCTACAACAAAGAGTTTGAGAAGGCTGTCAACGACATCACCGATGAACTGGAACAACAGGGCATAAGACTACTGCACGAGCACCAGCTCAACGCAGAACAGCAGGAGTACATACGCCGATTCTATCTCGACAAGCTCAACGGCTCTACCAATCCCTTGTGGCTGTCGCAAGTGAAAGAGATAGGAACCACGGTGGACGACGGCATCTTCCTCGCCGTGAAACAAATGGAATGGATAGAAGGGAAGAAAAAACCTAATACCAATTATGCCCTCATAGCCATGCCCGACAAGGAGGTGGGACGATTTGTCAGACTGCCCAAGAGCGACGACAAGGAAAATATCATGTTTCTCGACGACGTGATAAGATTCTGTCTGCCAATGATTTTCGTTGGAAGCGACAACTGCGCTTACGAAGCTTACTCGTTTAAGTTTACAAAAGACGCTGAGATGGAGATGGACAACGACCTCGGCAGCGGTGTGATGCAGAAGGTGGCTAAGGGCGTGAAAAGCAGGAAGAGCGGCGAACCAATCCGAGTGATCTACGACGACAACATGCCGAAAGAACTGCTCAAACGCATCATGGCACGACTCAATATCGACGCACTCGACACCATTGTCAGCGGAGGAAGATACCAAAACCATAAAGACCTCATGGCATTTCCTGACTGCGGACGGACTGACCTGAAATATCCAAGATGGGCACCTATACTAAAGCCAGAACTGGAGTCACCACGGAGCATTCTCGACGCCATAAGACAGAAAGACCGCTTCATCCACGTGCCATACCACTCTTTCAACAGCTTCATTCGTGTACTGCGAGAGGCGGCACTGAGCGACGATGTGAAGGCAATCAACGTCACACTATACCGACTGGCAAAGGCATCGAAGGTGGTGAAAGCGCTCATCTGCGCGGCTCGCAACGGCAAGAAGGTGACAGTAGTAATCGAACTGCTCGCACGATTCGACGAGGAGAGCAACATCAAATGGAGCAAACGACTGCAGGAAGCGGGAGTGGAAGTGGTGTTCGGAGTGGAAGGACTGAAGATTCACTCCAAACTGGTTTATATCACATGTAAAAAAGGCGACATCGCCTGTATAGGAACGGGAAACCTGCACGAGGGCAACGCAAAGGTTTATACCGACTATATGATGATGACGGCACGGCCACAGATAGTGAGGGAGGTGAAAAAGGTGTTTGAGTTTATCAACAAACCATTCAAGCCAGTGAAGTTCCGCGAACTGCTCGTCTCGCCTAACGAGATGAAACCGAAACTGCTGAAACTCATCGGCGAGGAGATTCATAATGCCAAGGAGGGACACGAAGCGTGGATAAAGGTGAAGATAAACCATATCACCGACGAGGACATCGTAGAGAAACTCTACGATGCATCGCAGGCAGGAGTGAAGATCGACCTGCTGGTGAGAGGCAACTGCTCGCTCGTGCCCGGACTGCCTGGCATCAGCGAAAACATCAACGCCCGAGGTGTCATCGACACTTATCTCGAACACTCGCGCATCCTCATCTTCGCCAACGGCGGACTGCCACGCTACTATCTCGGTTCGGCTGACTGGATGCCTCGAAACCTTATTAACCGCATAGAAGTGCTCACTCCCGTTTACGACGAAGACCTCAAGGCCAATCTCTTGCGAACAGTGGAATACGGCCTGCGCGACACTACCAACGCCCGCATCATCGACGGCCGTGGCGCCAACGCCCTGCCCGAAGGCGAGAAGTTCAGGTCGCAGGAAGAGATTTACAAGGAGGAAAGCAAGGACATTAAATAAAAAAAAGGAAATGGAAAACAATAATTATGCTGCTATAGACATCGGCTCAAACGGAGCACGACTGTTGATAAAAAACGTGAAGGAAGACTCGATGGGAAACATGGAGTTCAGCAAGGTGCTCTTCCTGCGCATCCCCTTGCGACTGGGCAAGGACGTGTTTACACTCGGCGAGATTAGCGACGAGCGACAACGCATGATGATGCACATGATAAAAAGCTACAAACAACTGATGAAGCTCTATAACGTATGCAAATACAGGGCATGCGCCACCTCTGCCATGCGCGACGCACGCAACGGCGAGAAGATTCTGAAAAAGATTCGCAAGGAGACAGGCATTGATATTGAGATTCTCGAAGGCGGGGAGGAAGCCAGACTGCTGTATAACTATGCCATCGAGTCGGCCGAGTCGGTAAGCGGGAACTATGCCTACGTGGATGTGGGTGGAGGAAGCACCGAGATCTCACTTCTCAGCAACGGACAACTCGTGGGCAGCTGCTCGTATAATATCGGTACCATCCGACTGCTAAGTGGAGCCGTCAGTCCCGACACCATCGAGACCATGACTCGCGACCTGAAGGCTTATGCCGAACAATATCCCGACATCGTCATCATTGGCTCTGGAGGAAATATCAACAAGCTCTCACGAATGTTTCACGAGAAGTCGAAGAAAAGCCGCCACAACATCCTGCCAGTACACAATCTGCAACAGATACACGACGAACTGAAACCCCTCACCATCGAAGAGCGGATAAACCTCTACAGTCTGAAGCCCGACCGTGCCGACGTAATCATCCCCGCCGCCGAAATATTCCTCAACATTGCCAAGGCTCTCGGCTGCACGGAAATCCATGTTCCCAACATCTCACTCGCCGATTGTATCATTGACGCGTTGACGACTACGGAATAAACTTCACCGCGAAAGTGGAATTGAAGTATTTTGGTTTGGCTGCATCGGTAGATTAGATGTAGATTAGCAAACAGCTCTACACTCTACATTCTATAACTTACATATTATCAGCAAGTATAGTACAAATAATGTAGAGTGTAGAGTGCTTCGCAAAGTAGTGTTAATACGACGAAAAGGATACGTCTGGACCGGTTAAGCATAACGTCTCCTCCGACTCTGTCATTAGTATGACAGGCGACCTTCGTAGTTATGACAGGCGACCTTCGTAGTTATGACAGGCGACCTTCGTAGTTATGACAGGCGACCTTCGTAAGGTGACAGTCGGCAATGCAGACGCTATAAATTAAACTTCAAAGCGAGAGTGGGATTGACATATATCGACTTGTCGCTGCCGTCGGTGGAATAGATGAAGTTGTGAGACACTTCCACTTCAGTACCGATGGACACAGCCTTGCTTATGTTGTACCACAGCTGCGGCTCGGTCATGAAGGCGAGACCCTTTTTCTGTCCGTCGGCATCCCACTTGGGGATAAAGCCGTTCCACAGGTCGGCATATCCTGAGAAAGTCCATTTGCCCTGGGCTAATGTCAGTCCCCACACTCCCGTGAGTTGGAAGCCAGCAAGGGCTTTCTTCTCGCCGCTCTTCAGCGTCTGACGATATAGCAGCTGCACACTCCACGTTTTGGAGAAGTCGGCTGAATGGCCGTTATATGCTGGACCAGCGAGAATGGCATTCTGGAACGAGCCATAGAGGTTCAGTCCACCGTCGAACTCCACGTGTGCCGCAAAGGGCGACTGACTGCCGAGCGAGAACTCACGACTCACCTCGGTATAGGCGCCGCTGGCTCCGTCGTTGCGGAGGTCGAGGTCAACAAAGTAAAACCACGAACCAAGCTTGTCGGCTTTGAACGTCTCGTAGGTGACGGTGACTTTCTGTCGGTCGGCCTCTGCCGACGAGTAAAGATGTCGGCCGAAGTCGTAGTGAAGTTGAATGTTTTGCGACTTTGCTTCTGTCGAAGCGACTACAAGCAGTGCGATCACTGCAATTTTTAAGTATTTTCTAAGCATATTGTATTTTGATTTATTGCCATTATTATTAAAAAGGAGTGCAAATTTAGTCAAAATCATCCAATTATCCAAACTTTTCGCAATATTATCGTCATTATTTTTAATTCTGAATTGCTGCACAAACCAATAGCAATCATATTTTTTTCGATATGAACCATTATGAACTTGCGGAATTGAAATAGTTGCCGTATCTTTGGGTCACCAGTAAAAGTGTGTGGATTAGGCATAGATCTTCATTAGTCTGAAGAGAAAGAACTTACGGTCAATGATACCTCTGAGTTGTGCTCTGAAATGCTTGATCTTTGCATTGAGGGATTCTGCTGATGCATTGGTAGAGCGATTGACAAAATAGTTAAAGATCTCATCCTCACGGTCGTACATGGCGGCAGCAATATCATTGAACGCTTTGTTGCCGAACTCACCGACCTTCGAGTACCATGAATGCAGGCAGACAGCACCTTGCTCCTTAGTACACCTCTGAGAGAAAATCATTCACCTTTCTTCTCGACACGTACAGTCTTCAAGTCAAACCAGTCAAGCATGTGGGCTGGCAATAGGCATTCCGCTAAGAGTCTATACTGTTCCATTTTGTTCTAACGTTTACTCTATAAACGTACACCTACTTGCTTTTATTGTGCTATGCTATCCACACGCTTTTGCAAGTGACCCCAATTTTCACTGATGAAAAAAATTACTTAGTAAAGACTCTGACATCGGAATTTGTCTCAAGGCGGCTTTCAAGGGAGTCATCGAGAGCGACAAAGAGATCAAAACCAGTGATGGCCTCTATCTCATCGACCGACATTGCTGCGGTATTATAACTCTGCTGGCTCTCATCGTTGAGAAAATAGAAAGCGACGGCTTTCTCATGGCCTTTGCGCAAGGAAAGAACAGCCTTGAAGAAGGCATCAGGAACATGTACGACATGGTCGATGCCTATACGCTCACGCCGCTTACCTTTTTTATATATAGGCCCACAAACGATATACAGACGGCCCTCTTTCTTCGCCCAGTCACGGCACCGTTTCTCTAAGCCATTCCACGCGCCACTATTCAACGCGCCCGTCTGAGGACACATGTTCGACATATAAAAGCAATCGTGCATGGCTTGCTCGCTCCATTTCATATCGCCCGCCGGACACATGTGACCACGGTCATAACCAGACTCCTTATAGTCGTAATACTCTACACGACAAGACGTGGGTACCTTGGGATCGGCCCAAAACTTACTCGAGCGCGGCACCGTGCCATCAGTGTGACTCGCCGTAAGACACCATGCCGACCAGTTGGGAGTATTGCGACTCTTGTTGTAGGATAGGGTAAAGCCCGTGTGACGTATTATAAGTTCGCCGTCTTTCGTGGCAGGAAGTTCGTATTCCGGAACAGAGATAGGTTCTGATAAACGGGAAGATTCTGATTCACTGGAAGATTCTTGTACACGAGAACTATCTGATTTAAGAGAAGATTCTTGTACACGAGAATAATCTGATACAGGCACTGTCTCGGTAGCCGAAACAGTGCCGTTGTTTTTAGCCGAATGACCATTACATCCTACTAAGAGGAGGCTGAGAAACCAAAGAAATAGTAAGTTGTTCACCCTATTGTATTTTCAGGAATCGTGAGAATCCAGTCATGTCAAACACCTTCTTTATCTGAGGCTTGACGCCGGTGAGCGTCATATCGCCCTTTCTCGCAGACACCATTTTTTGTGCTTTTAGGACCACTCTCAAACCGCTACTGCTGATATAGTCGAGCGAATTGCAGTCAAGGACGATGTTTACGCCCTGCTCGGCGAGTATTGGATTGATTTCCTTCTCAAACTCTCCAGCGTTGATAGTGTCGATTCTTGCTCCGGTGACGATGGTCGCGAGGTCACCTTCTCTTTTTATTTCTACCATAATGATAAATAAATTATTAATGTTATTAAATATTCTTTTTCAATGTAAGTATATTCTTTCCGTCAAGGCGCTGATAAGTCACTTCGTTCATGATGTTTCTCACGATAAAGATGCCTAACCCGCCTATCTGCCTGTCTTCGGCGTCGAGCGTGACATCAGCTTCCTCTACCTTTGTCGGGTCAAACTCCTCACCTTTATCGGTGATGGTAAAGACGAGCGTGCCTCCGTCGAGCTGCGCAGTAATGGTAATATCCTCGCCCATTTTTTGCGGATAGGCATAAAGAATGACGTTGCTCACCACCTCTTCCAACGCAAGGTTGAGGTTCATTGTTGTTTCAGGATCAAGGTTTGACTCCTCTGCAACCTGTTCGATGAAGATGGCGAGTCTTTCCAGTTCCGCCACTTCGTTTTTGATAACGAGTACCTTTTTCATATACGTTAGGATTTAAGTTTTCCGTTTACTGATGATGTTGTGTATGTCATATCTCCTCTTCGGAAGACGCTATCTGACGTTTTGCCAACTTGTAGAACAATCCCTGCCGCGACATCAGCTGGTCATAAGTGCCTTGCTCCTTTATCTCGCCATGATCGAGCACGATGATGCGCGAGCAATGACGTATGGTGCTCAGGCGATGAGCAACTACAATGCGAGTACAAGCGAGTTTGTCCAACTGCTCAGCAATCTGCTTCTGGCTAATGTTGTCAAGAGCACTGGTAGCCTCGTCCATGAGAAGGATGGATGGCTGCGCTATGAGGGCTCGTGCTATGAGTATGCGCTGCTTCTGTCCGCCGCTGAAACCAGAGTTTCCCTCGCTCACCACTGTGTGCATCTGCATGGGCATCTGACGTATGTCGTCGGCTATGCCTGCCATCTCTGCAGCCCGCCACGCATCGTCGATGGTACTTCCTGGTGCGGTGATGGTGATATTGCTGAAGATGTCGCCAGAAAAGAGTGAGCCGTTTTGGAGGCAAGAACCGACAAGACGTCTGAGACTCGTCCTGTCGCACTTAGAGAGATCGTAGTTGTCATAGAACACACCGCCTGCCTGAGGATGTTCGAAACCTAAGAGCAGGCGTAATAGCGTACTCTTTCCGCAACCCGATGGTCCTACAATGGCCACATATTCTCCGGGCTCTACCTTGAGGTTGAAATGCTGGAAGAGCCATGGACCTGTATTATTATAGCGGAACGAGACGTCGCTCACTTCTATAGCACCGCTCAGATAATCCACCATAGGCGCATCGGGCTGATATTCAGGCACACTGTCGAGCACGGGCTCGGCTATCTTCAGTAGCGGACTGACCTGTGCAAGATTAGGAATGATGCCAACGAGGGCCTGAAGTGCCGAGGCTATCATGCCGTATGCCACCGAAAACGCGATAAAGTCCGACACGCTCACCTTCTCCCTTATGGCAAACCACCACAAGACTCCAATGCCGGCTATATGGCAAAAGGCGATGAGCGCCGGCATTACCTTCACCACTACAGAAGGGTTATAACTGATATGGGCGCAGTGGCGGTAGAGATTGAGCCACTTGGTGTATGCCCGTGTCTCTGAGCCGGTAAGTTTGATCTTCTGTATGCCTGAGAAGATATTGTATTCCATACCGTCGAGCATCGCCTTGTGTTCGATAAGTTCACGTTCCTCGTTGTGCATCTGCACGGCATAGACCACGAGCAATGACACCTGCACAAAGAGCAGCAGCATCGACACGAGCATTAAGTCTTTGGCATAGAAGAAAATCTGGAGAACATAGACCATGGAGAACATAAGTGTGATAACGGCACCGAGGATGGCATTATTTGCCAGGTCGCAGAGCTGGCGTATAGAGGTGACCCGGTTGGTGATCTCGCCAGAAGAGTATTTCCAGAAAAACGACGTGTCGAGCGTGAATATACGTGCCATCACCGCATGCTGGAGGGTGACGGAGAGCACATCCTTAACCCTAATTACGAGCTTGTTCCTCATCACCTCCATCATGGCACATCCCACAACTACACCACCGAAAAGGGCTGCCACGGGATATAGGTCGCTCATGATACCGTTAGGGATGACATTATTGAAGATCTCCTTGTTGATAAACGGCACAAACATGCCTATAAGACTTGCAAAGAAGGCTGTAAGGATCACAGCAAAGGCCGCAGACCAAGGCATATTGGCGATGGCAAAGAGCAACAGTTCCCTGCCTTTCAACCGTCTGGGGGGAAGTGCATAAAAAAAGTCAAGGGCGTCGCTCTTTACTTGACGCATTAGTTCGGCATCGACTTTTCTCACTATACCATTTTGGTCGATACACTTATATCCAAACACCCATCGTCGGGGCACGAAGAGCAGCATGTTGCCTTCACAATCCTGTCCAAGCTTTGGCCCGATGGCACGATGCCACCAATCGCCATCTAACGTGATGCGACGCTGCATGATGCCCCGCGGACGGAGTATGCGCTCGAGCTGTTCGTCGGGAGTGAAGATACCGTCATCATCAAGATGGTAGTCGCTCACTTTGAGATATTCGAGCAGACGGTGCAACACACGATTATCCGAGCCCATGGAATTCCCGAAGTCGAGCTTGAACCCCATGTCTCTTGCCGTATCCCCAAACACTTCCCTAAGTGTCTGTTTCTCACGGTCGAGTCTTTTGCTGATCTGGTCGTCAAATATCATTTGTCATTAGTTCCTTATATATTCCATTTAGCGCCATGAGATGGTCATGAGTGCCGCGTTCGGCTATCTGACCATGATCCATGACGATGATCTCGTCACAATCGCGAACGGTGCTGAGACGATGGGCGATGATGACAGTAGAGGCGCCGCACTGGCGTATGTTCTGCATAACATCGCGTTCCATCTCAGTATCGAGGGCACTGGTAGCTTCATCCATGACAAGCAGTACCGGTTCACGTGCCAATGCCGTGGCTATCTCCATGCGCTGACGTTGTCCGCCAGAGAAGTTGCCTCCTCCTTTGACAAGGCGCGTGTTGAAACCTCTGGGTCGTGAGATGATGTCATTGCGTATTCCGGCGTCCATACATGCCATAGTCATCGTGAAGTCTTCAATGGAGTGATCCCACATCTTGAGATTCTCGGCAATAGTATCATCAAAAAGTACTATGTTTTGGTCGATGACTGCCACCGAACTAACAAACTCTTCGTGGCTTATCTCACTGCGGTGACGCCCGTCAAAGAGGATATCACCACTCCAAGGATCGTATAGTCCAGAGATGAGTTTTGCAATGGTGCTCTTACCACAACCTGAAGTACCAACGATAGCCACGCTCTTGCCTGGCTGAAGAGTAAGCGAAAAGTCTTTTATCAGTGGTGGTGCAGTGGGAGAATAACCAAAGCAGACGTTGCTCATCTCAAGTTTGCCACCCATCTTAGCTTCTGTCGGGGGTACTGAGGGACGTGTCTCAGTAGGATATGCCATAATATCGTCTATTCGTTCCATCTGCGAGCGCAGTTCGATGACGGTGGTAGAGCCTTGCATAAGCCCCATAGCAGGCCGCATAAACTCTGCCATAAATCCCTCAAAAGCCATGAGCATGCCAATGCTGAACTCTCCCTTAATGATGAGGGCAGCACCCAATATGAGGACCATGGCGTTGGCGAGATGACCGAAGACATATGGCGAGAACGAGCGTGCCTCGAACGCCACCTCCTGATTGTTGCGCTTGGCAAAATAGCCTGCCCAGAACTCAAAGAAGCCGCGCTCAGCACCTGCTGCTTTTATACTTTCTATATTATCCACGCACGACATGGTGATACCATAGAACTTACCTTCTGTCTGTTCCAAGGCACGTGAGAGGTTGTTGCGTAACTCTGCCTCCTTTCTCACCACGTGAATGTTGAGTGTCACTACACATATACCCATCATAGTGAGCAAAATGCTGTAACGTGCCATAACTAAAATGTATATCACCAAGAGAGCCACATTGACGGCATAGGGGGCAAGTATCCGGACCAGCGTGGTGGTGATGGTCTCGTTAAGCGACTGTCGCTGCACGATATCACCCACATAACGCTGAGAGAAAAATTCCATAGGGAGGTTGAGGGCATGCCATAGGAAGCGTGTGTTGCCCTTGAGTGACATACTTCCAGAGAAGCGCCGCCCATAAATATTGTCAAGCAGGGCAAGCATGAAATGGAATATCACGAGGGCTCCCATTCCCACGAAAAAGGGCAATGTCCACTCGTCGTTCTTACCAGTGATGATGCTATCGAGAAAGACTTGTGAGAAAAGCGGATAGAGCATGCCGGCAAATGCCAGAAGCACTCCCATGATAAGGGTGAACATAAACGCGTCGCCAACACCTCTGATATTCTCGTGTATATAGTGGAAAATGCTTGTCCGATGACCTTGCGGTTTGAACAGTGGTGTGGGACGTGCATGTATGGCTACGCCGGTATAAGCCTTCTCGAACTCTTTCATCGTCACGGCAATGCTGCCAACGGCGGGATCGTTGACATATGCCATGCCGCCGGCAAAGCCTTTAAAAACGACAAAGTGGTTGTGGTTCCAATGGATGATAGCGGGAGCAAGTGAGGGTAGATGAGCAATATCGGCTTGGTAGCCATGTGCGTCAAGGTCGTGACGGCGGGCAGCGAGGATGATGCTACGGCCATTGCTCCCATCGCGCGATATGCCGCAATCAGTGCGTAGCTGTTCGAGCGACAGCCACTTGCCATAGTAAGCCAATATCATAGACAGTGCAGCGGCTCCGCATTCCACAGCATCCAACTGCACCACTACGGGCACTTTCTTAACCTTGTCTTTGACCTTATTCATGTATATCTTCCTTTTCTCCAGTTGTGGTTAATATCTGAAAAGCATCTTATATATGGGCTTGCGTTCGGTTATGATCTGAACGTTGCAGAAACTCATCCGTCCGAGATGTATGTCGCTACTCTGCTTTCGCGACCATTGCAGCCGGGTACTGTCATTGTCGGCTACGTCAGCCACAAGCTTCACCTCATACGCCGTACCTGCTGGGAAGATATTATCCACAAAATTCTTAACTACTGACATCCGCTCGGCATAATCCTGACGCACGGGAAACAGATTGACCTCTGTGATGTGACCCTTGACATAACCATAATCTTCTCGATGGAGATCGACGGGCGTGATCTGCACCTCCTGCCCTACCCTAAGTTTCCTCAGGTCTTTATAGTCAACAAAGGTGATGAGTTCACGGCTATAGGCATTTCTCTTCTCAGAAACGATCTCTGCCAGTGTCTCATAAGCACGGAAGGTCTCATCGGGCTCCTTAGTGCTAATGAGTATGCCGCCCACTGAGGCGCGTACAGTGTCGATGCCATCGTTTATCCTTACCGAGAGTATAGGTTCTCCCTTTGCCAAAAACGTTCCCTTCGGAGCGAAGATCTGTTCTACCTGCCCATCGCTGGGAGCCGACTGCTTAGTGGGCTTATTGTGGGCAAAAACAACTGCAACTGACTGCACGTGCTCAGTCACCGTGCCGAACGCCACCCACAGCATTACGACGACACAGCATACCACCATCGCCATCTGCATGATGTATAGCGGTGGCGTGGTCACTTTTACATAATCAGTTATCTGTCCTGGATTTTCAAGCGTGTCAAGTGATTCTTTTCTGAATATACTCATCCTCCAGTTATTTTTTGCAGTTCTACAAGTGTCATCTCTCTCAAGCCATCCTCTTCTTTAATGGCTGCGGCTGAGAAGTCTTTGTCTTCGCCACTCCTCGAGTCGAGCTTGTTTGCGATGCTTTTTATGATTCTCTCTGTTAGTTTTCCCATATCTTCTACTTTGTTTTGAGGAAATGATGGACGGAAACAGTCTTGCTCCCTTGCTATTGTTATGCAAAGGTAAATAAAAATATGGAAATGACATGATTTTGCACCGTTTTTTTTTCATAACAAGCAAAAATCATCAAAAAATCGAGCCAACTCGCTCTATTTTGCAGAAAAAAAAGTGACTTGATGCGATGATTCTGATTTTTTTTCGTACATTTGCACTCGAGAAACTTTACTTATACCGATATTTTCAAAACAAGAAATCATGGCTTATACATTACATGACATTGCCGACAAGTTGCAACGCGATCTGATATCGAAGATAGCCAAAAGCGGACTGATGTTCCGTCTCTTCTGTCGAGTGAAAACCATCGAGTCAATAAGACACAAGATGGGAAATAAGGGATACCTTTACCTCAGCGGGAAGACAAAGATGCAAGACATCATCGGACTGCGCATCGTAGTCTATTTTCCCGACGATATCGAGGTGCTCTCAACATACTTCGGTTGTGGCGAGGTGGTGAAGGAGAGTATCGACACGCCTGACGACTCCACCTTCCGACCTAAGAGACTGAACATCACGCGGCGACTACCCGATGATTACGAGACCGACTTCAGGGCAGCCTTGCCAAAAGAATATGCCGATATAATAGACTCTACCTACGAGATCCAAATAAGAACAGTGTTCTCTGAGGGATGGCATGAGGTGGAACATGACCTTAGATACAAGTGTAAGAACGACTGGAAAGGCTATGAGACCCAGTCGCGAACGCTCAATGGCATCATAGCAACACTCGAGACGGCAGAATGGACCATGAAGTCGCTATTCCAAGAAATGGCAGAGGAAAACTTCCAAAGGGGTAACTACGTATCGATGGTCCGCAACAAGATGCGCATACGATTAAAATCTGAGGATTTCTCGCCTACCATAGCTCAGTATGTGAGGTCCCACGAGAATACCATGCGCAGCTTTCTCTCGTGCGAGCGTATGGTGGTTATCTTAGCACTCATCATCCACAACCAGTCCATTCCTCTCACCTACGACAACATTCTCTTCATAGTCAACCGAATTGAGATAAACGACGCGGAACTGCAATCGCTCGAGGACAGTGCCACTGCCGCTGTCATCGATAGTTGGCTGGAAAGTTGAATCTTCGTTGAAATAATAAGAAATAATATTTGATATACTTCTAGTCTTTGGTTTCTCTTATCTGAATCACATATGCTTAAACCTATTGTCGGATTTTGTCTCCGGTTTCATCAAGAGAAACAATGGACTTTAGTAAATCACAGAAATCATCAACTACAAATAAAGAGATAATATATGGAATATATGTCAGAAGAAGGCTATAACAAGATATTAGCCGAATTAAAACAATTGGAGAGCGTAGAACTGCCTCGTGTGCGTGAAGCTATCGCTGAGGCACGAGCACAAGGCGACCTCAGCGAAAACTTCGAATATCATGCCGCGAAACGCGAACAGGGACGCATACTCAGTCGCATACGGTTCAAACAACGGGTGCTCGAGCATGCACGCATCATTGACCGCACCCTGCTAGGCAGCGATACCATCGGACTACTCTCGAAGGTAGAGATGACCAATGTCGCCAACCAAATGAAAATGACATACACGATTGTCAATCCTCACGAGGCAAACATCCTCGAAGGGAAAATATCCATAAAATCGCCCATAGCCAAGGCACTCACAGGCAAAAAGACTGGAGACACCGTCACCGTACAGGTTCCCGCTGGCACGCTTCAGCTACGAATCGACAATATTACATTAGGATAGACTTATCACCTCTTTGGCCTTGTCTATAAGCCATTCGCGTTGTTGATCAAGAGACATGTTGCTGTTGTCGAGCAATATGGCGTCGTTTGCCATCTTAAGAGGAGACACTGAACGGTGGGAATCAATATAATCTCGCTCCTTTACATTGCTTAGTATTTCCTCGTAATCGGCACGTCCTTCCTTCTCAAGAAGTTCCAGATAACGACGTTGAGCACGTACTTCTGGAGACGCTGTGACAAAAATCTTCAATTCGGCATCGGGGAAAACGGTGGTACCAATGTCGCGGCCATCCATTACTATTCCCTTCTTTCTGCCCATGGCTTGTTGCTGCTCTACAAGACGTTGACGCACATAAGGTTGTTTGGCGACATTGCTGACTCGCTCTGACACACTCATAGAACGAATCTCTTTTTCCACGTTGCGACCATTGAGAACAGCTAACACCTTGCCCGACAGTTCGTCACGGCAAAATGATATCTTTATCTCGTCGATACGTTGTTCGAGAGCGTCAGAGTCGAGAGACTTTCCTGAAAACATACCATTCTCTATAGCATAGAGGGTAACACAACGATACATTGCACCTGTATCTACATAAATATAACCCAACGCGTTAGCAAGTTCCTTTGCCATTGTACTTTTTCCACACGACGAATAACCGTCGATGGCGATAATAATCTTGTTCATAGTTTATATTCTAATGTTTTATTATTTTTTTATTTAGTATTGTTATGTGAATAATTTAGGTCATTGCCACGACACTAAAGTTACAACTGATAACTCAGGTTGAAATTAAGCGACGAGGTTGATACGTGATATTTGCCGTATGCCACCTGAAACTTGAAACGTTCGAGTTGGACACCACCACCAAACGACAATCCTGCACCATGGCTACTCTCACCTTCACTGTCTGTAATTTTCATTTCATCTGCACGACGGAAATTATATCCTCCTGCAAGATAGAAATTGGGCGAGAGAATGAGATCAGCTCCGACAACAAAATGATTTGCGAAACGCCCATGCCAGTCATTAAGGTGCGTCATGGTAAGCGAAAAACGCAAAGGAGAACGATAAAGTTGCTTTGTTACTCCCACTTGTATATCTACGGGCATTCTCTCAAAATCATCTTGATACGCCTTAAGCTGTCCTCCCAAATTCTTTGCGACCGCCGACACAGACCATTTGTTTTCCTCGTCATAGTAGTTTATGCCAAGATCGATTCCTGCTGCAATTGAATTGTAACCAGCAAGTGTCGAGGTTATAAACTTCGCAGAAATACCACCTGAAATTTTATCTGACAAATTGTATGTATAAGCTCCGCAGAGCATGATATCTTTTGCTGACACATCACCTAATATTTCTCCCTCTACCGATACTTGCTTCATACTGCCATAATCAAGATACTGAGCACCAAAAAATAAAGTAGAGAGCTTGCGAAGAGCCTTAATAAATGAAGCACTCGCCATCTTCGCGCCTTCCATATATGTCAAGTAGTTTAGATTTATTGTCTTGTCTGACACATTGGCGGTAAGAGCTGGATTATGAAAACCCAGCGAAGCGTCATCATCGGTTATCGTGATGTTGTCGCCACCCAAAGCAGAAGCATGCGCACTCACGGGGAGGCGCAAAAAATTGAATGTTGTTTCGCTCTCTTGTGCACACATAATAGATGCAGAAAGGCCAAAAAGGGTGGTGAAAAATAATTTTTTCGTCATTTTAATACATTTTGGCTGCAAAGATAATGCTTTTTTCAAAAATATGAGCTATTTTTGTAGCCACAAATAAAAGAAAAACGTTTTTTTGACGTTAAAAGGAGTTAATATACGAGAAAACGCTCCATAATAGTATATTTATCGCAAGAATAATGGAAATAAAAAAGTATCCAAAAGCCAACCTTGAAAGAAAATGGCACATGAGGTTCGTGTTCTCATTGGTTGTTGTCGTGATCGTATTCTTCATCGTTCTTTGGTTTCCATACGGAGACTGGACAACGGAGATTGACGATAACGACGAGCCATTGGAGGAGTTTGAACTGAACCAGATAAAACGCGAGGAACAACGCATCTCACTCGCACTGAAACAGCAACCAAAGGAAGCCGCACAAGAAATAAAAGTTGTTGACAAATTAGAAGAAATAAACACTATGGAACTTCCCGAGGAGAAAAGGGAGCAAGAAGATGAAAACCTAATGCTTTCTGATAGCGAAAAGGAGAAACAGAAAGAAGACCCAAATCTATTCGCAGAGGCAGACAACGCTCTAGACAACAATCCTCTCAACTTCCGCGTAGTTGAAGATCTACCACAATTCCCTGATGGTCCGCTTGCATTGATGAAATGGCTCACCGACAACCTTAAATATCCAGCATCAGCTCAACGCAAAAAAATTCAGGGGAAGGTGGTTGTTCAGTTTATTGTTACGGCTGACGGCAGTATCACCGACCTGAAACTTGCCAAACGACTAGAAGCGACATGCGACCAAGAGGCGATGAGGGTGATGAGGATGATGCCTAAATGGAAACCTGGACTGCAAGACGGTAAGCCTTGTCGTACTATGGTTAGTATTCCTATTGTATTCAAGCTTTAAACAGAAGGTGAAAAAGCAATAAACAAAACAAGAAATTGTAAAATAATAATATGTATAATATGAGAACATCAGACGAACTTTTAAAGATGGTAAACGACTATATAGAAGACGCTACCATCACACGTCAGCCAACGTCGCTGTACGACCCAATAAAGTATGTTTTGTCAATAGGTGGAAAAAGGATTAGACCGGTATTGCTCCTGCTGACATACAACATGTATAGAGACGATATAGAAAGGGTGATGCCAACTGCCGTGGGACTGGAAACTTACCATAACTACACACTGCTACACGACGATCTCATGGACAAAGCCGACATGAGACGCGGCATGCCTACAGTACATCGGAAATGGGATGACAACACGGCAATTCTCTCAGGCGACTCCATGCTCGTCGTTGCTTTTCAGCGCGTGGCGCAATGTCCTGCTGAAAACCTGCAAGATATACTTTCACTATTTACCATGACGGCTCTCGAAATTGGAGAGGGGCAACAGTATGACATGGATTTTGAAAACAGAATGGATGTGACGGAGGACGAATATATTGAAATGATTAGACTCAAAACTAGCGTCCTCCTCGCATGCGCGGTGAAAATGGGAGCAATCATGGCAGGAGCATCAGACAAAGATGCGAAAAACCTTTATGCCTTCGGCGAAAAACTTGGACTTGCATTCCAATTACAAGATGACCTACTCGACGTGTACGGCGACCCGAAGGTGTTTGGAAAAGCAATAGGCGGTGACATCACGTCAAACAAAAAGACTTATATGCTCATCAATGCCATATTACGAGCCAACAACGAACAACGAGAAGAACTCATAAAATGGATTACTACTGATAATTTTGACAAAGAAGAGAAAATCAAGGCGGTAACAAAACTCTATAACAAAATAGGAATACGGCAACTCTGCGAAAAGAAAATCAACGATTATTTTGCCGAAGCACTCACCTATCTCGAAAAAGTGAATGTGCCTGAAGAAAAGAAAACCGCATTACAACGTTTCACCGACCAAATGATGCATAGAGAGAACTAATGCCTTACCGACGTTTGCCAAAAACCGATGCCACAAGGCTGAAAGCATTAACAGCAGTGCTTGATAATAAAGACATCTACACGGTACGAAACCGTGTGGTAGATTGGTCTGTACTCAACAGATGTCGTCCAGCTTACGACAAACTCTTTACAGCACTCGAACAATATAAGATTAGGCTGACAGCACAGAAACGCGTCAGTAAAAAATTGTGCATACTGCAGCACAACGCCACAATGTATGTAAGTCACTTTATACAAGTGCTATATCTTGCCATTGAACGCGGAGAGATAAAACGTGAGCTAAAGCCACTTTATGGCATTGACGAAAACGAGACAAGCGTACCGCCACTGAAAAATGCCGAACAGCTTATAAGCGTAGGCAAACAAATCGTAGAAGGCGAGAAAAATCGAATAAAACGAGGCGGACTGCCAATATACAACCCTACAATAGGCAAGGTGGCCACACATCTTGAGATCTTTGCAGAAGCCTATAAGGAACAGCAGATAAAGATGGAGATGACTGATAAGGCACTCGCTAATATCCAGGCTCTTAGGGCAGATACCGACGAGATAATTCTCGACCTTTGGAACCAAATCGAGGCTTACTACGCATCTCTACCACCCGAGGAACGCTTTAACGCTTGCAGAAAATTAGGTATAATTTATTATTATAGAAGACATGAACCACATGATTATTGACACTCATATACATCTCGACGGAGAGGAATTTGCCGCTGACCTCGATGAGGTTGTTGCAAGAGCTAAGCAGGCAGGTGTTGGAAAGATGTTATTGCCAGCCATTGACGCAAACACGACAGATGCCGTAGAGACATTGTCCAACCGACTCAAAGGTTATGCCTACCCTATGATTGGACTTCACCCCGAAGAGGTGCGCAACGATTGGCGCGAGGTACTCGGTCTTCTCAGGCCACGAGTTGGAGCACCTTTTGTGGCTATAGGAGAAGTGGGACTCGACTTCTACTGGAGCCGCGAATACGAACAAGAGCAGATGGAGGCGTTTGAAGAGCAGGTAAAATGGTCCATTGAGACTCGGTTGCCGCTGATGATTCATTGCCGCAAGGCACAGAATGAGATGGTGACAATAATGAGACGGTATAAAAACGACTTGCCAGGAGGAGTGTTTCACTGTTTTACAGGCAACGAAATAGAGGCCGCACAATTGCTTGATTTCAGAAATTTTGTAATTGGCATCGGCGGCGTTCTCACTTTCAAAAAGTCAAACCTCCCAAGAGTACTTCCGACGATTCCGCTTTCGCGCATTGTGCTCGAGACCGACGCCCCTTATATGGCACCAGTACCCATGAGGGGGAAAAGAAATGAGAGTAGTTTCCTCGGATATGTGGTGGAGAAAATGGCGGAGGTTTATCAAATTGATCCAAAAGAGGTAAGACAACAAACTACAGCCAATGCATGTAGGGTATTTAGAATAGACTTGACTGACTAATGGGTCTGCATTTCGTTTTGTGTTTTTTCCTTGGCTGAATATCTGATTTTCAACGCATTGACACTACGCAGTGCCTGTTTAATATCAGTGATAGTACCCATCTTCACACGTTTGTCGGCTTTAATATCTATTATCATCTGACCAGCATCATCCTCTGAGATATGCTCGCGCTCGCTTATGACGAAAGAGGCGATATCATCAATGGTAGCAATTTTGTCATTCAGTTGAATGACATAACCGTCGCTTTTTGTATTGCCGAAATTATCAATCGGATAACCCACATAAATATATAAGGTGGATGCCTTTCGTGTGAGACGTTCGAGTTTTGTTCCGTCGGGAGTATCTAACTTTACACGCATCTCGTCGTGTCTTAGATGCGTGACGATGAGAAAGAAAAAGAGCACCGTAAAGATTAGATCGGGCAGCGAGGCAGTATTGAGCAACGGCATCTCTCGATTATTCTTCTTAAACATACTCATGGTTTGCCTCCTTTCATGGTTTTGCCAGCAGCTGAAACCATTTCTGCCTTATTGGAGGTAGATGGAACGACAGTTTCTGTATTGTTGTTGTCTAAATGAGTGTCAATCTGTTCGGATATGCGTTGGGGAATGGCTTTCTGGGCCAACTCTTGATCTTCTGCTGAGCACCTGCTAAACGGACGATTAAAGTACTTGTAGCAATAAGTGTCGCGCAGATTACGATAGATATCGACTATGGTGTTTTGGACGAAGAAATAGCGGTCGTAGCTGCTGGCACGGTCTGCATGAATAGAGACAATATTTTTCTTTGGCAACTTCATGATGAAGTCTTTCACAATCATTGATAATGAATCATCAGGCATCTGACGTCCGTCGATGGTAATGATGTCATCGGCCGAGATATCAATCTCGATAACATGCTCGCGTTCAACGTCCATCACCTCCTGTTGATCTTCATGAGGCATAGGAGGAAGTTGACGCACAAGACCGTAGTCGGTGTCGAGTGATGTGGTCACGAGAAAGAAAATGAGCAGAATAAACGATATGTCGGCAGTCGATGTTGTATTGAGTGCCGACGTGCGTCGTTTCTTTTTTCTGAATCTTATCTCTCGCATACTAATAATTAATTTCAATTTATTCTCGCCCCAAGAGTCTATTTCATCATCTTTCGAGCCAAACCTGACATACTCACCAGGACAACTGTCACGGCAAGGAACAACATTATATAGATAAATAAGATGACAACATCGGTAAACAAGGGAGCATTAAACTGAGGATCGTCAAAAAATGGTGTATCGAACCCTACGAGCCAAAAAGCGCTGAAGACGATGACCGTAACGGTCACAAGTACGATAAGTACTATGCGCGAGAGGCGAGAGGGATGCATTTGTAATATTTTCATTATCTTGTCTCCTTATATTTTGTGATGGCATCAAGAAGCGTAATGGCCGACTCCTCCATCTGTGATGTTATATGTTCTATCTTCGAAAGAATATAGTTATAGAATAGCTGAAGTACAACTGCTACAATTATACCAAAAATGGTGGTGATAAGAGCTACCTTCATGCCCGAGGCAACAATCGTAGCGCTTATGTCGCCTGCCTGCTGAATATTGTCGAACGACATCACCATTCCTATCACAGTTCCAAGGAATCCAAGCGACGGAGCTATCTGTATGAAGAGGTTAATCCAGGTGCAACCTCGCTCAAGGTTGGCAGTCTGTACTGTTCCATACGATACGATGCTACGTTCTATATTGTCTATCGTCTCATTTATTCTGATTAGTCCTTGTATGCAAATAGAGGCTACCGGTCCACGAGTATTGCGGCACAACTCCTTGGCACCCTCAATATCGTCATTAGCGATAAGCGTGTCTAGCTCAGACATGAATTTCTTGGCGTTAATCTCCGACAATGTTAGATAGACAATTCGCTCAATACAGAATGCAAGACCTAACACGAGAGCTAAAGCGACAAGGGACATAAAACCAGCGTTGCCTTCAATAAACTTCTGTTTCAGTTGCTTGTGCAGTCCTGCAGTCTCCTCGACCTCAAGTACATCTTCACCAAGCGTTTCATCAGTGACAGTAGTTGCTGCAGCGGAGTCCACAGCAGACGAAGCACCTGCTCCAAAAACAGTTGATGCTGTATCCCCAGCAGACTTAGTTCCAACTACAGCATTTGTTTCGGTAGCTATCGCAACTGCATTAGAATAAAGTTGTAATGAATTAGTCATTTGAGCATTTACCGACGAGCAAACGACAGACAAGACAAGCATGATAAGAATAATCAATTTCTTCATTTTGAAACCAATCTTTGATTTGCGGAAAGGACGGGATTCGAACCCGTGATACGCTTTTGACGTATACACGCTTTCCAGGCGTGCCTCTTCAACCACTCGAGCACCTTTCCTTTATTTCGGGATGCAAAGGTAATACTATATTTCCGTAAAACAAGCATTCCCCTATTCTTTTTAATTTTTTTTATAGAATAGAGGAATACCTGCTTACCTAAATACCCCAAACCTTATAAAAATCCGAATATATCCAAATATTTAGGAAAGTTTGAACTCTCTTGTATCATTGGAGTGATTCTGGAAAACCAAGAATTATTTTTTTAATACTGGTTCGCAAGTTAGATTTACCCCCAGCTTCTTGAATATCTTCCTATCTACCTCACTGAGCATCACGGTGCAATGTACTTGACAGCCACGCAACTTTGGGAGTTGTTGGAGAGCACTGCGGCAATTCTCGTCTTTCTCTGACAACACAGAGAGAGCCACAAGCACCTCGTCGGTATGAAGACGAGGATTGTGGCCACCAAGATAGTTAATCTTTGTGTGCTGTATAGGCTCTATCATTGACTGCGGTATGAGTTTTTTCTCATGATCGATGCCAGCAAGATGTTTCATAACATTAAGCAAAAGTGCTGCACTACAACCGAGCAACGGACTGGAATGACCCGTGATAATTGTACCATCGTCAAGTTCTATCGCCGACGAAGTGTGTCCGGACTTCTTCAGACAAATTTTAGCAGCTGTTGTGGTGCGACGGAAGTCGGTGTTGATCTTTGCTTGGTTAAACAGCATCTGTATCTTGCTTATCTCCGCCTCGTTACATGCTCCTCTTGCCATCTTGTTAGTGGCATCGTAATATCGACGGATAATCTCGTTTTTCGATGCATCGCAACACACGCTGTCATCGCTGATACAGAATCCCACCATGTTGACACCCATGTCTGTTGGCGACTTGTACGGATTATTGCCATAAATGCCTTCAAAAAGTGCATTTAGGACAGGATAAATCTCGATGTCGCGATTGTAGTTTATGGCTATCTTGTTGTATGCGTCGAGATGGAATGGGTCGATCATGTTCACATCGTTGAGGTCGGCGGTTGCTGCTTCGTAGGCAATGTTTACAGGATGCTTCAGAGGCAAATTCCACACCGGGAAGGTCTCGAACTTAGCGTACCCTGCCCGTATGCCACGTTTATTCTCATTATAAAGCTGACTGAGACAAACCGCCATTTTACCGCTACCAGGGCCAGGCGCAGTGACAATGACAAGGGGGCGTTCGGTCTCCACATAATCGTTTTTCCCGAATCCCTCATCAGAGGCTATGAGCGCCACATTGTGTGGATAGCCCTCGATGAGATAATGACAATAGGTCTTTATATCATCACGTTCAAGACGCTGCTTAAAGGCTATGGCAGCAGGCTGACCGTTATAATGTGTGATAACTACCGAACCGACCATAAACCCACGATTCTGGAATTCTCCGCGAAGACGGAGCACGTCCTCGTCATAAGTGATTCCGAGATCAGCGCGTTTTTTATTTTTCTCTATATCGGCTGCACTAATGACGATAACAATCTCGATGCTATCGCTAATTTTCTGAAACATGCGCAGCTTGCTGTCGGGCTGAAATCCCGGAAGCACACGGCTGGCGTGATGATCGTCGAAGAGCTTTCCTCCCAGTTCGAGGTACAACTTGCCATCGAACTGGGAGATTCGCTCTTTGATATGTTCAGACTGAATGGTCTGATACTTCTCGTTGTCAAATCCTATTTTCATTGTTTTTGCAAAATTTGGTGCAAAATTACAATAAAAAATCGGTATAAAGGAATAAATGAGAAGTTTTTTTTATTTTACTTCCACTGTGAGGCTTTTACACCTTCAATGATACCGTCATAAGCAGGCTGATTGAAAATAGTTTTATTTGAGCGGTCGAGGATTGTCATTGTACCCTTAGTACCACCACGGTTGGTGTAGTTGATGTCCCATGCCATTGGTATCACACCATTGTTGATTGACTGAGTAGTAACCTCCTTAAACCATGCTTTCACTGAATTGTCGTGAATAGCCTGCTCATCTCCAATCTCGCGCCACTGGGCACTATACTCACCCAAAATAACAGGCACACCGTTGGCATAGAATTTCTTGTTAAGACTCTCTATAAGAGGCTTAATGGAGTCCTCGTCCTTGTTGTATGTGGTATTATGACTTGAACCTATATTGCCCTTACCCCAGAACCATGTTGCTCCATCGTCTTCCTGACCTGCGAAGCTCCATGGGTTATAGAAGTGCACCTCAACCATCAAGCGCTTTTCAGCGGCATCAGTAGGCAGAGTGAAGGCATCCTTTGTGGCAAGTGTGATATCGGTTGACGGCCCCTGAACAACAAGTGTTCTCTGTGCGTTGTTACCACCGGTAGCGCGCACTGCATCCACAAATGCCTGATTGTAGGTCAGAAGTATCGGTGTGAGTTCGGCATCCTTACCATTAAAGAGATTATAATTTTGGAAAGGCTCGTTCAAACCAGCGAAGAGCAGGTGCTCATCATAGTTTTGGAAGGCATTGGCAATCTGTGTCCAAAGTGTCTTGAGCATTGTTGACTTCTCGCTGATAATGGTTTCGTCAACCTTAGAATACTTATCTGCAGTCTTAGAGAATCCCTCTACCTCAATCCAACCACCATCATAGTGGTCGTTGAGCACCACATATAGACCAGCATTCATACAGTAGTCAACAACCTCTTTCACGCGCTCCAACCATGCGGCATCGATTTTGCCATTGGTAGAGTGGATATACCATGAACAAGGAATACGTACCGACTTAAAGCCCTTTGCCTTAACAAAGTCGATAACCTCCTGTGTCGTTTTGGTATTCTGCCATGCTGTCTCGGCTGCAACACCATCGCCCGAAGCCTCAAGAGTGTTACCGAGGTTCCATCCGGGATACATCTCTGCGGCAATCTCCTTGGCAGTACGGAAGGTGTAAGTCTCCTCTGGCTTTACTATCTTTCCAACCTGAGTCACTACAATGCGGTCAAAGGCACCGTCCAGGTTGGCAAGGATAGTGCCTTGGCGCTCCTCACCGGTGTTCTTTGCACATATTACAGAGAAAGAAGATGATTTCTTGTCACCTGATATACGGGCTACAGAAATCCAGTCTGCTTCAGAGCGCACGAATGCCGTGCCGCCCTGAACAGTGAATACTGCGTCGCCACCATCCACACCGAAAGCGAGTTCGGTGGGAGTGATGTTGAGCGTACCTTTGCTGTCTGCCAATGGATTGGGGTTACTGTCGTCGCTACATGCCGACAACATCACTGCGCTCATGGCAAAGAGCATCAGAAATAATGATGATATTTTTTTCATACTTTCTTAATTTTCTAATTTATAATACAAGAATTACCAAGGTTTTGCAAACAGCTCGGTAGAGAAGTTACCAATGGTGTATTTACATGACTTCTGGTAGCCGAGTGAAAGCACGCAGTTGTTGCCTTCCACCACTGTCGCTCCGTCGAATGCAGGGTTTGCAGCAGTGCCACTACCCCAAATATTGTGGAGTTCAACACGGAAGTTTCCGTTATCCTCAAGGTCACCATAGAGAACCTTGGAAGCATCAAACGGAACATTCACTCCGTCGTTGACTACCGACTTTAACTCAGCAGAGAAGCCAGAGAAGTATTTGCGGATGTCCACGATATCCACAAGACAGACAGCACCATTGGCAGCTGGGCCATCACAATCAGCATCCACGTCGAGAAGCATACTAAAATCGGAAGTGGAAGCGAGTTTATACTGGAAGTTTTCCTTCACCACTTTTACTGCTCCAGGATTCTCCTTGCCCCAGTTACCATGCATTTTAAATTCTGGCTCAAGTCCTACGGCGGTCTGCTTGGCAGTGAACTCGAGGTTGGTGTCGAGAGAAACAATTGTGAATTTCACCTCGAAGGTAGAGTTGAAGGCAAGGGCTGTCTCCTCGGTGGTCTCGCCACCTCCGGGATGGAACGGAGTGTCCTTCAATCCATTCCAGGCATCGTTATGTCCGAAGCCCCAGATGTTTGCAATCTCGACGCGATACTTGCCATTGTTCTCAATGTCACCATAATAGAACTTGTTTGCATCAAATGGAATAACTTTGCCATCAGCCTTAAGGGTGTCAATCTTGACGAAAGCATTGGGATAGGCAGCTGCGAAGCCCTCGATATCAAGAACATATACCTGTCCGTAAGCGCGAGGCTCGGCTGTGTTGAATGTAACAGTGTATGTACCTGTCTGTCCACCTGCCACTGTCACTGTAGCTCCAGCCCAAGCGTCGGAAGGCTCACCGCCTCCGGGCTTCTGGCCATAGCAATTCAGCGTAGCCTTATATCCATACTTCTCCAACTGCGGAACCATGTTGATACTCAACAGACAAGCATCCTGTGAAGGATCAGTGCGCATCACAGCCAACTGCAATGACTTGTCGGTGAGTGAGAGTATCTTGATGTTATTCTTCAAGTCGTCTGTATATCCAGGACCAAAGTTGGCAGGAGCAAGACAGTTGGCACCTTCGAGGGTGATGGTCTTATTTGCCTCATCCACGGTGTATGTACCTTCCTCTATTGTTTCCTTACCATCGGCATCCACATGCTTCACAACTACAGTTCCATCTTCATTGAAGGTGATAGAACCTTGGCAGTTGGCAGCACTTCCACCTACAGCCCATGTGTTGCCGGCAAAATCGGCATCCCAGCACCAAGAGTCGCCTACGACAGGTTCGCCATTTGTCACTGTACGCCATGAGTCGTCAGTTCCATAGAAGTATGAAGGGCCATGGAATACTTGATACTCACCATCGAGGGTAAGGTCGATTTCCCATGTCTTGCAGAGCAAGGACTTGTCAAACGGTATGTTCTTTGCCACTGATACAGGACGAACGGCAAGTGCCTGATATACAGGAGTAGTAGAACGGGCATTGCCACCCTGATTGAAAAGGTAGCTCATGGCAAACTGCGGGTCGGTGGCATTTATTGAACCAGAGAGATAGCGACCTTCGGTACCTATGCTTGCCGTAGTACCCTGAGTGCGCGAACCGGCAGCAGGCATAAAGATAGAGTTGCCGTTAGGACCAGTGAACTGATATCCACCCACTCCTTCTTTTTCTATCCATTCAACCTTGCAACAACGGAAGAGTTCCTCATATTCAGCAATAGTAGGAATAGTAGTCTTGCCATCAGTAACCTTGTTGGCAATATCCTGTGCTGACTTATAAATATCGCTTGAAGCATAGTCCTCGGGATTGATGCTGGTGTTGTAACCAGTGAGATCACCGAAACCTACAAGAGCTCCCAGCTCAGTCTCTGAGTTTGCACCGATGTTACACTTTGCCCACTTGGTAGAAAGACCGAGGTCAACGAGGTCGTTGTCAACATCAAATTCCTTAGCGGGAGTGGTGAATTCCTTGGTCTCACCATATACTACACCCTGACCGAGGTCAAGATAAGCAGCATAATAATATGTTGTTGCAGGAACAAGACCGAGAGCATCAATACTGTAATCAGTACCAAGAACACCAGGGATGCGCACACCGGCACGAACACGCTCGTCACCAGGAACACCCGACACAACGATACCCACCTCAGCATTTGCAGGCAACTGCTGAATCTGTCCTGACAGTTTCACACTGTTGGCAGTCAGATCCTGATAATCACCTGTCACAGCCTTCGAGTCGGTGAGTGTGAGGCTGCTCACTTCTCCCTTGTATGTCACCTTACCCTGAAGAGTGACAAAGGCCTGATAGTAATATACCGTTCCCGGCATACCCGAGATAGAGACTTCGAACGATGTGCTGGAAGGAGCCACCACACGTTCCGAGAGATTGTCCTGAGACAAACCATAGTAGAATCCTGTCACGTATGCACTTGTTGCCTGTCCGTCAAGACCAGCAACTGTACCATGCAAAGTGGCAGAGGTGGATGTCACGTCAGCAGAGCCAGTGACTACCGAACCGTCCTTCAGCAGCGGGGTGGTGTTAATCCCGTAGTCAACGTCGTCGCTACATGCCGTAAAGCAGAAGCCGAGGACGAACGCCATTATACTAAATAATATTTTATTTTTCATTTTATCTTCTTGTTTAAGAATTTACATTTTTAATTCTTAGTCACAATATCACTCGATGACACATGTTACACTCTCGAACATATCAGTGTAGTCACCTTCTCCATATCCGTCGAACTGGATTGAGAGGTCGAGACAAGTGGAAGTGAATTTCTGTGTAGCACCAGTGGTGTTGGTAAGTGTGACGGTGGTCTCGCCGTCAACATTCACTGTCACTGCATCAGCAAGGTCGAAGCATCCAGGCTCCCATGTTTTCTTGATGTTATTGTCGATAAGGGCACACTTTGGAGTCTTGCTCCATGTGATGACTCCAGGCTTGAGCTTGAATGTCACCTTAATAGTCTGGTTCTTCTTCAGTTTCACGCTTGCTGCATCCTTGAAGATACCGATACCGCCATCACCATAATGGTGGAATCCGAGACGCACGCATCCGTTCTCTGTCCATGATATTCCCTCGTCGCCATAATTGTTGTTGAGAGGCACTACGGTAGGACCTGTTGCTCCTGTCTCAATCTTCTTGAAGTTGAGGGTCGCGCAGAGATAAGAGTCAATGTTGCCGTTCTCGTCATTTGAAGAAGGAACACCGATAGTCACCGACTCTCCCGGTTCGCAAGCGAGGACTGTGAACTCCTTACCGGTCACGGTCACTGTGCGTGTGTCGTTGCTTGCTGTGAGGATGGTAATCTCGTCGTCGAAGGTAAGTTTGTCGTCAGCAATAGTCACCTTGCCTGACTTCTCGCCGCACTCATAGTTGTAAGAGCCGTCGGAAGCGCGGGAGATAACGAGCTCGAAGTCGCCAATCTCGTCGCCGCATGCCGGTGCCCAGTTGGTGGTGTAGTCACCATTGGCAACGTTCTCCCACTTGCTCACTGCAGGCGAACCGTTCCACCACATCCAGTCGTAAGGAGTCTCGTCGTTGATGATGAATGTCATCTGGTTGCCCACGTATGTCACACCATTAATCTCGGTAGTGAACAGGTCGGTAGTGAGGTTGCTGAATGTAGGCAGCTCAGGCTCGGTCTTCTCAATGAGTCCGCTCTCCTCCTTTGGTATGCACTCGCCATTGGTGTCGATAACCTCTTGCGACACGAAGTTCCAGATAATCCACCAAGGACCCTCAGAGTTGGTACGCATTGTGGCAATCTGCAACAGATAAGGTGTACACTCGATAATCTTCACGTCCTGAGTATAGTTGGAGCATACCTCATCGAAAGCCGCATTGTGCAATGAGTAGCAGTCGCTGAAGGAGATGACGGGATGAGTCTTGTCGCTCACGTTGAGATTGAACTTACCATTCATCAGCGTACCACCATTACCATCGTTACGGAACACCTTTGCAGTACATCCGTTCTGTGCGTCAAGACCAAATTCCATGTAAGAGCTCATGTATGGGTCGTCGGCAGGAATAAGCCACGACTGGAACCCCGGGTCCCAGTTAGGTGCCCAGTTAGCAGAGCCGAACATCATGTCGGTAGAATTTGAACCATCGTTCTTAACGTCGTCGGGATTACCATACATTACAGGACCTGAGCAACGTCCAACACCATAGTTGGCATTGCAAGGCACCCACTTCTTTGACTTACCCACGCCACCGGCGAGGTTGGCCCATATCTCGTCGCTCAGCTGAGCGAAATCGTTCTGTGAGATGCTGAACTGATAAGGTTCACCATACACCACTCCCGCACGAGTCTCAGCACCGAGAGTAACCTCATAGTCGCCAGCAAACGGCAAACCGAGGGTCAACTTCTGTTCCTGTGAACGTCCGTTGGGAGTCACCCACAATGGAGTGCAGCCCTTGAGCTTCGACTCGAGGGTCACATAGTTACCGTCGATCGTCACGGTATAGGCGTCCGGACATTTCAAGTCGTCACTCGAATATTGAGCGGCACCGAAATCAAAGTCATCCGGCGAACAGGCTGCTAGCATCATTGCTGCTCCTGCCATCATTGTATATATTTTTTTCAGTTTCATAAGAAATGAACTTATTAATTTAATCTTTATAATCTTCAATATTTCAATATTTCAATCCTTCAATATTTCAATATTATTAATCTCTTACCATCCCGCATTCTGAGTCAGCACGCCACCCGAGAGAGTAATCTGGGTGTTAGGTATCTGCATCAGACCTTTCTTGGCATTGAAGTTCTCGACATTGAACGATGTGGTTGTCTCTACACCTCCGTTCATCACCTTCGCTCCGTTCTGAGCCTCGGCAATGGCACGTCCGGCGTAAGCACCGTCCTTCTCATAGCGCATGAGATCCCAGAAGTGGATGCCTTCGAATGCAAACTCGATGGCGCGCTCCTTGCGGATGTTCTCGATGCTGTAAGAGAGTGACTCGCCAGGGCAAGAACGCTGGTGAACCATATTCAAGCCGGTGTTGGTGCCTGTCAGCTCTGAATGCATCAGCAGGACGTCGGCATAGCGCATCACTGTCCAGTCCTGATAGTAGGTGATGTTCATGTGCTGCTCACCGAGTTCGAAGCCTACCTCCTGACGTGTTCCGTCAGCGAAGCACATCGGGGCATACTTGCGGGTGTAGTAACCGGTGTATTCGTAGGTGTCGTTCACGTCAGCGGTGAAGCCAGCGTCGGCACAGCTCCATACACAAGCGCTGAAGCGTGGGTCTTCCTTGTAGGTATCGACAAACTTCTGTGTCACTGAGCATGCACCCCAACCGGAGGCAATGTTCACACCTGTTGCACACTTGTTGCGAGGACCAAGATAAACCTGGAACACGTTACCGTCTGCATTGCCGTTATAGTCAGCAGTAGCGGAGAACTTGAGGTTTAGAATAACCTCCTTGGAGATGTCGCTCACCCATCCACTGCCATCATAGTACTTACCCTTGAATGTGGTGTTCCATGCGTAAGCACCACCGTTAGAACCATCGGTAGTACATGCTGGCATGAACAGGTCGGCATAGTTGGCCTCAAGTTCATATCCACCATTGTTGATGATGTCCTCAAGAGCGTCGATGGCTTCCTGTTTTGAACAGCCCTCGTTCTCTTGTCCGTAATATCCTACATAATATAGGTACGCGCGAGCCATCATTGCCTCTGCAGCATATTTTGTAATGCGTCCGTCGTTGCTTGCCCTTGCTTCGAGTGGGAAAGCGTCAGCCGGAATGTTTGCCGCAGCATACTTAAAGTCTTCGAATATCTGCTTATACACCTCCGCAGCATCCGTACGAGGAAGGTTTTCCTCCGTTGGCACAGTAATCAATGGCACGTCGCCAAACATACGGGCAAGGTCAAAATAGAGTATTCCGCGCAGTGCTCGAGCCTGTCCTATGATACGTCCCTTAGCAGCCATATCGCCTCCCCAATCGGCAGTTATTTCAGCCTGGATTACCTTGTTGCAGCGGAAGATAGCTGCATAGTAATTTATCCAGTCAGTATTGAAGAGGTTGTTGTATGACGGTGCGGCAGCAATATCAAATTGGTCGATGATATTATTATTTTTGGCATCAGAGAAGCCTAATCCTCCGTGAGCCTGATCTGAAGCGAACTCAGCAAGCATATACATACCGATTTCTTCGCCGCTAATGGTTCGTTGCCAGCCGTCGTAACAACCAACGAGAGCCATCTCAACAGCCTCGATATTACGATATGCTGTTTCGTCATTGAGACTTGTTTTCGACTCTGTATCCATCGAGCAAGAGCTGATGGTGAGAGTTGCGAATGCCAACGTACCGCTATATAATAAATGTTTCATATTTGTCTTCATTTCTTGTTCACATTATTTTTGTTCACTATTCACTTAGAAAGCAATGTTCATACCTACCAAGAATGTACGTGGATGAGGATAATAACCCATATCTACGCCCGATACCCAAGAGTCGCTACTGTTGCCATTGGTGCCGTTATACGAACCGATCTCCGGGTCCATACCATCATATTTTGTGAGGGTAAGCAAGTTCTGTGCCTGAACATAAAGGCGCAACTTTGATATTCCCTTCCATGAGATTAGTCGCTTAAAGTCGTAGCCGAGGGTGAGGTTCTGCAGACGGATATAATCGCCGTCTTGCAAATAAAGGTCGGAGAATTGCCAGTTTCCGACGTCGCCGTAAGTCACTCGAGGTATTCTGTTGCTTGTTCCCTCGCCGGTCCAGCGATCGAGAATCTGTCTGCTGTAATTGCCCTGTGAAGAGTTAGGGTCGCGATAGGATTGTGCTATTTGGAATCCGGCAGCGCCTGTAGCGTTGGCAGAGAGGTCGAAGCCCTTCCATGATAATGAGACATTGAATCCGAAGGTGTATTTTGGCAGTCCATTACCGAGATCGACCTTGTCAGCAGCGTTTATCTGTCCGTCGCGGTTGATATCCACATACTTGGTATCACCTGGCTGAACATTTGACTGCAATACGCCGTTTCCTGCTGCAATCCAGTCATTAATCTCCTGTTGGTTCTGGAATATTCCGGCAGTCTTATATCCCCAGAAATAGCCGATGGCATGTCCGTTCTCAGCGCGATAGAACTCTTCCGCATTTGAGTAAATCTGGTTGCTTGCTCCGTGTATTATTCCATCTTCGGTTGGAATGCTTCCCACTTTGTTATGGTTATATGCAAAGTTTCCTCCCACGCTGTACGAGAAGTCTTTGCCGATATTGTCGTTCCACGAGAGTCCGATTTCTACACCAGTATTCTTCACATCACCTCCGTTGATGACAGGTCCCTGTGTTCCTGCTGTCGCGAGCACTGGCGCTTGAACGAGCCAGTCCTTGGTCTTCTTTATATACCAGTCTGCTGTGAAAGAGAGTCGGCTCTGTATAAACCTTGCATCGATACCTACGTTTATCTGCTCTGATGTTTCCCATTTCACGCCTTCGTTGGCGAGGCGTGAAGGATAAGAACCTGTTGCCCATCCGCTTTGGCTACCATCTGTACCAAAGTTATAATTGGTATTTGTTGTGGTGACGGGAGCAAGATACTGATAGCAGTTAATATTTGCATTACCCACCTGTCCCCAGCTGGCGCGCAACTTAAGGAAGTCAAGCCACGACTTTGTTGATTTCATAAAGTTCTCCTCCGAGATGGTCCATCCTGCCGATACTGAAGGGAAGTATCCCCATCGATGACCTGGAGCAAATTTTGACGATTCGTCGGCGCGTATTGTTGCGTTAAACATATACCGGTCTTTCCACGACCAACCGAGACGAGCGAAGAGCGACATACCGCGTGTCTCGTCGTAAGGAGCTCCATTGACACGCTTGTTGTCTGTGCCGTTAGTATTGTCCAGGAAAGCATGTTCCCAGTCGCCGAAGCCTGGAATGAGGCTGTCGTTGTATCCACCCGAGCTACTGCCGTTGTAACGTGACCATTCCGAACCTACGAGAGCGGAGAAGTCGTGTCCGCCTTTCAGCGTGAAGTCATACTGTGCTGTGTTTGTCCATACCATCGACAAGCCGTTACCATTGCTTTGGTTCACCTTTGTCAATGTATTGGCCGACTGAGGTGTGAACTGGTATTCTGGTGTAAACGAGCGATAGTCGCTGGTACCATAGCTGATACCATATACAGTTTTGATCTTTAAGTTCTTGATAGGTTCAATCTGCATATAAACGTTAGCGTCGAGGTTTCCGCTCTTGCTCTGGTTAAAGCGGTTGACCATCATGTTTCCATAGGGGTTGCCATCGTTTACATTCCAGTCTGAGTTTACCGTTGAGGCATAGTCGCCGTTTTGGTCATAAACGGGATGTATGGGTGATGAAGAGAAAGCGCTACGGAGGTTGTTATTCCAGATGTTTCCTGTTCCCATGCCACGTTGTGTCTTCCATACGAAGCTCACACGTTCTCCGATGGTGACGAGTCCGTTATACATCTTATGTTCAGAGTTGGCACGGAAATTGAAACGGCGATAGTTACTTACGTCCGATCCACCGATGACACCATCTTGACCGGTATATCCTCCCGACACAACGTAAGTAGAAGTCTTTGAACCACCTGTGAAGGCGAGGCTATGACTTGTGGTCAATGCTCCGTCTTCAATGGCTTGGTCAATCCAGTCGGTGTCGTAGATATTTCCGTTTGCATCGTGTATTGAGTTGAGAGAAGTCCAATCAACGGGCGACATTCCAGAGTTGAGTCGTGCCTCGTCCATGATTGTCATATACTCATTAGCATTGAGCATCTTAAACTTCCTGCCTACAGTCTGCCATCCCACATATCCGTCATATGTTATCTTGCTTGTTCCTTCCTTACCGCTCTTTGTGGTAACGAGGACGACGCCGTTTGCAGCCTGAGCACCGTAGATAGCAGCCGAGGCCGCGTCTTTCAATACGTCAATGCGTTCAATGTCGGCTGGGTTAAGAGTAGTGATGTCACCGCCTATTCCATCAATAAGGTATAGAGGCTGCGAGTTGCCCACGGTACCGAGACCACGTATGGTGACGCTCATCGATGCGCCAGGCTGACCAGAAGTAGATACGATGTTCACACCTGGAGTCTGTCCCTGCATGGCAGCGAGAGGGTTAGTGGTGTTGAGTTTCTGTATGTCGTCACCCTTGAGTTGTGTTGTCGCACCGGTGACAAGTTTCTTCTTCATCGTTCCGTAACCTATCACCACCACTTCCTCGAGCGACTTTCCGTCTTCTTCGAGTGAGATGTTGATGACATTACCCTTCACCTTTACTTTTTTGGTGACGTAACCGATGTAGGAGAACACGAGAGTCTGACCGTCGTTGGCCTTGATGGTGTAGTTTCCGTCGAAGTCGGTTATTGTACCGCCTTGCGAACCTTCTACCTGAACCGTAGCTCCGATGAGCGGTTCATTGTCCGTTGCCGAAGTCACCTTTCCTGTGATGTCTTTGGCCACAATGTTGCCTGCAAAGAAAGACGTTGCTTGCATAACGAGTATAGTCGCAAGCATCAAAGCCTTTCGAGCGAGGCCACCCTTAAGAATGTCGGGGTTCTTTCCCTGACATCTTTTGATAGATGATGTACCCATAAATTACATTGTTGTTAGTTTGTAATTGTTAATGTTATTTTATATTTGAATTTATTAATATCCGTAGGTAATGTTTTATGGGTGCAAAGTTAGTGCATTTCCTTGTTCGGAAGGTGTTAAAATGTTGTGTTTATGGTATTATTTTGTTATCTATCGTGTTCAAATGTTGCAAAAAAGGTCTAATTCTTGCTAAAATAGTATTATGGGTGTATTTTATATACCCAATCCGCCCGTAAATGAAGCGTCGATGGCTTTGCTCTGCAAGATCTTTGAATGTGGAGGTATGCTGTGGGTAAGCCAGATGTTTCCTCCTACTATCGAATCATGTCCAATGGTAATACGTCCGAGTATCGACGAGTTACTATACACTGTAACATTGTCTTCGAGTATCGGGTGACGCGGACAATTTATCATATTTCCGTCGGCATCGTATTTGAAACTTTTCGCTCCAAGAGTGACTCCTTGATATAGTGTCACATGGCTGCCTATGATCGCTGTTTCGCCTATCACCACACCTGTACCGTGGTCGATACTGAAGTGGTCACCGATGGTAGCGCCAGGATGAATGTCTATGCCGGTCTTTGAATGTGCCAATTCGGTGATGATGCGTGGCAACACAGGAATACCGAGTTTATGAAGCTCATGTGCGATGCGATAGTGTGTCATTGCATTGACTACAGGATAGCAGAATATGACCTCGCCATAATTTGTTGCGGCGGGATCGTTGTCGAACATGGCTTCCACATCGGAATAAAGCAGTCTTTTCACGTCTGGCATGCGATCGATATAATGCAAAGCGAACTCCACCGCTCTCTGTGGAATAACTGCCTCGTCCTCGTCGCTATTGAAGAGCATGCTGCGTGCTATCTGTTCCTTCAGCAGCGAGAACAGTTCCTCCATGTTTACACCTATATAATATTGTCTTATCTGTTCTTCTGGTTGCCGTTTAAAGAAATAATCGGTAAAGAAGATGGTCTTCGACAGGCTGACGATGCGTTTCACCTTATCTATTTCCGGTAGTGGTGCATGTCCTCCTGGCACAAAGCTCTCTTCCTTTACAGTATATTTTGACAATATCCCGATGTTCTTCTTCAGTATCTCACTTGCTTTCATTCTTTCTCTCTCTAAAGTTTTTCATAACAAACCATTCGACAATTAGCTATACGCTTATTTCACCTCTGATGCTCCTCGTCATATAGTTTTTGACCAAGTGCCAATCTTTATACTGTCCCTGCAGGAACATCAGTTTTGTTACAGCACTTTCCACTGTGCTATCATAACCACTGAGCACACCTGCCTCTTTCAGTTGATAACCAGTATCATAGCGTCCCATCTCTACCATTCCAGCCATACACTGACTGATATTCACTATAATTTTTCCTTGACTTGTTGCCTCTTTCAAGGTTCGCCTGAGCCAGGGATATTGGGGAGCATTGCCGCTTCCATAAGTACGCATGACTATAGAACGGAGATTCTTGCTCGTTATGACATGATGTATGAGTTCCTCTTGTATGCCTGGGAACACAGTAAACACGATGACACTCGAATCCAATTGGAAATGGGGTGTCATCGGCTTCGAGAAGTCAGGTTTCAGTATTCGGTCTTCATGGTAAGTGATGGTAACTCCTGCATCGGCAAGATGGTCATAATTGAAACTCTCGAAAGCGTTGAAGTTGTCAGCACTCTGCTTGGTGGTCCTATTGCCTCGCATCAGATGCCCATTAAAATATATGCACACCTCTGGCACCATAGCCGTTCCATCATGATGTTTTGCTGAGGCAATCTCTATGCTGGTAATAACATTCTCCTTACCATCTGTTCTCACCTGCCCTATTGGCAACTGACTTCCCGTGAGGATAACCGGTTTGGTGAGGTTTTCGAGCATATAACTAAGGGCAGAGGCCGTGTAAGCCATGGTGTCGGTGCCATGCAAGATGACAAAGCCGTCATAGTTGTTGAAATTGTTAGCTATGATGTGCACAAGGTCTATCCACAATTCCGGCGTCATATCACTACTGTCTATAGGGGGATTGAACTGAAATGTGGATATCTCTGTTGACACTTGTTGGAGTTCGGGCACACTACCAATTAGATGCTCAAAATCAAACGGCTCCAGTGCACCGGTGCGCGGATTTCTATTCATCCCAATAGTTCCTCCAGTATAAATTAGCAATACTTTACTTGTGTACGTCATCGTTTACGTAAATTTTTGGTGCAAAAATACGTAAAAACTTTGAGAATAACAAATTTTATTTGTATTTTTGCGGTCGTAATTCCAAAAATAGCATATTATTTCGAAAAAAACTTATAAAAAAACAAACAATGAAACAATTTAATGACGAGAATTTCCTGCTCGACACCCAAGTGGCACAGGATTTGTACCATAATCATGCGGCAAAGAAGCCCATTATCGACTATCACTGTCACCTCATCCCTGAGATGGTAGCTAACGACCACAAGTTTAAATCAATCACCGAGCTATGGCTTGGAGGCGACCACTATAAATGGCGCGCCATGCGCACCAATGGCGTTGACGAGCGCTTCTGTACTGGCAAAGACACTTCTGACTGGGAGAAGTTTGAAAAGTGGGCAGAGACCATCACTTACTGCTTCCGCAACCCCCTCTACCATTGGTCACACCTTGAGCTGAAGACCGCCTTCGGCATCACCAAGCAACTCTCTCCAAAGACCGCACGTGAGATTTTCGATGAGTGTAACGAGAAACTGCAGCAGCCTGAGTTCTCTGCACGAGGATTAATGCGTCACTACAATGTGGAATGTGTCTGCACTACCGACGACCCTGTAGATGATCTCCGCTATCATAAGCAGACCCGCGAGAGCGGTTTCGAGGTGAAGATGATTCCTGCATGGCGTCCTGACAAAGCCATGAACATCGAGAAGCCTGAATTTGCGGCTTACGTAGAACAGTTGAGCAATGTGTCTGGCGTAAACATCTCTTCGTTCAAGGAGATGGTCGATGCACTTCAGAAGCGTCATGATTTCTTCCACGAGAATGGTTGTCGTCTCTCAGATCATGGCATCGAAGAGTTCTACGATGAAGAATATACCGACTCTCAGATAGAGACCATCTTCACAAAGGCACTTGCCGGTCAGCAACTTTCTGATTTTGAGATTCGCCAGTACAAGAACTGCTTCCTTACCGTTATGGCAGAGATGGACGCTGACGCCGATTGGACTCAGCAATTCCATTACGGTGCTATCCGTGACAACAATACAGTGATGTACAACAAGCTTGGTCCAGATACTGGTTTCGACTCTATCGGCGAATTCAACACCGCACGAGCTATGAGCCGTTTCCTCAACAAGCTCAACATGAAGGGCAAGCTCACGCGTACAATATTATATACTCTCAACCCTTGTGCTAACGAAGTCATTGCCACTATGCTCGGCAACTTCCAAGGAGGAGAGCCAGGTAAGATACAGTTCGGTTCAGGTTGGTGGTTCAACGACCAGCTTGACGGAATGACGAGACAGATGAACGCCCTTTCTGTTCTCGGTCTTCTCAGCCGTTTCGTAGGCATGCTTACCGACTCACGCTCATTTCTGAGCTACCCACGTCACGAATATTTCCGCCGTCTGCTGTGCAACATGCTTGGTAATGATGTGGAAAAGGGTCTTTTGCCTAACGACCAAGAGATTCTCTCACGCATGGTTGAAGACATCTCGTATAACAACGCACGCAGGTATTTCAAGTTCTATTAATTACCATGGTAATTTTGAAAGCTTAGTATAACCCAGGAGGATATATTTTCTCCTTTGGTTTATTTTTTTGGGGGGAAAGCCGGGGAGCTTGAGGGACGGGAGAGCCGGACATTCCGGATATTCTGGTTTTTCCGGTTTTTCCGGATATTCCGGGATTTCCAAAGATTCCGGGATTTCCAGAGACACCTCAATATTATCTAAAAAAGACAGTTAATAAAACTGAAAAGGGATAAATTATTTTTTATTTTTTTCGCTGTGTATAAAAAAAGGATTACCTTTGTAAAAATATAAAATATTCATGCCGATGAAAAAAATGATCTTGTCTATCATAGCTTGCCTCTTGGTAAATATCATACCATCAATGGCACAGAAAACCTACTCCACACTGTGGAAGCAGGTAAACGAGGTACAACAAAACGACTTGCCCCAAACGGCCATTGCTGTGCTTAACGACATTTCAAGACAAGCACAACAGGAAAAAGCTTGGGGACATATGCTCAAGGCGGAAGCACAAAAAATGCAATTCCAAATACAGATATCTCCCGATTCGCTGAAAGCTGAGGTAGAGAGACTTAAAAGATGCATTGACAATAGAAAAAGCTACAACAGTTTCTACGGCAACAACATCGGCAGTGATGTAACCGAAGGAAACAAGAGCAACATCGGCAGTGATGTATCTGAAGGAAACAAGAGCAACATCGGCAGTGATGTATCTGAAGAAAACAAGAGCAACATCGGCAGTGATGTATTTGACGGGAACAACGACGACTATGTATGTTTGGCAGTAAAGGCGGCGGTACTCTCACGCACTTTTCTGACATACAGAAAACTGATAGCAGATGATTGGAATGTCCAAGCCGCACGTTATGCCATGCTTGCAATGCAACGACCAGAGCTCCTCGCCGACACTAAGGCAAACAATTATTTTCCACTCGTCGTAGAAGGATACAATTCAAACATCTTCGGTGACGACCTCCTTAGCGTCATCGCTTACGAGACCAAACAATACAGCAGTCCAAGCAGATACTATTCCTCTGTAGGCAACCGTCGGGCAGCTTGCATCACGGCGCTGCAAGACCTTAAGACTTCATATTACGAAAACGCAGGTAAGGGCGACCTTAAGACTTCATATTACGAAAACGTAGGTAAGGGCAGAAGGACCACCATCAGCAAGTCGCCATATATCTATTCGCTCGACTCACTGATTGCCATATACAAAGACCTCGACGTGGCAGCGGAAGTGGCTATAGAGCGTTATTATGCCATGAAAAACTGTTCAGACAACAAAGCAGAGAAACTCATTACATATATACACTACATAATAGACAACTGGCCATCGTGGCAACGGACAGGAGAGATGCGCAATGAAGAACGTACATTGACATATCCGCAGTTGCAGTGTGTGATTAACAATCGTATCGTCATGCCCGGAAAGGAGCCAAAGCTCATACTCCGCAATATACGCAACATGAAACAGTTGACGGTAAACATCTATCCCACCACCCTTGACGGCAATAGCGACATAAGGATCAGCAACGAGGCAAGCTTCAAGAAGAACAAAAAATATCTTAGAAACCCTCAGCAGCCACTCTCCACCACTTTCACCCTACCCTATCATCCCAACTACGAACTATTTGACGACACGATAACAATCAATCCGTTGCCGACAGGTATCTACGTCGTTGAAACCACAACGCAGCCAGCTACTTACGCAAACTACAGCATGCTTTACGTTACAGACGTAACGATGATGAAACAAGTGTTGCCAGGCAAACAAGTAAGATATGCCGTGGTGAGCAGACTCACCGGCAAACCACTGAATGGTGCGACCATCGAGATCACCGAAAGCAACAAACACGTCAAGACCATCATCACCGACAAATACGGCGAAGCCATCTACAAATACGAGAATCACTTGCCAAGAAACGAATATTCTTTCACTGCCGACGACAAAGCGACACCCCGACAGAACATTTTTGCTGACAACCATTTTGAAAAAGGTGACGGTAAAAGAAAGAACACACTCATCTGTACCGACCGATCGATATACCGCCCAGGACAGACCGTTCACGTATCGGCGATATGCTATCGGAACGAAAACTGGATAACTGCTGTGGCTGACGAAGGAAGAAACGTGAAAGCGACGCTTTACGACAACGACAACAATATCGTGACAGAGCGCACACTGAAAGCCGACGACTACGGAACGGTCGCCACCGACTTTCTGCTCCCCGAGAAATGCCTTACGGGCAGCTATCGCATCAGCGTGGACGACGAATGGGTGAGGATAAAGGTGGAAGAGTATAAGCGGCCTACATTCATGGTGGAAATACCAAAGGTCAACTCGCCTTACAGCCCTGGCGATACCCTTCAGATGCAAGGCAAGGCCATGACATACGCCGGCGTTCCAGTACAAGGAGCAAAGGTGAAATACACGGTAAAACGTAAGGTCGCACACTGGTGGTGGCGCTGGAACAACGACGAAAACACATGGGCGGAGACCGTAGCCTCAGAGGAGACCACAACAGACGCCGACGGACGTTTCGATATAGAGATGCCACTGACACTTGCCGGTGACTCCAAGACAACACGCCGATTCTACGACTTCACGGTCAGCGCCGACGTCACCGACATCAGCGGCGAGACACGCACTGGCACAATGACACTTCCTCTTGGCAGTCGTGCCACAGCCATCAGTTGTAATATAGGCGAAAAGGTACTTGCCGACAGTCTCAAGGGCATCGTGGTCTATCTGAAAAATGCCGCAGGCCTCGATGTAAGCACAGAAGCGCGAATGAACATCGACGGCGGCGAATGGCTTCATGGACGCACTATGCAGCCAATAGCTCTTGCCAAGCCTCTTGCCACAGGCACACACACCTTGACAGCAATATGCGACCACGACACACTCGTCCACCGTTTCATAACGTTCAACCTTGATGACAAAGTACCCTGCAGCAAGACCGACGACTGGTTTTTCTGTTCGGCAGACAAGTTTAAGGACAATGGAGACATAACCATACAAGTGGGCTCTTCAGACTCTATCCACGTGGTATATACCATTGTTGCCGACAACAAGGTGATAGAGAGCGGACGCACCGAACTGAATAACGAACTCATCAACCGCCGCCTCAGCTACCGCAAGGAATACGGCGACGGCATCACTATGGCTTTCGCATGGATAAGAGACGGCAAGTTCTACAGCCACACTCAGACAATATCGCGTCCGCTGCCCGACAAAGAGCTCAAGATAAAATGGACCACATTCCGCGACAGACTGCTGCCAGGACAACAAGAGACATGGACACTCAACGTGACAAGGCCCGACGGCAAGCCAGCTGACGCACGCCTTATGGCCACACTTTACGACAAGTCTCTCGACCAACTGATGCCACACCAGTGGATAATAGATGCCGCCCCATGGGTTCCCCTCTTTGGCACGTCTTGGTCAACAATGAACAACTTCACTAACTACATGCCCCACACGCAGAGTTTCACGCGTTACGCCACACGAGCATTTGAATTCAGCCACTTTGACAATACGATTTTCGGCATTCACTATTCTAATAAGATGATAAGGGGTTACGGAAAAACAATGAGAAGTGCGTCAGCGCCAATGGTGAAGGCCGACAGCGAGATGTGGTTCGACAGCGTTGAGAGTGTATCGACGGTGAAGGCAAAAGAAACGGTCAATTTATCTGTAAAAGAAGAAGACGACACCCAGAGTTCAGAACAAGACAACACCATACGTGAAAATTTTGACGAGACAGCCTTCTTCTATCCAATGCTCAACAGCGACAAAGACGGCAACGTAACGATGAAATTCACCCTGCCCGAGACGCTCACCACATGGAACTTCATGGGTGTGGCAAACACACGCGACATGATGTACGGAAGTATCGAGGCAGAGACCGTGGCACAAAAGGAAATCATGGTACAGCCAAACATGCCTCGTTTCCTCCGCTCAGGCGACGAGGCACGCATAACGACGAAAATCTTCAACACTGGCAACTATAATGTTGACGGCAACATAAGAATGGAAATCGTCGATCCAGAGACCGGACAGACGATAATGACCAAGTCACAACCCTTTGCCGTGGAAGTGGCAAAGACCACCGACGCCACATTCACCTTGCGTGCCGACGAAAGCTGTCTGCTACTCGTTATACGCATCATCGCCTCAGGAAAAAACTTCAGCGACGGAGAACAGCATTATGTAGCCGTGATGCCAGCCAAGGAACGCGTCACCCAGACACACACCTTCAGCCAAGACAATCCAGGCACAACCACCATCGACCTGCGTAAGATGTTTGCCGTGACAGACAAGACAAGCCGTCTCACGGTGGAATATACCAACAATCCTGCCTGGCTTATGGTACAAGCACTGCCACTACTCGCTCAGCCACACGACGCCAACGCCATATCACTGGCAGCATCGCTCTATTCCAACACGTTGGCAAGGCATCTGGCAAACGCCGAACCTGCCATAGCCAACACTTGTCAACTATGGAAAGAAGAGAAAGACGACGGGACATCACTCGTCAGCAGTCTTGAAAAAAATACGGAGCTAAAAGACATGATTCTCGACGAGACGCCGTGGCTGACAGAAGCAAAGACCGAGACAGAACAGAAGCGTATGCTCGCTGCCCTCTTCGACGCGAACACCATCAACGCACGAACACAAACCGCCCTGGCAAAGTTACAGAAGCTACAGAATGCCGACGGATCGTGGAGCTGGTGGCAAGGCATGAGCGGAAGCACGTTTATCACCCAGGCCATAGCAACCATCATGGCGAGGATGAAGACCTTCACCGGCAATGACATCGCCGACAACATGCTGAACAAAGCCATGAAGTATCTCGATGTCGAGATGACAAAAACCGTCAGCGAGATGAAGGCCGAAGAGAAGAAAGGTCACACACAGACTTTCCCAAGCGCTACGGCACTCGAATACCTCTACACCAACGCCTTGCTCTCGCGCACACCATCAGGCAATCGAGCGAAGGCGACCGACTATCTCGTGTCGTTGCTTAAGAAAGAACAGAAGACCATGTCGATGTTTGCAAAGGCCATGGCAGCAATAGTGTTGGACAGCCATGGAGACAGCCGCAAGGCAAAGACCTACCTCAAGAGCATCGTGGAACACACCGTATGCACAGAGGCGGCAGGAAGGTATTTCGACTCCTTCCGTGCCGTATCTACGTGGCGCGACTATAAGATACCTACGCAGACCATGGCTATCGAGGCTCTCTGTAAGGTGGGTGACGATAACGGGAAATACGCCACGACGATTGCCGAGATGCAACGCTGGCTACTTCAAGAGAAACGCACCCAAACATGGGATACGCCCATTAGCAGCATCGATGCCATCAACGCCTTCCTAACGCCGATAAAGGGACGTCAGTCGCCACTCGCCGCCAACAGCACGGCGGCCCTCTTCACCATCGACGGCACACAACTCGACATGCCGAAAGCCACGGCTGGAATGGGTTATCAGAAGACAACAATGACGTACGAGAACCAGCGCAAACTCACCGCCACAAAGACCTCACAAGGTTCATCGTGGGCATCAGTCTATGCACAATATATGCAGACCGTTACAGACATTGCCGACAGCGGCGAGGGCATCACCATCAAGAGAGAAATAATCATTCCAGAAGGCGGACTGAAGGTAGGTTCAAGAGTGAAGACGAGAATCACCATCGACGCTCTCCGCGACCTCGACTTTGTGGAGATAGCCGACCGTCGCGCCGCTTGCATGGAGCCCATACAACAGCTCAGCGGCTACCACAACGGCGCATACGTAGCTCCAAAAGACAATGCCACATACTACTATTTCGACCGCATGAAAAAAGGACGCCACGTGATAGAGACCGAATACTTCATCGACCGCGAAGGCAAATACCACAGCGGAACCTGCACAGCACAATGTGCTTATGCTCCGGAATTCAGGGCCACAGCAGGAGGAATCAGCGTGGAGGTGGGAAACAAATAAGCGTAATCGGCAACGGATAAGCGTAATCGGCAACGAATAAGAGTGGATATGACGCATAATCCACAATTTTTTAAAAAAATACTAATATAAGAATATGAACAAAAAGACAATATTGACATTCATGATGATTGCTGCCACAACAGCCGCGTCAGCACAGAAAATCACAGTTAAAGAGGCAGAGATAGACTGCCGAAAAGTGCAATATTTCAAACCCGTCACGGCAACGTTCAACCTCAAGAACAAAGGCTCGCGACGACTGAAGATAAACGACGTGAGGGTGAGTTGCGGATGTATAAAAGCCGACTATCCGAAAGAAGAGATAGCCTCGGGCGATGAGTTCACCATATCGCTCACCTACGATGCAAGGCAGATGGGCCACTTCTTCAAAGAGGCAGCCATATATAGCAACGGCTCAAAAGAACCGCTATACCTCTCGATGAAAGGCATCGTAATGGAAGATGTGCCAGACTATACCGGCGACTTCCCATTCGTCATCGGCAACCTGCGTCTCGACAAGCGAGACCTCGAATTCGACGACGTAAACAAAGGCGACCAACCCGTCATCGACATCCACATCATCAACGACGGCACCACGGTGCTTGAACCCAACCTCATGCACCTTCCTCCATATCTCACCACCACCTCGTCGAAACAATATCTGCGTCCCGGCAACCAAGGCAAGATAAGCGTTACCCTACACACCGAGAAACTGCGTGACTATGGTGTGACCGAGACCTCAGTCTATCTCGCCAACAAGCCAGGCGACAAGGTGAGCATCGACAACGAGATCACAGCCTCGGCCGTGTTGCTGCCTCAGTTTGCACAGATGACAGAGACACAACGTCTCAACGCGCCGCAACTCACTCTGTCGGCTAACGAGATAAAGGTTGACCTCGCCGACAAAGACAAGGCCACAGAGCGCATCGAGCTCACCAACAGCGGCAAGAGCCCACTGCAGATATCCTCGCTCCACATGTATTCCAAGGCGCTGAAACTCACCCTTGGCAAACGCACGCTGAAACCAGGCGAGAAGACCACGATGAAGGTCACCGTGGAACGTGAAGCATATAAGAATGCCCGCACTCGTCCACGCATCTTGATGATTACCAACGACCCAAAGAACCCCAAAATAGAAATAAACATAACTACACTCTGATTATGATACACCCAGAAAACAACGAAGAATATAAGGGACTCACCGTCAACAGCGGTGTAGAGCAGCCAGCGCGCGTAAACCCATATCTCAACCGCGACCGCTTCCGCCGTCGCCAACTGTCGGTGGCCGAGATGGTTGAAGGCATCGTCAAAGGCGACATAACCATACTCAGCCAGGCAGTGACCCTCGTCGAGAGCATCAATCCCGACCATCAGGCCAAGGCTCAGGAAGTGATAGAGAAATGCCTACCCTATAGCGGCAGCTCTATCCGCATCGGCATCAGTGGAGTGCCAGGAGCAGGAAAATCGACGTCGATAGACGTCTTCGGCACTCATGTGCTGGAACGCACTGGAGGCAAACTCGCCGTGCTCGCCATCGACCCGAGTTCTGAGCGCACGAAAGGCTCAATACTCGGCGACAAGACACGCATGGAGAAACTCTCGGTGCACCCGAAGTCGTTCATCCGTCCCAGCCCTTCGGCCGGATCGCTCGGCGGCGTGGCACGCAAGACTCGCGAGACCATCATCTTGTGCGAGGCGGCAGGCTTCGACAAGATCTTCGTCGAGACGGTGGGTGTGGGACAGAGCGAGACGGCCTGTCACTCGATGGTCGATTTCTTCCTCTTGCTTCAGGTGGCTGGCACCGGCGACGAGCTCCAGGGCATCAAGCGTGGCATCATGGAGATCAGCGACGGCATCGTCATCAACAAGTGCGACGGCGAGAATGTTGACCGCTGCCACATGGCAGCCACCAACTTCCGCAACGCCCTCCATTTCTTCCCGAAGCCCGACAGCGGATGGTTGCCCAAGGTGTTGTGCTACAGTGGATTCTACGGCACCGGTGTGAAAGAAGTGTGGGATATGATATATGAATATATCGACTTCGTAAAGCAAAACGGCTACTTCCAGTATCGACGTAACGAACAGAGCAAATACTGGATGTATGAGACCATCAACGAGCAGTTGCGCAACAACTTCTACAACAATGCCGATATCAAGGCTATGCTCAGCAATGCCGAAAAGTCTGTCCTCAACGGCGAGAAGACGAGTTTTGCGGCTGCAGGAGACCTCTTGGACTTTTACTTTAAAAAATGAAATAGTATGCTGAAAATAGAAATTGACGAAGGAAGCGGATTTTGTTTTGGTGTCACCACTGCCATAAAAAAGGCGGAGGAAGAACTCGCCAACGGCTCAAACCTATACTGTCTCGGAGATATTGTGCACAACGGCATGGAATGTGAACGGCTGAAACGCATGGGACTCACCACCATCAACCACGACGAGATGAAACAGCTCCACAACGCAAAGGTGCTGTTGAGGGCTCACGGCGAGCCGCCAACAACCTACGCCCTTGCCATTCGGAACGAGATAGAGATAATCGACGCCACCTGTCCGGTAGTGTTACAGCTGCAACGCCGCATATGCCGCCAATATGAGTGCTGCCCCGACGCACAGATAGTCATCTTCGGCAAACCGGGACACGCCGAGGTGTTGGGACTCGTCGGACAGACACAGAACCATGCCATCGTGATAGCGCATTTTGAAGATGTGAAAAAACTTGACTTCACACGCGACATCTACCTCTACTCGCAGACCACCAAGTCGCTCGACGAGTTTCATCGCATCATCGACTACATACAGACCCACATCTCTCCCACTGCCACATTCCGCAGCTTCGACACCATTTGTAGGCAAGTGGCTAACCGCATGCCCAACGTGAGCAACTTCGCACGCCGACACGACCTCGTGCTCTTTGTATGCGGACGCAAGAGCAGCAACGGCCGAGTGCTTTTCGACGAATGTCGGCGCGTCAACCCCAACAGCCAGCTCATAGAAGGTCCTGAGGAGATAAAGAAAGAATGGCTAAAGGACGTGACCACCATTGGTATCTGCGGTGCCACCAGCACTCCGAAATGGCTTATGCAACAGTGTCGCGAAGCCATCATCAACGGTATTAATACAGATCCTGACAGATAAGAAACGGCATTAAAGCAGATTCTAACACATAAAGAACGTAGTTAGAGCGGTTTCACAGTCAGAAGCACTACCCGATAGCTGACGTCCGGGAGCATCTTAAGAGAGCAATCGTCTCGCTGCCTTGCGGCATCTCTTTTCTTCCTTCTCCGAGAGGAGGGTGTTGCGTTTTGTGCCGCCCTTCTCCACCGTTGCCACGATCTTGAATCCGCTATATCGGCATATCTCCTTCATCGCCCTTATGGCTCCATGACTCTGATGCATCAAGATGTTAAACGGCCATGGTGTCGTCGAGGTGCTCACAAGCACACAGCGTTTGCCCTTCAGCAGCGGCTTGGGAAATCCTACTGAGCTCTCGTCCATCAGTCCATAGACAATCCTGTCGAACAGCAGTTTCAGTGTGCCTGGCATATTGCCCCAGTAGCATGGAGCTGCCACGACAACAGCATCGGCTTCCTGTATCTTCGCCAACACGCGCTGGGAGTCGTCTTCAGGCATCACACAAAAGCCCGTGGAACGGCATTTCATACAAGCCACACATGGACGGATGTCGAGATGCTGCACATCCACCACCTCCACCTCGGCTCCATTGCTCTCAGCCTCATCTTTCATCACGCCTACCATTTGCGATATGTTACCCTTTCTCCGTGGACTCGCGTTTAAAATAAGCACTTTCATCGTTTCAAATCGGTAATTATACTATCGTCAACTATTTCACCTTCCAAACGTCGAGCAATATTGTGCCTGGAGCGCCAAACGACGGAGCACAGACGTATATGGCATTATTGAGCCACGCATACTTACTGTCCATGGGAGCCTCAAACTTCGGCGCAGCCTTGAAGTAGAACGTATCGTTGCCCGAGGCATCCTTCCCTGTATATACTATGCCTTGATTCCTTACGTGGATATACACGCCGTCGTCGGTCTTTATGGAGTATATGGCTTCGAGCGTTGTCCGCTTACCGTCAGCACTGATAAGCTGGTAGTCGGCACCACCCTTTTCTATTGTTCCACGCACGAGCGGACCTTCAAACGTACCGCCAGTGATGGGTATCACATGTCGTTTCCCGCTTTGTGTCTCCCCTACCGTATAGGCTTCGCCGAGGGTGACGTTGAGCTGCATAACAAACTCCATCTCGGGTGTGGCGGCCTTAGGCGTAACTGTCTGCGCCTGGCAAGCATGTGCGCAGAACACGAGCAATATAGATAATAAAAATGTCAATATCATGTCGTGGCCTCCTTTACTTAAGCAGATCGTTAATATGTCCGAAGTGCAGATTAAGATGATTGACATATCCGCGTATCATGGCATCGAGACTCACACGGCATCCCTCATAGTCTATCCAGTAGTTGTCGAGCTTTGTCTCGTCAACAGAGCGTATCACATGACAGATATGCTGGTTGTATAGTTTCAGCAGCATCACTATCTGTTGCCAGTCTTCATGCTGATAGTCCTGAAGGGCTATCCAGAGGTCGTTGTCCTGCGTATAGTCGGGGAAGACGAGCATGCCCATCTCTGTATTTGGCATCGAGTGTCCGCAACGAGGGGCATATTGCAGTCTCACCATCCGCTGATGATTGTTTGACGCCGAGTCGATGAGATGTCCCACGAGCATCTTCACCGTGCGGTTCTGATGGTTTCTTTTCACGCTCACTTGCTCTTCTGTCAGCGAGAGTAGCATTGGTATCTCGCGGTCCATCACCTCGTTGATACCGTCAATCACTTCTTGATAGTTCATATTACTCTATGTTTTATTTATTGTTCAAAATTCCGCTGCAAAGTTATGACGTTATTGCCAATAATCCAAGTAAATGGGACAGAATGACTTGAAATGTGACGAAAGGACGAGCATTTGAATAGTTTTCGAGCGTATTCAGTTGACGAGCGTATTCAGTTGACGAACGTATTCAGTTGACGAGCGTATTCAGTTGACGAGCGTATTCAGTTGACGAGATGATTGCACAGCTCCCGACGATGGCGATTGCGCCAATGCCGCTTTTCTTTTGCAAAGAAAATGCAAATCGAGAGCAGAACTTGCCAAGCTTGCTTGAGCAATTATGCCGAGATGCCGCTTATCTTCTGCAAAGAAAATGCAAATCGAGAGCAGAACTTGCCAAGCTTGCTTGAGCAATTATGCCGAGATGCCGCTTATCTTCTGCAAAGGTAGTAATTTTTTTCTAATTTGCAAGTCTTTACTTAATTTTCTTCTTCTTCTTTAACATTCTTTTATAATATACTTTGTATATTATAATATCTCAGAATGTCCTAAGATATCTGTCTAACTACGTAAATATATTTTCTTAGTTTGAGAATTTTTTTTTTCGTTTGGAGTCAGTTTCGAGGCTGCCACACTGCTTTTAAAGTGTTAATATAACTAAATATTGGCCTAAAGAGAGGTGTCTTTATTTTGAAGCAGCAATCAGACTCGAAACGACCACGATTAGACTCAAAACGACCACGAAAAACATCAATTTTTGCAGAAAAACTATGGTTTTTCACCTATTTTTAGCTTAAAACAGGTGGTTTTTAGCCCATTTTTTAGCTGAATTTGGCAATTTGGCAATCAAATCTTTTGACATTACTATCTAATACATTATTTAAACATCTGATATATAGACATTTAACTATTATAAAATATGAAAATATCGTACTATTGCCAAATTGCCAAATTCAATGGGGGTGCATGTTTCGGTATTAATAATAAATAATATATAAATATATTATTTATTATTATGTATATTATACTATCAATCTGCAACAGGGCAGATGCACAATGAAAAAAGTAATTTGGCAATTTGGCAATTTGGCAATTTGGCCGCTAATAGGAAAAACTAAGTATATAATATGCTGTACTACAGTTGCTTAGCTAAATTTACAACCTAAAAACACCCAAAAAAAGCCATCTGAATTTGGCCAAAATTGCCAAATTCACGTCAAAAACTGCCATTTTTAGGCCAAAAATAGAGGTTTTTAAGGCTAAAATTGCCAAATTCACGTCAAAAATTGCCAAATTCACGTCAAAAACAGCCATTTTTTAGGCTAAAAATTGAGTTACCTTAAGGCTAATATAGATACGCCAGTCTCGTTTATAGTTTGCCTTAGCCAATGTGTTACGAGGTATAGCATAACTAATACCGCAATGATATAGTTTTTTTACCTTTGTTCATTGCACACGTCATTTATTAACGAGTGCAAAAATACAAAATCAAATCGAATACACAAAATATTGCTCGTAAAAAGTTGACTATTAGTTAATTATTTCAAAATCTTCTGACCTTAACGGGACAGCAGTGTATGGATTTCATTATCTCCCTCATTATTAAATTGTCTTATATAGTCATCAGAAATGTATTTCCAATATATCTTATTATCATCTGCATCAACAGAAAAGAAAATACAAACTTCATTACGCATTCTCATGGCGTATGCGACAAAATAAGCTGGAATTTCTGCTTTATTCTTCCCTTTGTATTTTGATTTATATGTCTTAGCTTGAATAAATATATTTCCTATGGGATAATTGCTTTCTTCTATCAACTGAATAAACCCATCAATATTTGATGTCTTGTCATGATATTTTATTTCATCTATAATCGCTCTTGAATTGCAAAAAACATTACAGATACATAAATAAGACTTCCTATCCAAAAAATCATTTGGATTTGTAACTTTCCTAGGAATGAAATTTGTTTCTTCTGCCATTATCTATATCTATTTCCACCAGGGTTCGTATTGGTATTGTGGATTATCTTCTTTATCTTGCTTTGATTTATTACAATGTTCACAAGTAGTTTGAAGATTACAAGGGTCATTAGCGCCATACCTATTTAATGGCACGATATGGTCATAATTAACAGCATTTAAATGGGTATAAACATTAGTTAAATCTTTTCCACAGAAAACACATCTACCATGATCCCTGTGAAAAACTGCAAGTTTTGCCCATTGGGGAATAGAGCATCTTTTTATTGTCCCGTTCTTTTCTATTGATTCTTTCGGAAAATCAAAGTCTCGTTCCTCATTTTCATTTTTAATTAATGCAGCAACAATATTATTGAATCTTACTAAAAAAGGATGATTTGCGAAGAGACAATAGAAAACTTCATCAGTGATATACTGAAATAATTCTTGAAACACACTTTCGTTATTTTTGTACCAATGATAAAAAGCATCTTCATCGTCCTCGTCGTATTCAGTTTTATATTTTACTCCATAAGTATTTGCGATCTCGACCCATTTATAATAAGCATCTTCGTCATAGCAGTCACCGTATTTCCGATACAAACGCCCATGGTAGTTAAGTAATTGCGTATAGATGTAAATATGCAGAAGACTAATCTTATTATATCGTATAACAGCATCTATAAGTTGTGTATTGTCGTAAGCCCAAAACATAGTTTCATCTTCCACCATCTTGTAAATGATGTCCGCAAATTCATATACATGATCAAATTTATAAGCTTCAAAACTAACCATATTTATAATTTGTAGATTGAATATTATTATATTGTCTTCCTAGTGCTATAAGAACCTTATTCGCAGACATTCGCTATTATTATTTCATTATTTCAACTTTCCAACCCATTTTTAGAGCTGTGTTAATCTTATCCAAGATTTTCTTTTTGTCTTTAGTGCTGCTGTGGGTAAGCACATAAAGCCCAGGTTCTACTTCGCGCTGGGCATGACCATATTTTTTATCCTTTGTTGTGGAAACCACGTTGATGCGACAAAATTTGACATCCAGTTCTCGAACTTTTAACAAGCCTGCCTCAATAATTGCAGAGGTGAATGTGGTGGCAGCATCGTGTTCCTGAAGAATAGAACCGTCTTTTCTACGGATACATAAACCTGTTTTGGGAGCAATCTGCGTTCTCTTGGTTTTCCTTGGGCCAAACTCCTTGTGTTCCACTTCAGGATCTGCCTCCAGTCGCTTGGCATCAATCAGTTCTGTGATGTTTGTCTTACGTGACAACGATACGCTAATAGGCATTCCTGGATGATAGTCAACTACCAACACCAATTCACGTTGCACCTGTTTCAATGCAGGCTCAATGGTCTCTGTTACTACCGGAAGAATCTCTTTTTTGATGATGTCTTCTTCCAATTCACTTACCTGTCTCTCCAAATCCTCATTCAGAGAGAGACCTTCTTTCCGCAACGTTTCCATTGCCTTGTATAAATCGCTGAGTCTTGACATAAGCTATATAACATTGTAATTGTTCTGTGATTCTTTTTCTATTAATGGGGTCACAAGCTGTGTAAGTTCATCAAAAGAACTACATTCCTTAAGTTTCAAAGTAGAACTATTCCACCAACCTTCTATATATCGTTTGACATAACCTTCTATGCTTCTACGCGGGAACTCGCCAATTAGACTATCCATCAGTGAACGATGAATGTTTAAATGGTAATTGGTGTTCTTTGCAAATGGCAGCCAAGTCTTGTGTAGTACTTCTTCATCTGCAATATCTATTACCTCTATCTGATCAAGAGGGCGATACTCAGAAGAAAAGGCTTTTAACATCATCTGTTTTGCTTCTTTGTCGCTTTTGGGCGCACTATATCCCCAAATAGTAACAATACAAGCATATTCCAAATAATACTGTAACCTGTTCCAGGCATCTTGAATGTATATGTTCTGTGAATAATCCTTATTCTTAACCGGATATAGCAATCTCGGTGAAACCAATGGCTTACCACATTCCGAACAAAATCTGTTTCGATAAGGTTCATAGCGTTTGCAGTCCTCACACACCCCAACTTCAACACAGCTGTGCAGGAATAACATCTGAGGCAAATCGTCTGTTATCTTATTCACCCGATTATAGGCTTGTATCAACAGCGGATCCCAATTAAACGTTGCTATGCAATCTTTGCTACGAAGTGACAAGATAAGATAATCATAGAGCGTTGGGGCTTCAGGGATCTGCATTTGTCGATAATGATCAACAATACCATCCTCTATTTGCCTAACTACATCAGTATATTCCGATTTAGAGGCCAATTCAGAGTAAATGGCTTCAATGTTATTACTTTTGGTCTCCAGTTTTACGCCATCCAACAAACCGTCTATCCCGATTTCATGCATAAAGTTTTCCATAACAGGACTCTGGCGACCATATTTATCCCCATAGGGAATGGTTGCCTTTGTCGCTCCAGCACCCAATATAAAAAGATGTGGTCGTGAACGCATTATCTCTGCTATGTCATTATCTTCTTGCTGTTCATACTCTTCTCGTGTAAATGGGGGATTGGGGTCTACAATGAGGACTTCATCGTAAGTCAGGCTGTAGAGGTGATAGACCTTCTTGTCTATCTCGTTTTCCAATGAGTTTGTTTCTGCCTGTGGATTCTCTTCTTTGGATATTAGGATTTTGTCTACCAAAGAAATGAATCCCTGTTGTTTATTCTGGGAGACATGTTTTATAGGAAGTTCTCCAACGCTACGTGCTTGTATCTCAGAAAAAACTTTCTTTGTTGATTTGTGTTCTGTTACATAATAGAAATTCAAAAGTTTTGAGTTAAGAAGGGCGAGAAGATATTTTAGTGAAATACATTTCTCTCCTTTTAACGTAACAACAACAATAGTATTTAGAGCATAATATTGGTTGTTGTCATAGGTGAATATCAAATTTGCAGATACTCTTCTAAATAATAGTTTTTCAGGAACTTCGAAAATCGTTTTTGTTTTGCATGAATGAATTCTTTCTAAACAATAATCAAGATACTCCCCAGTCCAAGTTACTGAATATTTATTTATATTTCTTCCATCTAATAATCTATAGTACTTTCCTGATGGATTATCTCGTTTTACAGATAGTGACTTGTCACCCTTTAATGCAATAGCTTGATTTATATTGCATAGATCTTTAAGTTTTATGGAGTCAAGAGCGACCTTGCTATTTAAATTATTTGACTTGAAACTAAAAGCAAATATAGGTGATGTCATAAATTCACTCTTTTGCTTAGTACAATTATAATCAACAGAGTGTACATCACTAATATAATACGATATTTCGTAATCGGGTTGTTTGTGTTTAGAAACAATAAAGGTAACATTCTCCACTACAGCATTTTCGAATGGCATTTTATCGTAAAACACAACTTTAAGAAGAGATGTCTCTTTAAGTAATAGTTTGCGAGTATCCTTATAGTATTCTTGCGTCAGTATCGTATTGGGAATAATATAAGAAAGAACTCCATTATTAGCCGTAAGTTCAATACCAAGATGAGTGAAATAAATAAACGTATTTTGTCTTCCTCCAGAAGTGTTGTATCTCCTTTTTAAGTAGGCTCTATATGCCAATGGGGCAGATTTGTCTTTAGACAATTGATGGTATGGAGGATTACCTACAATAATATCAAATCCATCTTTAATACTAAACATCCATTCGCTATCAAAGAATGGTGAAGAAGCGTTCTGGTCGAACATATCCCATGAGTTCAGTTGTTTGGCTCCGTCATTGCCTACCGCACCTGATTCTTCAAGTAATGCTGATAATTCCTGTCGGATTTCTGCTATGCGTTGGCGATACTTGCGCTTGGTCTTGACTGTTTTTGCACCGAAAATCTTATGACGGGCTTCCTTCATTTCCTCTTCCTTTTCTTTCACTTCATCCGTATCGAAAAGCGAAGCGTCAATCTTGTCCAAACCTATCAAGGTGTTGGCGGCAACGAATTTTGCTTCAAGATTGGGCAAAGGACGAATGCCGAAGTTGTCCGTCGGATTATCATTGGTCTTTTGGTCAACAACCAATGAGATAAAGAAACGGAGTTTGCTTATCTGGATGGCAATAGGTTGGATATCTACACCATAGATGCAGTTCTCTATCAAGTAGAGCTTACGGGCATAGTCAGGGCGATTGATGCTTTCGTCGAAACTACGCTCAATGTCCATCAGCAATTCCAACCGTTCTTCTGAAATGTTTCTCATAAGGGCTTCTTTTGTCTCGCCTACAGCCAGATTCAACATCATCTCTTTCCATTTGGAGTTGTCTGGGTCAATGCGCTGGAGGATATGCACCATCTGTTGCAGTATGCCCATTGGAAATGCGCCCGACCCACAGGCTGGGTCGAGTATCTTGCAGTTGTATAGCGACTGCATGATGGCATGACGTTGCTCCTCATTCAGCTCAAAAGGTTCGTCGGTATATTGGAGCAGTTTGCGGTATTCCGTTTCAAGGTCTTCGCCTACGGTTCGTTTCAGATGTGCAACAAGACTCTCATCTACCATATATTGAACTATCTCACGAGGCGTATAGAAAGAACCTGTCTGTTTACGGGCGGTTGTCTGTGTTTCAGGGTTATATGCCGCCAAAAGATTTTCAAACACCTTGCCGAGAAGCTCAGGGTCGAGCGACACTTCCTTGTCAAAAGGAGTGTTTTCCTCTACCGTGAAATTGTATCGTTTGAGAATGTCAATGATACCCCGGGCGCTGACCTTTTTCTTTTTCTTATCGCCGTAAAACTCTGATAGGTCGATGTTCTTGCCAGCCTCTTCGCCAAAGAAGAGGAAGTCGGGGAATACGAGATATTTGTTCACAGCCTTGCGGTCAGTGAAACAATCGTAATACTTTCCCTTATCCTTATCATCGAGACAGTCGAACAATCCTCCGTTAAGGAATGGCACTGTCTTGTTTGCAAGGTCAACAAACAACTGCGTGTTCTTGAAATATTCCTCATATCGCATCAGATAGTTGATATTGTAGTCGCCTTCTGATTTTCTGAATCGTCTGCCGTTCAGTTCTTGGCTGCCCTCTTCGCATATCGGACGATTGAGCATGGCAAAGAACAGGTTTTGCAGTATAGCCTTGTAATACTTGCTTTCCAAGGACTTTTGCTTGAACAGTCCTTCTGTTTTATGCGGATCAAAGTCCTTCAAGAGGTTTTCTGCAATATATTTCTCATCAAAAAACTCCTCGGGAATAAGATGACGTTGTTTCAAGAACCATACAAACATCAGACGAGTAATCAAGCGAATGGCACTCTCGTTGTTGTATTTGTCATCATCCGTTTTGTCTTCAATATCATTAGGGAACTTAATCTGTTTGATTGCCCAAGCATACCAGTCGCTCAATTCGCCATAGAAGTCATTGGTCAGAACCTCAACAGAGAAACGCTTGTGTAAATCCTCGTCATTAACCACTCTACCTTTTTCGTTAAGATACTTGTTTGGCGTATAATAAGATATACCCTCACCGAGCAGGTAGCTGTAGCGTCGTGGATTGCTGTATGAACGAGTGATGCGTGAGTGCTCTTCATCAATATTAAGAGAAATTTCAATAAATGAGAAGCGATAGGTTGCATCGTTATCTTCAGGAACGAAAGCAACAAGGGCACGGTCTTCCATCTCGTCGGTCAACAAGCGGAAAGCCTCTTTTGACAACGATACCCTTGCATCATTCTTTGAAGTATGTCGAATCTCATAGACTACAAGGTCGAGCGACTCGCAAGTGCCCAACTTTACTGCTTGAGTAGAATACTTTGTTTGGGTAACAAATTCAACGTTTTCTTCCGTCTGAACGAAGTCCTCTGGAAGGAAACGGTTTTTCAGGAAACCAATAAATTCCTGTCTGTTATATGCTTTATTAAATTCCATAATAATTCCCGATTATCTATTTCATTTTTAAGGTTCACAAACAACACTACATTCCTCTGGAGTTGCCTCACACAATCCCGCATCCACGAAAAGTCCTTCATATCCAAGGTCTTCATCTAAACTTGGCCAATGTATTCCAGTATATCCAAGTATAAAATCGTCACGTTGGGCTTTGGTTGCATTCTCCAAACCTTTCCATTTAGAAAATGGTGTACACACCCTGCGCCCATCTTTGGTTTCAATCCAAAGACAAGTGTCATCTATCCATACTTTATCAATATAAAATCTTTTCATTATGTGATCCTCCTGTTTATTTATTGAAATAACTATGCCATCTTTCAATGATGATTTCTTTGTTTTCTAAAACTATAGACTCAATTAAAGACAAATCATGTCTTTTGAACCCATGGTTAAATACAAGTTCCACGGGTTCAACATTATATTTCGCTTCACACCCATCTTTTATAACATGTATATGGATGGGAGTGTGGTCATTAGAATAAAACATAAATCTAAAACCAAATATAATAAACAATGTAGGCATAATTCAAATTTTATCTGCATATTTTGTTATATCTTACTAACTCAACTATTGGAGTTCTTCACTCATAATTAGTGTTTCTTCACCATCATCCACCTTGTTTTGAGACGAAACGATACGCGCGATATATTCCGGAGTTATCTTCTGAGGAAGCAATGCCGCATCTTTTAATGTCAGCTGATTGATGAAACGTATTTCATAACCTGATAGGGCATCCGCCTTAATGACAGTGATTAAGTCGCAAAGATAGTCCTTTGGCAGTATTTTTGCTTTTGTCAGAACTTTTATCTTGGCTACGGCATTGACCAACTCTTTGTCATTACGTTCCTGTACCTCATTCTTGAACAAAGAAGACTTGACTTGCTGGTAAACCTCATCGAAGTCCTTGCTCAACTCCACAGGTTGTTCGTCCTTATCTGCCTTGAAGAGAGCCAATGCCTCTTCGGCTGGCAACATGGAGGGAATATCGTCTTTACTGCCAATCTTGAAAACAAAGTCATTGCCTTTTTTCCCGAACAACAGCACACCCTTACGTCTTTGTTCGTTTCCGTCAGAGAACTCTGCAAGTCCTTTCTGTGCAGAACAAACATTTTCACGTCCTGTTCTAGCCCTATGAGGGAGGAGCAAAGCCTGTTCGTATATCTCCGTTCCTTTCATTTCATTGAGCAGTTTCCTGTATGGAGTGTCCCAAGAACCCTCTTCGTTGTTGGCAAGTTCCCTACGGTAGCGTTCATTGAAATAAGCCCTGACCTCTTCGTCTTTTGTCAGAGCCTTGGTGTCCTCACCCATTATGGCATGAATCATTGCCATTTTCAGCGTGGAGATTTCCTTGGTTCGTGTTTCAGCCTCGCCGACATCAGTTGGGAAATAGTTGTAGATATACAGTTCGTCAAACACTTTCTTGTTGATACGGTTTATTCGACCAATACGTTGGATAACTCGTGTCGGATTGTAAGGAATGTCGTAGTTGAATATGGCTCCTGCACGATGCAAGTTGTATCCTTCAGATATGGCATCTGTCGCCACCAATATGTGATAGTCATTACGCTGCAAGGTTTTCTTAAGTCCTGCATCAAAATTTGCACGTATACGTTCCTTGTTGGTGTCAGAAGCATCCGCTGAGGTATATTTCATCACAGGGAGGCCAGCGTCCAAAAGGGCTTTACCAAGATAGTTTGCGGTATCTGCATATTCAGTGAACACCACTATCTTTCTATTTGGGTCATCCTTCATCTGCTTCCTAACGATTTCGATGAACGATTCAAGTTTGGGATCAAACGTGATTTTGTTCTCTTTGCCGAACCACTGTTCCCTAAGATTTTTCAGAAGGGCAATATCTGCATTCACATCATCTATGAACTCAGACTTAACATACTTCATATCAATCTCAAAGAAACCTCTTGACTCATATTTCTCAAAAGCTTCAGTTATTTCTTCTGTTCCATCGTCTGTATAGAAATTCTCAACTTCAGGAAGATTGCCTTTTTTGTAAACAGGGATTTTGTGACGTTTGTCAATCCATGAGAGAAGGTGTTCAGCCGACTGAATCATATAGTCTATAGATGCCTGGAAAGCAGCTACTGAACTCTCAAAACGTGAAACCAATAAATGGCGCATAAAACTCGAAACGTTGGCCTGTCGTCCTAACAACAGTCCAAACTTTATGCCTGTCTTTTCTTCAAGCTCTTTAGCTAACTGCTCTTTCTTGTCTTCTTGCACATACAACACAGGAGAATAGCGTGCTGCCTTGAAACGGTAAACGTCATCGCTACCTCCTTCTGTCTTACATATGCGGTCAAGCGTACTGAGATACAAATCCTTAAGTTTACTAAGGTCGTATGTCAACTCTTCCGGGTCGTTGGGTATTACCAATTGGATGTTCTGTTGTTGTAAGTCTTCAGCATATTCGGGTATTTCCATCAAGTCAAGACGTGAACGCCTAACAACCAACGGTCCTATTATTGAACGTATCTCCTTAGATATGTTTTCCACTTCTATTTTCACTTGTTCTTCAGTAATTTCACCTTTGCGTTGAGCTTCCCTCAATTCTTTATATTTGTCAATAAGTTGCTTGAAGGCAACACCCAAATTTTCCACTGTTTTCAATGTGGAATGAGAAGGAATCTGGAACAGTTTAATAAGTGAATATATGTCAGAAGGCTGATTATTAAAAGGCGTTGCCGATAGCAACAGCACTTTGTTGCCTGTACATAGATTATGAAGCAAAGCGTAGTCCTGGGTATATTCATTACGGAAACGGTGAGCTTCATCAATGATTATCAGGAACTGTTCATCTGCTTTCACGATATTTTGGTAATGACTTACGGCATCTTCAATCTTTCCACTGCTGAAAACAGAAGCAGTAAATCCAAATTCATCTTTGTATTCTTCCCATTGTCTGCAAAGGTGTGGAGGACTTATGATAATAGTTCTCAAACGCAAGTTACGTGCAACTGTTGAAGCAACAATACTTTTACCGAGACCAACTACGTCGGCAATGATTGCACCATTATGGTTTTCCAAAGATTTTAGTGCAAGCAAAACAGCGTCTGTCTGATATTTCAGATTGCTGAATCTGCCATCTGTTATATCGTACGGAGTCAACAAGTTGTCCTTGGAAGGGATGGCAAAGTATTCAATAAGTACACGAATGAACATAAGATATGGTGAAAACAGAGTATCAAACCAAATATGTTTCATTACCTTATTATTCCATTCATCAATATTGTTTTTGTCGGCAATGACTACAGCATCTTTCCAAAGTTCTTCAAATATCTCTTTGCCTTCGTCATATTCTATCTTATCGTTGAAACGGGCGTTGAGTTCAAGACGTCCTTGCAGTCCTTGGTATGACAGATTACTGGAACCTGTTATAAGAACCCCTGGATTTTCCCCTCCCTCATTGATAATATCATTGTATGCGAAAAGATACATCTTGGAATGACACGGTTCAAGTGTCTTTCTTATTTCCACAGTTCCGTCAAGAATCTTTGAATAAAACATCTTGAACTGCTCCATCTTTTCTTTTGTATCGAGAAAATCTGTATCATTGAAGGCTTTCACGAATTGTGCATAATACTCCTCTTTCAACACTCCACGTGACTGTAGATGCTGCCTGAAATTTTCAACCTCGCAAACATATTTAGCCATTCTGATATCAATATCCAAACCAACCAAAATCCTGACATGCTTGTCTTTTAGTTGGTCTGATAATTGTTTGTAACCAGAATAATAGAAGTATCCGACAAGGAAATCAACAGCATTTGTTTTGGGGAGGATGCCATTGATAATGTCTGACAGGTATTTGTTCTTATTTGTTATAAAACTATTGCTCATAGCTATTGTTATTTTATGATGCAAAAGTAAATAAAAACAATCAAAACGCCAAACAATTCTTGATTTTTATTTGTTGTTGAGCAATTAAAAAGTGAAATTTTCCTGTTTCTTCCCTCGCTTCATCTCCGTTTCTTCTCGCTTCCATAACGGAGACGGAACGAAGTTCGAACGAAGGTCGAACGAGAAACTAACGGGAAATGAACGAGAATCTAACGGGAATCTAACGGGAATCTAACGGAGATTTAACGGAGAACTAAAGGAGAAGCGGCTTACAATTAATAGAGCAAAAAAGACATTATCTTGCGTGTGAGATGGATGTCGCAAACACTCTACACTCTACATTCACTCTACACAGTTCACATCTGATTGCCCTATTCAGTTCTCAACTGATTGCTCTATTCACTTGACAACTGAATACCCTATTCACTTGACAACTGAATACTCTGTTCACTTTACAACTGAATACCCTGTTCACTTTACAACTGAATACCCTGTTCACTTTACAACTGAATGCCCTATTCACTTTACAACTGAATACCCCATAACCAAATAACCCTATAACCCAATAACCTCTTACCCCTATAACCCAACAACCTCTTACCTCAACACCCTCTTACTACTAAAAAAAATTGATTTTTTCTATCACTGCTATCACTATTGGGGTTAAATGTCTAATATACATAGAGTTAAGTAGTGATAGAAGAAGTGATAGAAGTGATAGAAAAAGCCGTTTTTTGGCTAAAAAACGCACTTTTTAACATATTTTTCGAGCATATATGAGCAATTTACCTTCATTTCTTATGTTAAAATCATGTTAATTGAGCTTATATACGCTCAAAACCATTCAAAAACACACTCAAAAAAGCATGTTTTTAAGATATCCCAGGGGGAAATGTTGTCCCACAACGTTGCGCTGCTGCTGTCTCAAACCATGTTCTCTGCCGGTTCGAAAGCTTGCAGCCTGGAAGACTCCTCATCTGGAAAGCACGATAAAAAATCGTGTCCCCCATCTGAGGTTAATATAATAAGGAAAATGGCCTTGACACAGTTCAACTTACACTACCAAAATGAAGGAAGCAGAGATGTATCACTCTTCGCTTCCTTCATTTTTATTATCCATGCCTCTTTCTCTTGCAGCTATCCTTGCCCTTATTTCTGGGCTAAGATGTTTCTTGCGGGCCAAATATCGCGCCTTGCGTTGTTCGTAGTCTTCACGATGCCGTTCAAGATAATTGTCTGCCATGAGTATGATTACGGATGATTATTTCTTGAACTTATTGTATATTACACTGATACGTATGGGTTCGTGGCTGTTGTTAGACCCACCCACAAGTTTTGTCGTCGTCAGTTCCATGTCGTTAGACACCTTGGTATATACAGTGCCCGACGAGGTACTGTTGGTTTCCACAGCTACAGGGATAAGCACAACCTTGTCCCAGTCTTCAGACTTTCCTCTATTGGCCCACAACTTGTTAATGAGCGATGAGATATTATTAAAGGTATATGTGTTATAGCTTGAGTTAAAGCTGGAAATATAAGATGTGACATTGTCCGGCAAATTACGCTTCTCAAAGAACGTGTACATGCTGTCTTTTGGCACCATGAGGATATACTTTGGAGTAGTAAACTCACCCTGATCGTCGCTATTGTAACGCTTGAATATGATTTTTGCAGAACTGATGGTGTCGTTCTCGTGATTTGTCTTTATCTCATTTACAGGCAACGTCACCTCAGTGTAAATACCAGCAGGGCTCTTGATATATGTACATGTGTTATCTTCGGCAAGCATCTGCATACGCTTATGGTCATTGACGATATTGGTGGTTTGTACCATCTCCTCTGTTCCACCAAGTTTGAGCGAACCCGTAACAATAGAGTCGTTACTATAGGCTTGATAATAGAACTGAAGCGTAGTGATCATCACCTCTCCCATATTGCCAAGGCCACCCGTTGACTTGACATAAAAGCCTGGGAATACCTTATTAATGAAGTTATAAGGATTCTTGTAATTATCCTTGTCGCTATAATATTTCCTGAGAAGATAAGTTCCAAAGTTAACATACTCATTGCCTTCACGGTCAATATACTTGTCGTTCAGAGGTATAGAGACTGCATACACAGAATCAGTTCCAATCAGACCTTGGTAGGTGTATGACTTCTGTTTTACAATACTCCCCGCATCGGTTCTGATATATCCTTCTTGTTCGGGATTGAAATTGGAATAATAGTCCCGCCCTTCGCTTATGGGTTTCTTCAGTTCATAAGCTGTGAGTTTCATTGGATTGAGCGAATCACCTTTATAGCTATTAAAGAAGATATTGAAAAAACACGAGTCAGCCATAACCTTCCCGTCAACATCACGACTCACGATACTGTCGAGTTCAGGCATGAGTGGTGTTGACAAGATACGCTCCGTCACACCTACCTGTGTGGAGAAATTGCTTGTGACATAGGTGTTGGTTTCGGGATCTTTTACATGACCTATATACGAATATGTGTTGCGCGACAACACCGAGTCAACCGTAATCGACCTTGAAGACACAAGAAAAGTATCGGTGATAATGGTGAACTTGTCCACCTCATTCGACAGTGAATTTCCAAGCGTGTCGGTATTGTCATCACAAGATGTCATGGCTACGAAAGCCATGACCATCAAAGTAATCCATTTTATCTTCATTATTTGTATTTTGTGTGTCTTTATGCGTTAGAAAAAGTCAATCAAGCAAAGCATTGTAGAAGTCTGCATAAGCCTGTCCCAGATCATCGCCAGGATATTTGAGCAGAGGCTTACCAGAATTCTGTGCAAACTCTACGACAGAAGCATCTATTTCAGGCGAGGCCTCGATGATTCCATCTGAATATTGGATGGCGAGCTTGGCGAGGTCGTCATAGCCAATGTTCTCAGGATAGTTGTCCAAGACGCTACCATCAACATCCCTGAAAGCAATGCAATCGCGGAAATCATCGCATACAATAGCATCATATAGGTTGCCAAAGAGAGTCGTTATCACTTTTGTACTTGCAAAAGAAGGCTCCTCACTATAGGCAGTCTTAACATACAAGGGGATAACGGCTGTCATCCATCCCTGACACACTATGATGTCAGGCACCCAACGGAGTTTCTTCACGGTCTCAAGAACTCCACGCGCAAAGAATATTGCACGCTCTCCATTGTCTGTGTATGGTACACCCTTATCATCGACACCCATCTGACGTTTTGTGAAATAATCGTCGTTGTCGATGAAATAGACCTGAGTTCGACAAGAAGGCATTGACGCCACCTTGATAATCAACGGATGGTCGGTCTCGTTGATAATAAGATTCATCCCCGAGAGTCTGATCACTTCATGAAGTTGTCCCCTTCTCTCGTTAATGTTTCCCCACTTAGGCATGAAAGTACGAATTTCAAACCCTTTCTCTACCGTTTTCTGGGGAGCAAGCTTACCTATGCTCGACATTTCACTTTCAGGAACGTACGGTGATATTTCCTGGTTGATGAATAATATTTTCTTTGCCATGATTTGTAGTTTAACGTTGCAAAGTTACTACTTTTTTTTCGAAAATCAGCAAAAAATGTGGGATTTTACGAAAAAATAGAGTCTTTTTTGGATATTTTTAGCTTATTATTTCGATATTTGCCGAAAATGTTGTTATTTTGCACCCGTTTTCGTAAATATGACGATAAAAGCTAAGATATAATGATTGTATTTAACAAGATTGCAGAATTGCAAAATGCACTATTTGAAGAACGCAAGGCAGGACATTCCGTAGGACTTGTTCCGACGATGGGTGCCTTGCATGAGGGTCACGCTTCACTCGTGAGAAGGAGCGTGGCTGAAAATGACGTGACCGTAGTCTCGGTCTTTGTAAACCCTACACAGTTCAACGACAAGAACGATTTGAAAAACTACCCAAGGACTCTTGACGCCGACTGTGACTTGCTTGATGAGTGTGGCGCGAAATATGTCCTCGCTCCAAGTGTAGAGGAGATGTACCCGACACCTGATACCAGACACTTTGAGTTTCCACCAGTCTCCACCGTGATGGAAGGCGCACACAGACCAGGTCATTTCAACGGAGTATGCCAGGTGGTTAGCCGGCTGTTCTACATTGTGAAGCCAGACCGTGCTTACTTCGGAGAGAAGGATTGGCAGCAGATTGCCGTCATCAAAGCCATGGTAAGACATCTCGGCATTGACGTGGAAATAGTGGAATGTGAAATAGTAAGGGACAGCGACGGCCTGGCACGTTCAAGTCGTAACACCCTTCTTTCGCAGGAGGAGAGAGCTATTGCCCCCAATATTTTCAAGGCTTTGAAAAACAGCCTATCTTTTGCGAAAAGCCACAGCGTAAAAGAGACACATGACCAGGTCGTTAATGAAATCAATTCCATTGAAGGACTCGATGTGGAATATTTCTCTATTGTGGACGGGAACACACTACTCGACATCAACGACTGGAACGATACCGAACATATCGTAGGCTGTATCACCGTCTATTGCGGTAAAACGCCGATAAGACTTATTGACCACATAAAATACAAGTAGGGGCATGATGATAGAAGTACTGAAGTCAAAACTTCACTGTGTCAAGGTCACTGAAGCCAACCTTAATTATATGGGCAGCATAACGATCGACGAAGACCTTATGGACGCTGCCAATATGATTGCTGGCGAGAAGGTGCAAATTGTCAACAACAACAACGGGGAACGTTTCGAGACATATATCATAAAAGGCGAAAGAGGTTCGGGATGTATATGCCTTAATGGAGCTGCTGCAAGAAAGGTGCAGGTGGGAGACGTTTGCATCATCATCTCATACGCCATGATGGATTTTGAAGAAGCACGCTCATTCAAGCCAGCTGTCGTATTCCCAGAAAACAATAAAGTGCCCAAATAAACCATAATAAATGCGACACTACGATGGACGAGCTTCTGAAATATTTCAAAGGACTGAGCGAGCAGCAGATAAAACAATTTGCCATGCTTGACGAACTGTACCACGAATGGAACTCAAAGATCAACGTCATCTCAAGAAAGGATATCGACAACATCTACGAGCATCATGTGTTACACTCTTTGGCGATAGCCAAGGCAATAAGATTCAAACCGGGAACACGCATTCTTGATTTTGGAACGGGAGGCGGCTTCCCTGGTATTCCTCTTTCTATCATGTTTCCTGAGTGTTATTTCAAACTCATAGACGGAACAGGAAAGAAGATAAAGGTGGCAAATGAGATTGCACATGCTATCGGACTGGAGAACTGTCATCCCGAACATCTGCGTGGGGAGGACGAAAAAGACAAATATGACTTTGTGGTCAGTAGGGCTGTGATGCAACTACCAGACCTGATAAAAATAGTCAAAAAGAATGTCCGTCCAAAGGGCAACAACGCATTGCCCAATGGCGTCATATGCCTTAAGGGAGGCAATCTCGACGCGGAACTACAAGACTTCCGAAAAATAGTCCAGACCACAGAACTGACGAACTGGTTTGAGGAAGAATGGTTTAAGGACAAATATTTCATTTATCTTCCACTATGAAAATACAAAAATTTGAAGTAAATCCTTTTCAAGAAAATACATACGTTATCAGCGACGAAACCAATGAAGGTATTGTCGTTGACTGTGGCGTCTTCTACAAAGAAGAGCGGGAAGCTCTTGTGAGATATGTCAAGGACAACAAAATCACACTGAAACATCTCGTCGCCACACATGCACATATTGACCATAACTTTGGCAACAACACCATCTTTGAGGAATTTGGACTTAAGCCAGAGGTATATGGAGCCGACGAGACACTTATGCAAAAACTTGCTCAGCAAGCGATGATGTTTTGCAATTACCGTCTTGACTATGAAATGCCACCGGTAGAAAGATATCTTCATCAAGGCGACACTATCGCTTTTGGCACACACGAGTTTACAGTCATCCCTACCCCAGGACACACTCCTGGCTCGGTGTTTCTGTACTGCAAAGAGGAAAACATTGCTTTCTCAGGCGACACCCTGTTCAGGATGAGCATTGGCAGGACCGATTTTGAACTCGGCAGCTTTAAAGACATCACTGAAAGTCTTTCCAAACTGCCCTCCATACTGCTAAAAGATACAATAATCTATCCAGGTCATGGCCCAAAGACAACTTTGGAATATGAATTAGAGTACAATCCATATTTAAAATTCTGAAAAAAAAAATCACCCACACTACATGCGGGAAATCCACATGAAGTGTGGGTTTTAAAAGTCCACTAATCTCACGATCTGTTTCTTTTAAGTTAACCTTAATAATCTAATACCATGAAAAACACATTGCAAATATACAAACATTATTTGTAAATTACAAACAATATGTACAAATATTAGGATAAATTTATTATTTAAGGTTAATTTTAAAAGTCTTTAACGTGATTTTTTCTTCAACAAGTCGTTTTTCATCGGTTGTACACCCTGAAAGGCATGGTTCTACCGTCATCCAGTCTGTCTCTCCATCCAGGTGTCCTACTATGGTCATAGTACGAGAGATGTTTGTCAAGATGTCCTGTTCTTCATCAGTAACAGGCATTTTTCTCTCCATGAGCTCTTGCGGGTTGCTTATTTGTATCTGCTCTTCGCCCAACGAGTTCCATCGTGAAGTGTAGCGATATAAGACGCTATGTTTTGTTTCACAGCCAACAGTCTTGAGCATATAAAGCATATATTCGGAAGAATCAGGAAGCAAACGGTCAGCTTTCTTCAATTTCATCTCCACTATAGAACATCCGTTAAGACGGATTCGCAGATAATTATCTGCCAATTGTTCCATTTCGCAGTCTTCGTCAAACGAATTAGTTACCACAGCTTTCATGCTCGCCTTTGAAAAATCAATGAGATCAAGACGGTTGTTGCGAGAAAGATATGGCAGAACAGAATCTGGCATTTCAGCAAACAAGCTATCGATAGTAAGCGTTGTCTGCTGGGCATGCATGGCAGCTACTGAGGTAGCTATCAACACGCAAAGCGAGAAAATGCGACTTTTGATATTTCTCATATAAAGAATTCTTGTCATAATATTACAACCTCTTACATAAATTGGCCATCATTACTGAATACAGGGCAGCTGTCTCTGTCCTCAGTCGGCTTTCGCCCAACGATACGGACACAAATCCAGCATCAATAGCCTTCTTGACCTCAGAGAGTGAGAAATCGCCTTCCGGTCCGATAAATACTGTGACATCCTCATCCTTGTCCGATATAGACAACTGATTGAACAGATCTACTTTTTTTATCTCTTCGTAACAATGGGCAATATACCTCAGTCCCTCTGTGCTTTCAGCCACCAACTCGTCGAATGACACGATCTCGTCGATGATCGGTTTCCATGCTTTCCTACTCTGTTTCATGGCAGAGACGGCAATTTTTTCCAGACGTTTTACCTTTATCACACGACGCTCCGAATTGTCGCAATTAATAAATGATATACGGTCAAAACCTATCTCCGTGGCTTTCTCTACCAGCCACTCCATCCTCTCCATCATCTTTGTCGGAGAAACCACAAGATGCAAATGTCCCCTCCATATTGGAGTCTGCGGTATAGTCTCAAGAAGTTTGAAGACGCATTTGCGTGTTGCAGCTACAGTAATCTCAGCCTTATAAAAATTGCCTATGCCGTCGGTCAACATTATTTCATCACCTGACTTCAGGCGCAACACACGCAAAGCATGCATAGCCTCCTCTTCTGGCAGTTCACCATTATACTGTACGTTCGGGACATAGAAAAATCTCATTTCTTTCATAGCTCTGGGTTTGATTTCTTATTTCTCTTCTACTACCTCAGCCTTTTGGCTCTTTGGATGGAACATCAGAGCAAAAGCGATAGCCACCACCAAAGAATATCCTGCGAAAATGAGCCAGCAGATACTCCAATCGCCGACGATGAATGAATTGTCACCAAAAGATTCTGTATGGGTATAATTATTCACGACAGCCTGAGCAGCGAGCGTTCCTAAAGTGGCACCTATACCATTTGTCATAAGTTGGAAAAGACCTTGAGCGCTTGAGCGGTGTCTTGCCTCTGTATTCATATCCACAAAGAATGCGCCACTGATATTGAAGAAGTCAAATGCCATTCCATACACAATCATCGAGAGGACAAACATCCACACGCCATCTCCGGGATCGCCTAATCCGAACAACCCGAAACGCAACACCCATGCAAACATGGCTATCAGCATCACGTTCTTTATTCCAAAGCGTTTCATGAAAAATGGTATGAGAAGGATGCAACAAGTCTCACTGATCTGAGAGAGGGAAATCAAAATATTGGTATGTTGCACACCAAAGGTGTCAGCATACTCCGGTATAGTCTCAAAACTACTGATGAAAGGGTTGGCAAATCCGTTGGTGATCTGCAGGCTGACACCAAGTAACATTGAGAAGACGAAGAACAAGGCCATTTCCTTTCTTTTGAAAAGAGCGAAAGCCCTCAGTCCGAATACATCAATCATCGAACGACTCTCGTTCACCTTGTTTACCGGACAATTTGGTACAGTAAACGTATAGGCAAACATCAATAATCCTATGATACCAGATGTCATAAACTGCATCTCGTTAGCCTCATATCCCATGATATCTACAAACCACATGGCTAAGATAAAGCCAATGGTGCCGAAGATGCGTATAGGAGGGAAATTCTTTACGGTATCCATACCTGCTTGCTGCAAGGCATTGAACGATACTGAATTTGACAATGCCAACGTAGGCATATAAAAAGCTACGGATAATGAATACAACGTAAAGATGAAATATCTGTTTGTTCCTGCTTCGCTGTTGACGGAGCAATACATAGCCAAGGCGACCATAAATCCACCTGCAACAAGATGGCATAGTCCAAGCATTTTTTGAGCCTGCACCCAGCGGTCAGCAATGACACCGAATATGGCTGGCATAAACAACGACACCACACCTTGCATTGAATAGAAGAAGCCTATATCAGCCCCCATACCTATCTCACCAAGATATCTACCCATGGATGTGAGATAAGATCCCCACACGGCAAACTCCAAGAAGGTTAATATTGCCAATCTTATTTTCAGATTCATATCATTTTATTTTTATTGAATATCGTTTGTCAAGAATATCCAAAATTATTTTATATAACTCCCCTTCCATAGGGCACGTCTGACTCCCTTTGAATCGGTCACCACTTCCATTGTCCCTCCTAACCATTCCGTGAACGGTTGTTCGTCAGTGAAAGTATTCCAACGCACAACGACACCATGATCTATCTCGACCAGTGCCATCTTGATTATCCTGCCTTCCGTCAGAAGACGATGAACCCCTACTCTACGCATAAGAAACCTATAGTCGTTTTTCTTCTTTTGGCATGATGTGTTCATCTATCTGAGCCTTCTTGATATCGTCTCTTTTGTGCAGCTGTTGAGGAGGCATGCTTTGCGGTTGTATCATCGGTATCTTCTTCACGCCAAGACTATCCTTAGGTGTTGTTTGTTGACTGATAGTGTCGCCCTTGTTCACACTTTCCTTCTGACTTCTCATCCTAAGGAATTGGATATTGTTTAAAAACATCAGCTTAAGCGTTGACGACTCATCCCTTCCCCTGTCAAGATAGAAGAATCCGCGCATATTGCGTACCTTCTCATTCTTCTCTGGCGGTATTCTCAGTTGTGCCAGTCCTGAGAAGGTCACATTCTGGTAAAACGTGGCTATGCTATCATTTTCATATTTCACAGCCACACATACCGTAGCATCCTTTGAACCGCTTTGATATAGGAAGTTGGTATCAAAAGTGAGCAAATAAGAATCGCCCTTCCTGAATGACGTATCAGCCTTCAGTTCGAAATCATATCTGTTATATGGTATTGAAGGACAAAGCATCGTCGCACGTTTATCGCGCCATATATCGGCGGTATCGCCACCTATCCTATATTTGTGTACAACACTTGTGACTGTAGTGCCCGACACTTCTCTTTCCATACGTTCCTGAAGATGGCTGTAAATCTTTCTCAGATAGTCGGCACGTCGATAATAGTAAACCATCGACGAATCAAACTCAGCTTCTGTCAATCCGTGTTTCTTCAATACGGCCAGGAAATACATCCTTCGATGATAGCCCATACGCCCATCATCATTCTTGACGTCAGCCATTGCCTGTGACACGTAGTAGTCATACAGCACCTCTTCAAGTTCATCAGGCGCAATATACTGGCTTGGCACAGATGGTTTGCATGCCACCAAAAGAAAAGTAGTCAGTGTGGCAACAAACACGAAAACACGACTTTTCGTCATTTATTTACATTTTATTATTATCTTCGCTATCTCTTTCATTATCAGTCTTTCTTCCCAGTATTTTATCGAGCGTCAGATCTGACAATTCGTCACGGAACCATATCAGCAAGGCAACCACACCTACGCTAATGCAAGAGTCGGCAAAATTGAACACCGGACTGAAGAACACGTAGTCGTCGCCACCCCAAATAGGTAGCCACTCTGGCAGTTGCGTGTCAATAAGTGGGAAATGTAGCATATCGACGACTTTGCCTGTCATGAACGACGAGTAGCCATGTCCAAACTCCACGAGTTCAGCAACGGTATATGTCGTTGAGGCACTGAACATCAGTCCATAGAACATGCCGTCAATCATGTTTCCGATAGCCCCTGCCAAGATCATGACGAGGCAAGTAATATATCCCCACTTGGCATTTTCTTTTACCTGTATGACAAGGTAATGTGCCAAGACGGCGATTAGCAGCACCCTGAGAGCAGAAAGCAGTAGTTTGCTGCCAATCTCCATTCCGTAAGCCATGCCGTTATTCTCGATAAACACTATCTTGAACCAGCTGAAGATATCGATACATTCGTGAAGAGACATATTCGTCTTCACGATGATCTTCGACACCTGGTCGATGAGTATTATCGATATGAGTAGGACGACGGCCATCTTGCCCCGCGACCATTTTATCGGCGGACAAGTCATCTTCTATTTTGTTTTGACTCCACGCTAAGTGTCGCATGAGGAACAGCCTTCAGCCTTTCCTTGGGTATGAGCTTCCCTGTTATGCGATCTATACCATAGGTCTTGTTGTTGATTCTCACCAGTGCAGCCTCCAATCCCTGGATGAACTTTTGCTGGCGTCCAGCCAATTGTATAAGCTCTTCCTTACTCTGAGTGGCACTGCCTTCCTCAAGCACCTTATATGTTGGCGATGTGTCATCCACATCGTTGCCACCTTTGTTCATGAGAGAATTCATCATCTCCTCATAGTCTCTTTTGGCTAATCGGAGTTTTTCATCGATAATGGCCTTGAACTCCTGGAGTTCTTGGTCGCTATAACGTAGTTTTTCTTCCATAATGATATTATTGTTAGTTTTTGGAAATAGATATTTTCACCTTTGTTTCTTCAAGGTCCACTTCCGTTCCATCATTATCGGCAAAAACGATACTGTCGGCAAGGACCTGCGTCTTGATATAGTCGGCAAAGTGTTCCACAGCCTTTTCTACAGCGTCAGCATTGCTGATGACGATACTTATGCGGTCGGTGATTTCATATCCGTTGTCCTTTCGCATATTCTGTATGCGGTTGATGAGTTCGCGTGCCATTCCCTCGTTACGCAACTCTTCGGTAAGTTCCACCTCAAGTGCGACGGTAAGGTTGCCCTCGTTACTTACGAGCCATCCTGGTATATCCTCGCTGATGATTTCCACGTCGGCAGACTCTATTGTCACGCTTTGTCCTTCAACCATAAGGTTGAGCGAACCAGTAGTCTCAAGCTGCGCTATCTGTCCCTGTTCTAATACAGATGTGGCGGCAGCAATACCCTTCATCATCTTTCCAAACTTCTTACCCATGGTTCTGAAGTTACACTTCACCTTCTTTACCAGAACGCCCTGACCTTCAACAAATTTCAGTTCTTTCACATTGACCTCATTCATTATCAGGTCTTTCACTGCCTCGATATGGCGTTGCTGGTTGTCATCAATGGCTGGCACCATGATGGCCTGTAATGGTTGGCGTACCTTGATGTTCACCTTACGACGCAGGGCCAGTACCATCGATGTTATCTTCTGTGCCATTGCCATCCTTTCCTCGAGATCGGCATCGATGACACTCTCGTCAAACTCAGGATATGTGGCGAGGTGTACAGAACATACGTTGTCGCGTCCTGTTGCCTTTGTCAGATCGAGATAGAGCTGGTCAGCATAGAACGGAGCGAAAGGAGCCAGCAGCTTGGCCACGGTCTCAAGACAGGTGTACAGTGTCTGATAAGCCGACAGCTTGTCCTTGCTCATTTCCTTACCCCAGAAACGCTTACGGTTGAGACGCACATACCAGTTGCTGAGATCATCATTTATGAAGTTCTCAATGAGTCGTCCAGCCCTTGTCGGGTCGTAGTTCTGCATCTCTCGGTCAACGCCCTTTATCAGTGTGTGAAGTACAGAGAGTATCCAACGGTCTATCTCTGGTCTTTCAGCTACTGGCACGTCGTTTTCAGAATAGTCGAAACCATCTACGTTTGCATAAAGGCTGAAGAAAGAATATGTATTATACAAGGTGCCGAAGAACTTTCGTCTCATTTCTGCGACGCCTTCCTCGTCAAACTTAAGGTTATCCCAAGGCTCAGAGTTGGTCATCATATAGAAACGCACGGGGTCTGCACCATATTTTTCTATCTGTTCAAACGGATTGACCACATTGCCCTTATGTTTCGACATCTTGTCGCCCTTTGCGTCCAGTACGAGACCTGAGGAGATCACGTTTTTGAAAGCCACAGAGTCAAACACCATTGTCGCTATTGCGTGCAGCGTGAAGAACCATCCACGGGTCTGGTCAACGCCTTCATTGATAAAGTCAGCGGGGAAAGCCTTGCGCTCGTCTATCAGTTCTCTGTTTTCAAACGGATAGTGTATCTGTGCGTAAGGCATTGAACCAGAGTCAAACCAAACATCGATGAGGTCAGTCTCACGCTTCATAGGCTTTCCTGTAGGACTTACAAGCACGATATTGTCAACATAAGGACGATGAAGATCTATTCTATCGTAGTTTTCCTGAGAGTAATCAGAAGGGACGAAGCCTTTGTCTTTCAGCGGATTACTATCCATCACGCCCGCATCTACAGCTTTTTCTATTTCGTCAAAGAGTTGCTGAAGACTACCTATGCATATCTCCTCTCCATCCTCGTCTCTCCAGATAGGGAGCGGAGTACCCCAGTAGCGTGAGCGTGAGAGATTCCAGTCGTTGAGGTTATCCAACCAGTTGCCAAAACGTCCTGTTCCTGTTGACTCTGGTTGCCAATTGATGGTCTTGTTCAGTTCCGACATACGCTCTTTCTTTGCCGTTGAGCGGATGAACCACGAGTCGAGAGGATAGTAAAGCACAGGTTTGTCGGTACGCCAGCAGTGTGGATAGTTGTGGACGTGTTTCTCTATCTTCAGTGCTGTTCCTTCCTGCTTCATCTCCATACATATCTCTATATTGAGGTCTTCAGCCTTGGCAGCAGCATTCTCGTCATACTTTCCACCCACGTTAAACTCCGGCTTATATGCATTCTTTACATAGTCGCCTTCGTGTCGGCCGTAGAGCTGCTTGTCAACACAAGTCTCCACGAAGTGGGCGTCAAGTTCTGATGTGAGGTAATATTTTCCCTGAAGGTCAACCATGGGTCGTGTCTCACCCTTTTTGCTGATGAGGAACAACGACGGTATCTCAGCGTCTTTTGCCACCTTGGCGTCATCAGCACCGAAGGTAGGAGCTATATGTACTATTCCTGTACCGTCGTCGGTAGTGACATAGTCGCCTGGGATAACCCTGAACGCCTGTTCTTCCATTTCGACGAAGCTGTCCTTTCCATTCTCGCCTTTGAACACCTTTTCGGGATGCTCCTGCGCGTACCTATTAATATATTGTGGAGCCTGTGGCTCAATCTTCATGCATGGCTTTATCCAAGGCATCAGCTGTTTATACTTCATGCCCACGAGTTCTGCTCCTGTATATTTCGCCACCACTTCATATGGGACGACCTTGTCGCCGTGCTTGTAATCCTCCAACGGCATTTCACTGCCCTCTTGTTTCAGGTATGCAGCGAGACGGTCTTCCGCCACGATGATCATAATTTTCTCGTCCGTATAAGGGTTGTAGGTCTTGACGACACAATATGTGTATGTAGGACCTACGCACAGAGCCGTGTTAGAGGGCAAAGTCCACGGTGTTGTTGTCCATGCTGCGAAATAAGCCTTTCCCCACTCACCCCACTCTTTCTTAGGTTCAGCCACCTCAAAGAGTGCTGTAGCAGTGGTGTCTTTCACGTCGCGATAGCATCCTGGCTGATTCAGCTCGTGAGACGACAGTCCTGTTCCTGCTCCAGGAGAATATGGTTGTATGGTATATCCTTTGTAGAGCAGCCCCTTGTCATAGAGTTGTTTCAATAGCCACCATAGTGTTTCGATATACTTGTTGTCGTATGTGATATATGGATGGTCGAGGTCAACGAAATAGCCCATTTCCTCGGTAAGCTGTCGCCACTCTGCAGTGAATTTCATCACGTTTTCGCGACAACGGTGGTTATAGTCTTCCACTGAGATGTACTTTTTTGAGTCGTGGTTGTCGATGTCAGCCTTTGTGATGCCTAACTCTTTCTCCACGCCCAATTCCACTGGCAGTCCATGGGTATCCCATCCAGCCTTGCGCTTTACCTGATATCCCTTCATCGTCTTGTAACGGTTGAAGGTGTCTTTTATCGCGCGTGCAAGCACATGGTGAATACCTGGATGTCCGTTAGCTGAGGGAGGACCCTCGAAGAACACGAACTGCGGGCATCCCTCACGCTCGTCTATTGTCTTGTGAAACACATCGTTTTCGTTCCAACTCTCAAGTATGTCCTTATTCACTTGAGTCAGATTCAATCCTTTGTATTCGGCAAATTTCTTAGCCATTTTCTATGTCGTTTTAATTGATATTATTTTTAGGCCGCAAAGTTAGCAAAAAAAAATGATACGGCAAAATAAAATAATACTTTTTAAGGAACAGTCATGTCCCAATACGACAAGTATCAAAAAAAAACTTAATAATACATGCTCAAATGGCATATTTTCAGATTAATGCCGTACCTTTGCATAAACTTATGCATGTATTCTAATTGTTGGAACTTTAAACAACTCATATAAGAACTATGAAAAGAAAATTGACCAAGGTGCTCGTACTCGGCTCGGGTGCCCTAAAGATTGGACAAGCCGGTGAGTTTGACTACTCTGGTTCGCAAGCTCTGAAGGCATTGCGCGATGAGGGTATTTCATCGGTGTTAGTAAATCCGAATATCGCTACGATCCAGACATCAGAAGGCATAGCAGACAAAGTCTATTTCCTTCCTGTCAACACGCATTTTGTCACTGAAATCATACGCAAGGAGCGTCCTGACGGTATCCTCCTCGCCTTTGGTGGACAGACAGCTTTGAATTGCGGTACAGAGCTTTATAAGTCTGGTGTGCTGCAAGAATATGGTGTTGAAGTTCTTGGAACATCTGTCGAGGCAATCATGAACACCGAAGACCGTGACTTATTCGTCAAGGAGCTAAATAAGGTTGACCTGAAGACCCCTGTTTCTGAGGCTTGCGAGAGCATGGAAGCTGCAATAGCTGCAGCACGTCGCATCGGCTTCCCTATCATGATTCGCTCGGCCTACGCCTTGGGCGGTCTCGGCTCAGGCGTCTGCCCCGACGAGAAGACATTCAAGGAGATTGCCGAGTCGGCTTTCACCTTTGCGCCACAGGTGTTGGTGGAAGAGTCGCTGAAAGGATGGAAGGAGATTGAGTTTGAGGTCATCCGCGACGCCAACGACCACTGTTTCACCGTTGCCTCCATGGAGAACTTCGATCCTCTCGGCATCCATACCGGTGAGTCAATCGTGGTAGCTCCCACATGTTCTTTGACCGACGAGCAGGTGAAGATGCTGCAGGAACTTGCCATAAAATGTGTCCGTCACCTCAATATCGTCGGCGAGTGTAACATCCAGTATGCTTTCAACGCCGAGACAAACGACTATCGTATCATCGAGATCAACGCCCGTCTGAGCCGTTCTTCAGCGCTTGCATCAAAAGCCACCGGTTATCCTCTCGCATTTGTGGCTGCCAAGATTGCTCTCGGCTATACCTTGGATCAAATAGGAGAGATGGGCACTCCTAACTCAGCTTATGCAGCTCCTCAGCTCGACTATATGATCTGCAAGATACCACGTTGGGACCTCACCAAGTTTGCCGGTGTGAGTCGTCTCATCGGCTCTTCGATGAAGTCTGTTGGCGAAATCATGGCCATAGGCCGCTCGTTCGAGGAGATGATACAGAAGGGCCTTCGTATGATTGGTCAGGGCATGCATGGTTTTGTGGGCAACGAGCACACCCGTTTCGACAATCTCGACGACGAGCTCCAGAATCCTACCGACCTCCGCATCTTTGCCATTGCCCAAGCCCTTGAAGATGGTTATAGCGTTGAGCGTATTGAAGAGCTGACAAAGATCGACGTATGGTTCCTTGAACGTCTGAAACATATTGTTGACCTCAAGCACGAGCTACAGCAGTATAACGACCTTGAGTCACTGCCAGACGCTCTCCTTGAAGAAGCAAAGATAGCAGGCTTCTCCGACTTCCAGATCAGCCGTTTTGTGCTGAAGCCAGAGTCGGGCAATATGGAGAAAGAAAACGCGCAGGTTCGCCGTCACCGTAAGAGCCGTGGCATCGTCCCCGCCGTGAAGCGTATCAATACCGTGGCCAGCGAACATCCCGAGCTCACCAACTATCTGTATATGACCTATGCAGTGAAGGACTCTGACATCGACTTTTACAAGAACGACAAGTCTGTCGTTGTCTTAGGCTCAGGCGCTTATCGCATCGGTTCTTCGGTAGAGTTCGACTGGTGTTCGGTAAATGCGGTGAACACCGCCCGCAAGTTAGGATACAAGTCAATAATGATCAACTACAACCCAGAGACCGTGTCAACCGATTATGACATGTGCGACCGTCTTTACTTCGACGAGCTCTCTCTCGAACGCGTTCTCGACATCATCGACCTTGAGCAGCCTCGTGGTGTTGTGGTGAGTGTGGGCGGACAAATACCAAACAATCTCGCCATGCGTTTGCACAACTATGGAGTGCCCATCCTCGGTACATCACCATTGGACATCGACCGTGCAGAAAACCGCGACAAGTTCTCGGCAATGCTCGACAGATTAGGCATCGACCAGCCGGCATGGCAGGCACTCACGTCGTTCGACGACATAAAGAGCTTTGTAGAAAAGGTCGGTTTCCCCGTCTTGGTACGTCCTTCTTACGTTCTCTCAGGAGCCGCTATGAACGTTTGCTATAGCTTCGACGAACTTGAGCGTTTCCTCAAGATGGCCACAGAGGTGAGCAAGGAGTTCCCCGTTGTCGTTTCCCAGTTCATGCAGGACACCAAGGAGATCGAGTTCGACGCCGTGGCCGACAAGGGAGAGGTCATCGAGTACGCCATCTCCGAGCATATCGAGTTTGCCGGTGTTCATTCTGGCGACGCCACGATGGTTTTCCCTGCACAAAACATCTATTTCTCCACCATCCGTCGCATAAAGAAGATCTCCCGTCGCATAGCCAAGGAGCTGAACATCAGCGGTCCGTTCAACATCCAATACCTTGCCAAGGGCAGCGACATCAAGGTCATCGAGTGTAACCTCCGTGCCTCCCGTTCATTCCCGTTCGTAAGCAAGATCCTCAAGCGCAACTTCATCGACACTGCCACACGCATCATGCTCGACGCCCCATACGAGCGTCCTGACAAGAGCGAGTTTGACATCGACCGTATAGGTGTGAAGGCTTCCCAATTCTCTTTTGCCCGTCTTCAGAATGCCGACCCCGTACTTGGCGTTGACATGTCTTCAACGGGAGAGGTGGGATGTCTCGGCGACGACTTCAACGAGGCCCTTCTCAACGCGATGATAGCCACAGGTTACAACATCCCCGAGAAGAACATCCTTGTGTCTTCTGGCGGACTGAAGGGCAAGGTTGACCTTCTTGAGCCGATAAAACGACTTGTCGATGCCGGCTACAACGTCTTTGCCACTGAGGGTACAGCCCGTTTCCTTAACGAGAACAATGTCAAGGCGACAGCCGTGTCTTGGCCTGACGAAGAGGGAGAAAACAAAGTGCTCGACATGATTGCCGACCACCAGTTCGACCTCATCATCAATGTTCCAAAGAACCATACGAAACGAGAGCTCACCAATGGTTACCGCATTCGTCGTGGCGCCATCGACCACAACATTCCTCTCATGACCAACGTTCGCCTCGCCAAGGCATTCATCGAGGCTTTCTGTTCAATGAAACTTGAAGACATCAAGACTAAGAGTTGGCAAGAATACAATGCATAATTCCCGTGCGGGACAGGTGTAACGCCTGTCCCGCATCAACCATCACACACAAAAAAAATAACGCTTATGAAATTCACTAATCTACTTCTCATACTTTTAATGACCACGGGCACTGCCCATGCTCAAAAGTATGTAGGAGGCGATATCTCGTGTCTGCCTCTTAACGAATCAAAAAATGCCTGGTATCTCGACTTCAACGGCAATAGATGTCCCGCTCTTGAACTCTTCCAGCAACAGCGGTTAAACACCATGCGCGTACGCCTCTTTGTCAACCCCGCCGACTACACAGGTTCTGACAAAGACCCTAACGCCTGCCAGGACATCGAATACGTCAAGTCGCTTGGCAAGCGCATCAAGGACGCCGGCTTCAAGCTAATGCTCGACTTCCACTACTCCGACACATGGGCTGACCCTGAGAAGCAGTGGACTCCCAAAGCCTGGGAGAACCTGAGCGACAACGACCTCTACACAAAGATTTACGACTACACCAAGGACGCCCTTGCTCAGATGAAGGAGGCAGGGGCTGAGCCAGACTTCATCCAGACCGGCAACGAGATAAGCTATGGTATGCTCTGGGGAAAAGCCAGCAGTTTATCGCTCAAGAAGTGTTACCTCGGCAACGACGCCAACTGGAGCCGCTTCACCACCCTGCTGAAGCAAGCGGGCAAGGCCTGTCGTGAAGAGTGTCCCGAGGCGAAGATCATCCTCCACACAGAACGTGCCACAGAAACCAATGTGCTGACCAACTTCTATGACAAGATGAAAAATGCCGGCGTTGACTACGACATCATCGGCCTCAGCTACTATCCCGCATGGCATAAGGACATACCCACCCTCGAGAAAGCCATCAACACCCTTGAGAGCCGCTATGCCGACAAAAAGATTATGATAGTCGAAGTAGGATATGCCTATTCATGGGCTTTGAAAGATGCCGTTTACGACTACAAATGGAAATACCCCATCACCGAAGACGGCCAAAAGGCGTTCACCGACGACCTCATCACCATGCTCAACAAGCATGAGAGTGTCAACGGACTGTTTTGGTGGTGGATGGAGTATAATGCCTATCCGTATGCTACTACCCACATGGAAGGATGGTGGTATGCCCCACTCTACGACAGCAAAACGGGCAAGCCGCTTCTTGCCATGCAAAGTCTGAAGAACTTTATCGTTGACTCAGGCATCGACAACATCTTGTCCGTTCCCTCCTCAGGCAGCGATACGTGGTATGACATCAATGGCATACCTGTAGGTCCCGCACCTACCCGTCCAGGCATATACATCAGACACGGCAAAAAGATGATTATCAGCAGATAATCAGCAAGGCACGCCAAAAAAAACATGGTCAAAAGGCGACGGAATGAATCATAACGTTATTTTTTCCTAAAAAATGTTCAACGAATATTGATTTAATAAAATAATGTGTTATCTTTGCAGCGCCTAAAGAAGAAACCAAGTAACAATCGGTATGCAAACAATGCAATCACAGAGATAATTGACACCACATTGCAGACTTTAGGCAAAGTCAGCAAGGAATGTTCGTACATTCCGTGCTCCAAAATTGAATAATTATTTAGTTAATAAACAAACACATTCAATAGGTGTCTTTTTAAGGTAATGGAGCTCCGGAAAGAGTAGTGATACTGTATTCCGGAGCTATTTTTTTGCGCCATAAAGAACGAAAAAGCCAAAATTATACATTATTTAATGTAAAAAAACAAATAGTCTTTTGTTTTCTGAAAAAGATATGCTAACTTTGCACCTTGTTATAACACATTTTACTTATGTTTGGAAAGAAAAAGAGATGGCATCTCATAAAAGGGCAAGAGCCAACAGAGATGGACAAGAAGGTCATGTATTGGGAGAACAAGGGTAAACTCGTCCCGACACGCGACCTGATAAAAACACCAGAACAGATAGAAGGAATAAGAAAAAGCGGTGTGGTCAACACCGGTGTCCTCGACGAAGTGGCAAAACACATTAGGGCAGGCATGTCAACACTCGAAATCGACAAGATATGCCGAGACTACTGCGAAGCCCACGGAGCCACACCAGCATGCCTGGGATACGAGGGCTACCCCATGAGCGTATGCACCAGCATCAACGAGGTGGTGTGCCATGGCATTCCCAAGGCCGAAGACATTCTCCAGGAGGGAGATATCGTCAACGTTGACTTCACCACCATATTAGACGGATACTATGCCGACGCCTCACGCATGTTCATCATCGGCAAGACAACACCCGAAAAGGAACAACTCGTCCGCGTGGCGAAGGAGTGTCTTGAGATTGGCGCTGAAGCAGCCAAGCCATACGGCTTTGTCGGCGACATCGGACACGCCATCGAGAAACATTGCAAGAGATACGGTTACGGCATCGTCAGGGATCTCTGCGGCCATGGCGTGGGACTGCAATTCCACGAAGACCCCGAAGTCACGCACTACGGTCATCGCGGACAAGGCATGCTGCTCGTACCAGGAATGGTATTTACTATTGAGCCGATGATAAACCAAGGAACATGGAAAGTGTTTATCGACGCCGACGACAAATACGGCTGGGAGGTGATCACCGGCGACGAACTACCAAGCGCACAATGGGAGCACACGTTTGTGATGACAGAACACGGGGTAGAGATTCTCACCTATTAATAATATAATAAGGTATGGACACAAAGAAGGACAATATCTACATTCTCGCCATAGAAAGCAGCTGCGACGACACGTCGGCAGCCGTACTGCGCGACGGTGTGCTGCTCAGCAACGTCACCGCCAGCCAGGCGGTACACGAAGCCTACGGAGGCGTCGTTCCCGAACTGGCCTCAAGAGCCCATCAGCAGAATGTGGTGCCCGTGGTTGACCAGGCACTAAAAAAAGCCGGTGTCGCCAAGGAACAACTCTCGGCAGTGGCATTCACAAGAGGACCTGGACTTATGGGTTCGCTGCTCGTGGGTGTCAGCTTCGCCAAAGGCTTCGCAAGGGCTTTGGGCATACCGCTCATCGATGTCAACCATCTGCAAGGACACGTCATGGCCCACTTCATAAAGGAGAGCGACGACGACATGTCGGCACCTCCGCTGCCTTTCCTCTGCCTCCTGGTCAGCGGCGGCAACTCACAGATAGTGAAGGTAAACGCCTATAACGATATGGAAGTCCTCGGACAGACCATCGACGATGCTGCTGGCGAGGCTATCGACAAATGCTCGAAGGTCATGGGACTCGGATATCCGGGCGGACCTATCATCGACCGTCTGGCACGACAAGGCAACCCGCAGGCTTTCAAATTCGCCGAACCGCAGATTCCCGACCTGAACTACAGTTTCAGCGGTCTGAAGACCTCGTTCCTCTATTCGCTGCGCAACTGGACAGCCGAAGACCCCGACTTTGTCGAGAAGAACAAAGCAGACATTGCAGCCAGCCTCGAGTGGACCATTGTCGATATTCTCATGAAGAAACTGCGCAAGGCCGTAAAACAGACTGGGATAAAGCATGTTGCCGTAGCAGGAGGAGTGAGCGCAAACAATGGCCTCAGAAACGCTTTCCACGACCATGCCAAGCGCTTCGGATGGACTATCTACATACCGAAATTCAGCTACACTACAGACAATGCCGCCATGATCGGCATCGTGGGACATTACAAGTATCTCGACAAGCAGTTCTGCGACATCAGCATCCCTGCATTCGCAAAAACGACATTTAAATAACAAAAAAACACGATTTGATATGGACTTTGAGAGTAAGATAATCAGTAGAGAGATAAGCCAGTTGCTTTGGGAAAGGGAGAAAACCGTAGGCACAGCAGAGAGCTGTACAGGCGGACGCATAGCCGAAGCCATAATATCCATCCCCGGAGCATCCAAGTATTTCAAAGGAGGAATAGTATGCTACACCGAAGAGATCAAAGAACGGCTCCTCGGAGTAGATCGCGAACTCATGATGGAGAAGACCGCCGTATGCGAGGAGGTGGCCATCCAGCTCGTCAAGGGCGCATGCGAGACACTCGGCACCGACTACGCCATTGCAGCCACTGGTTTCGCTGGTCCCGGCGGAGGCACCAAGGAGATTCCCGTGGGCACGATATGGCTTGCTTGCGGCACTCCCTACAATGTGAAGACCCTCCTCGTGACAGAAGATTTCGGCCGCGACATCAACCTCGCCATAGCCACAAACAAGGCCATGCAGATGTTCTGCGATTTTCTCAACGAAGAAGACACGGAAAACACAGAAAAAGAGCAATAAAAAGCCCTTTTTGCCCCAAAAACAGCGGATAAAATCAAAATATTCCTTAAAAAGTTGATTTTTAGCTGCAAAGATTTGGAAATTCCAAAAAAAGTCGCTAAATTTGCACCCTGTTTGGAATAAGTTATTAAAAAAGTACACAAAAAACTTAGATAGAAATGTCGAAGATTTGTCAGATTACGGGAAAGAAGGCACAGATAGGTTGTAATGTGTCTCACTCAAAGCACCGCACAAAGCGCAGCTTTGATGTTAACCTTTTCAGCAAGAAGTTCTACTATGTAGAGGAAGGTTGCTGGATTAGCTTGAAGATCAGCGCTGCTGGTCTGAGATTGATTAATAAAGTGGGTCTCGATGCCGCTCTGAAGCAGGCTGTTTCAAAGGGCTTCGTTGACTGGAAGGACATTAAAGTGATAGGAGAGTAATAACAATGGCAAAGAAAGCTAAAGGCAATAGAGTACAGGTTATTCTGGAGTGCACTGAGATGAAGAACAGTGGCCAGCCAGGTACAAGCCGCTATATTACGACCAAGAATCGTAAGAACACTCCTGAGAGAATGGAACTTATGAAGTACAACCCCATCTTGAAAAAGATGACACTTCACAAGGAGATCAAATAATATTAATTTTTTTAAGCACTAAGACACATGGCAAAGAAAGTCGTCGCTACCCTCCGCGAAGGTAAACAGGACGGTCGCGCTTACTCAAAGGTCATCAAGATGGTGAAGAGCCCCAAGACTGGTGCTTACATCTTCGATGAGAGAATGGTTCCCAACGAGGCTGTTAAGGACTTCTTCAAGAACTAATTTTCGCACACAATAACACAAAGGCTGCAATCAATATCTCGTTGGTTGTAGCCTTTTATTTTTTCCCATCATGCACTATCTCATCTCTATCATCATACCCGTTTACAATACTATCGACACCCTCGAGTCCTGTTTCAACAGCATCATCCGTCAGGCAGGAGCCGACATTCAGGTGATCGTCGTCGATGACGGCTCCACCGACGGTAGTCTGCAGCGCGCCCTCCATCTGTCCGCTCAACATCCCTCCATGGAGATATACCACAAGGACAACGGGGGCCTGAGCGACGCACGCAATTACGGCATACTGAAGGCGACGGGACAGTACCTAATGTTTGTTGACTCTGACGACACCCTCGACGACCACACCCTCGACTCCCTGCGCAGCGTCATCATGGCCCACCCCGAATACGACATCTTAGAATTCGGCATCAAGGGCAAACGTGAAATAACGTTCGCCGAACACACCTACCACGACGCGCGCAGATACTGGCTCGAAGAGAAGGGTTACGAACATTCCTATGCGTGGAACAAGATATACCGTCGCCACCTCTTCACCGACATATCGTTTCCCAAGGGCGTGGTGTTTGAAGACGTGGCCACGATACCGTCACTCTTGCAGAAAGCTAACGTCATAGCCACCACACCAGCAGGCTTCTACCACTATCATTTCAATCCCGAAGGCATCACCGAGAAGGCGGGAGGCAAAGAGTGGAGGATGCTGCTCGGCCATCATATCAAAACCCTCGAATGGGCGTTCGACAATAGCGACCTCGCCATGCAATACTATATGCGTGCCGTTGACTGCCAGATCACCACAAGCCAGCTGACGGGCGACCGCCCCACCCTGCCCTCGCACCCCATCCGTCTCGGTCCGTTATCGCTGAAACACAAAATCAAGGCCTTGGCAATAAAAGTCGTCGGCCTCGCAGCCTTATGCCGTATATACCGCTTATTGAGCAAACAACCATAGTTTTTAGCTACTTACCATTTCCCGATGATATTATTCTCGACAAAAAACACGCCCTAACAGCACTTTTTCAGAAAAAACCACTTGAATATGAAAAAAAAATCGTAACTTTGCTCTCAAATTTGACACAAGATGGGAATATTTGGATTTTTCAACAAAAACAAGAAAGAGACCCTTGACAAGGGCTTAGAGAAGACAAAGACCAGCGTATTCGACAAGCTGGCCCGTGCCGTAGCTGGCAAATCAAAGGTTGATGACGACGTGCTCGACAATCTGGAAGAGGTGCTCATCACTAGCGACGTTGGCGTGGACACCACCCTCAAGATCATCGAGAGGATAGAACAAAGAGTAGCACGCGACAAGTATGTAAGCACCTCCGAGCTCAATTCCATACTGCGTCAAGAAATTGCCGCCCTGCTGTCAGAAAACAACACCGACGACAACGACAATTGGGACCTTCCCGCCGACCATAAGCCTTACGTCATCCTCGTAGTGGGTGTCAATGGTGTGGGAAAGACCACCACCATCGGCAAACTCGCCTACCAGTTTAAGAACGCTGGCAAGAAAGTGTATCTCGGAGCCGCCGACACCTTCCGTGCAGCAGCCGTCGAACAGCTCTGCATCTGGGGCGAGAGGGTCGGCGTCAACGTCGTGAAACAACAGATGGGCAGCGACCCAGCATCGGTAGCTTTCGACACCCTCAGCAGCGCGAAAGCCAACAACGCCGACGTGGTCATCATCGACACCGCCGGACGTCTGCACAACAAGGTGGGCCTCATGAACGAGCTGAAGAAGATAAAGGACGTGATGAAGAAGGTACTGCCCGAAGCCCCCGACGAGGTGCTGCTCGTGCTCGACGGAAGCACCGGACAGAACGCCTTCGAACAGGCAAAGCAGTTTGCCGCCGTCACACAGATAACGTCACTCGCCATCACCAAGCTCGACGGCACCGCCAAGGGTGGTGTGGTCATCGGCATCAGCGACCAGCTCAAGGTGCCCGTAAAGTATATAGGACTGGGCGAGAAGATGGAAGACCTCCAGCTCTTCAACAAAGTCCAATTTGTCGATTCACTATTTAAGAACAACTGAGATTTTGAAAAAGAACACTATTGACATCATAACCATGGGATGCTCGAAAAACCTCGTTGACAGCGAGACCCTCATGGGCTTGTTTGAGGCTAACGGCTACCATTGCACACACGACAGCAAGAATCCGCAAGGAGAGATTGCCGTCGTCAACACCTGCGGTTTCATCCAGGACGCCAAGGAAGAGAGCATCAACACCATACTCGAGCTGGCACAGGCAAAAGACGAGGGACGACTGAAGAAGCTCTTTGTCATGGGGTGTCTCTCACAGCGATACCAGAAAGAGCTGGAACAGGAGATACCACAGGTAGATAAGTATTACGGCAAATTCAACTACAAGGAACTGCTGCGCGACCTCGGCAAAGGGGAGATGACCCTCTGCGACGGACAACGCCATATCACCACCCCGCGTCACTATGCTTATATCAAGATTAGCGAGGGCTGCGACCGCCGTTGCGCCTATTGCGCCATACCCATCATCACGGGTAAGCACCAAAGCCGCCCCATCGACGACATCCTCGACGAAGTAAGACAGCTGGTGGAAAACGGCACGCGCGAATTTCAGATCATAGCACAAGAACTCACATACTACGGCATCGACATCGACGGCAAGCGACACATCGCCGAACTCATATCGAGGATGGCCGACATCAAGGGCGTGAGATGGATACGCCTCCATTACGCCTACCCCACCCACTTCCCGTGGGAACTGCTTGAGGTGATCAGAGAGAAACCCAACGTCTGCAAATACCTCGACATAGCTCTCCAGCACATCTCCGACCACATGCTCGAACGCATGCACCGCAATGTGACAAAGCGAGAGACATACGAACTGATAGAACGCATCAGACGCGAGGTGCCAGGCATCCATCTCCGCACCACCCTCATGGTGGGATTCCCCGGCGAGACCGACGACGACTTCGAGCAGCTGCTTGAGTTCACTCGTAAGGCGAGATTCGAGCGTATGGGCGCCTTTGCCTACTCTGAGGAAGAAGGCACCTACTCGGCACTCCACTATGACGACGACGTGCCCGAGACTACCAAACAATACCGACTCGACAAACTCATGGCCCTCCAGCAGCGCATCAGTGCCGAGCTGGAAGCCGAGAAGGTGGGAAAGGTGATGAAGGTAGTGGTTGACAGGAAAGAAGGCGACTACTATGTCGGACGCACCGAATACTGCTCGCCCGAGGTAGATCCCGAAGTGCTCATACCAGCAGCCGACCGCCGACTGCGCGTAGGACAGATGTACGACGTGAGAATAACAGACTCCGAGGAGTTTGACCTCTACGGAGAGATAGTGAAGAAATAAGTTCGAGATTAGGGAGATAAAAACAGACAACGTGAACAACAAGGAATTCATACAACGACTGTCGAGCCGATTAGGCTATACGGTGTCAGACACACAGAGGATGGTGACCAACGTCATCGACAAGATGAGCGACGGCTTCCAGGAGGGCCACTCAGTGTCAATACCCGGCTTCGGCTCCTTCGACATTAAGAAGAAGCTGGAACGTATCATGGTGAACCCGGCTACCCAACAGCGTATGCTGGTGCCACCGAAACTGGTCTTGAATTTCAAGCCAGCAGCCATCTGGAAAGAAAAAGTAAAGAAAGGAGGCGAGAAGTAACCATGGGCAAATATACTATCCAACAACTCGCTGAAATCCTTGTGAAGAAAAACGGTCTCAACGAGAAGGAGGCACAAGACTTTGTCGTGGCCATCTTCGAGATCGTGAAGGAAGGTCTTGAACAAGACAAGCTCGTAAAGATAAAAGGTTTCGGCACATTCAAGATCATCGACATCGACCCGAGGGCAAGCATCAATGTCAATACCGGCGAACGTGTGCTCATCGAAGGACATCAGAAAATCACCTTCACCCCCGATGCGGTGATGAAGGAAATGGTAAACCGTCCCTTCTCACAGTTTGAGACCGTCATACTTAACGATGGCGTCGATCTGTCGGAAATTGACAGAACCTACAACTTCGAACCCGACAACAACACCGGCGTAGAGGAATCGGAAACCGAACAAGACACTCAAGAGACACAAGACAACACTCAAGACACACAAGACAACACTCAAGGGACACAAGACAACACTCAAGAGACACAAGACACTCAAGCTGAAGTTTCAACAGAAAAGACCACCATCGTCGAAGAGCCTGAGCTTACGATTGTTGAGACAACAGAAGAGCCAGAGCCTACGATTGTTGAGACAACAGAAGAGCCAGAGCCTACGATTGTTGAGACAACAGAAGAGCCAGAGACTACGATTGTTGAGACAACGGAAGAGCCAGAGCCACCAACTATTACGTCAGAAGAAGTCCCCGCACGCGAAGTGGTGGCCAACGGTCCCTGCGACCAAGAAGAAGAAGATGATGATGACGACGACACCGCGTCGCCAGACGTCTTTGACGACGACAGCGAGACCAGTGGCAGCTACTGGAAATGGGTGGTAGCAGCCGTTGTCTGCCTTATCCTCATGGCAGCAGCAGCTTATGGCGGATATATGTTCGGACTGGAAGAGGGAAAGCACCAAGAGAAGAAGTCGCAAATAGCCGACTATGCCGCACAACTCGACAAGCAGACAGCCGAGCTGCGCAAGCAACGCCTTGCAAATCAAGAGCAAGTCCTCGCCGACACATCTGCAACTGCCAAAAAAGTCGCCGACACTTCCCCCACAAAGAAAGAAGTGTCAGCCACATCTCCTGCTACACAGCCAGCCACCTCCACACCGTCAGCGGAAGAAGACTACTCCCGATACAACACCTCCGACGTCCGCATCCGCACCGGAGCATACATCATAGTAGGTATCGACAAGACCGTGACGGCACAAGAGGGTCAGACCATTGGCAAAATAGCCCAAAGCCAGCTCGGCCCCGGAATGTCGTGCTACGTGGAAGCCGTTAATGGCATGAAGGAAAACACCGTCCTGAAGAAAGGAACGAGAATAAAGATCCCAAAGCTAAGACATAAAAAGAAAAAGTTACCAGTTAACCGTTAACAAGTTAACTTTTTCACGGTTCAAGGCTACAAGATCAATCGAAAAGTGTAGATGCGTCGGGTAAATTTGGGGTCACTTGCAAAAGCGTGTGGATAGCATAGCACAATAAAAGCAAGCAGGTGTACGTTTATAGAGTAAACGTTAGAACAAAATGGAACAGTATAGACTCTTAGCGGAATGCCTATTGCCAGCCCACATGCTTGACTGGTTTGACTTGAAGACTGTACGTGTCGAGAAGAAAGGTGACACACAGGTGATTCACCTTTATCTCGATGAGAACGAGCAGAAACCTGACGACAGAGAAGACCTGCGCCCCAATGGATTTACACGCGAAAGTGCGTTTCACAACTTTCCGATTAGAGGTCAGGAAGTACTGCTTCACGTGCGCCGTCGCAGATGGCTTGATGCAGATGGTCACAACGTGATGACCGAATGCAATCTCATTCAGGAGTCCACCCACTGCTCAACCGAGTTGGCGGATTTTTTAAAAGAAGCGTTTGGAGACGCGCCCTATAACGGCCCGTTCGTTTGAGGATGACTATCACATAGACGATGATGAGTATGGCAGAGCCTACAAGGACCACCTAAGCGGCTATCGTGAATGGTCTGAACTAGGCCATGCTGACGAGTGGCTCATCTTCCCAGAGGACATAAGTCCTCACGTCAGCATAGATGAGACATGCTTGTCCACGGGAGAGGTATACACAATAGCCTCGAACATGGATGCACATGGTCGCAAGGGATGCCTTATTGCTGCCGCCATGTACGACCGTGAGGATGAGATCCTTAACTATTTTGTCAATCGCTCTACCAATGCATCAGCAGAATCCCTCAATGCAAAGATCAAGCATTTCAGAGCACAACTCAGAGGTATCATTGACCGTAAGTTCTTTCTCTTCAGACTAATGAAGATCTATGCCTAATCCACACACTTTTACTGGTGACCCCAATATCCCTGATATATAAAAATTTCCGTTGTTTTCTTGCTGATTTCAAAAAAACTTCGTATTTTTGCAGCAAAATTGTATTTTGTGGTATGAATGGAATAGAAGAAAGATACATCAGTCTGCTGACCGACTTCGGTTTCAAACGCATATTCGGCACTGCTCCCAACAAGGAACTGCTGATCAACTTCCTCAATAGCCTGTTTGACGGCAAGCAGGTTATCAAGGACGTGAAGTATCTCAACACGGAGCATTTCGGCGACAATGCCTCGGCACACAAGGCAATTTTCGACGTGTATTGTGAGGGCGATGATGGTGAGAAGTTTATCGTCGAGATGCAGAATGCCTATCAGGACTTCTTCAAGGACCGCTCACTGTTTTATTCCACATTTCCCATCCGCGAACAGGCGAAGAAAAGTGCCGACTGGGACTTTAAGCTTTCACGCGTTTATACCGTGGCTCTTTTGAACTTTGACATGAAGGAGGATGCCTTCGATAAGAAGGAGATAACCCACACCGTAAAGCTCTGTGACATCAAGACCAACAAGGTGTTCTATAAGAAGCTCGACTTCATATATGTGGAGATTGCCAAGTTTAAGAAGAAGGAGGACGAGTTGGAGACGCTTTACGACAAGTGGCTTTTCGTGCTAAAGAACCTATATAAATTGGAGAGCCGCCCCAAGGCTTTGCGCGACAAGGTGTTCGATCGCCTGTTCAAGGAGGCCGAGATAGCCACTTTCACCCCCGAGGAGCTGCGTGAGTATGAGGATAGCCTCAAGGCCTACCGCGACATCAAGAACTCTATTGACTCGGCGCGTAGGGAAGGACGTGCAGAAGGACGTGCAGAAGGGCATGCAGAGGAAAAAAAGGTTATTGCACGAAAAATGAAGTCCAAAGGATTCTCCGCAGCTGACATATCTGAGATGACAGGATTGACGGATGAAGAAATTGAGACTTTGTAGCTATTGTTCCCCTGTGATTCTTATATACACTTGCAAAAAAAGTTATGATAAAAATCGAGTCATAAAATCATTATAAATCTTCGACTCGCAGTCTTTGGAAGGCTTGCGGGTACCATTAATATAACGTGAGCTCGACGAAAATACTATGATTGGTAATTGGCTGGAAGCCAATATCCGTATCATTCCAATTCATCGAACTCACGTTACTTATTTTTTTACTTCACCTTCTTCCAAGTGAAGGTAGTAGTGAAGCGGGTTCTCTATGCCAATTAATGCTTCGTTCCGTTTACATTATACTTGTTACCATTTGCTTCGATTACTATATGGCAGTTGTTGATGAGATACTTCTTAGCCTTGTCAGCAGAATCGCTAACAGTATAAACATTGCTGATGTCGGTTGAGTTGTCGAAGTTTATGGTGATGGCGCTTTGGGCATTTCCCATAGCAGGAACGCTGGCATGGAAGGTTAGCACACCATCCTCTGGGAAGTACTTCTGGTCTGTAATGGAGATGTCATTGCTAGTAACTGATGTCACCTTCTGATCTTTATAAAGAGGCACAACGAAGTCTATCTCACGTACAGCAGGACGGTTCTCGTATGCCTCAGTGCACTGCTGTTTGAGGGAGATTATGTGGCTATTGCCCTCGTACTTGCCACTGAAGGTGATGAGTTCATACTTGTCGCCTACCTGTGCCGACTCGTGATCGTCGTCATAGAGGGTGAAATCCCAAGCATCTCCTTGGCCGAGTGGATATACTACCTGCAGTCTGCCTCGGTTGATGTTCTCTATGTTGCTATATTCGGTCTGGGCATAGTATGGAGTGAATGTGCCACGGCGTAAAAACACAGGCATATCGAGTTCTATGTCAGCGAAGTTGATTGTCTGGTTGCCTTCATAGGTTTTCAAGGATGTCATTTCCATCCATTCTCCCGAAGGAAGTACCACCTTGCGTCCTATAGCACCAGGTTCCGTTATTGGAGCAATCAGCATATTAGGCCCGAAGAGGTATTCATCATCAAGTTCGGCGATATGCTTCTCCTCATCAGTGTAGAAGTTCACAGGTGCTGTGATAGGAGTGTTCTGTGTGGTGTTGAGCCATGAAAGCGAGTAGATGTATGGCAGCATCTTATAGCGCAAAGCGAGATAGTCGCTGATGATGTCGCGATACTCATTGTATTCTGGCTGATAAGGCTCAGGCAGATACTGAGCATGGGTACGAAGCACAGGGGTGAAGATACCCATCTGAAACCAGCGCATATAGAGCTCAGGATTGATTATCTTCTCATCCGTATTGTCTTGTTCGGCTACGAAACCGCCAATGTCGCTACTCAGATAACCAAGACCAGACATGCCGCCATTGATGAGTGCTGGCACCTGGCACTTCATTCCACTCCATGTGCGTGCAATGTCACCTGTCCAAGGGAACGTAGCGTAACGCTGCATGCCGCTTGTACCAGAACGTGGGAGGAAGATAGGACGTTTGTTTGGGTACTCTTGCTTCCACTTGTTCCATAAACCTTCTATCCACTTCTGTCCGAACTCATTGTGCGCCTGAAGATGTGTGGAGCCGTCAGCATGAATGGTACCCTCGGTAATCATTTCAGGTTCGCCAAGGTCGAGCCACCATCCGTCAACGCCCTCTTCGGTACGTGCCTTATAGAAAGTCCAGTACCAATCGATGGCGGCAGGATTCATGAAGTCGATGAGGCCCACCTTGTTGTCGCTCATCCATGTCATGTTAGGACATTCCGGGTCGGCAAACAGCCCAGCATTGAGCAGCGGCAGGTAGTTTGTAGATTCTTCAGCAAAGTATGGCTCGGTGATGATGATGGTGTGTATGCCCTTCATCTTGAAGTCTGTCATCATCTGAGTAGGATTAGGCCATTTAGGCTTGTACCAGTCGAGGTTGCCCATGCCATTCTGTTTCTCGCCTTCCCAGAAGAGGTCGAGCGCAACACCGCTGACAGGCATCTTTGCCTGTTCGAGAGAAGCGATAACACCTTCTGTCTCCTCCTGTGAGTGGTAGCCGTAGCGGCTGCTAATGTAGCCGAGTGCCCAGTAAGGTGGCAGTTCGTGTGTACCAGTCAGTTCACCGTATGTCTTCATCACACCAGCCTGAGTGCCGTCCTCGCTGCCCACATATACGTAGCTGATAGGAGTAGGCGACTGAGTGGTATAGCTGATGCCTTCCATACTTGATGGCTTGATGGTTGCATCGATATAGTGGTCTTCGAAAAGTACGCCATAGCCATTGGTCGATACGACGAAGGGAACACAGATGTTGTTCGGATCCTTATGCTCCTGATCCCAATTGTACTTTTGTGTGTTGTTCATTCGCAGTGTCTGTCCATCTACACTACCAAAGCGACCGTTGTAGCCGCCACCATAGAAGCCGTTTTCGTTTTGTGCGGCGAATGTCACGGTTTTGGTAGCCGAGCCATTGTCAAGACATGTCTTCTCACTCAATCGCACCACTCCGTTATCCTTGAATGAAAGCAGTGATGTCTGCTTGTTGACTACTACTGACGAATTGCCGTACGAAATCACCAGCTCTGCATCATCGTCTGACACGGTCACACCATCCTTTGCAGTGCCTGTCAGTGTTATAGACGGACGCACATCTGCCATGGTCTTCCCCTCTGGCAGGGTCGTTACTTTCCAACCATAGTCAGTATATCGCTGTATGACCAACTGTCCTTTGTCGCTATTGATAGTAACTGTACCGCCATCGGCAGTGTAGCCTTTATAGTTGCCCATCTCCTGGGCAAACGCTGAGAGCGCGAAGCAACTCAGCATTAAACAAATTACTCTTTTCATATTTATTGTCTTTTCATTTTCTTATACTACTACCGCTTTTCAGACCAGCGATGTTAGTTTCTTAGGCAAAACTTACATGCATTCCGCAGGTAGAACAACAGGCAACGGGGAGCCTAAGTCCCTTTCCTTGGGTGCTGCAAAGGTAATCATTCTTTGCGGAACTGGCAAGTAATTTGCTTTTTTTTTCATCATGCAGCGATTTTGGTATATTTCGTCATCGGGATCTGGTGCTCAATACCCTGATGAGGGCGCTTGGTGTTGTAGTATTCAATGTAGTTCTTGATGCCTTCACGCAGTTCCTTTGCTTTGAACTCAGGGGTGAGTTTTCTACGAGTTGTTTGAGTATTCATTGCGAGTGCAAAGTTACAAAATTTATTTGACTTATGCACTGGTTCGAAAAAATGGGAGCATTATAGTTGTAGGGTCTTACCTCGTGTAAGACCGCCCGCCGAAAATCGGCCGAAAATCGGGTTGCATATCCGCGACAAATCGGGTTGCGGTCTTACACGAGGTAAGACCCTACAGCGGAGATTAGCGGCGGACAATACCGGAGATTAGCGGCGGTAATACCGCAACAATCGGAGATTAGCGGCGGGCATTGGAACAATCAACTCGTCAACTGAACAGAATCAACTCGTCAACTTGTCAACTTGAAAAAGTTACCAGTTAACCGTTAACAAGTTAACTTTTTCACGGTTCAAGAATACACGAGACAATCCCCGGTTCTGTTTTGTGATATATTTAAGTCAAACGTTTCGCTTCTTTCAAGATATCCTTAAGATAACCGTCTGAAACGTTATCCATTTCACTTTTATCGTATATTGACATCAATACAACGATAAATTTTTCTTGATTGACCCTTTTGACATTATACGTCAAAATTCTCGCTCCACCACTTTTGCCCTTTGATTTGGATGATATGGAAATACGTATTTTATATACTCCGCCTCCCAATGATTTGCCTTGTATGGGGTTTGTCTTTAACGATTCGATAAATATCTTATAGTCTTGCACAAACGACTTGTATTTTTTGCCAACATTTTCGCCCTATGTTCAAATTCTGGCAACATCCTTATCAATGTTTCCATATGCTACAAGATCAATCGAAAAGTATAGATGCGTCGGGTAAATTCTCCAGTCCGGATTTCTCTGCCTCTTCCAACTCTTTCAGAGCTTTCTTAAAACTTTTTCCCACGACGGCTCGTTGCAGTTCTGCGTAAGCTGAGGAGTCTTGTGAGAAAAGACGCTTCGTGAACGCAGTACGTACTGACTTTGGTTGGCTGATAAACAACGTCCAAAGGGCATCGAGTGGACTTACTATATTGCTGTCATATACTGTTGCAGTGCTCATAAGCTTTAATTATTACGTTTATCGTGGGCAAAGATAGTGCAAATTTTGCGGAATACACAATTTGCGAAGATAAGAATCACAAATCGATACCTTATTTAACATTTTTTATTTTTATTCCCGAAATACCGACGAAATCCACCATTTTTTTAAACCACAGAGATTAAGAGTTTAAGAGATGTTCGGATGTGTGTTGAGATTAATGCCAAGGCATTTAGAGACAACAGAGGGCTGCGCATAAATTATGCCGCACACAGCTCTGTGTGCTCCGTCGCTTGCGACCTACTCCAACACTAAAAAACTCTTTATCTCTGTGGTAAAAATAAAATCACAAAATCGGGGTGCGGTCTTACATGAAGTAAGACCCTACAGCGGCGAGCTGACCCGAGTGAGAGAGACATGCCGAAGGAATGAGGGGAAATGTTTTTGGGAAAAGAAAGGGATGCGGGGGAAAAAAATCCCGCAGGGCTTGCGGCCTTGCGGGACGAGAATTATATTTTCTAAGTATTAGTCGTTTTTATCTGCAACAGAAAGGATCTTTTCTATTTGAGGAATAAGTGTAGGAATTATGTTCTTTGCCACATCCCACACTATCATATAGTTCACTCCCATGTAGTCATGAACAAGCCTGTCTCTCATTCCTGCCATTTGACGCCATGAGATTTCTTGCCACTGATATTTAACGTCGGCAGGCACTTTCTTTGTAGCCTCGCCGATGATGGACAAGATACAGAACGTATGACTTACACATATCTTGTTTCATTTAGTATGATTGGCTCGATGTATGGACTCAATCCCTTTTTTGTCACTACGTCGAGTTTACTACGCTTGAATGCGGATTGGAGCAAGTCGCATACTGACATGAAGTTGTCGTATGTCTCCTTGCCGTCTTTGAAATCCACGAGTATGTCGATGTCGCTGTCCGGACCGTTCTCGTCTCTGACGGTGGAGCCAAACAAGCCTATTGAGGAAACGCCATATTCGGACAGTTTTCTCTTTAGCATCGAAAGTTTATTTAATACATAAGTCCTTTTCATATTCGCTCACTTAGTTTGACTTTTCGGGGCAAAGATAGTGCAAATTTTGCGGAATGCAAAATAAAATCTCAAAAAGTTTTATTTTTATTCCCAAAATGCAGCCTATCTTATCAAAAGATAGTGCAAATTTTCCGTTTCACCAAATGTTTGACGGATTTTCTCGTCATTTTCGGCATGTAATTATTTTTTTTTAATTCTTAATTTTACACAGTTCTATTCCACTGCTATTTTCACGCTCTCTTTCCCTATCTTAGCAACCACCACCGAGCCGCTCTGAGCCGCGAAAGTGGCGGAGCCGCCCATGGCCTTTGCTCTGCCGAGAGCCTTGCCGTCGGCGGCGAAGAAGTCAACTTGTTCATTGGAGTCGAGACCGGAGATGTTGATGAAACCACCGGCTGACTGGATGGTGATGCCGCGGGCTTCTACTGATTCAATACCTTCGGTTTCTTCGATAGCTTTAATTGTTCCAAATCCGCTCCAAGGGGCTGTTGTTTTATAAGCCTCGATTGCAGATGCAGGAACGTGAAGTGTTGCTTTTTCTATATCTGAGTTATAGAAAGCATCAACATCGGTTGATGGAACTTCCTCTGCGTAACAATAAACGTTTTCAATATTTTCACATAATTCGAAAGCCCAACCTCCAATACTTGTTACAGAATTCGGGATTGCGACTGATGTGAGGCCACTGCAATTATAGAAAGCAAGCTCTCCAATACTTTTTACAGAATTCGGGATTGTGACTGATGTCAAGCCGCTGCAATCATAGAAAGTATATGCTTTAATACTTTTTACAGAATTCGGGATTGTGACTGATGTCAAGCTGCTGCAATATGCGAAAGCTGAACTTCCAATACTTGTTACGGAATTCGGGATTGTGATTGATGTCAAGCTGCTGCAACGAGAGAAAGCAAGCTCTCCAATACTTTTTACAGAATTCGGGATTGTGACTGATGTTAAGCCGCTGCAACGATAGAAAGCATCATTTCCAATACTTGTTACTGTATATTCTTCTTCGTTTACGTTAATTGAAGAAGGAATTGTAATGTCTCCTTCATATTTCTTATCTCCTTTTGTTACTTCTGCAACATTGCCTTTTGATGATATCAAATTATAATATATACCATCTACCTCAACAACATCTGCGGATGCAGAGATTGAGAAGAACACGCTAAGGATGAGCGTTGTCATTAATGCAGTAAATCTTTTATTCATAATCTTTTTCCCGACACATTTTTTTCAGCCACGAGGTCGGGTGTTGGCGTATTGTTATTGTTATGTTTATATTTGTTATTTAATAAGGGCGGTCTTACATAAAGTAAAGACCCTACAGCAATGAGGGGCTGCGGCGGATGTTATTTCACTGCGATTTTTATGTTTTCCTTGCCAATCTTGGCTACTACGACAGAGCCGGATTGAGCGGCGAAAGATGTTGTGCCGTTGATGGCGGTGGCGGTGCCGAGGGACTTGCCATCGATGCCATAGAAGCTGACCTTCTCGTTGTTGTCGAGACCGGAAATGTAGATGAAACCACCGGCTGACTGGATGGCGATGCCACGGGCTTCTACAGATTCAATACCTACGGTCCCTTCGATAGCCTTAATAGTTCCGAATCCGCTCCAAGGGGCTGTTGTTTTATAAGCCTCGATTGCAGATGCAGGAACGTGAAGTGTTGCTTTTTCTATATCTGAGTTATAGAAAGCATCAACATCGGTTGATGGAACTTCCGTTCCTTAGG
>NZ_NPJG01000126.1 GCF_002251245.1 Prevotella sp. P5-92
GGTTTGTTAACATACAGTATTACAGTATTACAGTTTGATTTTAAACCCACAAAATCTCTCTAACTAAGGAAAAATATTTACGTGGTTGGAGAAATATTTCGGGGTAGTTAGAAATAGTATAATACACAAGTGTATTATAAAAAATGTTAAAGAAAAGAAGGAAATTAAGTAAACACTTGCAAAATCGAGAAAAATGTTCTACCTTTGCAAACGTAAAAGAAAATCGGAAGCGCGCACCGTGATTCGGATACACGAGTGAGACAAAATTTTCTGTGGCGGCAGCAAGCCTAAGACGGTTCGCCACGCAGTGTGTAACCATTAATAATTCTTAGTTATGGCAATTAGACTTAAGGCAACAGAGCGAATGCTCAAGGTAGGGCCCAACGCGGGCAAGTATGCTTACATCCTCTCAGCGGAGCTTTACTCCGCGCTGGCGGAGAGCAAGGTGATTGAAGAGGCTGCATTGCGCAGCGGCATCTCGAAGGGTGCCATCCAGGCGGCATGGGCGGCATGTGGTGATGTGATAGTGGCGTGGGCCACTGAGGGACACTCGGTGCCTGTCCCAGGTCTCGGCACGATGCGCTTCGGCGTCAACGCCCAGTCGGTGCTCGACGTGAACATGGTGGCAAGTTCGCTCATCACCTCCCGAAAGATTGTGTTCACCCCGTCGGTGGATGTGAAGGCGG
>NZ_NPJG01000127.1 GCF_002251245.1 Prevotella sp. P5-92
GGGAGGAAGACTATGTCCGCAAGGAACTGGCAAGAGTCAGGGCCACTCAGATGGAAGGCTCGTTCGGAACACAGAAAGAGCATTACGCCATGCGCAGGATCAAGGCCAGGAAGAAGAAAACAGAGATCCTGTACATCTTCTTTGGCATCCACACAGCGAACGCAGTCCACCTGGCAGGGCGTCTGGCAGGGCTGCAAGAGACCAAGGCGGCATAAGAGACATCTGAAACGGAATTAAGATGGAGTCCTCCGAAGAGAACTCCTAATCTGTTATCGGCAAAGGTAGCAAATACACGACTTTGGAGTGCCGTTATACCAGCAAAAAGCAATTAAAACTTGTCGCATGGAGCATCAAGATACCAAGCTGACCTCTATGCGTCCACGACTGAAAGAATTAAACGACAATCCCTATATAAGGGTGCAAGATGCTTCTCAAACCAGAGAAAATTATAGCCAAAAATACACTTCCAGATGTCGTTTTTGCCATTTTTATCTTAAAAAAACATAAATCTTGCAGGTGTAAGCCTCCGAAATTTTCTGGTTTACAAAAGATTTTGTAAATTTGTGTCGCCGTTTGGAGGCTCCTGCTAAAAACAGGGGAATAGCCAGGCGGTCAAGAAGGCGTTATCTGTCTTATTCCTAACTTGCAAAAAAGTCTGGAAAACTTCGTGGGGAATACTCCACATCGCATAGGGAGAATAAGAACAGCATTGCGCCCCTTCTTGTGTACTTCCGAATGAACATGGTACAGCCCCACTGTGCCTTTTAATTCACATAGTACACTGGATGGGGTTGTAGTTACTGTTCATTCCCTAAAGGTTATTTTTCCAGACTTATCCTGCAAGAAGGTGGACTCTAACGAAGCTCCATCCTTTTTGTATATATAAACTAACTGCTGAATCTGTGGAGTTGTTGGCATTAAGATGATAATTCAAATCCATTATATCAATGAAAAAACTCCTAACAGTATTGGCTCTGCTGATCGTAACGATTGGCATATCCGCTCAAACAACAGTTGATTCGAACGGTCAAGCCACAATTATGTATTCAAAAGGCGACAAACTATCCAAGTTGATGAAAGGTGTTAACAAGAAAGATCTCCGTTCGCTTGTCATCAAGGATAATCCTTCTAATCCAGGTTCTCAAAGAGACTACGAATTTGTGAATTTTAAGAATGATTTATGCGAATTTCTACAGAAGAATCCTCAAATAGAGAGCCTGAACTTAATGGATTGTAAGGGGCTTTCTGAAGTGTATTTGGATAACGAATTTATAGGTGAGGGATCAAAACGCAAACCAATTACCTCAATAAAACAAGTAATCGTTGGTGGAAAAGAATACGATAAGTCAAAAGATTTCATAGACAATTCTTTGACTTGTTGTAGTGAATTTATTAGTAAGCCAATTATTCGAGAAAGTTTTCCGAACGTTGAGGAATTTGTCGTAAAAGTGGATAGGAAGGAAAACGAGCAATACTTTCACGACAACTTACCTGTCAATTGGGTTTCCTCAGACGGTTTCTATCCTACACTAGATGGTAAAAAGCGTCTTGTAATTTGGAAAAAATATGCTAAAGATGCAAGTCCTAGGTTCAAGATTTACGAGAAAGGTGGTATTGCTCCAGACTTAAACAATCTTGATGGTGTTGTTTATCTCAATGGTATTTTCTTACGTAATTACAAAGCAGAAACTCTAACAATACCAAGTTCTGTTATATACGTAGTTGGTAATTTTGACAAAAATGAGACTCCTGCAATCGTTGATAACTTGGGATTTGCAGAAAGTAATTATCCTATTTATTTCTCAAGTAACAATGCTATCAAAGTAAACAAATCAATTACTTGTAATAGACCGATAAGTACAAACTCAAATATCTTCAAGGGCGTACCAGACGTTACTTTTGGATATGTAACAAAGATTTTTGGTGGAACAGATTTCAAGAACTGCCAATCAATTACATTTAATGGGAATACTACTATCACTGGTGGTGATTTCAATGGTGTGAGACTAATCACATTCAACAATAATGTTAGTATTGATTATAGCGGCTTTACCAACAGCTTGCGTGAAGGTGACATAATTTTTAATGGAGAAGCATCTATTAAAGGTCATTTTTGTGAGGGAGTCCGTATGATGATGTTTAGAAAAAAAACAGAACTGGCTTCCAAATTTGCCGAACCAAAATTCTTGTATGTACCAAAAGGAACGACTGTACCAAGTTTCGAAGATAAAAGTAGCTCTTATATTTTTGAATACGATCCTAACGCAAAGCGACTGAGTAAAAACATTCAACTGGACAAGCCCAACAGTTTGCTGTCTGTAATAACAATAGATGAATTAATGGCGTGTGATTCTCTTACAATAACAGGTTTCTTGTATGAGACTGACGCAAGTATAATATCAGATAATACCCCACTGTTGAAATACTTGGATATATCAAATACGGTAATAACATATTCACCACAGGCAAACAAAAAAGCAGAAGAAGATGCAGCTTTCGTCTCGGCCATATTTAACTTGATAGGTGCAGCCGCAGATCTCCGATATGCAAATAACGAAACATCCACAATGGACTATTTATACACAAAGGGGGTTGCAGGAATGATTGCAAATAGCCAGAATATAAGTAGCGGTATTGAGCAGTGTTGTATTCCAAATGTGTTCATGAGCGGACATTATTTCTTGCAAGAGGTTCGTCTGCCAATTACTGCTACGACAATCTATAGAAATTGCTTTGGAAACTGTCCGAATTTGGAGATTGTTCAATATCCAAAATTCTTAAAGCAGATTGGAGAGGCTTGTTTTAATCATTGTATTTCATTGAAAGAGATAAAATTACCATCAACAATGACAACTATAAAGGAAGCCTATTATGGGTGCTCAGGATTAGAGACAGTCGATTTCTCCAACCTAACATTAAGTGATTTCCAGGGATTTACATTTCACAGCAAGCCCTTAAAAGTCTATAAATTTCCAAAGTTAAAAAATACAAACTACAACAACCGTCTAGCAAGGGGTTATGAAGGTAGAGTAGAAACTGTGTATATTCCTAACGACTGTGGAGTCATAGCAGCTTCATTGGAGAATTGCAATGTTCACCTTGAGTCTCCAACCATTCCAAAATTTGGTTATCACTGTGGTTTTGAGAATTGTACAATATATTGTCCAAAAGGAAGTGCAACAGAATACTATGCAAGGTTTGGTAAAGACAATAAAATCATAGAAGAATAAAAAATCAATGAGCGACACTTGATTGTGTCGCTCTTTTTTTTCTTAGAGGTCATTGCATTTGAAATATCGTTTGTCAAATGCCTCATAATAAGTATCAATATCTCTTGCTATGACGGTATAACCACCAAAGCTGATTCCTGCTTTTGGGTTGCCTGTAAGTGCTTTTAGTTCTTCTGATACTCGCTTGCCAAGTTCATCGTATGGTGCTTCTCGATTACGTAATCTAAAGGTATAGGCGTGCAAGCCTATACGGTCGAAGAAGTCAAGCTCATGGTAATTCTTCTCAAAATAAGTTTGCCAATCAGGAATAGGCAGGCAGTAATTCTCTTCGTCCCATGTTAATTGGTAAGGACGAATGTATGAAACGCCAACATTTACCCCTACATTCTTTTCATACCGATACCCTTCATATTCAATCATATTTGGATCGTCTCTTTTGTTCCATAAGACGGTCTGGGTATAAAAACAATTAACGTCATTTTTCTCTGCAATTTCATATAGTGGAAGTATAACCTTGCACCATTCTGTCATTGCTTTGCCCAAATCAACGAAGAGTTGGGAGTTTGCCGATGATGTATAACTCGGCTTCAAATCGCTTAAATCAATCATTTTTTCTTTGTTTTATTAGAGATAATACTTATACTCTTACCTTGGTTTGTTGCATACGAGATAAAGCCTCTGTACGCCTCAATTCTTGGTCTGTGTCGTGAAATAATCGCCAACAATTCTTTCAGCGATATTTCCAGTCTCTCAAAATCGCCTTTTTCAGCGATCAGGTCATTCAGTTCTTCGGCAAATGATTTCTTCACTGCCTTTCTTTCTTCTTTCAGGGGCGGTGTCGGGATGGTGGCAGGTTCAAGAGTATTTGTAGGTTTTACGCTGTCATCCACCACATCCTGCCGCCCGGACATGAAGCTGTTCCATAAGTTCTGTACTAAATCGTTCATGGTTATGTTTGTCTATAATGGTAAGGTTGGCTTTAATGGTAGTCTTCATATAGCACATCAGCCATCGGATTGAGCCGATGACCGATATGCAAATCCACAAGTGGGATAACTGCTCGTGGAACAAAAGGACTACACCTGTGTGTGTAGCTTTGCTAGTGAATGGTATGTAACACTTTTTTACTCTAAAACTATACTATTTCCTATATAGTAGTATTTCGTTAGAGTAAATTTTTGTTATTTTCACTAGCTAATATACTATCTGCATAGCATATCTCTGGTGTCCACATACACAGGGCTTGCCCTGGGATGATGGTTTACCATCGTCCGTATTTCCTTCTGTCTGAGCCAAATGGGTTATGATCATAAGCATAACTGAGAATACTGTCAATCTCTGATGCTGGCATATTTGAATAAGTCTTGTCAAGGTAGGCTTTTGCTTTCTCTTGAGGAATGCCAGCTTTACAGAGAGTACCAGTAATTACAAGTAAGCCAGAGTGTCGATTACCAACCTTAAAGTATTCTGGCTTTTGTTCATGCCAATGTTTGTCTAATCTCTCGATTACAGCGTCATCAGTAAGAACCATTTCCCACAGTTTATGAAGAAATGCTGTTGTCCCAGAGTCAAGCTTTACGATTCCTTTTTCTCCATTAACTGACATTTCTTTCTTTGGGCTAGGTGGAGTTATGGATGGATCATACTCAAAGTGAAATGCTTCAGGACTAGGGTTTCGCCAAAGTCCAGGATCATACGAAAAGAACTGACCTCTTGAAATATCTGAAACCACGTTATCGATCTCTGGCAGACTACAGACCTTCAGGAGCTGAGTGAACAGATTGAAATGGTGTTCAGGATTAACCGAGTCATGAAGGATGAGAGCCTTGATTCCATGACCTGATGGAGTTTCAAAGATAGCATATACGAAAGGGAACTGCTTAAGATGGTCTTTCGCTTTTTCTTTGGCAACATCATCAGCAAAATGGTCATAATCGAGAGCTACAAATGACGAGTAAGTAGTAATGCTGTGGTCATGCTTTGTCTCAAAAACGCCATTTATACAAGCAACGGGGAGCCAATCTTTCTTCATCTTAGCGATTTCGTCAGGATCAGTCTTTCCTCGAATCTCTATAATGACATCGGCAATAGTCCTATTCTGCTGCCCCTTACTCGTAGAATATGTTCCCTTTTGTATAATATCCAGGAAGCGGTCTATGGTTATCTCTTTATGTGTGTTCGGAAGCCAGACGTGAGGGAAGAACGAAATATTCTTTTGGTATATAGAGTTGATGACATACCTTCTCTTGCCAGTCTTTCTGTCTTGAGTTTTCTTGACAGTAATATAATCTTCAATATCACAGGCTTTGGGAGTCTTGGTACAGCCCGCCCTCTCATAGGCTTTCTTCAACAGTTCTTTCAATTTTTCAGGTGTAAAGGTATCGCCCTCGTTGACAAGTTGGCGAACCTCTGTTATAACCCTGTCCTCAAAAGGAGAAGGCTCAGCCATGATAGCCTTGATCTTGCTCTCCTGGAACCCGACCTTCTTCAGCCATTCATAACCGAGTGCATCCCAATAGTCATTATACCTCCTTGGAACAAAGTCAAGTTCCTCGATTAGTTCAGGATGATCCTTACGGAATTCACTGTAGAGTTTTATTCTTTGTCCTGTATTAGGTGTGGATTCGAAGCTAGCCTTGAATGCTAAGACTTCAGGATTTGAAGACTTTGTGCCAATAGAGCCTTTGATACCCGCCACCTTCTGTTGACGGATAACTTCATATTGGCTCGTATAGTTCTTTCTTCTTATCTCCCATGCCCTAATCTCAGCCCACATATAAAGAGAATTAAATCCCACTTCAAGCTGTTGGTCGTTCTTGATACAGAGGTAATCGTCAGAATAATGTTTTTTCTCGATATTGCTACGGTACACTTTAATCATGGCTTTCTTCTGCTGATCATTAAGTCCGTTAAATATCGAAATCAACTCTTCCGTCGCTTTCTTCTTCTCTTCAATATAATCCTGAAATTCTTTGTCGCTGATGCTTATTGCCCCTTCCTTTATGAAAAGTATTGCTTCATTTCGGAATGGGTTTCGATCAAGACGTTGGCGACCTAGAATCTGGCTTAGGTCTGTACTGAGGTCCAAAGCCAATGTCCTACTCTTTGGATCAGCAAAAATAAATGAATAGGCACACTCGCTATTGAAATCACAGCCCAAAAAGTATGCTCTGGTGCAAAAGGTAAACTGCTTATGTGGTTCTCCTTCAGCAGGAATGGAACCAATCGTAATTCCCTCCTTCTTCAGGAAGTCTCGATTACTTTCAGAGCAAAGGACATTGTATTCTTCGGGCTTCAGACCACTCTTCTTTATGATCGAACAGATATCCTTGACCATGTTGACATAAAATACGGCTTCGGTGGTGTCAATCTCCTTGTTTCCATATCTAACCGTCTTTCCATTCTTCATGGTTTCGATAATCTTGCGGCATTCCTTAATAGGAGAATTGCCTTTTTTCAGAGTGATATTGAGTACATTTACCTTTTCTACCATCTCGTCAGGCCACTTAAGTTCAATATACGGAAGATTCTTGAACTCATCAATCTCGTCCATATATTTCTCCAAGAAAGGGGTCGCACTCAGATATATGACTGTCTTGAACTTGGCAGTATTAGAGAGCAACTGCATTTCCGTTAAGGATTTATAAGTTGCATCTCCAAAAATTGCCTGAAACTCATCGACTACCACCGTCCAGCTATCAAGTTCATTGGGTGATATGAGAGTCAAAGCGTCGATAATATGGCCGATACTGTCATAGGTTGTCATGAGTTTTGGTGTTTCGCCTTTCGTAAGACAGCGATGAACGTACTGAACCACTTCACTATTGTATCTTTGAATATCCTCAAAGGTAGCTTTCTTCTTGCTCTGAGATTTACCGTTTGTGTCAGAAGTGGAGTTGTCAGACAAATCGCGATAGATCCAAACATTAGGATGTTTAGCTCTTTTATTCTCAATTAGGCTTACTCGTGGCGAACAAAGAATGACTTTCTGGGGGTTGCTAAGATAATACTGAGTTGCTCCTACACCTGTATGAGCCTTGTTCAGAATGAAATGCTGACCATGAGGAATCTGATTCTCAAAGTCCGTCCACTCGCTAAGGTACCTGATACCCTCGGGAGCTGTAATAATTGTTTCTTTCATTTCTTGTTGTAATTTTTTTGTTTGTTAATATGTGAATCCTTGTTGTAGAGAAGAGTAATGCTGACACAATCCTGAAGAACCATGCCAGCATCACAATTACAACAAGAATCGAGGGGTTGTCCTCATTTCTTAAGGTGTAAAAGACCTGTCATGAGCAAAATAGCGATTTGCAAACAACACGCTCATTGCCATAACGAATAGGGAGGGCTTCAGGATAATCCTAACCTCTTAAGGCGATTCCGAATTGCACCTGTGTTACGCCCCAGTTCATTCGCCATTTCATTAACAGTCTTACCACTGGCATGAAGAGCTTTAAGCCTAGCCTCTTCTTCTGTAGTCCATACAGCATAAGCCTTTGAATGAAGAGTCTTCTGTTGTTCCATATACGATGTAGGAGGTGACGTTAAAGATGGAACAGGAGGCACAGAAACTGCCATCGACGGTGAAGACCTGTTTCTTTGTGTAGAAGTTGAGTAGCGGTTCTTTTTCACTGCCAAAAGAGCTTTTGCCAGTTTCTCCATACCTTCTAGCTCCAAAGCAATAGCACCTGTTTTCCCTTCTTGTTGTAATACTACACCATCATCGGCAATAGTCAAAATCACTTTACCGAATGAGGAATTTACGACTGATTGTTTTTGATTTCTCATTATTTCTAGTTGTAAGAAAAAACTAAGTTTAGCCTTTTCTGTTAAATACTTTGACCCTGCCTCTCACAGTGGGTCATTGTTATACTTATATTTTCAAACTGTGTGCTCCAACAAAGGTGTAGAACTCCTGCTCTAGAATCTGCTTTCTCTGCTCATCCCTGCTTGGCTTTCCCTTTTTTGTCTTAGCTTCAATGATTGCCTTGACCTTGTTTTCTGCAAGACCATCTATGAACTGCACAAAATACTCGGTAGCCTTGTCATCACCAAACTTAGCAGAGAGTTTACCCCAAAGAGACGATACTAGCATTGGGAACGCCTTGGTTTTGAGAGTTTTGTCCTTCCCTTCTCCAATAGCGACCTTTAGAGCCTCGAATATTTTACTAGCAGATTCATAGTGAATGAAGGTGTCATTAGCATCCCCATTAACAATCTCATCCTTCTTAACACGATCTGTTTTCAGTGTGGCGAGTTCACAAGCTGCTTGGTACATGTAGCCTTTTTTGACCAAACTGTTGATCATATCCCATCCCGGGTGAGCTTTAGTCCCCTCTGCAAGTAATCTCTTAAGAACCATGTCTTGAGACTTCCAGACTGTTACCTTGGTATTGATTACATCAAATGCCCTTGTTATGTTGTAATATCCAGCTGCGTCTGAGCTGGGAAAAACAGCATATATTTCAGGCCACTCCTCAATAGGTAAATTCATTAGAAAGTTTATTCTACCATTTCCATCAAGAAGCACCAAAATCAAGGCATTTTCAGGGAATGGCTTGTCTTTGTCGGAATCATTTGCGAATCTCTCATAATCAATACCTGCTATAACTGCAACTTTGGCAGATATTACAAGAAGTATATGCTGAGACCCATGACTCAGAAGAGACTCACCTGTTGCTTTCATATCGGATGGGGTGTGAACTCGGTTAACCTTAGGAGAAGCAAGGATGCCTCCTGATTTCACAAACTTCTTCAATGAAATAACTACGTTGTTGCCGAAAGGAATAGCACCATACCTAACAGGAGCTTCAGAGATCTCCGTTTTACATACATCTGTAACCTCCTGGAGGTGTCTCTTCTCTTCATCTGTATATGCAGGTCTGTAATCCTTTTGGGGCTGTACCTTCACTTTTTCGGTCTTTTCTTCTTCAGGACTAGCACCTGAATTTGCCTGATCATCTTCCACCTGATCAGCAGTGTTGTTCTCGTTCTGAGGCTCTTCTACGCCAACCTCACTTTGCTGTACCTTGGTCTCTGTTGCAGAAACCTCAGTCTGAAGAGTGTTATTCTCCATAACTATATTATTAAATAATGTGTTTGCGCTTGCTGCTAACGAACTCCATTGCTTCTTGCTCAAGTTCTAACTCGGATTTGCAATATTCATTCTCCAGCAACCACTTGTCAATTTCTGACTTATTAAAGATGATTCTACGACCTTTTTTATGAAAAGGGATTCTATGCGAACTCGTCCAACTGTAGATTGTCTGCTCGGCAGGGTGAGTGGGCAAATACTTTATAAGTTCAGGTACGTTGAACCATAGAGGCTCTTCATTTGCAGAGTTGGATTGATCCCATCGATCGACTTTAGAATGTAGTTCTTTCATTCCGTTAAGAATTTGAACCAACAACTCAGGTATGTCATTAAATGTGGGCTTGAGATTTTGCATAAATTGCTTTTTGTGGCTTCTGTTATGTACGTTGTCTCCCGGGATTGACTAGTACGGTTACATCAGCTGGATTAAACTTTTTATTTGTTAATTCTGGGTCATTAGAACTTTTCAGTTCGTTTTGACGGCACAAATTTAACGCTATATTTTGACATAATAATTGCATTTTGATTGTGCTAATAATTTGATATATAAAGTATTCCAACAATCTTCCTGTAATCTTCCAGCAATCTTCCAAAGGGGCAAAAAAAAGAGTCGCAAAACTGCGACTCTAAAACAATGCATATTGAATTATTTTAATCCTAACTCCTCAAACCATGCATTGAACTTTTTACTAAAATTATTTTCTGAACAATAATCTTCCTTAACAAACTTATCTGTTAAATCCATGAGTTCACGAATGAACCCCTTTGGCGGCTTGGCAGTGTCGTTTAAATGGAATTCCATTTTATGAACCTTTACTTTTTCACAGATAAAGTATGCTAACGAATCAGGTTCCCAGCCTTTTTCACGGCAACTGACTATCATATTTTCAATATCGATACCATTTGCTGAGAGATAAAAATCAACTTTAGGATATGAATATCGATATTTCTCCGATAATAAATTTGCAAAACCAGTATTGATTTTATATTTTTCTTCGACTACTAGATCGTTTATTAGATCGTCTTGGAAAATCTGCTCAATGATTTCTCGCTCTTTTTCAGTATACCGGGTGTAAAAAAACTTATAATAATTATATGAAGCAAAGCGAATCATATTTGTGACTATTTCCTGAATATCCGAAATGTCTCCGTCGAAATTAACCAAACTAGCATAATCCGTCCAATAAGAATATAGTTTGTCAACATATTCTTTAAGAAATCTGGCATCAACATTGTCATCTTTCTCAATTATTTCACATAGTTTCCCTTCAAGTACTTCCTTGAGATAATCGATACCTTTTTCTTCCAACAACACGTCAAAAGCCTGTATATACAGATCGTCAATTTCATTCAACATATTTCGGCTTGAGGCATAAAAAGAACTATAGTGACTAATATGATGAACGCACTTTGAAAACGGAACAATAACCGTCCAATATCGGAGCACCCACTCTATACAATTTTTATAGTCGTAAATTTTACACTCTAATTTTTCTTGAACACGAACAAGTAACTTTCGCCCATACTCCGAGTCATCATCCAGAATCTCCTGGATCTCTCTATATGTACTAAGAATGTTATTATAAGCGGGATCATCATCAGGTCTTGACTTTTTTTCAAGTTCAAGATAATAATTTTCCCGATTAACTAATTCACTTTTTAAGTCAACACTCATAAATCGCTGGTTTATTTTGTAGGTAAGTTAATCTTGATTGCATCAGCTGCATTCTCTTTCTTTTGATCTACAATCTTCGTGTAGATCTGTGTTGTCTCAACCTTAGTATGCCCAAGCATCTTACTAATCGTGTAAATATCGGTTCCATTAGCAAGTTGAAGGGTGGCGAAGGTATGTCTGAAACAATGAAAAGTGATGTGTTTAGTAATCCCTGCAGCTTTAATCCATCGCTCCAGGGGCTTCGAAATCCAAGAAGTACTAGGAAGTCCCTCAAAAACTAGACGGTTGTCATCAAGCCGTTCTCCACACAAGCCGTAAGCTTGTTCTGAAATAGGTGTATATTCAACACCTTTTGTTTTTTTCTGAACAAAGTTTACTCTGTAGTGATCACCTTCCTTAACTATTTCACGCCATTTCATTTTCTGTATATCCACATGACGGAGACCTGTAAGAGCAGAAAAGAGTGCTGCACGCTTAATTATTGGATTGTCACAGTCAGTTGCAGCCAACATATTCAACTCGTCAAGAGTGAGGTGCTCACGACGACTTTCTTCTTCTGGAATACCTTTTACTTTTGCTGCAACATCAACATTGAGATACCCATCAACAAAAGCTTGTTTCAGACCAGCTTTGAATATGGAAAAGTAGGTTGCTGCTGTATTTTGGGACACAGTACCAGACTTGCCACCGCCTTGAGGAGCCGTAAGCATAAACATCTTAAAGTCTTCTACAAGTTTAACATTTACAGTAGAGAATAACAATGGTTTGCCTTCTGTGTAGATTTTCAGCAACTCATATACTCTATTCCAGTTGATGACTATAGAATTAGAAGCATTCTTGTGACGCTTTTCTGAAAGATGCTTGAAGTATTCTATGTAGTCGCATGAAGAACGTTCATTTTGAGCTGCCATTTCTGCCTCGTTATCGGTATATAACTCCGCATTGTCGTATTCTCGCTGACGAATAGCTCGTACCTTATCTGCATAAAGACAAGAATCATTATCGACTGCAGAACGACACATAATGACACCGTTAGCATCACGCTTTGGCTTATAGGTAATAACACCCTCTTTTGTGGTCTTAGCAATATGAGTCTTATCCCATATAGGTGTTGTAACCGTTCGATTTACAGCCTCCTTTATTCGGGTAGGTTTGCTGTTAGGTGTCTTATAAATAGGATAAATGTCTATTATAAGCCACCATTCATCACGTGTCTTAGCCTCAGACTTACGAAGCTTAACAGTGCACTTTGTATGCTGGAAGGATTTTTTCATAATCTGGTAACGTCTTTATAGATTCTGTCAATTTCTGATTTTGGTGCATAAACGTAATTACCTATCTGTCTAGTAGGGATGGAATACTTGCGTATGTGCATATAAACAGTACTATCGTTAAATCCGAACTTCTCTGCAATTTCACCTATGGTATAGCAATCTCCTGGTTCCAAACTGTACGTCTTAGGGAGCGGTCTGCTACGATCGATAGGCTCTTGACGAAGTGGTAATTTTTCAAGGAGGGCGGTTTTACTGATCCTGGTCAAACGTGTTCCCAAGTTAATACTTGGGACATCGCCTTTCTGAATTAGACGACGGATTGTTTTAGCACAAACTCCAAAAATAGCTTCGGCTTCAGCAATGCTGATGTAATCTCTGCCATCTGGAACTTTAGATATTAACTGATCCATCAGAGCACGTTTGTGTTCTTCTGAACGTCTCTTGTTGGTTGCAATCTCAGAGCATTTCTTGCAGCAGTAGCGAGAGTCCAACGTTCTTGCAAGGAACGTTGCACCACAGGTTTCACATTTTCTTTTAATTTCATATTTTGCTGTTGGCATATTTATAAAGTATTTTTCCACATAAGTGGACATTAGTAAACATAAGGGTATATAAGGGACACCTTGCTGTAAATTAAGAGACGTTCCAAATACGTTCCAAATATTATGTAAATCAATGCAACTCCAACTATCTGTCAAGAAACGCTTAGAAAAAGAATGGAGTGCAACTCAATTAGTTACACTCCATCTATCTATTTTGAGTTATTGCTGATTATGCAAATTATTTAACCTCCTCGAAGTCGGCGTCTTCTGCTCCTTGTGACTGCTGACCTCCCTGTCCGCCGGCGTTCTGGTCTGCGCCTGGCTGAGGACCGGCCTGAGGACCAGCCTGCTGGTACATCTGGGCAGAGGCGGCCTGCATAACCTGGTTGAGGTTTGCCATAGCAGAGTCAACGGCTGCGATGTCCTGTGACTTGTGGGCGTCCTTAAGCTGCTGGAGAGCCTGCTCGATGGCTGGCTTCTGGTCGGCTGGCAGCTTGTCGCCATTGTCCTTCAGGAAGTTCTCGGTGGTGAAGATGAGAGAGTCGGCCTGATTGAGCTTGTCGATGCGCTCGCGCTCTGCCTTGTCGGCAGCGGCGTTCTGCTCTGCCTCAGCCTTCATGCGGTCGATCTCCTCCTTGCTCAAGCCTGAAGAAGCCTCGATGCGTATGGCCTGCTCCTTACCTGTTGCCTTATCCTTGGCCGAAACCTTGAGGATACCGTTGGCGTCGATGTCGAAGGTCACCTCAATCTGTGGCACACCACGACGTGCGGGAGCGATTCCTGTGAGGTTGAACTGACCGATAGACTTGTTCTGGGCTGCCATCGGACGCTCGCCCTGAAGTACGTGGATGGTAACTTCGGTCTGGTTGTCGGCTGCTGTAGAGAACACCTCACTCTTCTTGCAAGGGATGGTGGTGTTGGCCTCGATGAGCTTGGTCATCACGCCACCCATGGTTTCAATACCGAGGGTAAGAGGAGTGACGTCGAGCAGCACGATGTCGCCTACGCCGCCTTCCTTATTGAGGATGGCACCCTGGATGCAAGCACCTACGGCTACCACCTCGTCGGGGTTAACACCCTTTGAAGGCTCCTTGCCGAAGTAGTTCTTGACGAGAGTCTGCACGGCAGGAATACGGCTTGAACCGCCCACGAGGATAACCTCGTCAATATCAGCAGTGTTGAGCTTGGCATCGCGCATGGCGTTCTGACAAGGTACGAGACATGCCTGAATAAGAGAGTGGGCGAGCTGCTCGAACTTGGCGCGTGTGAGAGTCTTCACAAGGTGCTTTGGTACGCCGCCTACTGGCATGATGTACGGAAGGTTGATCTCTGTGGATGTAGAGCTTGAAAGCTCGATCTTTGCCTTCTCGGCAGCCTCCTTAAGACGCTGCATGGCCATTGGGTCACCCTTAAGGTCGGCTCCCTCGTCGTTCTTGAACTCCTGTACGAGCCAGTCTATGATGACCTGGTCGAAGTCGTCGCCGCCGAGGTGAGTGTCGCCATTTGTTGAGAGCACTTCGAACACGCCACCGCCGAACTCGAGGATAGAGATATCAAAGGTACCGCCACCGAGGTCGAAGACGGCAATCTTCATGTCCTTGTTTGCCTTGTCAACACCGTAGGCAAGAGCGGCTGCTGTAGGCTCGTTGACGATACGGCGAACGTTAAGGCCTGCAATCTGTCCTGCTTCCTTTGTAGCCTGACGCTGAGAGTCGGAGAAGTATGCAGGAACGGTAATGACGGCGTCTGTCACCTCCTGTCCGAGATAGTCCTCGGCAGTCTTCTTCATCTTCTGGAGCACCATGGCCGAGATTTCCTGTGGAGTGTATTTGCGACCATCGATGTCAACACGTGGATATCCGCCCTCGTTGACAACGGAGAATGGCACGCGGTTTACCTCCTTCTCTACCTGAGCCCAGTTTTCACCCATGAAGCGCTTGATACTATAGACGGTATTCTTCGGGTTGGTGATGGCCTGACGCTTTGCAGGATCGCCAATCTTACGTTCACCGCCTTCTACAAAACCAACTACCGAAGGAGTAGTGCGCTTGCCTTCGCTGTTGGCGATTACAACTGGTTCGTTGCCTTCGAATACGGCAACACATGAATTAGTTGTTCCTAAATCGATTCCAATGATCTTTCCCATGATTATTCTTTTTTATTGTTATTATTCAAGTTAAAAAATGCAGCCTTACGGCAGAAAACCTGACCGTGTGGCGTTTGTTTACACTTCCTGATAAGCAAATGGTGTGCCAAGGAACTTATGACTGACACTTTGTCAGATAGAGTGTCAGTGATTAAAAGATGTTAAATTTTACGCAAGATGCTTGTATATATAAAATAATGTAGTACTTTTGTATTTACAAAACATTTTGTATAACATTATAATACTTACATTCGCATGAAGAAGTTACTGTCGATATGTTTTATGATGGCGATGATGGGCGGCGCAATGGCCCAACAGTCGTATATCGTTAAGACAAAAGGAGTGAAGAAAACTACTGAAGAGGTGTCCCAAAAGGAGGCGGCTGATAATGAAACCGAGGAACCGAAGGACTTTGTCGGTGCAAACTTTAAGCACTACAAACTCTGTGACTGGGAAAAGGGTATGCGCTTTATGGTCATTCCCGAGAAGTATGACTATGTGGTGGGCGCATTCCGTGATGCAGAGACACATAAGGATGTGGGCTGTGGAAAGATGAGACACAAGATTATGGTATATCAAGGTCACGGCAAGAATAAGGACAGAGAGTCTATCGTGAACTTCAAGTGTGAGGACGACGGAAAGAATTACTACTATCCGATACCTAACAGTGAGTTTGACGACTACTGCTACACCAAGGGAGGTGTGCCTACCTTGGCGTTTCTCGGTGATGTGGATAAGGCTCGCACGCTGCTGATGGGAGCGACGTTATACACCACGGCCACATCGTATTGTGTTGATACCGACTATGACAGCGACGGATTCCAAGAGGTTAGCGTGCCACTTAACAAGAAGACGAAGGTTGTGGCTATAGGCGTGGGAACAAGAAAGTTTCCCGTGAAAATTATCGTGGAGGATGAAGAAGGCAACCAGTTCTTTCAGAATGTTGCCATAAGCAAGACTAACTGCGGTATGCGTGATGAGGAGTTTGGCATGACCAACAGGAAGCACACGTTCTATGGCTCGTTCCGCCTGGACGACAAGAAGGTGTCTGACGCACACAAGTATGACCATTACATAGGACAGAAGTATTATACCCAATATGCGACGAAGATGACTGGTCCTACGGGCGAGAGCGTCAGTATGCCGAAGAACTCTCAGTTTACAATCAAGAAGATAATGCCGATAGACAATTCGCCATATGTCAATATGACACTGAAGAGTGCAAAGGACGGATTTGAATATACGAAGCGCGTATCATTCACTAACACCCAGGTTACGGGCGACATTGACGGGCGCCGTGAGGACTATTTCGACTATCTGTTCAAGAAAGGCGTGGTGACCGTAAGGCAGAAGGTGGTGAAGAAGATGCAGAGAAAAAGAAGATAAGAAGCAATAATAAAAGAAAAGAAGTGAGAAGTTCGACAGAACTTCTCACTTCTTTTCTTTTATCACTTGTTTCCCAGCTCTTATTCCTTGTCCTCGATGGCTTGCATAATCTTAGCCTCGATTTCGTCGGCAAGTTCAGGATTGTCTTTGATCACCTTCTTCACAGCGTCGCGACCCTGGGCAAGGCGGGTGTCGTTGTAAGAGAACCAACTGCCGCTCTTGCTGATGATGCCATATTCTACACCGAGGTCAACGATCTCGCCGGTCTTGGAGATGCCTTCGCCGAAGGTAATCTCAAACTCGGCCTTGCGGAAAGGAGGAGCAACCTTGTTCTTTATGATCTTCACTCTCACCTGGTTGCCAATCACCTCGTCGCCATCCTTGATGCTGGTGACGCGACGGATGTCGAGACGCACGCTGGAGTAGAACTTAAGGGCGTTTCCACCGGTGGTGGTTTCAGGGTTGCCAAACATGACGCCAATCTTCTCGCGCAACTGGTTGATGAAGATACATGTGGTGCTGGTCTTGCTGATGGTGCTTGTCATCTTTCTCAATGCCTGACTCATGAGGCGTGCCTGCAGTCCCACCACATTATCGCCCATCTCGCCTTCGATTTCCTTTTTGGGAGTAAGGGCGGCAACAGAGTCGATGACGATGATATCGACAGCAGAAGAGCGAATGAGTTGGTCGGCTATTTCGAGAGCCTGTTCGCCATTGTCGGGCTGCGATATGAGCAGGCTGTTGACATCCACTCCGAGCTTTGCCGCATAGAAGCGGTCGAAGGCGTGCTCGGCATCGATAAATGCCGCTATGCCGCCTTGTTTTTGCGCTTCGGCAATGGCGTGTATAGCGAGAGTGGTCTTTCCTGATGATTCAGGACCATAGATTTCGATGATACGTCCTTTAGGGTATCCTCCGACGCCGAGGGCTGCGTTGAGTCCGATGCTGCCTGTAGGAATGACGTCAACCTTCTCGATGTTGTCGTCGCCGAGTTTCATTATAGAACCCTTGCCGTAGTCTTTTTCTATTTTTGACATTGCAGCTTGCAGAGCCTGGAGCTTTGCCTGCTTGTTGTCGATTATTTCTTCTTTTTTTGCCATGGATTGTTTTTTTAAAGAGGGAAGAGGGAAGAAGGTAGAAGGTAGAGAATACCTTAAGCCTTATGTCCCTATCCCTGTTGTTTACTTTTAATTTTTTTGTCTATCGTGTTTCTTAACCCTATCAACATCATTAATATTTGCCTTATGGATTTTTCCATGTCTGACAATTGGTCTTGAGTGATATAGCCTAACAGTTCCGCAATTTCCAATTGGCACATCACCTCGTGGAGCGACCCTATCGCGATGTCGATAAAGTGTAGCCGTTCTTTATCAGATAAACGTCCCATTCCCTCTGCAATATTCGAAGGAACAGAGACCGCTGCTCTTTGCAATTGGCTAATTATTCCGAAGTTTTCTTGTGGAGGGAATTGTTTCGAAAGTGAATATACATCAGCCACCATCTGCTTTGAGAGATGATAGACCTTCAGTTTTCTATAAAAGAAATCGTCCATCTGTTTTCGTTATTATCGTATAAACATTTCTCTACCTTCTACCTTCTACCCTCTACCCTCCAGAGAACTCCCCTCTCCTTACAACTCAATATCCTCGTCATGAATCTCGTGCCAAGGTAGGCCTTGCTTGTTGAGCTGTTCCATGAAAGGATCGGGATCAAACTCTTCTACGTTGTGTACGCCAGGGGTGTTCCAGATGCCCTTGACGAACATCATGGCTCCAATCATTGCGGGAACACCGGTGGTATAGCTTACGCCCTGCATGCCCGTCTCGTTATATGCCGCCTGGTGGCTACAGTTGTTATATATATAATAGGTGTGCTCCTTGCCGTCTTTCAATCCTCGTATGCGGCAGCCTATGCTGGTCTCGCCGTCGTAATTCTCGCCGAGGTCTTGCGGATTAGGCAGCACAGCCTTGAGGAACTGCAGAGGCACAATCTTTACCTTTACCTTTTCCGACGGATTATCGGCCAGCGGTGCCTCGTATTCGATCTCGTCAATGCGCGACATGCCGAGGTTCTGGATGCAGTCGAGATAAGTGAGATATTGTTGTCCGAACGTCATCCAGAAGCGTGCGCGCTTGATGGTAGGATAGTTGATGACGAGCGACTCTATCTCCTCGTGGTGCAGGAGGTAGCTTTCCTTTGGGCCGATATTTGGATAGTTGAGAGGCTTATGGATCTCGAGTGGTTCGGTCTCCACCCATTTGCCGTCTTCCCAGTATAGGCCTTTTTGGGTGATTTCACGTATGTTGATCTCGGGGTTGAAGTTTGTGGCAAAAGCCTTGTGGTGGTTGCCGGCATTGCAATCGACAATGTCGAGATATTGAATCTCGTCGAAGTGGTGTTTGGCAGCATAGGCGGTGAAGATGCTTGTTACGCCTGGGTCGAAACCGCATCCCAGGATGGCGCACAATCCGGCTTTTTCAAAGCGTTCGCGGTAAGCCCACTGCCAAGAGTACTCGAAGTGAGCCTCGTCTTTTGGCTCGTAGTTGGCAGTGTCGAGATAGTTGCAGCCACATGCCAAGCAAGCGTCCATGATGGTGAGGTCCTGATAAGGCAGTGCAAGGTTGACCACGAGTTCAGGTTTGAAGTCATTGAATAAAGATTTAAGCTGTTCTACGTCGTCGGCATCCACCTGAGCTGTCTTGATGTCCATATTATGTCCAGCCTTGTGAATGGCCTCTACGATTTTGTCACATTTTTCCTTACGACGACTTGCAATCATGAAGTCTGTAAACACATCGGCATTCTGTGCAATTTTGAATGCCGCAACGGTGGCGACGCCACCTGCTCCAATCATAAGAATTCTACTCATTGTAATTATGTATTTTTTGTTGATTATTTATTTCATCTCCCCTTATGCCCAATGCCGCCATGAGGGAATAGCCGAGGATTTCCTGACGGAAGTTGCCGGCAGGGAGTGGCTGCATGGCAAAGACGGTGGTGCGGATGTCGTCGGGAGTGTCGCGCAGCGCGCGTTTCACGCCGTCGTAGTAATTCTCGGCATTGGGTATTAGCATCAGCCTCTTGATACCTTTCTGCGAGCATATATGCATGAGAGAGTCGCAGAAGAGATGTTCCTTGTCTGTCATTTCTTCTACGGGCAGTGCGCTGAACGTGAATTCACCGAGATGATCCTTGAAGGCTTTTCCGTCGAGGTCGTTGACGAGGCTTGAAGGGGTGAAATTTTCAAGTGTCTCATGCCGTTTGTCATATACGAGGATTACCTGTGTGTTGTTCTCGCCTTGGCGTATTCCGCCATCGAGAGCAATGCAGTCGATCCATCGTGAGATGTCGGCCTGAGGTATGCGTCGTTGCAGCATACGTTCGAAGTTGACTATAAGATTGAATGCCACCTTGTCGATATAGTCTGCATCTACGAGGATGACATTTTCGCTCCATTGTTGTTGTTCCATATTCTGAGTCGTTGTTTTTTTCAGGTGCAAATATACTACATTATCTGCTAACGGCAAAATGTTTTCGGTTAATTTTGTGTCGTGGATATAGTTTCGGGTATCCATATCCAGAACGTCGAGCCTTTGCCTACTTCCGATTCAACGCCTATTTGTCCGCCGCATTTCTCGGCGATGGCCTTGCAGATGCTCAGTCCGAGGCCTGCGCCTTGGATGTAATCGTTGAGCTTAACGAATCGGCCGAATATCTTGTCGTGTTTGTCTGCCGGTATTCCCGCACCTGTGTCTTCGCAGTAAATGTAAAGACCGTTGTCCCTGCGTTCATATCCCAGGGTGATATGCCCCTGATGGGTATATTTGACGGCGTTGGTGAGGAAGTTGGTTATCACCTGGTGAATGCGATTGATGTCGATGGTCACTTCGAGATGGTCGTAAGGCTCTACGCTGATAAACTTCACGTTCGGGTCTTGTACTCTCTGTTTGAGCGAAGTACAGATCATATGGAACGAATCGGCAAAATCTACTTTAGCAGGTTTCAGCGACAGCCCGTTGGAGTCTAACTCGGAGATGACAAGAATGTCGTTTATGAGTTGTATGAGAAGGTCGCAGTTGTTGAGGATGATTTTCAGGAATTCGCCTCGTTCCTCTGCAGACTCCACTGCTTGCAGCACGTCGCAGAAGCCCACGATGGCATTGAGCGGGGTTCGGATTTCGTGTGTCATGTTGGCAAGGAACACACTCTTAAGTCTTGCCGAGTCTTGTGCCCGCTCGCTTTCTTTCTTCATGCTGATTTGTGCGTTTATGAGTTCATCGATATCTCTTATCAGTCCGAAGCAACCTTTGATCTTTCCTTCGTTGTCGTATTCAGGCACGCTGTTTATGGCATGCCATGTAGGTATATCCTCACCATTAAGATTCTTGTTGATGAGCACCACGGTATCGCATGGCACGCCGCCATTTACGGTAGGGTCGATGACTCGTCTGAGTTCTTCTTTCTTGTCTTCTTCCATGACGAAATTCACGCAATCCTCCATGGTGTGTCGTCTTTCCAGTGTGCGCAGGTCGCGATAGAGCGTGAACGTTTGTTTCTCAACGTTTGATCGCCATACCATCATATTTGCTTCTTCGAGTAGTATCTTCAGTTCGTTCTCGTATTTCTCCATGTCATAGCTCACTCGTCTTATCTTCTCGTCCTGCATACGGCTCTGCCTGTACATTTCCCGTTCGTCTTTCATGTCGCGTGCAGTGACCATGTAGTAAGCGATGTCGCCTTTGTCGTTGAGTACGGGCCGGCATCTGAAGTCGATGTAGTCAGGCTTTCCGTTGCCGTTGAGGTCGCAGTTGGTGCATACAAGATAGGTGTATTTGTCTCCCTTGATGAAGTTTCCCCTTAGGGCAGGCAAGTCAAAGAGCAGAGTATCTTCTGCCGTTATTCTCGCGAATTTTCCCGGGTCGAGGATTTTTTTCATCATAGTGTTGGCGCTGACGAGTGTGCCGTTGGTATTGTAGATGGCCATTCCCACAATAGACATCTCGAAGATGTGTTCGTATATTTCCGACGTGTTGTGTTCCTCAGCCTCCTGTTGTTCTACAAGAGTGATGTCTGACAGTGTAGTATATACGTTTATCGTCTTCCCCTTATCCTCCTCAAGAGCCATCTGTCCTGATAAGGAGCGCCATTGAGGCTGGATCTTGGTGCCAAAGTTGTAACGGTATTTTACTTGGTGGATTTTGTCTTTCGACCTATGCATTTCCTTGAAAGCCTCTTTCACTCCTTCCCTGTCGTCAGAGTGAATATTGGCAAACAGTTCTTTCATGCCGATGCTTTCTGACTTGATAAAGTTGCCATAGAGGTTTCTTGCCTTGCCGGTCTTTATGTTAGAGCAGATGATGTAGTTACCACCGGTGGAGAGCGCAGCCTGTATGATGTTGTTGGTGTCTGTAAGCTGTCGCAGGGTGTGTTTCAGCCTGATGTTGACTATGCGGTTGATGAGTAGCAGTACGCAGCAGAAGAGAAGCAAACCGAAGGATATGAAGAGGATGGTGACCGCCAAGGAGTTGTCAATCTCGTCGTCATTGCCATATATCCACTTGTTGGTAAGGCGGAACATTTCGCCGCTTTGTTCCATGCTGTTGCATTGTGCGTCGAGGGCGAGGATGAGCGACTTGTCGCGACTGGCAAAGATTATCTTTCCTGCAGGAATGTCGATGCTGTTTATAACCACAGAGTTAGAGAGGTTATATTTATCGATGTAGTGTTCCATCGTCTTTCCTCCGCCGATAATATAGTCGCATTCCCCCTTTGTCATGGCCTCGATAGCGACCTTGGCAGAGGCATATCTAATCTGTGAGGGTGAGAGAAGACCGTCGTGCAAGGCTTTTTCTGCCGAGTATCCGCCTTTTTTTGCATAAACTATGTCATCATCTTTCAGTTCGCTGAGTTTCCTGACAGGTTTGACACCTTTTCTGGAGACTATTACCGACCTGAAGGAAGCGACCTCAAATTTTCCGTAATACACGCCGGGAATCTCCTCTACCACAGGAGCGAGCACGAGGTTTGTTTCGTTATACTCGAATGCTCCCTGTGCGGCATATTTTTCTTTTACGAGAAAGTCGTAGTTGATGCTGAGTTTTGAGAATAGTTTTTTCATCAGTTCGATGTTAAAACCGATGGCGTTTCCTTCGTCGTTCATAAACTCAAAAGGATAGAATTCCATGTCGCACGAAACCTTTAGTGGTCTCTCTACTGAATATTTTTCGCGTAGAAACTGGGTTTGCGCTAATGTGTAAGTAGCGAACGTCACTACGACCATTAGGGCTATCCGTCTGCAGCTATGGTGTCTCAGGGAGTGAATTATGCTGATGTACGATGGTTTCATTATCTCTAATTGTTTTCGAGTTCTTTTAATAAATCCTTACAAGGTATGGAGACCCAGACAGTGGTGCCACGTCCCTCTGCAGACTGTATGTCCATTTGTCCGCCGAGGAGTTTTGCGAGTTCGTTGCATATGGTTATCTGTAGTTCCACGTTATAGTCGCCTTTCAGTCCGTCGATGGTTCTGTCAAGGATTCTCTCAATGGTGGTTTGGGCGAATCCCATGCCAGTGTCCTCGATGACAAAGGTGAGGAGACCGTTGCGATATTCGTAACGTGTACGTATATGGCCTCTTTCTGTGAATTTTGCCGAGAGCATGCAAAGTGTCTCGATGATGAATCCTGTCTGTGCACTGTCGATTTCGAGAATCAGTGGGTCGGGGCGTGTCTCTACTTTTGTCTCCACGTTCTCGTTTACACCGCGGCTCAGACCTATTAGGCAGTGTGCATTGAAGAGTTCACCGAAATCGGTGGGTTGAGGATTCAGTTCGAGCATCTTTGCGTCGATGCGCGAGAGCAGCAGGATGTTGTTGACGAGTTTTAGCAGCAAGTCAGTGTTTTTCTTTATCTCGTTGATGAAAGTGGGTTCGTCGTCGCGGTCGTGAGGAGCGTTGAAGAGTTCGGCAAAACCTACCACGGTGTTGAGCGGAGTACGTATCTCGTAGCTCATGTTCATGAGGAATGAGTTTTTTACTTTCTCGGCTTCCTGTGCTTTTTCCGACTCCTCCTTCAGGCGTTTTTCTGTTTCTGCCAGTTCGGTGATGTCCCTACAAAGGCAGAAGTAGTGGCTTATGTCGCCCTTGTTGTCGCTCATGGGCACGGCGTTGAGCTCAAACTGTCTGTTGTGCCTGTTTTTGTCCAGTAAACGGCTGTCAAGTCTCAGTTTGAATTTTCCTGTTTTCTTCTTGTCCATGTTAAGCATTATGCCGGCAATGTGTCTTGTTTGTGATGCTTTCATCATGTGTACGCACTGCAGTTGTGAGAGCATGAGCTTGGGCTTGTTCATGTCGTAAGTCACCTCCATGGTTTTGGTTTTGATGTTGTAGTTGGCCAGCACGGTTTTGCTCACTTCGAGAGCGTTATTGATATTTTCCACATATTTGCTTACCTCTTGAGAAGCGGTCTCGATACGTTTTGAGCGTCGTCGTTCACGGTTCATCTGCAATGCCACATCGGTGATGTCCCTTCCAGCTGACACAATGAAGATGAGTTTGCCCTGGGCGTCGTAGATAGGCAGGATGGTGAACTCGTAATATACAATGCCTTTACGTGTCCAGTATTCTGAGATGAGGTTCTGTCGTCGTAGATCGTCAAAGTCAATGATTGAAGATACCCATAACTCGTCGATGATGTCGTGTTGCATATGGTGGAACACGGGCACCCTTGAGATATGCATCTTTGATTCGAGAAATTCTTTCTTATCTACAATGCCGAACGTCTCGCATGCGCTGTCGTTGATGTCAATCATATATCCGTTGCCGTCAAATAGGGCAATCTGAGCCATGGCGGTATTGAAGATGGTACGGAAACGCATGAGGTTGTCGCGAGTCTTGTTGAGCTTGCTCTTTTCAAGGGTCTTGTCTGTCTGCACGCCGAGAAGCACTGTCGGTTCTCCAAATTCCTCGCGCAACACAGAGATACTGAGGTCGAAGAAGTATGTCGCGTTGATGTTTCTTGGATCGTGGCATCTTACGGGCATTGTCTTTGTCTCTGCCCGTTTCTTTGCTATGTCGTCAATGGCACTTAGCATCATGGCATAGTCCTGTGGCTCAAAGAATGCGGCAAAAGCCTTCCTGTTGTAGTTCTCATATTCGCTTTTTTCGATGGTGATGCTGTTGAATTGTTGTTCTTTCACATCGTAGGTCCATATTCGATAGTTGCCTGAATTGATGAGCAGGCTGAGCTGTGTCGTCTGTCGCTGTACGTCCTTTCTTGCCTTGCGTTCGCGGTAGTGGTAGTAGAAATAGTAGCAAAGGTAAGAGCATATCAGGAATACAGTAAGCAGGAGGATGTTTAGTAACCATTGCGGCATTCCCGAGACTGGTGACGCAGCGGGATAGAACCATTTCTGTCTTAAGGCAAGTACCTCTTCGCTTGTCGATATCTCGTCGTAGAGGCTGTCGAGTTTTTGCAGCAGTGTAGAGTCTTTGGACATGAAGTGATACTCACCATACCTCATGTTTACCGACGAGATTCTTAGATCTGTGAGTTTGTATTTGTCAATGAGGTATCTGATGGTCATGGAGTTCCAAAGAACGGCCCCCTCATTATCTTCGTTTATCTTCATTAAAGCCGCCTTCATGTCTCTCATGGGGATTGCGTTGTCTTTCATGCCGTCCTGCACCATAAGATTATGGCTGAAGCTATTGTCATGCACTATCACACGGTGGCGTTTTAAGTCAGCGAACTCCCTGATGCCAGGGTCTTTGCTACGTGGGAATGCCACACTATGGGTAAAAAGCGTCAGCACGTTGTTGCCGTAGGCTCCATACTGGTCGTGGAAGAATGCCTTCATGCCTATGGTGAGGTCTGCTTTGCCTGATTGAAGGTCCTCGAAGTTGCCAGGAGTGGCTTTAAGAACGATGTTGACGGGTATGCCCAGCTTCTCGGTCATCATTTTCACAAGCTCTACGTTATAACCGTCAGGTTTCCCCTCGCTGTTAATAAAGGCATAAGGTGCCAAGTCCCACAGGTCTTCATATACCAGCGGGTTGTCTTTAGTGTACTGTCTTTTGCCAGTGTTGGCCTTGACATTTTGCTCTGGTGCAGCTTCCTTTGCTGTCGTCTTGTCTTGTGCCTTAGCAAATAGCACGCATAGAGAGCAGAGGGATATAATTATTAGTTTTCTAATGCGCATAGTTAGGATATGTTACATTTGGGTGCAAAGTTAACAAAAAAAAGTTGCGCATTGAAATAATTTTATGTAATAAATGTTAACTTCCCAATGTAAAATCAAACCTCAATCCGCCTGTGGTAATATTTGTAGCCGAAATACTGCCGCCATGCAGAATAACGGCATTCTTTACTATTGCCAATCCCAGACCAGTACCGCCTATTTTCCTGCTCCGTCCCTTGTCCACACGATAGAATCGCTCGAAAAGACGTGCAATGTGTTGATGATCCACTCCGACGCCGTTGTCGGCATAAGTGAAATGCCATGGTCCGTCATTGTCCTTATGGGCAGAGATTGTGATGGTTGTGCCGTTGCCCGCATAGGCGATGGCGTTGTCTGTGAGGTTGCGGAATATGCTGTAGATCATGCCGGGCGAGCCTGTCACTACGATATTCTCAGGTATTGACATTTTTATGGTCATATGTCGTCTTTCCATCTCGAGTGCCGTCTCTTTCTCTATTTGTGAAATAATGGAATTTATGTCCACCTTTTCAAACTCGAACATTTCGGTGGCGTCATCAAGTCGGTTGAGGGTGGAGATGTCGCGCAGCAGGTTGGTCAGACGTTTGCTCTGTGCATAGCAACGTTCCAGGAACTGCTCGCGTTTTGAGCCGTCCATGTCTTTGTTGTCAATAATGGTTTCCAGATACCCCTGTATGCTTGCCACCGGTGTCTTTAGTTCGTGGGCTACGTTTTGGGTCAACTGTCGTTTCAGTTCATTTTGTTCCTCTTTTGTTTTCTGTAGTCTTTTGTAAATTTTTATTATACTCTCAGATATCTCTCCAAGCTCATCGTCGGGAAATTGTGCAAGATCTTCGGTCTCAAGGCTCTCGCCATGGTCTGCACGTTGTGCAAAGATGTTGAGTTTGGTGATGTTGATGTCTAATCGTCGTATGAAACGGTAGAGCATTATGGAGAGGAATGTCATTGTCAGCAGTGCAAACCATATGTAATGTTGGTCGGCTTGCAGTGAGTGAACGAGGTTGTTATCGTATGGCAATGCCGTGCGTATCACTATGTTGTCTTTGGGGAAGAAGGTGGCGGTATAGAAAAACATTCCACCCAGGGTATTGCTTTCGCGTCTAATATCGAATCCTGTACCACTCTTGATGGCCTCTCTCACTTCTTTTCGGTTGAGGTGGTTAGAGAAGTTCTCGTAGTCTTTTCTGCAGTTGTCGTAGAACACATTTCCATCGGCGTCAATCATTGTGACGCGTATGTGCTGAATAGGATTGGTTTGTATAAATCTGTCAATGATTTTTTCGTCAGTTTTCAGTCCGTGAGCCTTATCGTACAGTCTGTAGTTATAGTCCTGCAGATGGAGGTTAAGCACATCAATCTTAAATTGTTTCTCGCGTTGTTGTTGAAACACAATAAACATTATTGCGAATGCAAGAAACAGAAGGAGTGTTCCCCAAAACAGTTGTTTTCCTACAGATAGTTTTGTCATCTTTTGTGCAATTTTTTTAAAGGTGTGCTCAATACTTATTCTTCAAAAAAATATCCGAATCCCAGTCTTGTTACCACGCATTTTGAGTACGGATTGATTTTTTTTCTCAGACGGGTGATGTTGACATCCACGGTACGGTCGAGTACGAGTACGTCAGAAGGCCAAATGCGGTTGATGAGTTCTTGGCGTGAAAACACGCGTCCGCTTTCTTCGAGCAATGTGCGAAGAATCTCAAACTCTGTCTTGGTGAATGGCACTGGCATCCCGTCCACAGTCACCGTCTTGCTGTCAAGGTTCAGTTCTAACCCCATATATTTCAGAATTGAGTGTTCTCTTGTGCCGTTAGCTTTGTTTGTGCGTCGCAGTACTGCTTTCACTCTCACCATGACCTCTCTCAGGGAGAACGGCTTTGATATATAGTCGTCTGCTCCCAAATTAAAGCCTGTCACAGTGTCGTTTTCCGTGTCGCGGGCTGTTAGGAAGATTATGGGAATGTCTTTTGTCGCATCATCTTTTTTCAGTTCCTTGGCGAGGGCAAAGCCCGACATCTCGCCCATCATCACATCGAGCAACAGTAAGTCATACGACTTTATGTCGAGTGTGAGGGCCATTTCTGCTGAGTCGGCGGTATCAACGTCGTAGCCTTCAGTTTCAAGGTTAAATCTCAGGATTTCACACAGGTCCTGTTCATCATCCACCACAAGAATCCTTTTGTTATTGTTTGCCATATCCGTTACTGAATTGTTTTTTTTTCGCTGCAAAGGTACGTAATATTATCGGAAATAGTATAAAAACCATGTTACATTTTTATGAATATTTCCATTTGTTTTAAATGGGGTAGGAGTGGATGGAATTTATTTGTTGCATTAGGCGGTGGGCACGGGAGTAGTTTTTTCGGCAATAATGGTAAAAATAAAGTTACAAAAAGATAATTATTCGTATTTTCTTAGCGTTATTTTGAAATCTTTCGTATCTTCGCCACCGAAAACTTAATAAAAGGATAGTGCTTATGGATATAAACTCAAAATTCAGTCAGGCTGTCGTATTGGCGGCAAGCATTGCTTATCTTGGCATGTGTGTGAAGTCGGGTATTGATGATTTTTGCAACAAAGACAGAAAAGTGACGGTGAAAGGACTTGCGGAGAAAGAGGTTGAAGCCGACAAAGTGACATGGCCCATTCCTACTAAGGAACTTGGCAACGACCTCCCTGAACTCTATCAGCGTATCAACCAGACTACCGATAAGGTGAAACGCTTTTTGGTGGCGAATGGGGTAAAAGAGAGTGAGATAAGCGTCAATGCGCCAGTAGTGATAGATCTTAATGCAGACCAATATAACACCAACTTACGAGCATATAGGTATAATATCACTTCGACCGTAACGGTCACATCGTCAAATGTGAAACTAATACGTAATATTATGGCCCGTCAGGGAGAACTGCTGAAACAAGGAGTGGCTGTCGTAGATGGCGGATATGAAAATCGCGTAAGTTACGAATATGTATCGTTCCAAAAAATGAAACCGGGGATGATGCAAGAGGCTATAAAGAATGCGGAGATAACCGCTGAACAGTTTGCAAAAAACAGCAAGAGTTCTATCGACAAGATCATGTCTGCTGATCAAGGACAGTTCTCTATTGACGACCGCGACTCAAATACTCCTTACATAAAGAAAGTGCGTGTTGTGACGACTGTCACTTATTCTTTAAAAGACTGATGGGAGATATAAGCCGTCTCTTGTGAGGGAAAATATAGTTCAAGGTGGTGCGAGCTATTGCACCACCTTGAATCTTATGCGAAAACCATGAGACAGCTCGTCCCAGTTAGTGCCGAGGAGCTCGAAACGGCCTATCTGAGATGTAGAGCGTACGTGCTTGCCTATGCATGGACACACGTCATAGTCCCCTATGCGTACCAGACGGATGGCTTCAGACGCATCTTTTGGTAGGCGGTCTGGGCTGACATTAGGTGGCAGCGTGTCGCGTGTTACAAACTCGAAGTTTACGGGCAAGTCTGCCTTTATCAGATCATTCATGCGTTGTTCAATCTCTTTTTCTTCCTTTTTAGACGGTTTGTGTTCTATGATGAATGTAATCTTACTCTTCTTACGCTCTATGTGAGCGTTTTTGGAACGTTCGCAGCCAAACATTCGCGCCATGGTCTGGTTAAGAAGGTGTTCGGCGGTATGGGCAGGAGGAAACTCCTCCTTGTTGTGGGTATTAAGAATAGGGTCGTCCATAATATTATGATGATTCGTTCAGAACTTATATATTGCCACGCCGTAGGCAGGGATGTTTGCTGGGAGTTTACAGTCCTTGGATATAGTGACTGAAGATGTGGCAGACGTGAGCAGTTCAGTGGCTTTGCGCATGCCTTCTGTGATGTGCAGATACTCTATGGCGTGTGCAGGAATGTTCACCTCTACTTTGGCTGCATTATCGCTGAAGTTAGCCACAACAAGGAGTGTGCTGCGGCCTGACTTTCGCAAGAATGCATAATGACTCCATGGATTGAAACACTCAGAAGCGGGGTTCACATACATAAGGTCGAAGAATTCGCCTTCGCCCACGCATTTCTCTTTCTTTGCAATGTCGATGAGCCTATGGTGCATGTCGGCCAGACGACGTTCTTCGTCAGAGAGCTGGAATTGCTCAGCACGGCAGAGTGTGTCGATGCTCCAGTAATCAAAGATTGTGGTGCGGCCATCGCGTCCGCTGAATCCCTCGACATCCATCCCTTTCTCTCCATACTCCTCGCCTTCGAAGAGCATAAACGGATTGCGACGTAACAGGAGAGACACTGCAAGGGCGGGTATGGCTTTCCATGCAGAGCAGGCAAAGAAATCGCTTGCAATGCGTTGTTCGTCATGGTTCTCAAGGAAGTAGAGCATGTGTTCGGCAATGTCGTCGGTAGCTTGCCATGCTCCGGTAATGGCCGAAGCTGGACAATGGCCGCATATTATCGCACGCAGAGTGTCGTACATGCCCACTTTGTCGTAGAGATAATCAAAACCGCTGGCAATATATGTGCGATAGAGGGCAGGATTATATACCTCGCCGATGATTTTTATTTCGGGATACTCTTGCTTAAGTTGTTCAAGAGCCCATGCCCAAAAAGCTGCCGGCACCATTTCTGCCATGTCGCAGCGGAAGGCATCGACACCTTTTGACGCCCAGAACCTGAGTATGCCAAGCATTTTTTTCCAAGTGTCGGGGGTGGGGTGGAAGAAACCTATGCCGCCAGCATAGTAATCGACACCATAGTTGAGTTTGATAGTCTCGTACCAGTCGTTCATGCCAGGACGAGAGTCGAAGTGGTCGTTACCAGTGGCTTTGGCAGGCATCTCGTAGTAAGGCTCTCGCTCGCCTGCATAGATATCAAAGTATGGTGAGAATTGTTCGCCGGGACAATAGTAGAAATTGTTTTGTGGCGAAAATCCCTGAGCAGGGTTGTCGTCATCCCCAAGACCTCTGACGCCTTGAGGTTGGAAAAGCGATTTGTACTGACGAGCCACGTGATTAGGAACGAAATCAATAATCACCTTCATTCCATTTTTGTGAGTACGATGGATAAGTGACTCAAATTCATCCATGCGCTTTGTGACATTGACAGCGAGGTCGGGGTCAATATCGTAATAATCGGATATAGCGTAAGGAGAACCAGCCTGTCCCTTTACTACTGCGGGATGGCAAGAGGGAATGCCAGCGGAGGTATAGTCAGTCTTTGTTGCATGTCGTATGACACCCGTAAACCATATATGTGTCACTCCCATGCCTTTTATTTTCTTGAGTTCCTTATCGGTGAAGTCCTCCAGTTTTCCACATCCGTTTTCCTCTATTGTTCCATTAGGCTTACGGGTGGTGTTACGGTTGCCGTAGAGACGTGGCAACACTTGGTAGATGATTGTTTTGCTCATTGTTATAGTATTTAGTGGTAGGATAAAAACATAGAAGCTCTGGAAGCTATTCCAGAGCTTCTATGGTATGATGGTTAGAAACTTATGCTATACCGCATACAGCCACATTCTTGTTGATGCGGCCAATCATACCTTGAAGAGCCTTGCCAGGACCGCATTCTGTGAAGTCGTCGGCACCGTCAGCAATCATGTTCTCTACGCATGATGTCCAACGTACGCTGCTTGTGAGCTGAGCAATGAGGTTCTGCTTTATCTCTGCAGGGTCAGTATGAGGCTTGCCATCTACATTCTGATATACAGCACACTTAGGTGTTGCAAATTCAGTAGCCTCAATGGCTGCTTGGAGTTCGTCTTTTGCAGGCTGCATAAGTGGCGAGTGGAAGGCACCGCCCACCTTGAGCGGAAGGGCACGCTTGGCACCAGCCTCCTTGAGCTTGTCGCAGGCTGCGTTGATGGCCTCAACCGTGCCCGAGATAACCAGCTGTCCTGGACAGTTGTAGTTTGCGGGAACTACTATAGGATTTGTCTGACTAACCTCAGCGCAGATGGCCTCGATCTTGTCGTCTGCAAGACCTACTATCGCCGCCATAGTGGATGGTGTCTGCTCACAAGCCTTCTGCATAGCCATGGCACGGGCATAGACAAGCTTTAAACCGTCCTCAAAGCTGAGTGCACCAGCTGCCACAAGGGCTGAGAACTCGCCAAGTGAGTGGCCTGCAACCATCGAAGGTTGGAAGTCGTCGCCAAGACTTATGGCTTTGATGACGCTATGAAGGAATACTGCTGGTTGTGTGACCTTCGTCTGTTTCAGTTCGTCGTCAGTACCAGCGAACATGATGTCGGTTATCCTGTAACCAAGAATCTCATTTGCTTTTTCAAAAAGCTCTTTTGCCTTTGGGTCGTTGTCGTACAGGTCTTTGCCCATACCTACAAATTGTGCTCCCTGTCCTGGGAAAACGAATGCTTTCATTTCTTTTAGTTGTTTATATTATTTCGTATATGTTTTTTCTTACAGATATATTTGCTCCTTTTGCTTATACATCTTTTAATATTGGTACGAGTACACTAAATGTACTTCCTTCACCGAGTACAGACTCTACCATCACATCTCCGCCGTTTTTCACGGCAAAATCCTTACAAAGCTGAAGTCCGAGTCCACTACCTTCTTCGTTGTTTGTACCATATGTGGTCTCGCCTTTGTGGAAGAGGCCTTCGATGCGGTCAGGGGCGATACCCACTCCATGGTCGCGGATGCTAATCTTTGCAAAGTCGTCTCTTTTGTCAACGATAATCTCGATGGCACTGCCCTCAGGAGTAAACTTAATGGCGTTGCTAAGGAAGTTGCGAACCACGGTATTGAGCATGTCCTTGTCTGCTCTTACCTTGAGCCCCGTGACGTTTTCTTCCATAGTTAGAGCGATGTTCTTAGTTTCGGCAATCATAGTGAAGATACCATAGACGCCGGTTACCACATCCATCACCTCGAAATCTTGATATGCCACCTTTAGACGTCCGGTTTGGCTCTTTGTCCATTTGAGGAGGTTGTCGAGTAGGTCATGTGTTTCCTCTGTCTCCTTGTTCGCCTTATCGATAAGATAATACATCTCAGGGCCGATTGCTTCGGGCGAGACAGTCTGCACGACAAGGTTGAGCACCATACGGATACTGGCCATAGGCGAGCGTAGGTCGTGGGCGATGACGGAGTACATTTTGTCGCGGTTGTTGATAGTGCGTCGCAGCTCATCGTTCTGCTGTACGATGATGCGTTTGGCGGCAACAAGCGAAATCTGATGCATGACACGCATCACGAGTTCCTCCTTGTTAAAAGGCTTTGTAAGGAAGTCGTTGGCACCTACCTGGAAACCATGCACAAGGTCGGCTGGACTATTGAGGGCGGTTAGGAAAATAATAGGAATATCTGCCGTTTCCTTTTCTTTCTTTAGGATAACGGCGGTATCGAAGCCACTGATGTCAGGCATCATAACGTCCAAGAGTATAAGGTCTGGATGCTCTCTCTTGGCAGTTTCTATACAACTGTTGCCATTGTTGGCAGTCAGCACTTGGAATTTCTCATTGGTCAGCAATATCTTGAGTAACAAGACATTGCTGACCACATCGTCAACCACAAGTATCTTATAATCACTGCGGTTTATGCTGGATTCAAAATTTTCACCAAGATCCATAAGCTAAATTTCTCATTATATTATGCTTAAATTGCTGCAAATATACGACTTTTTTTTTATTTGAACAATGTTTTTTGCATAATTTAAGAAATAAGCCATCTGCTACTTATACTCTTCCCAGCTCTTTATGCCGATACCTTCGAGACCTACGGTGCAGAATGCTTGTATGAAGGCTGATGCAAGGCGGCTGTTGGTGATGAGCGGTACGTTGAGGTCGATGGCTGCGCGACGTATTTTGTATCCATTGTCGAGCTCGCTTACGGTGAGATCCTTTGGGATGTTGACTACCATGTCGATCTCGTGGTTATGGAGCATGTCAATGGCTTGCGGTGTACCTTTCTCTGATGGCCAATAGACGAGGCTATTGGAGATGCCATTTTCTGTGAGATAACGCGATGTGCCTCCTGTGGCATACAATTTATAACCATGACTGACAAGCATGCGTGCGGCGTCTAACATTTCGGCTTTTTGCTTGGCGCTACCTGTGGAGAGAAGGATATTTTTCTCTGGTATGCGATGACCTACAGATAGCATCGACTTGAGAAGAGCCGTGGCGGTATTGTCGCCGAGACAACCCACTTCGCCGGTTGAAGCCATATCAACGCCCAGTACTGGGTCTGCCTTTTGCAGACGGTTGAATGAGAACTGGCTTGCCTTGATACCCACATAGTCGAGGTCGAAGAGATTCTTATGAGGTTTCTCAACAGGCAGTCCAAGCATCACTTTTGTTGCAAGTTCTATGAGGTTTATCTTTAGCACCTTGCTAACAAAGGGGAACGAGCGTGATGCGCGTAGGTTACACTCGATGACCTTGATGTCGTTGTCGCGGGCAAGGAATTGGATGTTGAACGGACCAGAGATATGCAGTTCTTCTGCAATCTTTTTGCTGACACGCTTTATGCGGCGTACGGTCTCACAGTAGAGTTTCTGTGGAGGGAACTGGATGGTGGCGTCACCAGAGTGGACACCGGCAAACTCAATGTGCTCAGATATTGCGTAAGCGATTATTTCTCCATTGCGTGCCACGGCATCCATTTCCACCTCTTTGGCATGTTCTATAAATTGGCTTACTACCACTGGGTGGTCCTCGCTGACGTTTGCAGCGAGTTTGAGGAACTTCTCAAGCTCTTCCTGATTAGAGCAAACGTTCATGGCTGCTCCCGAGAGGACGTATGACGGACGAACGAGGACTGGGAAGCCCACTTCGTCGATAAACTTGTTGATATCGTCCATTGATGTAAGAGCACTCCATGCTGGCTGGTCGATGCCGTTGCGAGAGAGCATTGATGAGAATTGGGCGCGGTCTTCTGCATTGTCGATATCGCGTGCAGAGGTACCTAAGATAGGAACGTTCTGGGCGTCAAGGCGCATGGCAAGATTGTTCGGTATCTGTCCGCCGGTAGATACGATGACGCCGTGCGGATTCTCAAGCTCGATGATGTCCATAACACGCTCGAATGTAAGCTCGTCGAAGTAGAGACGGTCGCACATGTCATAGTCGGTAGATACGGTCTCAGGGTTGTAGTTTATCATTACCGAGCGGTAACCTTCTTTGCGGATTGTATTCAGTGCTTGTACACCACACCAGTCGAACTCAACCGAAGAGCCAATGCGGTATGCTCCAGAACCGAGAACGATGATGGAACGCTTGTCATTCTCGAACTTTATGTCGCTTGCCACTCCTGCGTAGGTTACGTAGAGATAGTTAGTCTGTGCAGGATATTCAGCCGCCAGAGTATCTATCTGCTTCACCACAGGAACGATGCCATAGTTCTTGCGTAAGTTTCTCACGACGAGACTTGCTTTTGCCATGCCTTGTATTTCGTTTTCAAGACCTACGGCACGGGCTATCTGGAAGTCAGTGAATCCATAAACCTTTGCTTCTCTGAGCAATTCCTTGCTTAGGTTGTTGATATTGCCTATTGCCTTCATCTGCTCGTCGATGTCGATGATGTGCTTTAGTTTTTCGAGGAACCATTTGTCTATCTTCGTGAGGTCATGTATCTGGTCAATGGTGTAACCTTTGTGCATGGCTTTAGAGATGATAAACACGCGTTTGTCAGTAGGCTCGCGGAGGGCAGCGTCAATGTCGGGTATCTCCAACTCCTTGTTTTCCACAAATCCATGCATGCCTTGGCCAATCATACGCAGTCCCTTCTGGATAGCCTCTTCAAAGTTGCGTCCTATCGCCATTACCTCGCCCACGGACTTCATAGACGAGCCCAGTTCTTTGTCAACGCCGCGGAACTTAGAGAGATCCCAGCGGGGAATCTTGCAAACCACATAGTCGAGGGCGGGCTCGAAGAATGCACTGGTGGTCTTGGTGACTGAGTTTTTCAGTTCAAAGAGTCCGTAGCCCATACCGAGTTTTGCTGCCACGAAGGCCAAAGGATAGCCTGTTGCCTTTGATGCCAATGCCGATGAGCGACTCAGGCGGGCGTTGACCTCTATGACTCGGTAATCTTCGCTTTGAGGGTCAAAGGCATACTGTACGTTACATTCGCCGACGATGCCAATATGTCGCACGATCTTTATCGATAGTGCGCGTAGCTTATGGTATTCGTTATTGGTGAGTGTCTGTGAAGGGGCAATAACAATGCTTTCGCCAGTATGAATACCAAGAGGGTCGAAGTTTTCCATGTTGCATACGGTGATGCAGTTGTCGTATTTGTCGCGAACGACTTCGTATTCAATCTCCTTCCATCCTTTGAGGCTCTTCTCTACGAGAACCTGAGGAGAGAAAGAGAAAGCTTTTTCAGCAAGTTTGTCGAGTTCTTCTTCGTTGTCGCAGAAGCCTGAGCCAAGGCCGCCGAGGGCATAGGCGGCGCGTAGGATGACGGGATAGCCCAAGTCGGCAGCTGCTCGTCTTGCCTCCTCGATGGTCTCGCAAGCCTCGCTTTTAATGGTTTTCACGTTGATCTCATTGAGTTTCTCAACAAAGAGTTCTCGGTCCTCGGTGTCCATTATGGCTTGAACTGGTGTACCGAGTACGCGTACACCATATTTCTCCAATATGCCATTTCGATAAAGCTCCACACCGCAGTTGAGTGCGGTCTGTCCTCCGAAAGCGAGGAGGATTCCGTCAGGACGTTCCTTGGCGATGACCTTCTCCACGAAATATGGCTGTACGGGGAGGAAGTATATCTGATCAGCCACACCTTCTGATGTCTGTACGGTGGCGATGTTTGGGTTGATGAGTACGGTTTTGACGCCCTCTTCCCTCAGCGCCTTCAAGGCTTGTGAACCCGAGTAGTCGAACTCGCCTGCCTCACCTATTTTCAATGCTCCAGAACCGAGGAGCAGTACTTTCTTTATATTGTTGTCTTTCATTATTCTAATGTCTTAATAAAACGATCGAACATAAACTCGGTATCCACAGGACCTGAGCATGCCTCTGGATGGAACTGACTGGTGAACCAGGGATTCTCTTTGTGGCAGACGCCTTCATTAGAGCCGTCGTTCATATTTATGAATAGTTCTCGCCAGTCGTTGCCCAATGTCTTTGCGTCAACAGCATAACCATGGTTCTGGCTTGTTACGTAGCAGCGGTTAGTGCCCACCTCGCGCACAGGCTGGTTGTGTGAACGGTGGCCGTATTTTAGCTTGTATATCGTTGCGCCTCCAGCTTTTGCGAGCAGTTGGTTTCCCATGCAGATGCCGCATATGGGCTTGCGGCTTTGAGACATCTGCTTGCGAATGATGTTGACTGCGTCCTCGCACATGTCCGGGTCGCCAGGTCCATTACCGAGAAACAGACCGTCGAATTCCATTGTTGTGTAGTCGTAGTTCCAAGGCACTCGTATCACTTCCACTCCTCTGTTGACGAGACATCTGATGATATTGTTTTTCACGCCGCAATCGACGAGTATTACCTTCTTTCCCGCACCCTCGTTATATCTTATGATGTCCTTGCAGCTGACGCGGTCAACCCAGTTGACACCCTCATATTCAGCTTCGGGGATATTGTCAGGCTCGTCGTCGAAGATAATCTTACCCATCATCACTCCATGTTCTCTGAGTACCTTAGTGAGTTGTCGAGTGTCGATTCCTGTTATGCCTGGCACATGTTCGCGCTTAAGCCAATCGGCGAGGCTCTCCACGGCGTTCCAATGAGAATACTGTTCGCTATAGTCAGCCACGATGATGGCAGAGGCATAGATTCTGTCACTCTCCATAAAGGTGGCGATTCCGTCGCTTTCTACAGAGAATGGTGGCACTCCGTAGTTTCCTACCAGAGGATAGGTGAGAGTCATAAGCTGTCCAGCGTAAGAGGGGTCGGTGAGGCTTTCTGGATATCCCATCATGGCCGTATTGAAAACTACCTCTCCTGCTACTGGCGCGTCGTATCCGAACGATTTTCCATGGAATTTCGTTCCGTCTTCGAGGACTAATGTTACATTTTTCATATATGTTGTATATTAAAACTTCTTTTGAAATTGGTAAACCTTTTCTATATAGTTGATGAAAGCCTGGTTGACGAGTTTCATGCCGCCTGGAGTGGGGTAGTCGCCTGTGAAATACCAGTCGCCGTGGTGATTAGGTATAGCTTTGTGCAGACCTTCTATGCTCTGAAAAACGATCTCAATTGGAGTCGTGACGCCGTTAGGACGTAACATTTCCACCATTTTATTATTTAGCTCGTTGACGGTGAAAGGCTTGTATAAGGCCTTGACACAGCATTGCATGTCGCTTTTGGGCTTTTTCATTTCGGCAAGACAACGATGGTATATCTCGTCTATGAGCGGGTGCATTCCACGTTCTTTGAGCAGTTCGATACATGCGCGGAATGCTATAAATTCCTCGAGGCGTGCCATGTCGATACCATAGTAGTCAGGGTAGCGTATCTGTGGTGCCGAACTGACGAGGATAATCTTTTTAGGGTGGAGACGGTCGAGAATCTTTATTATACTCTCGCGTAAGGTGGTACCGCGTACGATACTGTCGTCTATAATGACGAGGTTGTCTATCCCAGGCTCGAGCACTTCGTAGGTTACGTCATAGACGTGGGAGGCAAGGTCGTTGCGCGAATTTCCTTCAGTGATAAATGTACGAAGTTTAATATCTTTCCATGCAACTTTTTCTGAACGTACATATTTGTTGAGTATGGCCTTAAGTTCGTCGTGAGAAGGGTAGTGACCTAAGCTTTCTATCTCTTTTATCTTTTCTTCATTAAGATATTCCTTGAATCCGCGGAGCATACCGTAATAGGCTACTTCGGCTGTGTTGGGAATGAAAGAGAACACGGTATGGTCAACGTCATAATTCACAGCCTTGAGGATCTGAGGTGTGAGTAGTTCGCCAAGCATTTTGCGTTCTTGGTAAATGTCACGGTCGGAGCCTCGGCTGAAATAAATGCGTTCGAAAGAGCAGGCCGCATCACCTCGCTGGTCAAGAATCTTTTCTATTCTTGCGTTTCCGTCTTTGTTTACGATCAGGGCATGTCCAGGTTGTAGCTCTTTGATGTCGTCGCATTCAAGGTCGAAAGTGGTCTGCAACACTGGGCGTTCGCTTGCCAGGACGGCAATCTCGTCGTTGATGAAGTAGAATGCAGGGCGTATTCCCCACGGGTCGCGCATGGAGAACATCTCTCCACTGCCGGTAAGGCCGCACACTACATAGCCACCATCAAAGTCTGGCATTGTGGTTTTCAGCACATTGCTCATATTGACGTTTTTATCAATATAATCAGTGATGTCTGTTCCGGACAGTCCAAGTTCCTTTGCATAGTCGAAGTTTCGTTCAACCTCTCTGTCGAGCCTGTGTCCCATCCATTCGAGCATAATATAACTGTCGGAATAGATTCGTGGGCATTGTCCCATGGCGGTAATCTTGTCGAATATCTCATCGATATTTGTCATGTTGAAATTTCCGCAGAGACATAAATTCTTCGCTTTCCAATTGTTTCTGCGCAGGAATGGGTGTACGTATTTCAGTCCGCTTTTTCCTGTGGTGGAATATCTTAGATGACCCATGTATATCTCGCCTGCAAAAGCGAGGTTGTCCTTTGCATACATGGGGTCGGCTATCTGTGTAGGAGTGAGAGCGGCGAAACCCTTTTGGGCGTTTTTGAAAATCTCGGTGATGGCGTTTGCCCCTTCTGCTTTTTCTCGAAACATGTATTCATTGCCAGGCATGGTGTCGAGTTTGACGCATGCCATGCCGGCGCCTTCCTGTCCGCGGTTGTGTTGCTTTTCCATCATTAGATAGAGTTTGTTCAAGCCGTACATCCATGTACCGTATTTCCGCTGGTAGTAGTCGAGTGGCTTCAGAAGTCTTATCATTGCCACACCGCATTCGTGTTTTAACTGCTCCATTCTTGTGTAGTATTTATCTGTTATGTTCTATGTTTTGTTTTTGTATAGTCTTGTGGTCTTGCTTATTCTACTGTCACCGATTTGGCAAGGTTTCGTGGTTGGTCAACATCTTTTCCCTTGCATACGGCGATATGATAAGCCAATAGCTGAAGAGGAATAGTGGCTATGAGCGGTTCGAGACACTCAATGGTGGCTGGCATCTCAATAACCTCGTCGGCGATGCGGCTAATGGTGTCGTCACCTTCGTTGACGATGGCAATGACTTTTCCTTTCCTTGCCTTGACTTCCTGGATATTACTGAGCACTTTTTCGTACATTGCGTTGTGTGTGGCTATGACTACCACCGGCATGTCTGAGTCTATGAGTGCTATTGGCCCGTGTTTCATCTCCGCAGCAGGATATCCTTCGGCATGGATGTAACTAATCTCTTTCAGTTTCAGAGCTCCTTCGAGTGCTACAGGGTAGCTGTAGCCGCGTCCCAGAAAGAGAAAGTCGTGGGCGTATGTGAATGTGCGGCTGAGGTCGGCGATGCGTTGGTTGAGTTGTAGCACTTTGCGCATCTTGTCGGGGATGGCATGCATCTCCTTTACAATGTTAAGATAATCCTCGTTGCTGATGGTGCCGAGTTCCTTAGCGAGTGCAAGTGCTAACATCGACAATACTGTCACTTGTCCTGTAAACGCCTTTGTTGAAGCCACTCCAATCTCGGGTCCCACATGTATATAGCTTCCTGTCTCAGTTGCTCTTGGAATGCTTGATCCTATGGCATTACATATACCATAGATGAAGGCTCCATTTTTCTTTGCCAGTTTCACGGCTGCGAGCGTGTCGGCTGTCTCGCCCGACTGCGATATTGCTATTACCACGTCGTCTTTTGTGATGACAGGGTTGCGGTATCTGAATTCAGATGCATATTCCACTTCAACAGGTATGCGGCAATAGTTTTCTATTATCTGTTTGCCTATTAGTCCTGCATGCCACGAAGTGCCACATGCCACGATGATAAATCGCTTGGCGTTGAGCAGTTGCTTTTTATAGTCGATGACGGCACTTAGTACCACGTTGTCAGTGTCGATATTGACTCGTCCTCGCATACAGTTGGTGATACACTCTGGCTGTTCGAATATTTCCTTGAGCATGAAGTGAGGATATCCGCCTTTTTCTATCTGTCCGAGGTTGATATCCACGGTCTGTATTTCGGGATGGATCTTACGGTTGTGGTTGTTGACGATCTCGAGTTCCTTACCCTGCTTTATGACAGCTATGTTCCCGTCTTCGAGATACACTACTTTGTCGGTATATTCCACAATGGGGCTGGCGTCAGATGCGATGAAGTATTCATCGTTTCCGATGCCTACTACGAGAGGGCTTTGGTTTCGTGCCGCTATCAAAGTGTCAGGATGCCTATAGTCGAGGATTGCGATGGCGTATGCTCCTATGGCCTCGTGGAGGGCGAGCTGTACGGCGGTGAGCAAATCTATGTTTTTCTTTTCCTGTATATATTCAATAAGTTGTACAAGGACTTCCGTGTCGGTGTCTGAGACGAATCTTATTCCTTTGGCTTGAAGATGGCTTCTTAGTTGGGAATAGTTCTCGATGATGCCATTATGGATGATGGCGAGGTTTTTCGACCGTGAATAGTGTGGGTGGGCGTTGAGTGACGACGGTTCGCCGTGTGTAGCCCATCGTGTATGAGCGATACCCACCACTCCTGATACGTTTTTGTCACTGCAGTAGTTGACGAGGTCGTCAACTTTACCTTTTGTTTTATAAACGTTCAGTTCTCCATCGTCGTTCACCAGTGCTACTCCTGCGCTGTCGTAGCCTCGATACTCAAGTCTTCTCAAACCTTTTATCAGGATTGGGAATGCGTCTTTGTGTCCAATATAGCCTACAATTCCACACATATTTATATTATATATGATGTTTTCAAATTGGGTGCAAATTTACAGCAATTTTTTTACTCTTGCAAGAAAAATAGTATTTTATTTCTTAAAGAGATGTATTTTTCTTATTGAAATACAGTAGTGACCAGGAACGTTCTTCCATTGAGAACGATAGTTTTACCTTGATTATTAGCTTACTCAAAGGAGAGAACCACAGGAAGGTGGTCGCTGACTCCGTCTGGGTCAAAACGCAGTCCCACGAACGATCGTCGTGGTTTTATGTCGCGATATCGTTTGTCTTCTATGAGGAGAAATTCTGGGTCATGGATGCGGCATTTTGTGGTGGTGAGGTTGATGCTGTTGCTGATAAAGAAGTTGTCTATGGTCTCCCAAAAGCCTTTGTAGCAGTATGAGCCTTTCGCTCCGTTGCAGCCCTTTGCTTCTCGTGTGATATTGTACATTCCGTGTCGTTCAATCTCTTTCAGTGGAGCTTCTTCTGCTGAGGCGTTAAAGTCGCCTGTAACAACTATTTTTGGGTTTTTGTCTGCTGAGTATATAGAATCGATGACAGCGGTGAGAGTATTTGTCGTAGCCATTCTTCTTACAGAAGCCTCATCACCGTTTATCCTGCTTGGTGCGTGTAGGACGAAAACGTGTAAAGTGTCACCTCCGGTTTTTATGCCTTTAACATAGAGGATGTCTCGCGGGACGTGCTGTTCGAAGTCGCCTTTTATAGGTATGTCTTGTTTTGCGAGTGGACGGAACGTGAGAGTGTTGTAAATCAGCGCTACGTCGATACCGCGTTCGTCTCTTGAGTGTGTCATGAGATAGTCGTAAGGCAGGTCCTTTAATGGTGTGCGTCGTTTAAGGTGAATCATCACACTGTCGTTTTCCACTTCGCATAGAGCCATGAGGTCGGGGATTCTCTCATCTGTACAACTGATGAGCGTCTTGGCAATGTTGTTTAGTTTTTTGTAGTATTTGCCTGATGTCCACATGCGTTTTCCTCCAGGAGTAAATTCGAGGTCGTTTTTCAGCGAATCATGGTAGCAGTTGAAGAGGTTTTCGCAGTTGAGTTCTACAATAGTGAAGACAGTAAGCAGTAGTGATAGCATGATGTGAATGATTTTGATGATGAGTAATTTAGGAGTGAAGTTCGTTAAATGAAAAAGCCGCAACTTGACTCTTATTATCTGTTGCGACTTTCCATTTATTCCATTTCTCTTTCTTTTGTTATCTAATTCTGTCAGCAGCTCTGACGAGTTTCTCGTCCGCCCATATAGCTTTATACGCAAGGAAATACATTGCGATGGCGAAGGCAGGTGCTCCGGAACCTATCTCCATCTGGAATTCCACACCTTTTCCGCCCAGTATCTGGCTGAACACGGTAAAGAGGATGTACCATCCCACGATGAGCAACATGTTGAACGTACACAGTCTTGCTTGTATAACCCTGTTGTGATAAGCGAAGATCGTGTAGATTCCGAGAATCGTCGAGAGTAGCAAGATGACGAATAGCGGGCAAGTGGTAAACTGTCTTGTGCCCTGCATGGTGTAGAGCCAAAGGTTGTATTCTGTAGCTACCCGCATCCCCTCGTTCATGAATGTTCCTATAGGAAGCGAGAGGCATAGAATAGACAGCACCACCGCCACGAGCATGAACAATGTCTGTTTACGCTGTATCATTCGTGTTTCTTAATTGAAGTTTTGTGAATCCTTCTGTTGGTCGCGCCAGTAAACCTTATTTTCAACAAATTCCTGGGTGGCGAGAAGGGAAGGCTTGGGAAGTTTCTCGTAGTAACGTGATATCTCTATCTGCTCACGGTTTTCGAACACTTCTTCAAGGCTGTCGTTGTAAGAGGCGAATTCTGCAAGTTTCTTGCTGAGGTCGTCTTTTATCTGCACAGAGATCTGATTTGCGCGCTTAGAGATGATAGCCACGCTTTCGTAGATGTTGCCTGTGTCTTTGCAGAGATCCATAATGTTTCGGGTCACGGTGTTTACCGGAGCCTTTGATTTTTTGTAATCCATTGTCCTTTGTATATTATGTGATGTTTAATATCTGTTGTTTCCTCTAATGATATAAGTGATTAGTCGCCAGTCACCTTCTTGCATTTCTCGAGATACTTCTCGGCCGTTGGCCTTTCGTTGCTTTCTGGGAATTCATTGATGAATGCGTAACATTCATCTTCTGCCTCGCGGTAACGATCGATGCGCTTCTCCTCGACACTCCTTTGGGCGAGTTCAAACTTGCTTTTAAGGATGAGAATAGCGAAGTCCTCGCGCATGCTTGTGAAAGGATATGTCTTGAGCGTGTTTTCAGATGTTACGATACAAGCCTCGTAGTTTGAGCCCCCATAGAGGCAGTTGCCGAAATAGTCGCCAAGGTTGTAATAAAGCTTGGCAGAGAGATATTCCTTGAGGATGAGCTTGTCCTGCAGTTCGTACATGCGCTTTTGGGCACGCTCCTTGTATGAAGATTCGGGGAAATAATCGATAAACTCTTGGTAGGCATTGATAGCGCCCACTGTGGCAGTCTGGTCGAGGCGGGGTTCTGGCGTTGACTGGTAGAGCGATTGACCGATATAGAAACAAGCCTGTTCAGCGAAGATGCCCTTTGGGTAAGAGGTGAAATATTTTTTGAAGGTCTGTGAAGCGCTCTCATAGTCGCGGTCGCAGTATTCAGCCATGCCAAGCATGTAGAGACATTCCTGGGCCTTATCGGTTCCTTTCTGTATGGTGACAAGTTCCTGGAGCAACACTACGGCCTGGTTGAACTTGCCATTAGCAAAGCACTCCTTGGCAAATTCGTACTTGTAGTCGATGTCGTTAGATTTATACACACGATTAAACTCAGCCGCACAGCTACTGAGCAAGGTGATGCATATTATTGGTATGATAAATGCGTATTTCTTCATTTTTATTCTTTTGAGCGTGCAAAATTAGTCATTTTCCTCCATATTTCAAAGTAAAAAAGACGTTTTTTATAAAAAAGTCGGTATTTATAACGTTTATTACGGCGAAAATGTGTAATTTTGTAGAAGATTTAAGTTATGAGCAAATATAAACTGACATCAAAATACCGCCCTACGGGTGACCAACCAGAGGCCATCCGTGAGTTGACTGAGGGCATAAAACGTGGCGACAAAGCACAGGTGCTGCTTGGCGTCACTGGTTCAGGAAAGACGTTTACCGTGGCTAACGTCATTTCCAATATCGATCGTCCGACGCTTATCATCAGCCACAACAAGACTCTTGCCGCACAGTTGTATGAGGAGATGCGCGGTTTCTTTCCTGAGAACGCCGTAGAGTATTATGTGAGCTATTATGACTACTACCAACCAGAGGCGTATCTGCCGGCAAGCGACACTTATATAGAGAAAGATCTTGCTATCAACGAGGAGATTGACCGTCTGCGACTCAGAGCCGTATCGTCGTTGCTCTCGGGAAGGAAAGACGTAGTGGTGATCTCGTCGGTGAGTTGTATATATGGTATGGGAAGTCCTATTGCCCTGACAGAAAATGTCATCGAACTAAGACGCGGGCAAGTAATTGACCGTAACATGCTTCTAAGAAAACTGGTACAGGCTCTATATACACGAAACGATATAGAACTCTCACGAGGTATGTTTCGTGTGAAAGGAGATGTCGTGGATATTGCTCCTGCATACAGCGAGACCATAGTGAGAATCATATTCTGGGACGACGAGATCGATGCCATTGAAGAACTCGATGCCATGACCATGGCACGCATGGCGCAGTTTGAGGAGTACAAGATCTATCCAGCCAATCTGTTTATGACAACACAAGAGCAGACCAACGTAGCTATCCGACAGATACAGGACGACCTTATTGATCAGATTGCTTATTTCCAAAACATGGGTGATCCGATAAAAGCTGATCGTATAAAGGAGCGTGTAGAGTATGATATGGAGATGATAAAAGAATTGGGACATTGCTCTGGAATAGAAAATTATTCAAGATATTTCGATGGAAGGAAGGCTGGAGAACGACCTTACTGTCTTCTTGATTTCTTCCCCGATGACTACCTAATGGTGATTGACGAGAGCCATGTCACAGTGCCACAAGTAAATGCCATGTATGGTGGCGATAAGGCAAGAAAACGCAACCTTGTGGAATATGGATTCAGGTTGCCTGCCGCCTTTGACAACCGTCCGCTGACGTTCGACGAGTTTCAGGATATGACCCATCAGGTGATTTATGTATCTGCCACACCAGCTGACTTTGAACTTGCTGAGACAGAGGGAGTAGTAGTGGAACAGGTAATCCGGCCTACTGGATTGCTCGATCCAGAGATTGACGTGAGAAAGAGCGAAAATCAAATTGACGATCTCACAGACGAGATACTTACTCGACGCGAACGTAAGGAGCGCGTGCTTGTCACCACGCTGACAAAGCGTATGGCAGAAGAACTCACCGAGTATCTCCTTGATCATGGAATACAGACAGCATACATACATAGTGATGTGGCAACGCTCGACCGTGTAAAGATTCTTGAAGATCTTAGGGCGGGCGTGTATGACGTGCTCGTTGGTGTTAACCTGTTGCGTGAAGGCCTCGACCTGCCAGAGGTGTCGCTTGTTGCCATTCTTGATGCCGACAAAGAAGGATTCCTGCGTAGTAAACGCAGTCTGACGCAGACAGCCGGACGTGCCGCACGTAATGTCAATGGTAAGGTGATTATGTATGCTGACACCATAACGCGCAGCATGCAGGAGACGATAGATGAGACACAGCGCCGCCGAATGAAACAACTTCATTACAATGAAGAGAACGGGATAACACCACGGCAGATAATGAAAAATTCGAAGAGCAGTCTTAGAAATGAAGCTGGTGTGGTGGATGAGGACGCAATAAAGAAAAGCAAACAATACACCGCAACCGCTTATTCTGGGCCTGACGAGAGCGCCTTTGCCGCTGATCCAATTATTCGCAGCATGACTCCCGAACAGCTTGAGAAGAGCATCGCTAACACAACAAAGCTTATGAAGGAGGCTGCCAAACGACTCGACTTTATCCAGGCTGCTCAATATAGGGACGAGATTGTAAGGTTAAAGTCGCTGCTTGGAGAGTGATATTCACACAAAAAGTGTTAATATCGCCTATGCTTTACTCATATTATAAATAATATTAGTACCTTTGCAAAAATTATAATAGGAAAGAAATGAAAAGAATCGCACTTGCAATAATGTGTCTCATGCCCTTAGCGGCAGTGGCACAAGACAACACTTGGGAACGTATTAACCAAGAGGAAACAGAATCAGAGCATGTTAATCCCGACCAGAAATATCTTGTCGGGGCAGTTCCTGTAGTGAATGGGAAAGTGGAGTTTTCGACAGTGATAAAGGCCCCGGGAAAGTCGAAGAAAGAGATTTACCAAGTTGCTTTGAAATACATGACAAAGATGACAAAGGAACCAAACCAGACGGAGTTTAGCCGTGTGGTGATAGACAACGAGGAGAAAGGCGAGGTCTGCGGCGTATTTCAGGAATGGCTTGTCTTCAAGAGTACGACACTTGCTCTCGACCGCACACGATTCTTCTATAATCTTGTTGCCAGATGTAAGGACGGAGAGATGGAGCTCAAGATGATTCGCCTGCATTATCTTTATGAAGAAGAGCGCGACCCGCAGACATATAAGGCTGAGGAATGGATAACCGACGAATATGCCTTGAGAAAGGACAAGCAGAGATTGGCGCGTGTAAGTGGAAAGTTCAGACGCAAGACCATCGACCGCAAAGACTATCTCTTCGCAAAGTTCGAATCTTTGGTCAATGACAAGAAATAATTCTTTTTCCAATCTTTTTAACACATTATCGTAATGGATAAGAATCAACAGATAGACGAGATGGTGGAGTCGAGACTACATCATCGCCGTCCGGACGACACCACCGACAAGGAAAGGATGATGCTCAAGATAAGAAACGTGCTGAATATCGTGTTTATGATATTGGCAGTGGTCGGAGCCGTCTTGTATGTAAAGTACGACGTGGTGACAGGCGGATGGATCATAGGTACCGCTGTGGTCGTCAAGACAGCAGAAGTGGCAATAAGATTATTCAAGGTATAGATGAAAAGATTTTTTAGTTTTCTTGCGGCATTATCCCTCTCACTCTTATTGAATGCGCAGGGCTTCCAACAGATGAATAATCCGTTGGACAACAATGGTATGGGGATGAACAACAACACGACAAACCGCAACTTTAACAAGCACAATAACGATACCACAAAAAACAAAGAGATTCCCAAGGGGCTTCGTGTATGGACTATCGACAGACGTTTTGGTGACGTGACACCGGCAAAGCCCGATACCATGCAGCATCTCTTTATGAACACAATATTCAATACTGGACTCTATGGTCAGTATAACACTATTGGCAATAATTACACGCCCCGTATCAACCGTATTGTCATCGACCGTCCGCTGACTGACCAATTTGCCTTTGTGCAACCATACGACCACGTTACGTTTCAGCCAGACAAATATCACTTTACCAATACATTGTCGCCGATTACCAATGTTATTTACGATAACTGTGGCGACAAACTCAATGGCGAAGACCATATCGACGCAAAGTTTGCGGTCAATGCCAACAAAAGACTTGGTTTTGGCTTTGATCTCAACTATTCGTATGCTCGTGGATATTATGCAAACCAAAGCACGTCGCATTTTGGTGCATTGCTCTATGGCTCGTATGATGGAGACAGGTACAAAATGCATACCATGTTCTCCACTTACCATAGAAAGGCGGCTGAAAACGGAGGCCTGCTCAATGACGAATATGTGACTAAGCCAGAGGTGTTTGAGGACAATTTCGCAACTAACGAAATGCCTACCGTGCTCAGTCAGAACTGGAACCGTAACAATAGCATCCATCTCTTCCTTACACACAGGTACAGCGTGGGATTCTATCGCGATGTGAAGATGACCGAGGAAGAGATTAAGGCAAGGAAATTTGCACAGCAGGCAAAAAAAGATAATGAAGACCAAAAAGAAGATGACAGCGACGGAAACAAAAACTCCAACAAGAATCGCAGAAAAGATAACAAGAAAGAAGCTCCAACAGGGCGTCCCGATGGAGCACGTATAGCGGGTGACGAACCGGCTGTCAAAGCCGATGCCGCATCAGATACAACACGAATAAAGGTTGACAGTCAGGAAAAGATGGACAGTCTTCTCGCTGTAAAGGCTGCTGAGGACTCTATTGCCGCCACGATGAAGAAAGAGTATGTTCCCGTGACGAGCTTTATCCATACTCTCGACTTCAACAACTACGACCATATCTATCAGGCATATCAGACACCAGAAAGATATTATGCCAACACTTACTACGACAGCAACGTGTCGAATGTCTATTCGGGCGACTCTATCTACGATCAGACGAAACTCACTCAGGTGAAGAATATCTTTGCCATTGCCATGCTTGAGGGATTCAACAAATGGATGAAGGCAGGTTTGAAAATATTCGCCGCCCACGAACTGCGCAAATATACCATGCCCGACACTGTGGGCATTGATGGTGGAGGCAAGACTACCATTGCCGGACACTGGAATGAGAACAACGTAAGTATTGGCGGCCAGATAACCAAAACGCTTGGACATGCTTTCCACTATAATCTCACAGCAGAGACATGGCTCGTGGGTGAGGATGCAGGACAGTTGAAGATTGATTTTTCGACAGACCTGAATTTCCCGCTGCTTGGCGATACTGTGACACTTGCGGCAAAGGCTCATTTTTACAATCTCAATCCCACATTCCTCCATCGTCACTACCATTCCAAACATTTATGGTGGGATAATGACAATCTCAGCAAGGAAACGCGCACGAGGATAGAAGGCCTCTTCACCTATCGTAAGACAAACACCCGTCTCCGTGTGGCAGTGGAGGAGATACAGAATTACACTTACCTCGGCATGAGCTATGATAAGAGTAATGCAGGTGTGACAAATATGAAGGCATCTGTTCTGCAGGAGGGTGGTAATATCAACATCCTCACGGCGCAGCTGATGCAAGACTTTAAGCTCGGACCTCTGCATTGGGAGAATGTGTTGACTTACCAGAACTGTAGCAATGGCAATGTCCTTCCTGTTCCTACTTTCAATGTGTTTACCAATCTATACCTGAAGTTTAAGATTGCCGGCGAGCTTGCAGTTGACTTTGGAGCCGACGCCATTTGGTTCACCAAATATTATGCTCCAGATTATTCGCCTCAACTCAGTCAGTATGCCGTTCAACAAAATGAGAAGAGTAGAGTGGAATTAGGTGGATATCCCTTCGTTGACGTTTATGCCAACATGCATCTGAAACACACCCGTTTCTTCATCATGTATAGCCATGTCAATGCAGGCAGCGGAAGTCGCATGCAGTTCCTTGCACCTCATTACGCACAGAACAACAGTATTTTACGTTTCGGTCTGTCGTGGAACTTCTTCAACTGATTGACTTCATACCAGTACTCCGCCTTGAATTACAGCAGTACTCCGCCCTGAGTACCACAGTATTCCGCCCAGAGTACCAGAGTACTCCCGCGGGAGTACGACCATAAGGAAGGAGTATCGAGAAGTCATAAGAACAGGTAACTATGAAAAATAATCGAAGCCCAGCATATTGCCGAGCTTCGATTATCTTTTTTGTGTATATAAGAATGTCTTGCGTGATGAGTAATTATTGTAAGACACCTTACGAGTTATGCAATTATTGCAAGTCCTTTACCCGTTGTTTTTGATCTCGTTGAATATTGTCTTACCTTTTCCCCAATATTCTTTTCCATATAGCACCCATGCAGTGGAAATGGCGAATCCGAGGAATACCCATATCATGACTACCTTTCTACGGCTATTGGATGGCAATAGAGGAACAGTTGCAGGTTGGATTACTGCAAATACAGGTTTGTCTTCAATCACCTTGCCGCGAGCCATCTCGGCCTGTACCTTCATCTGCTGATAAATCTGCGAGCTAATCTGAACTTCGTTTTGCAGGCGTTGGCCTTCAGATATCACGGCATTAAGGATAAGTCCGCGGTTGTGATCCTGATAGTATGCGTAGGCCTTGGTGGCTTTCAGATAACGCTGGTGGCTCTCCTCTGCAATCTTCTGGTATGACTCGAGGTTCTCGCGAGCCTTACGTGTACGATATTCAACGATATAGTCACGCAGGTTTTTGCAGATTGTGTCAGCAACGGTGGCAGAGACGACCGGGTTGTCTAATGTTACCTGAATGGTTGTCTCTCCGGTTTTCTTGTCAACATCCACGCTGATTTGTTTGGTGAGATACTCCACCAGGCGGTTCTGTGGTTTTGTCAACTGGAAGATGTTTACCTTAGATATCTCGTCTTCCTCTGTCTTGTCGTCAGAAGAAAACATATCCATGATAGGTTTTGTGACAGCACCTATTGCTTTGCCGACGGCCGACTTTCTTGTCAGATAGCCAACAAGAGTAGTGTCGATGTTGTTCTCTGGGTCGGAGACGCGAATGTCAAACAGGTCGGTAATGAATGGAGTTGATGCTACTACCTCAGGATAAACCATTACGTTATATGCGTCGGCGGTGGCACCTTGAGGAAGGTTACCAAGTCCCAATGCACCCAGCATGCCACTTAAAGAAGAAGAAGTGGTGCTTGACTTGCCCAGTTCAGGTACGAGGGTGACGGTGGTGCAGTATGCTCTCGACATCATCAAGGCGGCGATAACACCGAGGACGGCGAAGACGGCAGTTACTTTTATAATAAACTTCCTGCCTTTCCAAGCCTTGCCGAGTAGTTCTTTCCAGTCGATGTCTGAGACTTCTTCTGTTGCTGTGGCGTTGGCGTTGCTGTTCTTCTCGCTTTCTATCTCCTTAAGGATTTCCTTTATTTCGTTTTTGTCCATATTGTTTTCTCCTTATTTCGTTGCGTTGATGAGTGAAGCGATTACGGCGAGCATAGATACCGATGTAGTTATAGAAGAGAGCGTGGTTCCGAGGTTCCATTGGCTCCTGCCCTTTTGTGGAACGATTATCTTCGCACCTCCGACAATTTCTTTTGCACTGGCGTTCCTGCCCAGTTCCTTGATATGTCCGTTAGGATAGAGTATGAAGGTGCCGCTCTTGCGTGCGCGTTCAGCATATCCACCGGCTTCGCTGATATAATCCTTCAGCTTCATGTCTGGATTATACACCACTGAGTTTGGCTTGCGTACAGAGCCAGTTACTTGCACTGTGGTCATGAGTTGAGGAATAATCACGGCGTCGCCGTCCTGTAGTACGGGATCTAAAGAAGAGTGAGGGTTTGACATGATCTTTTCAAGGTCGATGGCTACGGTGTAAGTTCTCGACACGGCAGGAATAATGATAGAGTCGTTGCCCGAGATTTGGTTGTTGCTTGCCACCATGGTGAGGAGTTCCTTTGCCTGGAGATATTCTTCATCACTCAGTTGGCGCTCGAGACGTGCGCCCTTAAGATATGCGAAACCAGTAAGGCCGCCAGCATGTGCGATAAGGTCTGAGAGTCGCTCGTTACGTTCGTTAAGGGCATAAGAACCCTCAAACTCCACCTCTCCGGTGATGCTGACATTCACTTTTGGTGTGTATCCTGGTGAACGGCGTACGAATACCTGGTCATAAGGCTCGAGTATGAATCCTGGGTCACCTTCTACCACGAATCCGTCTTTCACGGCAAAGGAGAACATCTTCGATATCTCTTTCTGTTTCTTTGTGCTGTGTGGGTCGTTGAGGCGACGGGCAATGTCAACACGCACCTTCGATGCAGACTCTGTCAGACCGCCAGCCATGATGATGAGGTCTTCGAGTTTGGTGTTTTCAGCATAAGGGAAGATGCCTGGTGAATAAACCTCGCCACTTATTTCTATTGTGCCTTTAGCTTCCAGGTCGTACTTGCTTGGTATGAAGAGTACGTCGTTTCTCTGCAGGGTGATGTCAGGCTCGGTGCCGTCCAGCACACCTTTCACGTTGACTGAAATAATCTCCAGTGTCTTGTCAAGGTTCTCACGATGCAGTACGGCACGATTGGTGAATGCGTCCTCAAGCAGTCCGTCAGCTTTTGTGATAAGGTCTCGCACGGTACTTATCTCTTTGCCCAGTTCGTAGAATCCTGGACGATATACGGCGCCCTTTATCTCGATACGGTTATTGTAGCGGTCGAGAATTGCTCCTACGCTGACAACGTCTCCGTCTTTAACTTTGAACACTCCGTAGTTCATGTCGTCAACCGAGCAGATGGTGCGCTCTTTTTCGTCATTACGTTCTACGGTGACGGCGCTGGTATATGCGTCGTTGGTGAAACCGCCGGCGTAGTCAATAAGAGTTCTTATAGACTCAGTGCGTTTCATCTCGTAGTACATAGGTCGTTTTATTTTTCCCTTGACGAGTACGAGTGCGTCGTATGGGCTTGCCAGGATCACGTCGCCCTCTTGCAGACGGATGTCAGAATGCGAGCGTCCGTGGAGGATATAGTCATAGACATCAACAGTAGCCACGGTTCTTCCGCCGCGTACCACTTTGATGTTACGGAGGCTACCAAGCTGGCTGATACCTCCAGCCTTGTAAAGAGCGTGGAATACAGTACTGAACGACGAGAGTGCATATGTTCCTGGTTGTGCCACCTCGCCCATGATGTTTACCTGTATGGTTCTTATCTGTCCGAGGCTTACTTTTACGTCGGTGCTGAGGTCAACATTCGTTGTTCCCATTCCAGAGTAAATCTTGCTAAGTTTAGCGCGGATTTTGTTGCTCGCAGCCTGTACGGTGAGACCGTTTACCTGTATTGGTCCGACGTCAGGAATGGTGATATATCCGTCAGGAGTGACTTTCTGAGTGATGTTTGCCTGGCTTGCTCCCCACACCTCGATAACGAGTTGGTCGCCAGGACCGAGGCGGTAATCCACAGGAGTGGCGATGTTAAGGCTTGGTTCGAAGGTTAGGTTGCTGTTGTTGAAGATGTCACGTCCAAACACCTTGATGTTTCCCACAGGTGCAGCCTCTCTCATGTTGTTGTTTTGGGCCTTTTCGCTGTCGTCCCTTTTTTCCGGGTTCACACGTTGTGTGTCAGCCTTTTGCTCTGCCCGGACTTCATTTGTCTTGGCCTGTTGCCTTTCATACTCTTCCTTGATGCGCAGCATCTGGTCTTTTGTCACACCTTTGAGCAGGAGCTCTTGATACAGTTGTTTTTGCGACTTTCCTTGGTTCACACCGTTTTTTGCGTACTGAATTACGGCCTTGTCGCTCATTGCTTGAGCGTTAGCCTGTACGGAGCACAGTGCGATGAACATTAAAATTAGGATTTTTTTCATCATTATTGTTATTATTTGTTTTTTCCTTTAGTTAATACCTATATAGTCTTCGACTATCTATTTCCGCCACAAAGTTAACTATAATATTCCATTGAGCCAAATTTTTTGGAAAAAAACATTAAAGCACACATAAAATATTGATTTCTTTTTTGAAAAATACAATATTTTTGTACAAAAAATATATCCCCGCCACAAAGAGTGACGGGGATAGGGTATTAGTAAAAGTCATTATCGTTCGATAATAAGTATTATCGTTCGAGAAGAAATCTCTCAGCCTCGATGGCAGCTTGGCAACCGCTTGCCGCTGCGGTGATAGCCTGACGATATACAGGGTCAGCCACATCACCGGCGACGAACACACCAGGAATCTTGGTGCGTGGTGTGCCGTTGACCTTTTTTAGATATCCCACCTCGTCAGTGTCGAGCCATTCTTTAAACACGTCGCTGTTTGGTTTGTGTCCTATGGCGAGGAAGAATCCGTCGATGGCGATGTCAACAAGTTGTTCGTCGGGTTCGCCCTTTCGTTTCACGAGATGAGCACCTTCCACGCCGTTCTCGCCGAAGAGTCCGATGGTGTTGTGTTCAAAGAGGATTTCGATATTCTCGGTGTTCATCACTCTCTCCTGCATCACTTTAGAAGCTCTGAGGAAAGGCTTGCGCACGATGAGATATACTTTTTTAGCCAGTCCGGCGAGGTAGAGAGCGTCTTCGCAAGCCGTGTCTCCTCCGCCTACCACGGCCACCACTTTCTTGCGGTAGAAGAATCCGTCGCATGTGGCGCAAGCCGAGACGCCCTGTCCGTTATATTTGCGTTCGTCGTCCAGTCCGAGATATTTTGCCGATGCTCCTGTTGCAATGATCACTGTGTCGGCGGCGATTTCGTGTCCTTCATCGGTAGTGAGAAGATAAGGAGCCTTTGAGAAGTCAGCCTTTACGATCTCTCCGTCGCGAATGTCGGCTCCGAAGTGTTCTGCTTGTTCGCGTATGTCCATCATCATCTGGTTGCCGTCCACACCTTGTGGATAGCCAGGAAAATTCTCCACGGTGGTAGTCTGTGTGAGTTGTCCTCCAGGTTGTAACCCGCAGTATTCCACTGGGTTTAAGTTAGCTCTTGAGGCGTAGATAGCTGCTGTATATCCAGCTGGTCCACTGCCCACGATTAGACATTTTACATGTTCCATAATAGTGTTTTTTGGTTGTTTATAAGAGTTCAGTTATAGCTTTTTCAATATTTTCAATGCTTTCTGTAGGTTCGAATCGTGCTACTACCAAACCGCGTTTGTCGGTAAGGAACTTGGTGAAGTTCCATTTGATGTCAGGTTTTTGGTCATATTCGGCATCCTCTTTTCTGAGCATGTCGTCGAGGATATGAGCCAGAGGATGTGTCATGTCCCATCCGGCAAACCCTTTTTGTTCCTTAAGATATTTATATACGGGGTCGGCATCGTCGCCGTTGACTTTAATTTTCTTGAATCGTGGGAATTCGGTGCCGTAAGTAAGTTTGCAGAATTGGTGAATAGACTCATCGGTGCCAGGTGCTTGTTGTCCAAACTGGTTGCAAGGGAAGTCGAGGATTTCGAATCCCTTGCTATGATATTTCTCGTATAGTCTTTCAAGTTCCTCATACTGAGGAGTGAAGCCGCATTTTGTGGCAGTGTTGACGATGAGCAGCACCTCTCCGGCATATCCTTTAAGTGCCACAGGTTTTCCCTTTCTGTCCTTAACTGTAAAGTCGAAAATTGTGTTCATTTCTGTATGTATTGTTGTGTTTTCAAAAAAGTAAAGGGTGCGTCTGAAGTATATGCAACTACTCCGACGCACCCTTCCAAGGTCTGACCAATAGAAATATTGTCGTATGCTTTATTTCTTGGCAGCCTTACCGTAGCGGCTCATGAACTTGTCAACGCGTCCTGCGGTATCGACAAGCTTGCTCTTGCCCGTGTAGAACGGATGCGAAGTGCTTGAGATTTCAATCTTTACCACTGGGTAAGTTTCGCCTTCGAATTCTACTGTGTCGTTAGTCTTACAAGTAGAACGTGTAAGGAACATATCGCCGTTGGACATATCCTTGAATACGACGGGGCGATAGTTCTCTGGATGAATTCCTTTTTTCATTTTTTGTTAAAATATTATTGTTGTATATAAATATAATGTCTGCTTTTGGTGTGCAAAGTTACATGTTTTTTCTCTTTCATCCAAATCTTTTCCTATGTTTTTCTCATTTTTTTGAAAAAAAGTGGTGTTATGTTTGATATTTCGCGGATATTTTGTATTTTTGTCTCCCAAAAACATATATTTTTGCTTATGAAGATAATTGGTGTAGCAGGTGGTACGGGTTCGGGCAAGACCACCGTTGTGAAAAAAATTGTGGAGGCGTTGCCTCCTCATCACGTAGCCGTTGTGCCTCTTGATTCTTATTACAACGACACGTCGGAGTTGACCTCTGAGGAGCGTCGTGCCATTAATTTTGATCATCCCGACGCTTTTGACTGGCCGTTGCTCATTGATCATGTCAGGCGGTTGAAGGCAGGCGAGAGTGTCGAACAGCCCACCTATTCCTATCTCATCAGCAACCGCCTTCCCGAGACGGTGCATGTAGAACCCAAGCCAGTGATTCTTATTGAAGGCATTATGACGCTTGTTAACAAGGAGCTTCGCGACATGATGGACATTCGTATCTTTGTCGATACCGACTCTGACGAGCGTCTTATTCGCAATATTCAGCGCGATGTGGTGGAGCGTGGGCGTACGGTAGATATGGTCATCGACCGTTATCTCAAGGTGTTGAAGCCGATGCACGAGCAGTTTATCGAACCGTCGAAGAAGTATGCTGACATCATTATCCCGTTGGGTGGTGAAAACAAGACAGGGATAAATATTATAAAGACATATATAGAAAAGGTGGTAAAATAACTATAGGACGACTTGACGAATGACAAAACTCTATCTTGTCCGCCACGGAGAGACTGTTGACAACGTAAACCGGATAATGCAGGGACAGACGCAAGGCGAACTCACCGCGGTGGGTGTCAGCCAGGCAGAAGCGTTGGCAGAGCAGATGGCCGGCTTGCCTCTCGACGCCATTGTGGCGAGCGATCTGAAACGAGCCGTTGACACTGCCGCCGCCACCGCTCGTCGCCGTGGAATGGAAGTGTTGACGACACCTTTGTTGCGTGAGCGCGACTGGGGCGGTTTCACAGGCCGTTATATTCCCGACTTGAAAGACGAAAAGTGGCCGGACGACATAGAGTCGCTCGACCACTTGAAATTAAGAGCAGAGAAATTTATTTCTTTTGTTCGTGACACATACCCTGGCAAGCGTGTGCTTGCCGTCGGGCATGGAATAATCAATAAGGCGATACAATCTGTGTATTACAATCTTGAGATGAAAGACGTGAAGCCTATGGTCAATGCCGAGATCCGTGTGCTTGATCTTTAACCTGTGGGTTAGAGGCGTTTCATCTGCATTCTCTCACCTTGGCTTTTCGATCCAGAGATGCCTCTGTCGTTGAAGCGTGGCGAACGTTGCATTTGCGAACGGTTTTCTGAACGTTGCATCTGCGAGCGGTTCTCTATTCTTTGCTGACGTTCCATGCGTGGTTGTTGCATTTGGTGGTTGCGTTGCAGTTGTTGTTGGCGCTCGTATCGTTGTGGTTGTGTACGCTGCGGGTTGTAGCCTTCCGACTTGCGCTCGTAGCTGTTGCCTTCTTTCTGGCGGTTGTTTACTGTCACTCGTGTTGAGCTGTTTCTGTTGAAACGGTCGTTGCCATAGCGGTTGCCGTTACCGTTGTTGTTACGGTCGAAGCGGTTGCTGTTACCGTTGTTGTTTCGGTCGAAGCGGTTGCCGTTACCGTTGTTGTTTCGGTCGAAGCGGTTGCCGTTACCGTTGTTGTTACGGTCGAAGCGGTTGCCGTTACCGTTATTGTTACGGTCGAAGCGGTTGCTGTTGTTGCGGTTGCTGTGTCCTATTTCTCCTCTGTCGAATCTGTCTCTCATGCCGTTGTTGGCGTGATGGTTTCTGAAGTGAGAGCTGTGGTTATGGTAATAGCTGTGTCCACCGTTCATTCTCCAGCTGTGTCCACCTCTGTAGGAAACATACACCGTTGGTCGGGCGAAGTAGTAGAACGAGCGTCTCGGATATCTTGCGTAGATGCCGAAGTGCCAGCACCCAGCGTTCCAGTAGAGCGGACGGAAGAAGTAAGAAGCAGCTCTGAAAGCGTTCCATTGCCAGTCGAGCAAGATGTAGCTAAGGTCGAGATTGCGTCTTGTCCAGTAGTCGCCATAGACATCATCCACGCTGGTCACGCCCATCAGGTAGTCGAGGTTAATCTCGTATGCGGCGTCATACTGAGCGTCAGAGAGATTGAGCTCGTAAGCCATTTTGTCTGTCAGGAACAGCGCCTCTCTGCGAGCCTGTTCGTAACTCATTGCGTTGGCCGAAGCCGTAAAGGTCATCAGTGCCACTATTGCCATCAATATCTTTTTCATAACCGTATATTTTTTAAATTGTTGTTTTAAATGTTTATTATCTCGTGTTCTCGACCTCGGTGTTTTTTTGCTTGTGAAAGTCGAGTTTTTGTTTCTTTGCTGCAAAGATACGGCAATTATGGCAAAAGAAAAAGGGATTTTCCCTAACTAGTGAGAGGAAAATCCCTAATGCGTTATTTATTCACCTTTTTTCTATTCGTTTTTGAACAAATCCTTTATTCCGCCGATGCTTCCCATGAGGTTTGTTGCCTCGTAAGGCAGATATACGGTCTTGGTCTTGTCGCCCTCGGCTATCTGTTGCAGCATCTGTATATATTTCTGTGCCAGGAGGTAGTTGGCGGGGTTTGTCGTCTTGCCCACCGCCTCGGTTATTTTCTGTATGGCGATGGCCTCTGCCTCCGCCTTTCTTATTCTTGCCTGCGCTTCGCCTTCAGCCTTTAGGATGGCCTGTTGCTTAAGAGCCTCGGCTCGGTTGATGGTAGCCATTTTCTCGCCTTCCGACTGCAGGATGTCGCTGGCTTTCTTACCTTCGCTGGTGAGGATGGTGGCACGTTTGTTACGTTCAGCCTGCATCTGTTTTTCCATTGCCGTGAGCACGCTTTCAGGCGGTGTTATGTCTTGCAGTTCCACTCGGTTCACCTTTATTCCCCATTTGTTTGTGGCATCGTCGAGCACCGAGCGTAGTTTAGTGTTGATTGTGTCTCGCGATGTGAGAGTCTCGTCGAGTTCCAGTTCGCCGATAATGTTTCTCAGCGTGGTCTGTGTTAGTTTCTCGATAGCATTTGGGAGATTGTTTATTTCATACACCGCCTTGAATGGATCCACAATCTGGAAGTAGAGCAGAGCGTTGATTTCCGTCTGTACGTTGTCTTTTGTTATCACGTTTTGTTTCGGGAAGTCATACACCTGTTCACGCAGGTCTATAGAGTTAGAATACACATATCGTCCGGCTCTCATCACCACAATTTCCTTTGCCCTATCGACGATAGGTATGATGATGTTGATACCAGGGCGCAGTGTGGCATAGTAACGTCCGAGGCGTTCAATGATTTTTGTTTCTGACTGTGGTATGATGACGAGAGCCATCTTCGCGAAAATCAGCACGAGTACCACGATAGCGATGAGTACGTAGGTCATAAGCTAAAAAAAAAATAAGTTGATGAATAATTCAAGGATTATGCTGGTTCAACGGTGAGGATGATGCTTTCGCGCGTCACTATTGTCACCGTATCGCCTTTTTTGATGTCTGTTGAAGCTGTGGCCTTCCAGTCGTCGCCGTCGATGGCCACTCGTCCGTATCCGTTTGCGGGAATGTCCTGGCTCACCTTAGCCTTTCGTCCTATGATGGCGTCAGCATTGCTTGGCACGGGCTCTGTTCCTTGATGGATGTATCGCAAGGCGAAGGGTCGTACGAGGAAGATGGCAATAGCCGAGACGATGGCGAACACGGCCGTCTGCACGTAGATGCCACCTAAGAGAGTAGATACCAAGGCAGCTAATCCTCCCACTGCGAAGCAGATGATGAAGAAGCTGCCCGAGAACATCTCGAGCACTATGCTCGCCACGATTATCAGCGACCATAGTTGCCATAAGTTAGCGTTAATGTAATCTGTCATATTCTTCTTTTTTTTGTTTAATCACTGCCGATATGGAGGTATATCATGCTTCATATTTTGATTAATCACTGCCGATATGGAGGCAGATCATGCTTCATATTTTGATTAATGACTACCGATATAGAGGCATATCATGCCGAGCAGTACGAGCGCCAGGTCGATGACCTTCGACTTGAGGTTTTTCTCGTGGAAAGCCAGTGCTGCAAAGAGGAAGCTCACCACCACGCTGCCCCGTCGTATCATGGAGACGATGCTTATCATTGCCCCTGGCAGCGACAGCGAGTAGAAATAGACGAAGTCTGCAGCCGAGAGGAAGATGCTTATGAAGATGATGCACCAATGCCATCTGAACGGCGTGGTGTGTTGTCTTTTCGGCCACCACAGCAGCATGAGCATAGCTCCCATCATGAAGCACTGGTAGATGTTATACCAGCTCTGCACCATCATCTTGTCGAGTCCCACGCCGCCGTCTTCTGGAGCCGCCATGAGATATTTGTCATACAGTCCGCTGACGGCACCGAGCACCGCCGCTCCCACTATCATCCATATCCAGTGGTCGCGTTTGAAGTCGATGCCCTCCTTCTTTCCGCTTCTGCTCAGCATGAAAAACGAGAGTACGGCTAATGCCACTCCGAGCCATTGCCATCCGTTGAGCCTTTCGCCGAAGAACAGCAGTGCGCCTACGAGCACCATCACGGGTCGTGTGGCATTGATTGGTCCTACGATGGTCAGCGGCAAGTGTTTCATGCCGAAATATCCTAATATCCAGCTGCTCAAGACGATGAAGCTCTTCAGTACTATATATTTGTGAACCTCCCATCCGCCTGAAGCCACGTGGAAGATGTTTCCGTCAAGGGCGTCGGTGGTATAGCTGACGATGATAAACGGGAGGAAGATGAGCGACGAGAACAGTGTGTTGAGAAACAACACTGGTATCACGGCGTTTCCGCTCAATGCCTTTTTCTTAAACGAGTCGTAGAAGCCGAGTAAGGCAGCCGACAGGAATGCTAATATTAACCACATATTACAATTTAATAATCTACCTTTTCTAAAAACAAGGCATTGCCAGGCATCGATTCGCCGGCCGCCGTTCGCTTCCCTCCTTCTATCACGCGTCTAAACTCGTCTATTGTCAGTCTGTGTCTTCCCACGTCGATCAGTGTTCCCACCACCGCTCTGACCATGTTTCTCAGGAAGCGGTCGGCGCTGATCTCGAAATACCACTGTGTCGGCGATGTCTGTATCCATTCCGCCTTTGTCACCTTGCAGAGTGTGGTCTTCACGTCTGAATGGCTCTTGCAGAATGCCCCGAAGTCGGTATAGTCCTTCAGCAATGCCGCGGCAGTGTTCATCAGTTCGAAGTCCAGTTCGTATGGTGTGAGAAACGAGTAATGTCTGAGGAACGGGTCTTTTCGTGTGTGGATGAAATAGCGGTAGGTACGTTTTTTCGCGCTGAACCGCGCGTGCATGTCTTCCCCCACCTCTCTCACGTCGTGAATGGCCATTGTCCTTGGCACCAGCCGGTTTAGTTTGTATGCGAGCTGCTGGCAGTCGATAGCCGTGTCGTGGTCGAAGTGAGCCACCATCTCGCGAGCGTGCACACCGGCGTCGGTTCTTCCCGCTCCCACCACGTCGGTTTGTTTTCTCAGCAGTGTGGTCAGCGCCTTTTGCAGCTCTTCCTGTACCGAGATGCCGTTAGGCTGTATCTGCCATCCGTGGAAGTCGGTGCCGTCGTAAGCCAGAGAAATGAAATATCTCATTTTTTTTTGTGTGTTATTTATCTACTTTACGAGTGCAAATATAATACATTTATTTCAATCTGACGCAATAAAACGGTGAAAAATGATATTTTCCCGCCATTTATTTTGCGAAATCAAAGATTTGTTGTACCTTTGGCGCATGATTTTCTATTTTTCAGGAACCGGAAACAGTGCTTGGGCAGCCCGTCGTCTTCATCAGTGCACGGGCGAGGAGCTGGTCGATATGGCTGGTGCGCTGCAATCGGGAGCAGACAGTCTTCACTATACGTTAGAGCCAGGCGAGCGTCTTGGCTTTTGTTTTCCCATTCACGGCTGGCAGCCGCCCGCCCTTGTCAGGCGTTTCGTTCGTGGCATGCATCTCGACGGCGCTGACGGAGCCATGACCTATGCTGTGGTTACCTGCGGCGACAATATCGGCGAGGCGATGGCCATCTTTTCGCGCGAGTTGCGCCGAAGAGGTTTAGAACTCCATTCCGCCCTTTCGCTCGTCATGCCCGAGTCATATGTAGCCCTTCCGTTTATGTACACCGACACCATAGAGCGTGAAAGGGAGAAATGCCGTCAGGCATCAGCCGACCTCGAGCGTTTCCTGCCGTTGCTTCTCGACGGTCGTCGTGGCGAGTGGCGTTTGGTCAAGGGCAAGTGTGCCTGGCTGTTGTCGTACGTCATTGGCGGTTTTTTCAATCGTTTCATGATCACCGACAAGAAGTTCCGTGCCGATGCTTCCCGTTGCATAGGTTGTGGTCAGTGTGTCAAAGCCTGTCCTGTAGGCAATATGTCGCTCGCCGACGGCCAGCCGCAGTGGCATCACGACGGCAGCTGCACCACGTGTCTCGCCTGTTATCACCATTGTCCCCGTCATGCCATCGACTACGGTCGCGTCACGCGTCGTCGCGGACAGTATTATTTCGGGAAAAACAATTAAAGCTACATTATTGAAAGACAAATTAAAGCAATATTATTTTTGGAAAAAAACAGCAATTATCTACTATGTTACTTAGAATATTCTTACTTCTCACCATTGCCGTTACCATGTCGCAACGGGTGTCGGCAGCGAAGGCCTTCCGCGAATGGAGCCAGTTCCGTCAGACCGACGGCAGCCGCCTCGACGTACAGCTCGTGGGCGACGAGTATTTCCACTATTACATCGCCACCGACGGCGCCATCCTCGTCCACGACGGTTCCAGCCTGTATCTTGCCGACCAAGACAGCGACGGCAACCTCGTTTCCTCGCGTATCCTTGCCCATGCTCCTGGCCAGCGCGCGTTGGCAGAGACGATGGCAGTGATGCGTCAAGACCGCGAGTCGATGGTAGCCAAGGGCATGGAGAAAGCCAGTCGCCAGCGTCTCGCCACGCGCTCCTCTTCGTCGCCCGCCTTATTTCCCGCTATCGGCTCGCCCCGTGCCGTTGTCATCATGGTCGAGTTTTCCGACCTCCAGTTTCGCATTCCCGATGCTTTCGGGCAGTTTGACAACAGTCTCAACGGCAAGGGCACCAATCCCGATCATGTCATGTATGAGAATTTCGGTAGCGTCAACCAGTATTTCTCTGACATGAGCGGCGGACGATATTCGCCCCAGTTCGACCTCTACGGCCCTTACCGGCTCAGCGAGTCGTACAAGACCTACGGCCGCGGCCGCGACAATATCACCGCGCTGCTTAAGGCCAGCTGTCAGGCCGCCGATGCCGATGTCGATTTCTCGCAATACGACGCCGACGGCGACGGCTATGCCGACCTCGTGTATATCATCTACGCCGGCTATGGCGAGAACTATGCTTCCAACAGTTCCGATTATATCTGGCCTCAGTCAGGTCATATCTCCTCCACGCCGGTCTTCGACGGGGTGAAGATATGCCGTTATGGCGTCAGCAACGAGTTGCATGGCTCAGAGAACAACCAAGCCAACATAGGCTACAAGATGAGCGGCATCGGGCTCTTCTGCCACGAGTTCTGCCACACCCTCGGTCTTCCCGACCTCTATCCCACCTATGGCTACGCCTCGGAATGTTGCGATGTAGGACTGGGCTATTACGGACTGATGGACGCGGGCGAATACACCTTCAACGGCTATCGCCCTTCGGCATTGACCTGCTGGGAGCGCGAGCGTCTGGGCTGGATCACTGTGCCTGAGCTTTACCAATCGCAGGATGTGATGCTGACCACGGCCGAGCGTGGTGGCGGCAGCTACAAGATCAGCAATCCCGTCAATCCTGCCGAGTGTTATATGCTTGAGGTGGTGGAGAATTCCTCCGACCTTTGGAACGGCAAGATCTTTGGTCGCGGACTCGTGATCTATCATATCGACTTCGACGACTACGCATTCAAAATAGCCGGCTTAGGCGGCAACAATCTGAATAACACCATCGGTCATCCGCGTTTCTCGCTTGTGGCCGCCGACGGCCTGATGCTCAGCGACTATTATGTCAAGACCACCGTGACGAATAGCGTTTGGACAGACGTCAACACCGTCAATGCCGAGCTGTTGCGCCGCTATGGTGGCCAGTATATAGACTACGCCACATACAAGGAAGAGGCGGCTGGCGACCCTTTCCCTGGAGTCAGTGGCGTGACGTCGTTCACCGACTATTCGCCTCTGCCCGCCTTCTGGTATTCAGGTGGTGGCATAGAAAAGCCGCTGACCGACATTACAGAGGTGTCAGCCAGCAGCGTCTCGTTCAAGTTCATGGGCGGTTCCGCGTCAGTGGAAGGTGTCGAGGCCGATGCCTCGTCGCCCGTAGCCTGTTATGGTCTCGACGGCCGCAGGGTGCCGAAGGGTCAGGGCAGGGGAGTGTTAATATACACGAGGTCCGAAAATCCTCGTTCCGACACGCACCATCGTGCTCCTGCACTCAACAGCAAGCGGATAGTCGTCACTCATACCCCATGACCGTTGGTCGAAGTAAGGCGCGTCGGCAAAGTGTCGTGCCTTCACTTCGTCGAAGAAGTTGGCGGCGGTCATAAACTCGTTGCGTATCTGCGTCTCGTCGTCGGTGTTCGACGCCATCATCATCAGTCCGCGGATGCGCACGTTTTTCATCTCGCGCCACAGCCCCTCGTCGAGCATCTTACGGCAGTCGTCGGGTGTCAGTCCGTATTTCGTCGCCTCCTGCGCTATATGCAGTTCAAGCAGCACGTCGATGGTGCGGTTGTTTTTCGCCGCCTGCTTCTGTATCTCTGCCATGAGCTTCATCGAATCTACGGCCTCTATCATGCTGATATATGGAGCTATATACTTGACCTTGTTGGTCTGCAGGTGGCCTATGAAATGCCAGCAGATGTCTTTCGGCATCACCTCCACCTTGCGTTGCAGTTCCTGCACATGGCTTTCGCCGAAGATGCGTTGTCCCTCGTCGTATGCTGCCTGCAGGTATTCAGCAGGGTGATACTTGCTGATGGCCACGAGTCTCACGTGCTCTGGCAGAGTGGCTAATACCTCCTGCAGGTTTTTCTTCACGTCGTAATCCAACATCATGTATCCTCCCCGTCGGTTATTGCTGTTCGTATTCGGGCTTGTCGTCCTTTTCCTTCTTCTTGTATTCAAACACGTCCATCAGCGTGGTCTCGTTGACGGCTGAAACGACATAGTCCACCATCGACTGCGACATCACCTCGTCGATGCTCTTCACGGCGCCGTTCATCGAGCCAGCGTTGAACAGGTAGTTCACTGTCGATTTCTTCTCTTTCTGTGTCTTCTCGTCGAGTGTGATGAAGGCGAGTTTCGCCTTGTACCACTTGTCGGCAGAGTCGCTGTCGGCGAAGAACACCTCGGCGTATGGTGCAATCTTGATGTCCATGATCTCAAATTCGCCGCTGACGTACGACGACATTTCCTCGGTGATACGTTCTTCTGCTTCGCTGAATGAAAGTGCGTCAACCACGTAGTTCTCCGACACTTTCTTCTGCATTCCGTCTTCCATGGTCTTTTCGTAACGGATTCGGCATTCAAACCAAATAGCTGTTCTACTTCTCATTGTCTTTCTTTTTCTTTCTTTATTTGTTTATTTACTGTTTTATTTCCTTTTTCTTCATGTTGCTCACCTTGTCGATAATCTCCTGGGCTATGCGTTGGCTCTTCGACATGGGCATGGCCGTCTGGCTTGCTATCTTCTCCTGCACCTCGTTCAGTTCCGAGATAGCCTTTTGGCTCGAAGCGGAGAATTTGCTTTGCGACGAGTTCATCACCCCGGCGTTATACACCTTCGAGAGTATTCTGTCGGCTTCCTTTTCAAATCGTTTTCGGAATATATCCTCCGCTTTCTTCTGGTATTCCTCCATCTTTTTCTTTTGCGCCTCGGTCAGCGCGCCCGACGAGTCGGTGGGCAGTATTCCTAATTCTGTCGTCGGGTCGATGCCCTCGTCGAGGAAGTCCTCTGTCTTAGGCTGCGGTGCGGGCTTGATATATTCCATCTCGTTTTGTTCGGGCACGATGCTGAAATACGCGCCGACGATGATGGCGGTAGCGGCGGCTGCTGTGAGCAGCGTCACGGCCTGTCGTCTGAAGGCGGCGAGTCTTTTCAGAGCTTTCTCCATGTTCCTTACCGAGTCGTAGCGGTCTTCGGGCAGTTCGCGTGTAGCCTTCTTCACCACTTTCTTCACTGGCATCGGCATCGATCCCGTGGAGTAGAGATACTCTATCAGTTTTCCTATCGAATACACGTCGCATCGCTCGTCGATGGTGCCGTGAGCCAACACTTCAGGCGCCACATAGCTGGCGAGGTCGCCGTAGAGCTCCTCTTGGTTTTCTATGTTCTGATAGAACGAGCCGTGGTTCAGCAGCATCAGCCTGCCGTCGCCGCGTCGTATCAGTATGTTCTCCGGCGCGAAACACGTGTGATAGATGCCGTTGGCGTGCAGCTCCTTGGCTGCCTCGAAAGTCTGCGAAATGATGTCTTTGAGAAAGTCGTTGCGCGCCACCATCGACGGCGTGTCAAACAGCATCTGAGCCAGCGTGACAAACACGCCTCTTTCGGCCACGAGCGTCTTTTTCGTCTTTCCCTTAACGTCGTCGCCGCCTGGCATGTATCTTATCTGATGGTTGGCCTTTATCTCCTTGTGTGCCTCGTGTTCCTTCCTGAGGTCTTCTTCAAAGAGGATGTTGTCGGTGAGTTCGTCCCTGATGTCAATCACGTTCACGAAGCGTGCTCCGGCGTTTCTTTTCGTGAAACAGCCGAGCAAGGTATGGCAAAGTTTATTTTCTCCCGCGTCGCGCTTCGATAAGAGTTCGTCGTAATTCATTGTCTGTAGTCCTTTCGAGTTAAAGTTTGGCAAAAGTAATTCTTTTTGTTGAAAAGAGCGAAGAGATTGCGTAAAAATATGTTAATTCCCATGATTTAGGTAATAAAATGGTTTTATTTCGATTTTTTTTTATTTCAGTTTGCCGTTTTCCAATTAATAATAGTACCTTTGCAGTCGAAAAATAATTTTTTTGTAGAATCATGCCGGAAATATCTGTTCGCGGACATGAGATGCCCGAGTCGCCTATACGCAAGCTCGCACCTCTTGCTGCCGCTGCAAAGAAGCGTGGGACGAAGGTCTATCACCTCAACATCGGCCAGCCCGATCTGCCCACACCACAAGTTGCCCTCGATGCCCTGAAGCATATCGACCGCAACATTCTTGAATATTCGCCTTCCCAGGGTATCCAGAGCTACCGTGAGAAGCTCGTGAGCTATTACCGTCGTTACGACATCAATGTCGATGCCGACGACATCATCATCACCTCGGGAGGAAGCGAGGCGGTGCTCTTCGCCTTTATGTCGTGTCTTAACCCAGGCGACGAGATTATCGTCCCCGAGCCAGCCTACGCCAACTACATGGCGTTTGCCATCTCCGCGGGCGCGCGCATACGTACCATAGCTACTACTATAGAGGAAGGCTTCTCGCTGCCAAAGGTGGAGAAGTTTGAGGAGCTCATCAACGACCGCACACGTGCCATCATGATCTGCAATCCCAACAACCCCACGGGCTATCTCTACACCCGCCGCGAGATGAACCAGATACGCGACCTCGTGAAGAAGTACGACCTTTACCTCTTCTCCGACGAGGTCTATCGCGAATATATCTACACCGGTTCGCCGTATATCAGCGCGTGCCATCTCGAAGGCATCCAGCAGAATGTCATCCTCATCGACTCCGTGTCGAAGCGCTATTCCGAGTGCGGCATCCGCATCGGCGCCCTCATCACCAAGAACGAGGCCGTGCGCAAGGCGGTGATGAAGTTCTGCCAGGCGCGTCTCTCGCCGCCGCTCATAGGCCAGCTTGTAGCCGAGGCGTCGCTCGACACGCCCGAGGAGTACCTGCGTGACGTGTATGACGAGTATGTGGAGCGCCGCAAGTGTCTCATCGACGGACTCAACCGCATCCCCGGTGTCTATTCGCCCATCCCCATGGGAGCGTTCTACACCGTGGCGAAGTTGCCCGTTGACGATAGCGAGAAGTTCTGCCGCTGGTGTCTGTCGGAGTTCGAATACGAGGGCGAGACCGTGATGATGGCTCCCGCCTCAGGCTTCTACACCACTCCTGGCGCTGGCCACAACCAGGTGCGTATAGCCTACGTCCTGAAGAAAGAAGACCTCTCCCGCGCCCTCGTGGTGCTGCAGAAAGCCCTCGAGGCTTATCCTGGCAGGGTGGAGGAGTGAGATTTACTTGGGGAGTTAAAGAAGAATGAGGCATTCCATACCTCCAATACTTCTGTAAAAGAACAACAATACATTGAACCTTTCATATTTCATAGCACGCCGCATATATAGCGACAAGGGCGACCGCCACAAGGTGAGCCGCCCGGCCATACATATAGCCACGGCAGGAGTGGCCATCGGCCTCGCCATCATGATCATCACCGTCTCGGTGGTGATGGGTTTTAAGCATACCATACGCGACAAGGTTGTAGGCTTCGGCTGCCATATTCAGGTAGCCAACTTCCTCGCCATGCAGAGCACCGACAACTATCCCATCTGCATCGACGACAGCACCATGCGCGCCATGAGCCGCATCGACGGCATCAGCCATGTGCAGCGCTATGCCGTGGCACAAGGCATACTCAAGACCGACGACGACTTCCTCGGCATCGCCTTCAAGGGCGTGGCAAAGGAATATGAATGGGACTTCATACGCGACCATCTCGTCGCTGGCTCCATACCGCAGTTCTCAGACACCGCATCGACCAACGCCATCCTCATCTCCACCAATACCGCCTCCACGCTCAAACTCAAACAGGGCGACCGCATCTACGGCTATTTCGTCGGGACACAAGGCGTGCGCACACGCCGCTTCACCGTGGCAGGCATCTACGAGACCAACATGAGCCAGTTCGACAACACGCTCTGCTTCACCGACCTCTACACCACCTGCAAGGTCAACGGATGGAAAGAAGGACAGTGCTCGGGAGCCGAACTCACCGTCAGCGACTTCACCCGCCTCGACGCCACCGCGCAAAACGTGGTGGAGAAGGTCAACCGCCACACCGACCGCTATGGCGACACCATGGTCTCGCAGACCATCTACGACGCCTATCCGCAGATCTTCTCATGGCTCTCGCTGCTCGACATCAACGTGTGGATCATCCTCGTGCTGATGATCTGCGTGGCAGGATTCACCATGATCTCCGGACTGCTCATCATCATCCTCGAACGCACACAGATGATAGGCACACTGAAAGCCCTCGGCGCGCCTAACGCCACCATACGCCACACGTTCCTCTGGTTTGCCGTCTTCGTCATCGGCCGCGGCATGCTCTTCGGCGACATCGCCGCAGCAGCACTCATCATCTTGCAGCAGACCACGGGCATCGTCAGCCTCGACCCCGCCACCTACTACGTGTCCGAAGCACCCATGGAGGTCCATCTGCCTGCCTTCGCCGCGCTCAACGCCGTCACGCTCGTCGTCAGCGTGCTCATCCTCATCGCCCCCAGCTATCTCATCTCGCATATCTCTCCGTCGAAATCCATGAGATACGAGTAGGTCTGCTACAAGCACCTCGCCGATTATATCCCCAAAACCACCACTTATACCCCCAAAAACGCTGATTATGCCTCAAAAATAGTCATAATCGGAAAAAACGTAGGCATAACATAAAGTTTTTGCACAAAAAGTTTTGGAATGTGCAGAAAAACGATTATCTTTGCACAAAATTTCAAAAATTGTGCAATGAATACATTTCGCAGCTTCAATTCATATATAGAACGAAGTATAATAGACAACTGGAATCTCGATGCCCTTACCGACTATAAGGGCATCACGCTGCAGTATCACGACGTGGCGCGAAAGATAGAGAAACTCCACATCCTCTTTGAATATTCAGGCGTGAAGCCCGGCGACAAGATCGGACTCTGCGGACGCAACTCCTCGCACTGGGCGGTGGCATTCTTCGCCACACTCACCTACGGCGCCGTCGCCGTGCCCATACAAAACGAGTTCAAGCCCGAGCAGATATACAACATCGTCAACCACAGCGAGTCGAAACTCCTCTTCGTGGGCGACTACGTGGCCAAGGAGATCAACCCCGCAGAGATGCCGTCACTCGAAGGCATAATCAACATCCCCGACTATTCGCTCATGCTCTCGCGCACCGACGACCTCACCTACGCGCGCGAACATCTCAACGAAATATTCGGCCGCCGCTTCCCACGCTGCTTCCGGGCCGACGACGTCCACTATCACGAGGATCAGGCAGAAGAGCTCGCCGTCATCAACTACACCAGCGGCACCACAGGCTTCTCAAAGGGCGTCATGCTGCCCTACCGCGCCCTGTGGGGCAATCTCGACGGACTGCTCGACACCATGGGGACGCATATCAAAAACGGCAGCAGCATACTCAGCATCCTGCCCATGGCACACATGTACGGCATGCTCGTGGAGTTTATCTTCCCCTTCGTCCATGGCTGCCATCTCTTCTTCCTCACCCGACTGCCCTCGCCAGCCATCATTGCACAAGCCTTCGCCGAGGTCCATCCCTCCATTGTCATCTCCGTGCCGCTCGTGGTCGATAAGATCATACGCAAGCACGTCTTCCCGCGCATCCAGAACAACAAGGTCAGGCTGCTGTGGAACATGCCCGTCATCAACAAGAAAGTCAAGGAGCGCATCTGCCAGCTCGTCATGGAGGTCTTCGGCGGCAACGCCTATCAGGTCATGACCGGCGGCGCGGCACTCAATCAAGAGATAGAACAGTTTCTGAAGTCCATCGACTTCCCCATCACCTCGGGCTACGGAGCCACCGAGTGCGCTCCGCTCATCACCTATAGCGACTGGCACCAGTTCGTGCCAGGCAGCTGCGGCACACCCGTCAAGCACATGGAGGTGAAGATACTCAGCCCCGACCCCGCACGCATCCCCGGCGAGATCGTGGCGCGTGGCGTCAACGTCATGCTCGGCTACTACAAAAACCCCGAGGCCACGGCCGAGGTGCTCGACGCCGACGGATGGTATCACACCGGCGACCTCGCCACCATGAGCGCCGACGGACATGTGTTCATCCGCGGACGCATCAAAAACATGCTCCTCGGAGCCAACGGACAGAACGTCTATCCCGAGGAGATAGAAGACAAACTCAACAATATGGCCATGGTCAGCGAGAGCCTTATCCTACAGCGTGGCGACAAGTTTGTAGCCCTCGTCGTGCCCGACAAGGAAGAGGCGCAGACCATGAACTTCACCACCGACGACATCGTCAGCGTCATGGAGCAAAACCGCAAGGAACTCAACCTCCAGCTGCCGCCCTTCTGCCAGCTCTCCGCCATAGAGATACACGAGGAAGACTTTGCCAAGACCCCAAAGAAGAGCATCAAACGCTACCTCTATAAATAGAGCCCCAAAGCAATACACATACAAACCCACTCATCATATGGAATCATTCAACGCTATCATCGAGAAAAGCATCTTCGACAACTGGGACCGCGACGCCCTCACCGACTATAAGGGCATCACCCTGCAGTACCACGACGTGGCGCGAAAGATAGAGAAACTCCACATCCTCTTCGAGAACGGAGGCGTTGAGCGAGGCGACAAGATCGCCCTCTGCGGACGCAACAGCGCACACTGGGCAGTGGCATTCCTCGCCACTCTCACCTATGGAGCCATCGCCGTGCCAGTGCTCCACGAGTTCACAGCCGAACAGATCCATAACATCGTCAACCACAGCGAGGCGAAGTTCCTCTTCGTGGGAGATGTCGTGGCCACACAGGTCGATCCCGTGAAGATGCCAGGACTGGAAGGCATCATCAACATACCCGACTACTCGCTCCGCCTCTCGCGCACCGACAAGCTCACCTACGCACGCGAACACCTCAACGAGATGTTCGGACGCAAATACCCCAAGTATTTCCGCCGACAGCACGTAGCCTACTACAAGGAACAGAGCCCCGACGAACTCGCACTCATCAACTACACCTCGGGCACCACAGGCTTCTCCAAGGGCGTCATGATACCATACCGCGCCCTCTGGGGCAACTACGACTTCGCCGAGCACGTGTTAGGCAACGTGGTGAAACAGGGCGACAGCGTCATCAGCATCCTGCCCATGGCACACATGTATGGCATGGCGTTCGAGTTCATCTTCGAGTTCCTGCACGGCTGCCATATCTACTACCTCACGCGCATCCCCTCGCCGGCCATCATCGCACAGGCGTTCACCGACATCCGCCCGGCCATCATCATCGCCGTGCCACTCATCATCGAGAAGATCATCCGCAAGAGGGTGTTCCCCAAGCTCCAGAACAACACCATGCGCCTGCTCTGGAACATGCCCGTCATCAGCAAGAAGATACAACAGCGCGTATGCGAACAGGTGCGCAAGGCCTTCGGCGACCAGTTCTACGAGATCATCATCGGCGGAGCTGCCTTCAACCACGAGGTGGAACAGTTTCTCAAGGCCATCGGCTTCCCCTTCACCGTGGGCTACGGCGCCACCGAGTGCGCCCCCATCATCTGCTATTCCGACTGGCAGCACTTCGTGCCAGGCAGCTGCGGCAGGGCGGTCGTCCACATGGAAGTGAAGATCGACAGCCCCGACCCCGCACGCATCCCCGGCGAGATCCTCGCCCGCGGCACCAACGTCATGCTCGGCTACTACAAGAACCCCGAGGCCACGGCGCAGACCATCGACGCCGACGGCTGGTATCACACCGGCGACCTCGGCACCATGGATGCCGACGGTAATGTCTTCATCCGCGGCCGTTCGAAAAACATGCTCCTCGGCCCCAGCGGACAGAACATCTACCCCGAGGAGATTGAAGACAAGCTCAACTCCATGCAACTCGTCCTCGAGAGCGTCGTCGTACAGCGCGACACCAGGCTCGTGGCACTCGTCCATCCCGACATGGATGCCGCCACCGACCTCGGCATACGTCACGATGCCCTTGCCCAGCTCATGGAGCAAAACCGCACACAGGTCAACGAGCAGCTCGCCGCCTACTGCAAACTCGCCGAAATAGAAATCCACAAAAACGAGTTTGAAAAGACTCCCAAAAAGAGCATCAAACGTTATCTGTACAAATAACGATTTGCGGCGGATTTGCCGCCGCTAATCTCGATGATACCTCCAACGCCGCCGCTACCGCCGATATGTCGCCGCTAATCTCGATGACACCGCCAACGCCGCCGCTAATCTCGCCGATTTCGCCGCCGCTAATCTCCGTTGTAGGGTCTTCCCCTCGTGTAAGACCGCCCGCCGCAAACGCCTGCGGGGAAATAACATATACGGGTTGCGGTCTTACACGAGGTAAGACCCTACAGCGGCGGGGGCTGCGCCACGAAAACCGCCAAGGGGATATGGGGACAGGGACATTGGTTCACTCTTTAGGGTCGATGAACCTGTCCCCGATGATTCTTTACTTTAAAAGACCAATTTGATGATTGCGACGTTTCCTTCTTTTCGCTCGCAACTCTTTGTTTTGTTTTATTTATGTTATGCTTCATGCTATAGTAATAACAAAACGAATTTACGGTTTACTTTCCCATGCTTTTTAAATTTTCCATCAACCTTCCAAGTTCCGAGTATGTATAATCTCTGCCATCCTTCAGCTTCTCATCCATTGACCGATTAGCATTGGCCACAGCCTTTTCAAGACTGCCACCATTGCGTTCGAAGTAACCGTGAAGTCCTTTGGTCTTGATGAAGAACTCTATTGTCTTCCGATACTCCACGCATTGGTTGAGGTCTTTGAGCAATGGCTCCTGCTCATCGTATGGACGAGAGGTGTATCGGAAATAATAGAGAAAGAATAGTTCTGTGCAGCGGTGAGTTTCGAAGAACTCCACCTCGCAGTAGATGCCTTTCTTTGGTTTGTCAATAGGCTTGGCATACTTTGCTTTTAGCTTCTGGTATTGTGAACGCTCCGGCTCCTTGTCCTTCGTGTCCATGTCGATAATGCAGAAGATATGGCTGTAACCCATTGCCACGCCCTCTGCAATCTTGGCTTCCAGTTCCTTGATGTTGGTATGCTTAGGATAGTCTGGCTTGATGGTCAGACGTTTGAACACGTCGCATAAGGACTTGAAGTAGAAGAACTCCGTTGGCCCCTCGCCCAAAATAAGGACAGTTTGTCGTAGCTTTCCCATATCAGTCCTCCAAATTTATAAAGATACTACCAAGTTCAGGCTTAGCTCCCAATCTGCCAATGCGATATGAATTGTAAAGCGACAGGTTCTTGTGCAAGCCGAATGAGTCGCCACGGGCATATTCGGACGAAGCAGTCTCCTTGTTCTTCTCAACAAACCACACCACGCCTCTGTTCTCGTTAATCATATCCTGCGACAGAAGGGTGGCTTCCTGACTCGTAATAATCAACTGAGACTTGTCGGAGTTGAAGATAAAGACATTGAGATAGTAGTACAACAGGTCGTTGTGCAGATCCTCGCCCAGTTCATCAAGATAGTACACGTGAGGACTCGTTATCAAGTCGTACAAGGCATCCAATATGCGGATGTATTTCTGAGTGCCCTTTGACTGCCATCTGAGAGGAATATCAAAGTCGCCATTGTCGGAATGGTTCAAGAAAGTGATAGAATCTGTGGTTGGCTTCAACAGGACATCTTTCATCTCCTCAGGGATATTTTCCTTCTGGATGCGCTCGCGGAAATCATTGGGCACAATGCGGTCTTCAACAACAGGACGATATTCCAAAATGTTCAAGTCGGCCTTCTGGAGCATAGTGTTATAGAACTTACGCTTCTTTGGATTGCTGTAAGCATCCTTTAGGATCTCAACAAGACCCTTTTCTACATCGCCGTCCACATCGTGATAATTGGCCATAATCCAAGCGTGAAGAGCATTGAACGGAGCTATGTCTTCTTTCAAGGCAGCCTTTCGGCAAACGGACAGCACACAGTGATTGTTCAGTGTGTTTTCGCGGATGCTCTCCTGTGTCTTGACTTGCAGTTTGAGGCTCGCGCCAAATTTGATGTCTGCCTGCACATTCTCGCCCACAAAACTACGCTCGTAGAACAGCGATTTTGATTTGTTTGGGTAATAGTACAAGGATTCAGTCAGGATGTGCTTGCCGTTGAACTTGACATCGTAGTCATATCGGGTGCCATCGGCATAGAATGACACGTGCATTTCCGTTGGTTCATTTTTGGTGAGCAAAAATGGTATGCCCCCGCCGATTCCTACGGTCGCATCCGACTTTGCCATAACCAACAGACGGAACACCTCATTCATGGCAATCAACATATTCGACTTACCCGAAGCGTTTGAACCATATAGGATGCCTAACTTATACAAGAACACACCATCAGCCACTTCGGTGACAAGTTCCGAAGATGGTCCCTTGGCCACGAAGCTTAATTCCTGCTTGTCGCGAATGGAAAGATAGTTCTTTACCCAAAAATCTCGTATCATATCGCAATATTTTGTCTGTTATCGTAATTTTGCTACAAAAATACAAATAATATTTGAAATGAATACCACATTTATCATTTATTTCCGTAATCACGATACGTTTTTATGTATATTTAACTATAAAGTAGATGCCGAGATAGCAAGATACTGGAAACTGAAACTCTTTGCCATTTGCCAAGCCTACGAATACAGCCCTTCGTCTGTTTTGTGGTACTCCATAATCTGACGCTGTGATTACTTGAACACTCACTTTGTAACCAAGGCTCTCAAAATCCTTGATGATGGAGTCTCTAACCATTCCGTCACCAATGCTAAGTATATTGGGGACATTCTCCATCACAAAGGCATGTGGGCGGAAGCACTCAACAAAACCAAGTTGAAAGTGATTGCCAAGGCCCTTGGCCATAGTCACACAGCCACCATTATGATATACATACAAGGCGAAAGCGATGACAAAGTAGCCGAGGCAAACAGGATGGTTTTATGCAATTTCAAGGGTTTAATGTGTAAATAATGTTAAAAAGAACACATTGATTATATATTCTTTATAAGAGTTTCCCACACCCACAGAAGCAGCTGTAGTGGGTGTGGGAAACTCTTATAACTTATTTACATACTAACAACAGACGAGAAATTCCGCCAAAGATTTGGGGGGTTCAGATTTTCTTTGTACCTTTGCCTTCGAAAAGAATAAAAAAGGAGAGAATGGATATGAAGAATCAATTGACAAGAGAAGAACTTCTGCTTAAAGTGGAAGCCTCCAAAGCAAGGAAACGTCAGCGTATAGCTGAATTAGAGGTCCGTGCACGTGAGTTGTTTAAAGAACGAACAGGCGAGGATCCCAAATATGTATATTCTTTATGAGAAAGTGAAGTGTCGAGGACATAAATAAAACCTCACCATATACAGTATTTGAAGATCCGAAGTCTAACGGTCTTTATTTCGTCACGGCTCATGGAGTTCAGTTGATTGTGGATTTTGTGGAAGACGATTTGATTCATTCGGCAGATTGTTATCAATTCGTAATAAACAACACCAACAACCGACATTCTCCTCGTGATGTAAATGTGATGAAAACGATATTTGCGATTGTCAATGAGTTCTTTAATAAGAACATGTCGGCATTACTTTATATTTGCGAAACTGGCGACGGAAAACAAATTGCTCGGAGTCGATTGTTTAGTTCTTGGTTTGAATCCTATGAATATACAAATATGTTCACTTGTATGTCAACGTCAATTTATGACATGGAAGGCATATTTAACAGTGCAACTCTATTAATCCCTATTTGCCATCCAAACTATAAGGATGTCATTAATGAATTTGCAGAGACTTCTGCACTTTTGAAGGATAAGCCGAATAAGTTACATTAATCTGAAAGTAAAATAAACAGATAATTTCTCGTCCCGCAGGGTTTTGCGCCCTGCGGGACGTTTTTTATATATAGGTTCTAAGAAAAGAAAAATCAACATCCGTAATCAGAAAAAGGGAGCGGCGCCTTGGCGCCGCTCCCTCTTAGTTTCCGTTCAACCAGTTGTCGTCACACGTACTGATTCACTCCCATACAACTCGTCACTCCGAGAGTTGTAGCAATAGCAGACAGCGCTGCCACAATAAGCTGCAATACCAGCTTCCAAGTGCTTGATTTAGATGTAGAACTCATGATGATTAATGGTTAACGATTAT
>NZ_NPJG01000128.1 GCF_002251245.1 Prevotella sp. P5-92
TTGGTGCTTCCTGTCAAAATCTGTGTTGGCTCAGTCTCATATACCTTCATCGAAGGTGCCACGTAGTGTTTCTTGTTTCTTTCTTCCATAAACTATTTTATTTTTTAATTTGTTATTGAAATCTTATGTTCTGTAATATTGAAAACTTTGTTCTATAATCACGCGGTAACTAATGCATAAAACGCACAAAGTCTTCCGCAAGTGCCCTTGTCTGACACCTGCGGAAGGCTATGTGTATGATGTTATATATCGCTGACGTTGCTGTGTCATAGCAAGTACCCCCTAAATCGTTAAGGATTAGGCGGTCATGGGTAATGTATATGGTTGGCATCGCTATCATACGTTGCTGATATTAACAAATTTAATCCTGCTTTTTCTTTACAGAAGTGTATCAAATACACCATCGTAGCTGCAAAATTACACATTTTCTTTCATATAAGCATCAAAATCATCAGAAAATTATTCAATATGCTGACAATTTAACAATTATACACACCATTCCTCACTATTTCGGGTGCAAAACAAAGGAACGCTGCGAAATTACATCCAATCCTCCAAACCGCCCAATATGGTTTGTAGATGCCCAACTTTGGTTTTTAGATGCCGTATTTTGCAGGGGCATAAGGACTGTTACGTTGGTTCGTTATTTGTTGCGATCAGTGGTACTTATTCCTGTGGTTCCTCGATATTAAATAGAGACAATTTCCTCTTCCTGCAAACCTGTGGCTTTTGAGATGTCAGAAATCGACATACCCATCGACTTGAGGTTGCGTGCGATGGCAATTCTTTCTTCCACGCGACCTTCCCTCCTAGCTGTATCAATGGAGTTCTTGATGTCGCGGTAGGCCTTGAGGCTGTCCTCGTATTCACGCAGTTCCTCTGGAGTGAACGTTGCTATCTCGGCCTCCTTGAACAGACGGTCGAACACCTTGTCGCGCAACGCCTTGGGGCGGCTCTCCAACTTGTAAAGGTTCTTCAACACGAAGAGCCACTTGTCGTAGAGAGTCTCCAACTCGTCCTCCTTCTTCTTGAACTTGGCAATCTCTACGTATATGAAGTCGAGCTTCTTGTAGAACACCTTGTTGGTCTTGATGTCGCAGAGCTTCACGGTGTGGGTTATCTCCTCCTTGTCGAAAGCCTCCTCCTTCATGTCGAAGTTCAATAGCGCCACGGTATATACGCGGGAGAGATTGAAGTCCCAGTCGGCGCTTTTCTTGGCTTGCTCGCGGATGGGGAACGTGGAATAAAACAGGGAGCGGTCCTTGAAAAATTCCTGATAGGCATTCTGCATCTCGACGATGAACTTCTCGCCGTCCTCGCCCTCGCAATACACGTCGAAGATGGCCTTGCGCGCCGAGGTGTTGTCGCCGAAATGCTCGGTGTTGAGATACTTCACGTCCTTGATAACCTCCTTGCCGGCGAAGAGGCTATTAAGGAAATTTATCAGCAAGTCCTTGTTGGGGGCAGTGCCGAATATGCGCTTAAAACCGAAGTCGGTAAGCAGACTGATGTATCTTTCTTCTATTCCATTCATACCACAAAATATATTTTTGCTGCAAAAATACAACTTTTATATTAAATCAGCAAATAAATCCACGGAAATTATGCAGATTAAGATTTATTTGTTACTTTGTGTTTTTTATTGTGGACAGTTCTTATGATATTAGGATAGGGTGTTCTTATGACATTAGGATAGGGTGTTATACATTCTCTTCCTTCCCTTTCAGGAAAATGATTCTTGGGATTTCCTCACTCACACGCACCATTTCCCAAATTTTGTCATAATCGCTTGTTGTTTTATTTTCGGAGTGCAAAACAAGCGACTATTTATGCCATAGCCAAAGATTGTGCAAGTGAGTGCAGAACATTAAGCTCGCTTGAATGTTATGCCGAACGCAGCCAAGCTTATCAAACTTTAGTTTGTAGTTCGCTGGTTTTGGTTTGTAGTCGGGACTATTTCCCTACAGACACAATGAAGGCCGCAATGGCATTTACCATGCCGCTTGCAGCCTCCAACTGTTTATGATGGGATTGAATGATTATTAATACTTGCACCGAACAGACCAACCTTCAGGTAAGTAATTGATTATCTTATTACGGACTTCCTGATTATACAATGTCAATGTATGAATTTTCCCTTCTTGAACATTTGTACCTGCACCATTAAGCCAATTTTCCAAACACATTACTGCGCTGACATTAGTTGCCAACATGGTTACACTTGAGAGTGCGGAGCAATCGCGGAACATTTCTTGATAGCAACCATCTGCCAATGTTGTAGCAGGAAGCTCTGGTGCCGTTTCTAGTGCGGTGCAATCGCGGAACATTTCTTGATAGCAATTCTCTGTTAATGTTTTAGCAGGAAGCATTGGTGCCTTTAAGAGTTTGGTGCAACCGCTGAACATTGCATTATAGCAACTACCTGCTAATGTTTCAGCAGGAAGCGCTGGTGCCGTTTCTAGTGCGGTGCAACCGCTGAACATTCCTTGATAGCAACCAAATGCCAATGTTTCAGCAGGAAGCGCTGGTGCCGTTGAGAGTGCGGTGCAATTGCTGAACATTCCTTGATAGCAACTAACTGCCAATTTTGTAGCAGGAAGCGCTGGTGCCGTTTCTAGTGCGGTGCAACCGCTGAACATTCCTTGATAGCAACCAAATGCCAATGTTTCAGCAGGAAGCGTTGGTGCCATTGTGAGTGCGGTGCAACCGTTGAACATTTGGAAATAGCAACTCTTTGCCAATGATTTAGCAGGAAGCGCTGGTGCCGTTGTGAGTGCGGAGCAACCGCTGAACATTAGACAATAGCATAACTCTGCCAATGTTTTAGCAGGAAGCTCTGGTGCCGTTGTGAGGGCGGTGCAATAGGTGAACATTTCTCGATAGCAATAATTTGCTAATGTTGTAGCTGGAAGCTTTGGAGCAGTCCTCAATTCTTTATTCAGATAAAATAAGGAACAGAACTTAGCGTCTGCGGTACTTACATCGGCGTAGTTTTCATAGTCAATGAGCGTGCGGATGTCTCCGGTGCAATCTACTGGAGAGTTTGGAGTAGTGAATTCAATTGTTGAATAGCCAGAACCTGGATCAGTTGCCGTACCCTTACTGCTCTTGCCGCGGAGTCGGAGACTTCCCAAGGTGCCTCCAAATTTGATGTTATCTACGGTTGTTTTAAATTGTGTCCATTCGCCGTCGCCTACAGAGTATTCGAAATACTCATTCGCGCCAAGGGAGGATGCGAAGTTATCTGAAATATCGAATTTGAATGTCTGTTCGCTTTTAGCCGTGAAAGTGACATAAGGAATAACGAGTTCCGCATTTAATCCTGTGACTTTATCTTCGTTCCATTTGCTGACAGAGAGTGTGTTGAGAGTGAGTTCGTTCTTTCCCAAGGTAAGGTCAAGGGTGTATTTCTTGCCGCCTTCTAACGTGACGGCATTGGCATATCTCCATGTGTAGGTCTTGTCGCCAATCGTCACTTTCACTCCGAAGGTGCTTGCTGCTATGTTCTGCGGAATGAGGATAGCCTCGTAGGTGGCGGTACGCCCTGTGGCGCTGTATGACCCAGAAGAGCATAACGAAATGTCTAAAACGGCAGAATTGTAGTTGCTCCATGGCGTTGCTACTGCGTGAGAATAGGTGGCGCTGGTGGCAGAGCCAAGGGCTATGGCAGAGGTGATGGGGTTTGTCTCTGGGGTTCCATACTGATTGCGAAGCGTAACCGTTATCTCCAACTTCGACATGATATGGTCGAACGGAATGCTGATGGTGCCATTCTCAGAAGGCGTGACGGCATTGCTGGAATAATACAGGTGGTCGCTTGCCTTGATGCCCTCGGCAGTTGACTGGTCGGTCAGTGCATTGAGCGGGGTTGATGTAGAGGTGAGGGAGAACGTGGCAGCCTTGACGGCGATGGTGCCCGTAGCGTTAGCCCAAATCATTTCTACCGTGGGAGCATCGGCAGCATCGGATGCGTATGCCACCCATTTGCCCTCCTCGTATTTCATCACGACATTGGTGTAGTCATAATTCTCGCCATCCTGGTCGATGGTAAGATAGAACTTCGTAGGCAGATTTTTCGTATCATAGCCCGCACGAGTCTTGATGTCCGACACCAATACATCTACATTGATGGGCTTTCCTTTCAGCGAATCAGCAGGTGTCGTAACCTCTTCTTCGCCAGCGCAGCTTGCAAGGAGGAATGCCATAGCTGCCATGGTCCAAAATATTATCTTGTTCATTGTACTATTATTTCTATTAATTGTTGTTTGCACTGCTGGCATTGCCCACTGTCATTTCGAGGGTGTGGTTTGTGCCACCTGTCAATGTGAAGGCTTCGGCAGATGTCCACTCGTAGGTCTTCTCGCCAATCCGTATCTCTATTCCAAAAGTGTTTGCGGCTATCGTCTGCGGCACGAGGATGGCCTCGTAGGTGACGGTACGCTCAGCTTTGTTGTATGCCACGGAAGGAAACAGAGTAATCTTCGAAACATTTGATCCTGCGCTCCAAGGCGTTTCTACCCCGGGAGAATAGGTTGCGCCGGTTGATGCGCCAAAAGCAGTGACTGATGTGATGGGGTTTGTCTCTGAGGCTTTATACTCCGTGCCGAGGGTTAGCTTGACCGATATCTTCGACATGATATGGTCGAGCTCTAAACTCATACCTTCTATTGATGGCATGACCATATAACTGTAATAACACAGATGGTCGCTTGCCTTGACTGCGTCGGCAGTTGACTGGTCGGTCTGTACACTGAGGGCATAAGAAGTTGAAGTCTTAGGCAGAGGGAACGTAGCCGCCGTGACGGTGACATTGGCTTCAGAGCCTTCCCAAAGAAGTTGTTTCTTTGCTGCATTCTCAGCAGCAGACTCGTATGCCACCCATTTGCTCCCGTCGTATTTCATCACGACATTGGCGTAGTCGTATTTCGTGCCGTTTTGGTCTATCGAGAGATAGAACATCGTAGGCTGAGATGTGTTGTCATATCCGGCACGGGTATTTATGCCCGACACCAGCACATCGATATTGATTGGGGTGTCCTTCAGCGAGTCATTTGGCAGCAGTGCATCCTCGTCGTTTGCACAGCCCGCAAAGATTGCTGTAACAGCCACCATTGCTAAATAAAAGATCTTTCTCATAGTTCTTTTCTAATTAACTTTAGTTTTGCATGTGATAATTCTCTATGTATAAGGGTTTTATTTAAACCACAGAGTCAAAGAGAAAAAGAGATTTGTGGTTTTATAGAGTAGGTCGCAAGCGACAGAGGACACAGAGTTTCCATGCGGCAAACATGATGCGCAGCTCTCTCTATGAGCTCTAAATGCCTTGGCATTCACTCTCTTTCATTAGTA
>NZ_NPJG01000129.1 GCF_002251245.1 Prevotella sp. P5-92
ATGCAGATAGTATATTAGCTAGTGAAAAATAACAAAAAATTACTCTAACGAAGTACTATTATATAGGAAATAGTATAGTTTTAGAGTAAAAAAGTGTTACATACCATTCACTAGCAAAGCTACACACACAAGGTGTAGTCCTTTTGTTCCACGAGCAGCTATGGATTTGCATATCGGTCATCGGCTCAATCCGATGGCTGATGTGCTATATGAAGACTACCATTAAAGCCAACATTAGCATTATAGAAAACATAACCATGAACGATTTAATACAGAACTTATGGAACAGTTTCATGTCCGGGCGGCAAGATGTGGTGTATGACAGCGTAGAAAAACCTACAACTACGCTTGAACCTTGCACCATCCCGACACCGCCCCTGAAAGAAGAAAGAAAGGCAGTGAAGAAATCATTTGCCGAAGAACTGAATGACCTGATCGCTGAAAAAGGCGAATTTGAGAGACTGGAAATATCGCTGAAAGAATTGTTGGCGATTATTTCACGACACAGACCAAGAATTGAGGCGTACAGAGGCTTTATCTCTTATGCTTCCAGTCAAGGCAAGAAGATTATTATAACATCAAACAAAACCAAAAACAACAGATTATGACGGAATTATATTACTTAGACAATGTTTATCCAGTTGCATCACTTCCAGATGCTCTGACGAAAGATATTGATGCCCTGCTTGCTAAGGGTGGTCATAATGTTAACACCTCTATGAGCTTTACCCCTTATGGAGTTGAGGTATATTACCCACTCATACTAAAAAACTATGATCCACGAAAAGCACCTTTGGCTCTTGCAGACATCATCCTTGGTGCAGCGGCTCCTCCAATGCCTAATTTCTTTCCATCAGAATGTTACAAGATGGACGAGGAAGAGATTAAGCACATCTACATGGAAGAAGCAAAGAAGGCTGGTATTAAGAGGCTAAAGAGTATTGACATTGATGTGACTGACCAAGGCATATATGTCAGGGTCAATGGGTAAGAAAAAGGACGGCACAATGTGAAGTGTCGCCCTTTAATTTTTTTACCAATAGAATATTTGTCTTGTTATGGATTCGTCATAGTCTAACGTTCTTCGAGTTTCCTCACTTTCGTTAGTTTCGACCATATCCCCAACCATGCGTCGCCAGCACCAGTTTCCGTGAGAGTCCTGATCTCCATACTGAACTTTTGCTTTTACTGTACTTGTTATGCCCTCTCCAGAAGACTCATATTTGATGAGCCATGGAAGTCCTTGGGCAAAATCACAGTAAGTATATGATTCATCCCAATAGAGATAGTTCATGTCGATAGAAGTCAACTTGCCATTTTGGTATTTGAATTCCCACCTGTAATATTGATCATCGAAGAGAGCGACACTGATCAGACCTTGCTTATTGTGGACTATCTTCTTTGCGTACTTACCCTTCTTGTTCTTGACAGAAATGACCTTACCCTGCTGATTGAAGGCTATGCTGTTTCCATCACTATAGGTAACACGCTTCACTTGACCCTTGAGGCATAATGCTTGACGGTCTGTGAGTTGCTGTGCTTTGATGTTAGAAGACAACAAAGTCAAGCATAACAATATACTCAGAATTCTGATCATGATTATGTTTCTTATAAGTATTGACTCTTATAAAAATTTAGGTAAATCTGTCACAAATTTCCACTACCTGCTCTAAAGTCGTAAGACAGAACGAGCAGATCGTGGAAATGTTAATGGTGATAATTTATGTTACTGAAACAAAACGTCTCTACGCATTATACTCTACAAATATTATCACTACAGGACACTTTCTTTCTTATTATGAAAGTATTCCCTGCTAAAATAAAGCAAAAAATCTATCTATGTGCTCGAACGTCTGTTACTGTGTTATTTTTAAATTCAACAACAAACCGTCTGCCACAATGATTGCAAACGAAGTCGTATGCTCCTTCTTCAAGCATACCATTCATTGCTTTACCTCCCATTCCATGACCTACAGTGAAAGATCCTATAACTGCAACGCCAAAGGCCGCTACACCTTTTGCTGCATGAACCATTTTACTACTTGTTTCTTGTTCGACATTACTACTGTAACAAAATGGACATCTTACATTTTTTAAACCATTAACTGCCATAATATTTTATTCTATTTTGTTTTATTATCATTTTTTGTTATGTTTGCAAAATTTACTATTGCAATTATTCCGAACACAAATGCCAATAATGCCATAAAATACCAAAGATAATCAGTTTCCATCTTGGTATCTTGACCTAGATTCCAAATAGTAGGTTCACATTTTACAAAAGTATTAAGATCATTAAAATAGCAATATGATCCACATGCAGCTGCGATTACGGATGTTAATAATCCTATGCAAAGATGAGCAACATCAATTCCTGATGTATTGTAGTCCTTTTCGTTGAAGCATTGATTTGTGAGAAGCTTGAATCGGAACTGTTTAAAATCTTCATTCCTAAATGTCTTCCAATCTGTATATTTATCAGAGATCCAACTGATCGATATCCAGTTTGAAACCAAACCGCCAATGAACAATAACCATGCAAAATAGAATGTATAGTTCACTGCCTCATAATCCTTTGCTCCCAAGCCAAAAAATCCATTGGTGTGTTCCATTGTTGTCGATGATAACCCAGAACACCAATTATAACATAAATATAGAAGCCCAAGATTGAGAGCAGAAACAATTATGGATAATACTATCAAAGTGAACCTTCCTCTCAATTCTTTGTTATAGAAAAACTTGACATAATCATGGTCTATTCCTAAAGTTAAATTTCCGACATTATGAGGGATAGAGCGTTCCCAATGACGTCGACAATGAGGACACGAAAAATCAAAATCACCAATTTCAAACATTTGGGATTCAACATATTTTCCTGCCTGGTCAAGTTTATCACCTGCTAAGATTTTTACTCCGTTTGCAACGCAAGTACCAATGAAACCATTACCGATGTTGCCTATATGTTCTATACCACTAGTAATACCTTTTTTTGTTGCCCAACGTGTCGCTTTTCGAGCATTGGTATCTCGCATCTGTCCTGTGACGTAATTTTCACAATATGGACACTCTTCCTTTATTATCTGATTCATATTCCTTTATTTTTTTTAAGTTTTGGTATAATCGATCCTAACTTTACATTCTTTGTTATTTCTAGTCCCTTATCCATAAGAGCACTACCCTTTGCCGACAGTTCTGCACCTTTTTCCATAATTGCATTTGCTCCCGTGGTAGCGACCTCAGTTCCTTTTTCTAATAAAGTGGAACCTTGCTGAACAACATCATGTTTTTCTATTGCTTCAAAACGTACACTTTCTGTTCGTAAGCGATTGCAAGTATCTGTTTTCTCCCACAACAATGCCTCGTAAGCACGGACAGGAGCGTATGGATGGTCGACATCAGAATTAGCCATCCAGTGTACAATCTTATTCCATGCTGTACCATCTTTCAAAGCCTCATAATCCTTACCTTGTTCAGCCCAAGCCCGAATATCCATAATGTCAACAATGTTCTTTGGTATCATGCTGATTCTTACTAATGCACGTGCAAGCGTTTCTGCTGATGTGAACATACAAGCCACTCTGTCAGCTGATAGTTCAGAAGCTCTACTCCATGCAATAAGTGCATGTCTTATCGGTTTCATTGCTGCATTGCCAACAAGACCGACAAGGCTATCGGCAATAGCATCGCCAAACGAGAACACTGCATTGGCAAGTGTCTGATATAAAACATGTTGACAAAGTATATGACCGCATTCATGTGCCAATACTGCATCAAGTTCCTCGCCCTTAACTCTTCGTATCAATCCAAGTGTCAGAACAATGTAAGTCTTGGTATGACCAGAAGTCCAGGCGTTCGCTATAGGGCTCATTTGGAGGTATAGTTCTGGCACAGGAATGCCAAGGCGTTCACAAATTGGAGGGAGGTGGTTGTATATCTCAGGCATTTGTGTTTCGGATAGACGCAAATTTGTTGTTACGTTCTCACTCCATGATATTTCATCATAACCATATTGAAACACCTTCTCCATTATCTTGGGTAGTGCAGGAATGCTCTTTAGAGTCTTTAATGTACTGGCATCCTCTGGATGTATAAGTTCTTCAAGTTTCATATTTATCCAATTCTTGTTGCTTTTAAGAATCCGCCGTTGAGGGCATTCATTTTTTTTAGATCAACACCCCTTTGAAAAAGAAATGCTTGTGCCACCTTTTCTTTCTCTGGAGAAAAAATAGGATTGGCATAGGTATATGTCTGAACATCAACGGATAGACCTTTGTCTATCCTTTGACCACAACATATTTTGGTTGTTATAACAGTTACTCGGAAAATAGGCATAATTATATACGATTGAATTGCCAATATTAATCAAGCCGACAACTCCACAAAAACTCAGCAGTTAGTTTATATATACAAAAAGGATGGAGCTTCGTTAGAGTCCACCTTCTTGCAGGATAAGTCTGGAAAAAATAACCTTTAGGGAATGAACAGTAACTACAACCCCATCCAGTGTACTATGTGAATTAAAAGGCACAGTGGGGCTGTACCATGTTCATTCGTACACAAGAGGGGCGCAATGCTGTTCTTATTCTCCCTATGCGATGTGGAGTATTCCCCACGAAGTTTTCCAGACTTTTTGCAAGTTAGGAATAAGACAGATAACGCCTTCTTGACCGCCTGGCTATTCCCCTGTTTTTAGCAGGAGCCTCCAAACGGCGACACAAATTTACAAAATCTTTTGTAAACCAGAAAATTTCGGAGGCTTACACCTGCAAGATTTATGTTTTTTTAAGATAAAAATGGCAAAAACGACATCTGGAAGTGTATTTTTGGCTATAATTTTCTCTGGTTTGAGAAGCATCTTGCAACCTTATACATGACACAAAAATCCCCTCTGAAATACGAGGGGTAAACAACAATTTATCTAATTATATTTTACCTGGTGATGGTTGGAATTTCCGAAGAGGAGCCAGCATCATTGGAAGGTCGCCATTCTTACAAGTAGTTTCTGGACTTATGTTCCACCAGTGAAAGTCTGAATAGCGGCGAAGGGCAAGAGAAAGCTGTAGAAGCGATCAACGGCTCTTCAAAAACTTATGAGATAAGAAAGATGGAGAATACAACGACTCTATCTGTGGAGAGATATAATGTCGCTCCTCTTATCAGGATCGACTGTATTTCTCTATCTGATATTGTCGATTATTATATGGAAAACGGCTCAGAAATGGGCTGTTTTTCTTTGTTTCTGGAGACCGTATAAGACATATCTGTATGCCTTATAAGTAAGAAAAACAATAACTTATAAATTTTACAACTATGACACAGCAAATAATCATTCAAAACAATATACATGGGAGCAGTATTATGGCTGCTCAGAAGTGGCAGCACATATTCTCCCAACAATCAAACACAAACAACAAATCACAAACCGAGGCGAACTTACCTTCCGTTAGCAGGACAAGTTCATCAATGCCTCAAGAGGACGCAATCATTGTCCTTTTCATAAAGCTAACACTCATACAATTTCTTTTAATACCGGCTGATTCATTCGGTCGGATCAACATACAAACAAATCTACAAGGCATTACTACTATAGATGCATTGAAGACTTTATACAATTCAAGCACACAGGTTTATAACCTTGATGAAGCATTGAATATGACCGCTATTAAATGTTTAGCAGAAAACGTAATTCTTCCTATATCCTATCCTCACACAGAGAGAAAGTGAAGAATATGTGCTGCTGCATTACAGACATTCTCTGTATGCAGGACAGGCATATAAAATGGAAACTTACAATTATCTACCAACATGAATACTTGGTTATTTCAAAGGCAACAACAAGGTAATGGACTTTGTATAGTGCATAGAATTACAGAGGCTTCATACTACACACTATGCCTTCAGATTACAGCCCAATCACCTACAATACAACAATCAAAGATAGTAGCGTGATTGGGTTTTCGTTTATGACAATTCACATTATTAACCAGGTGGCAACACCACAAATATTGCAAATTCAAATGGCAAACAAATCAACAATGACAATCGAGCCTTTAGAAGGTAAGATTGTATCTGAGATTACTCTTGGCGTTGATGACATTGAAGTCATTGATGCAGAAGTTATCGAAGTAGAAGATGAAGATTGGGGCGACAATCATCCTAACTTCATCGAGTCTAACACTCAAGCAATCACGCTTGAGGAACTGACCACAAAGAACGTAATACCAACGTTCAGCGACAACACTCTTACTCTGTCGCACCAGAACTTTATTGGTGCAGTGGGTAAGATGGCTGAACAAGTATTCGGAGAACTTACACCTGTTGAGATCCGAGTTTCGCATCCAATTATCGGACGCATACCATCGGCTCAGCACAAGAAAGCGAACGAACTTCTTGACGAAGAGAAGACAGTATTCTACCAGCGTATGGCTTGGTGCTGTCGAGTCAAGAATATCACTCGTGAAATCAATGGACAGACAGTACACCTTGTTATAGGAGGCGTAAGAAGTCTGTCAGAAGACAAGCTCTACAACCGTCAGAGTCCACAGAAGTTTCATATTTTTGTTGGCTATCGCGTGAAGGTATGTAGTAATTTAATGTTGACCTGTGACGGCAACAGCGGAACTATTGAGTGTATGACAGAAGCAGATATTATGCAGAAGTCTTTGGAACTCTTTACCGCTTTCAATCCTCACAAGGAAGATACTTTGCGTCTCTTGGAGAACTTACAAACTACTCCTATCACAGAGACTCAATTCTGTAACATCGTCGGCAGACTGCGTTTATTGCAGAACTTGCCAGTTGCAGAACAGAAGCTTCATCCAACATTCACTATCGGCGATCAAGCTGTGAATGCAATGGTGAAGAACTATGTGGCAGACCCTAACTTCGGTATGAAGGACGGAGAGCCATACACATGCTGGAATCTTATGCAGAACACAAATGAAGCAGTCAAGCAGTCGGCTTATATAGACCGATTCATCGACCGCAATCAGCAAGCAACAGATTTCGCTATTGGAATACAGAAAGCCATTAACGGTGAAGATACCGACGGCTACGACTGGTTCCTCAACTAATACCATTCAACTCGGCTCTGGAAAGCAAAGGAATGGTTCCCTGGATGGGTTATCACAAAATAATGTTATTCAATACGATAAACATTTGAGTGGTAGCCCATCCTTTTTGTTTGTATCAACCTTATTTATTCACAAATTTAATTTTTACAGCAATGTGTAAATTCACAAAACCAGTAATCCCTGCTGATGCAACAGCAGATGAGCGTCGATCTTTAATGTTCGAGGCTATGTATTCAGCTGACCTCTCTGAGGAAACTGAAAAGAAGTCGAATCTGACCTATTTGTCATGGTCACAGGCATGGAAACTGATGAAACAGTTCTATCCTTCCGCTACCTACAAGATTTTTACCAACCCTAACAATGGACTCCCTGTATTTGAGTCTGAAATGGGGCTTATGGTTCACACTTCTGTCGAGGCAGATGGTATTACCTACGAAGATTGGCTTCCTGTCATGGACTATGCTAATCGTGCGATGAAGTCTGTACCTTATACAGTTCAGGTATATGATAAGCAGAACAAGCAGTACGTTGAAAAGCGTGTTGAAGCTGCTACTACATTCGATGTGAACTCCTCAATTCAGAGAAGTATGGTAAGAGCAATAGCCCGACATGGTTTAGGTCTCTACATCTACAATGGTTTTGACCACATCAACGAGGATGGAGAACCACAGGTACAGCAGACTACCAACAACGGTTATCAGCAGAAGAACAACGGTGGCTATCAGAGACAGCAAGCACAGCCACGTCAGCAGTACAACAACAATCGTCCTGCACAGGCTCAGCCACAACCCCAGGCTTCTGTAGATCCAAATGCCGCTCTGAAGGCTCAGATCAATGCAACAACAGATGTTCAGGCTTTGATTAGTCTTTACCTCGACAACACAGCCGTCATCGAAGCGACCCCTGATGTTAAGAACCTTTTGACCACCAGAAAAAAGGCTCTGCAAGCAATCTAATTATTCACTTGGTGGGATGACTATATCAAAATAACTATATGGTCATCCTGCCACAATTCATTTTATAACAATGGAAAAAAGAATAGAACTCGTTTCTAGTGGTGTTCTCTTCAAGGAGGAAGAACACGAATACTGGCTTACACTCCCTAATGGCGAGAAGAAGCAGTTGTGCGGAATAACATCTGCAATCCAAAGACAAGTGGCAGGACACGAGTATGATGGTTGTCCTGAGTATCTTATTAAAAGGGCAGGTGAATACGGAACATCAGTACACAAGTCAATCGAAAGACTCATAAATGACTTTGAACATGATGGAACAGTTGAGACTGAGGACTTCCGAAATCTCACAGCAGACATGAACATTGAGGCTTCTGAGTACAATGTTACAGACCTTTCTAATGATGACTACGATTCATGCTTTTATTCAAGCAATATCGACATCGTTACAAGGCTTAGCCAAGAAGATTTTGGACTACTTGATCTCAAAACATATTCTAACGCTAAGTTGACCAAAGCACAGATGACCAAAGCAAGGTATCAGCTTTCATGCTATGCCTATATGTTTGAATTGCAGAACAAGGGTGCAAAGGTTAAAGAACTATTTGTAATCCATCTTTGCAATAAGACCAAGAAGGACGGCTCTATCAATCACATAGCAGAACTCGTACCTATTGAGCGTATTCCATCAGACATCTGTAAGGCTCTTCTTGAAGCTGATCGTAATGGCGAACAGTTCAACAATCCGTATGAACTGCCAAAGGAGGTTGAGAAGAAGTGCAAGCGTATCATCAAACTCATTCAGACTAAGAAGGAGGCTGAGGAAGAACTTACTCACATCAAGAAGGAAATCCTCGAAACCATGCTCTTCTTGGACGTTGATAATTGGAAGGGTGACGGCATTACATTCTCACGAACCGCAGAGACAACTCGTAGCAGTTTTGACCTTGCGGCATTCAAGAAAAAATATCCTGATCTCCCTTATGACGATTTCATCAAGAAGTCTAATGTGGCAGGTTCATTGAAAATCCTGACAGCTTAATCAACTCAGCATCAATAACCAAGGCTGGGGAATACCTATTATAAATAATAATGTGTGTATTCCCTGGCTTTTCATTTCTTCTACAACAATGAAGTACGAAATCACAATCACTACCGATGAGAAGGAGAACAGCGATCTTACCCTTTCTCTCAACACAGCCGATGGAGGCACTTTCGAGATTAAATCCTACGGCACAACAATGAATTTTGAGCAGTTCATCGAATTTGCTGATGGCATTCATGAGATACGTCAGAAGTTCGCAGTTATTAACCTCAAAGCAAGAAAACAATGACAACGCTTGAATTAGAAAAACTCAAAACCTCGAATGAATGGAAAGCAGCCGAAGAGTTAGAAAATAAACTCAATGCTATGGGCTTCGATCCAGTTAAATTCGTTCACGCTGTTATGTGTTACCATCGCACACTACAGCAGATATATTTCCGTATAGTTCTGGAGTCTATCAAACAATTCGCTTCTCCCGAATATGGTTATGACCTCAGAAACAAAGGAGCGCATGACGCAGCCCAGAAGATAGTTGACTCTGGTGCTTTAGAAGAATCATACCTCCCATATATCTAACCTATGGTGTATGAGTGTTGTTGTGCTGACCTATCCCTGGATCAATGGAAGGAACGCATGAAGGGGATTAAACCTATCTCCTATAAATGGCTTGTGGCTAAAGTTAAGAAGCATTTACCTCAGTTGTACGAGAGTCTGATGCTTGACTTTTACAATCCATACGAGAACAAATGTGGTGTGACTAAAGAATACTACATTCTATGTCATTCCTCTATAGAGTATTTCATCAAAAAATAAAAAATCAAACAATTATGAATATCAACGATTTTATATTTACAAGAACCGCCCCAAAGAAGAAATTGGAGGTTGTCAAAAATCTCCAACAGGGCGAACTGTTAGCAATCACTTATAAGACCATCCTCAGAATCATCAAGGAGGCAGGTGTAGGTGATAGCAATAAGACACGATGCAAGTTCAAGACTCTTTACTTGTCTGGAGCAACTAACGACTGGAATAGCAAGGTAACTAATATCTACAACTGGAAGAAGGACGAAGTATATCTCTCTGTTTATATTCAGGGCGACGATACAGATACGGATGTTTCATATAAACTCCGTGATTTCCTCGACAATCGCTATGAAGAGCAGTGCCTGGGTCATCTTGAAGAGTCATTCCGTAATGGCTATGAGCATAAAGTACCTGCTAACTATGATCGAGCAGACAGGGCAAGGGTAATTCGTGCTATCTTGACCGCTTATGTAAAGATCCACTATGCGGACAGATTAAAGGAGGGCGCAGCATGAAAGTAAAGATTGGAGATAAGATTCGCCATTCACTATTTGGCGGCGAAATCTTAACTGGCATAGTCGAAGATATTCAGATTTGCCGACAAGGTGAGAAAGAAGGTCGTTCGGTTAAATCCGCAGACGTTAGCAAGCATCATGGCATTATAGATGTAGATAATGGTCACTGGTGTTACTTTGATCAAGTTAAGGAGGTACTGGAATGAGCATAATCGAAGAAATGACTCAGGCACACTCCGAGTACATCCGTGAACATGGCTATAATCCTAATGTAGCCTATGTAAAGGTACGCTGGAAGTCAGATCAAGAAGAAAGCGATAACACTGAAGCTATCGCTATTGATGGCGTGGACGCTATCCATGACGAAGACATCCTATTCTACTGTAATTCTCTTCAGGGCTTAATCGGACTAACCACCGAAGGCCCTGGAGAAGACTTTACCGTAACAACATTTATTGGATTTGAAAACATTGAATAACAATGGCAAAGACAAAGCGTAAGATGACAAAGAAGTATTGGAAGTCTCTGGAGCGTAGAACCAGAAACAAGGCGATACTTATGATTTTCGGTTCTCAGGCAATGGCAGATATGCTATGTGATACGGAACCGAGTAATCCGAAAGAAGGTGGTGTGTGGTCAGTTATATTTGAAAAGACACACATTCCCGAAGATGGATGTTCCTACAAGTTAGTGGTGAATGGAGATACCTACATAAACTATCATGGAAGAACGAGTAAAACAACTTGAAGAGCAGGTGCATTTCCTGGTTGAACTTTTAGACGAGCGACAACTGGAGGAATACATCTGCTTTCTTAATTCCCATAAAGAAAATGGTAAAGACAACAAACATGAAGAAAGGTAATGTCACTGTATCTTATCGAGGTGCATCACTATTAGAAGTGGCTAACTATGTTCATCACGAGACTGTAGCGCACTGTGAGTATTGTGGTAAACCTATGAGCCGATCAGATATTAATGATTATGGCTCCCTATGTGAAAGCTGTTATATGAAAGAGTACTATGGCTAGAGGCACATTCTTTATGATTGATGCTGAACACGATGGAGATATTCAGCATTACAAGTCGTTAATCATAGATAACGGCGGCGAGATAGATGAAGTTGTATGGACTGGAGTAGAGGACGATGACGCTTATATCGTATTCTCAGCTCCTACCAGACAGCAAGTTTCTAACATTAAACTTATTCTGGAAAGTGAATAAACTTACAACCAAGATGGCTCAGTTTATTTGGTCTCTCCTTATAACTGATCCTTCGCTCCCTATGTCCTGGGGAGTTGACCCTGACAGTTTCGAGTGTACTGAGGATGCTCTTGAATTTCACGTTCAAGGATTCTTATTTACTGGTAACGTAAGAGTTGTATTCATAGAGGGTGCTGACTTATTTGAGGTTGCTTTCTACAATGAAGATGGTAGCCTACATAAGAGAGTCGAAGATGTATATAACGATAACCTGGCAGACGTAATAGATACAACCGTCGAGAATGATAAGGTTGGTGATTACGATGCCAAAATACTTAACTTCTTAATCAATTCATAAAATGGAAGAACAAAACAATGAGCGTATAGCAAAGCAAATCTGGGAACCACTACAGAGATACAGACATTTCTTCGGTTGGCTTCCTGATTTGAACAGTATCAAGGTCATCAAGAATGGTACATCCTTCTACCTTGGTAAACTGAAAGCACTGGTTTTGATACAGTATGTGAATATCACCAATTCCTTCAAACTGACCATAAAGCCAGATAATGAGGAAAACGAGATTACCTACAATTCTCTTTTCCTTGACAACTTGGTTCCTGTGATTGATGCGAATATCAAATACGGGACATCACGCTACGATTACATTTGTCATATTTGCGGACTTACACATAAAATGGCAGTGTAGCAGAATATGAATTTCTCAGAATAGGGAGATATGCGAAAAACAAGATTTTCACAGAGTCTAAAATTTCGTGTATTTCCCTTTTTTCTATCCTATCGAACGGCTTAAAGAATACTCAACGTCCGTTCGATTTATTTGAAATGGCATGGAAGAACAAAAATTCGTAGAGTACCTTCGTGTCTCAACAAGGGTACAAGGAGTATCAGGTTTAGGTCTCGATGCTCAAAAAGAAATCATCAGAAACTACTTGAAGGATGTTGAACCTATAGCATCTTTCGTAGAGGTGGAGAGTGGAAGGCACAACGACCGTCCAAAACTCCAAGAAGCCCTAAAGATGTGTCGCAAAGAGAAAGCAACTCTTATCGTGGCAAAACTGGATAGGCTCAGTCGTAATGTCGCATTCACATCACGCTTACTTGAATCAGACGTAGAAATCAAATTCTGTGACTTTCCAGAAGCAAATCGACTAGTCCTTCATATAATTTCCAGCATATCGGAGTATGAAGCTAATCTCATAAGGACGAGAACAAAACAAGCCCTTGATGCTAAACGTGCAAGAGGTGAGTCTTTGGGTAAACCTGAGAATTTCAAAGAGAACCAGGAGAAAGCAATAGCCAATAGTAGAAAGACAATTAAGGCAAAAGCAGACTCCAACCCTAACAACAAAAGAGCTGTAGCCATGCTTAGAGTGTTGGTAAAGAATACAACCAACTTATCTGAAATGGCAAGAGTATTAAACCAAGAAGGATTTACAACAAGCCGTGGAGGTCAGTTCACAGCCCAGCAAGTAAAAATCCTTCTGCAACGCTATGACATTAACAATGGAGAATAATATTTTCATTCAAGACGGATGCATAATACATACTTTGCGTCCGTCATCTGTTGCTCATGCTCGGATATTCAGTGAAGAGCAAAGAGCCAAAATCAAGCAACTTCTTCATCACAACTTCTTTCCCCATCATACAGCAGTAGGAAAGGGAAAGTCAACAAGGAAGCATTGGAACCTTGAAAAGTATCGTGGCAAGTATGGAGTGGGATTTAAGATGATTACCACTTCAAGTATATCCTCGAACTTCAATCACCTCACCTATTTCCTTAAAATGATATGACCGATACTTACATTTATCCTGTGTACGAGACCGATGCTTGGCACTCGCTTAACAACAGAGAATGCAAAGGAATCTACACAAGCAAAGAAGAAGCCGTTGAATCCATAGCAGAACACCATTGCATTCCACTTGATGAATTTGGTGGACTGACTAAGGAAGAGGCTAAAGAGAGAATAAAACAAGAATTACAAATCCCCTTTCAGACTCAGGGCTATACAGTAAACTATGATATTGAGGTGTGGTTCCTGAATGATTGGGCTTAAACAACAATTACAAATATGAAGAAATTTGTTATCCACTACAATTACTATGCTACCGCAGACGTAACTGTATTAGCCAATTCAAAAGAAGAGGCTATTGAAAAGGCTGACCAAATCGAAATCCCTAATGACGAATTTGACCTTGAATATGACAACAGAGAGGCTTTTGAATTAGAGGATGTTCCAGAATTACAGGAGGTCATCGATAAGGCTACTGCAATCATCAAGAAGTTCAATGAAGGTGCAGGACAGGAGGATTTCTATTCAGTTCCATGCTATCCTACCGTCACTACCTATTGCTGGAATGGTGACGAAATGGTTAAGAACAAGAATGCCGTCGAGGACTTCTATTATGATTCCGATAAAGGTCTGATGATGGATGTGGGCGAAGGATTTGAGGTTGAAATATCAGAACTTTCCGATGTTGAGCAGTTGAATGTGTGCCAGGTAATCATAAACTCAGCACAGGCAAATGGTATAGAACTATGAGAATCCTATGGTATTTCCTTGCATATAGTCAGGGAGCAACAAAACCTATTGTAATATGGGTGGAAGCGAAAAACCAAGAAGCCGCTCGCAACATGATTCATCGTGAGAACCCATATCTGAGTAAACTTGTATTTCAACGCACTAAAAGAATTGAATAATATGAGCAACACATGTTTTACAACTTACAAGGTGGTATCTGAGAACAAGAAAGATGTCACCAAACTATTCAAGACCATTAAACGACTTGGTGGCAGAAAGACTCCACTCGTAAAGAATGGCTGGTATGATCCGAAACTCTGGTTAGGATGTTTGGTTAAAGCCCTTGGCGGTAATCCTGACAAGGTGTATTGCCGTGGTACTATAACCTTCTATGAACTGGAGGATGACGTACTTACACTCAACACAGAGACGGCTTGGGCTGAAATGGCAGAGACAAGACACTTCATTGAGTCATGTTTCCCCGGTATGAAGATCTACTATATCGAGGAGGAAAGCGGATGTGAGATATTCAACACTAACGACTCTGAGGGCATCTACTTCAAAGATCGCTATTATCTCGACGGTTTTGAGGAATCTGAATACTTCGAGACCCTGGAGGAAGCTGCAAAGTATGTAAAGGAGATTGTCGGACATGATGTAGAGGCAAACGTTACGGCTATCGACAAGGCTCTCTCTGACTATGTAGAAGAGCATGAAGAGGACGATCCCGATTGTTACTATTCGTTCCATGAGTTCAGCATTGTAAATGACTAATCAGAACAAAAGAAGAAGGCTACTGTTATGGTTGTCTTCTTTTTTCATCATATTGCACACAAGACCTAATGAATGGCGATTATTTGATTTCAAAACGAGAAATAAAATATAAAAGGAACACAATAAATCCGAGTTTTATTCGTTATTATATTATGAGTGAATCACATAGTTGTTAAATTAAAACATAAAATATATGACATAACAAAAGACAGGATTTCTATTGTGCCCATATAGAATGAGCCACAATAAGACTCCAGTCTATCTAGATTGAATTGCAGCCTCTCTCAGATTACATATATACCAAAGTATTCGTATTTGGAACGGATTATTATAACTATCTGTTATTCAATATGTATTAAATTTGAGGAGGTGAAGTAAGTTTGATAAATAAACAATAAACAAATATATAAAATCCGTGTAACTCATCCAGTTACACGGATTTTTCTTTGTGTTAGTTTTTGTCACTCTTATTTATACTGATGGGGTGATAATTAGCCTCCAAGAATTGTCTTTCTCTGTACGAGCAATATAGCCTTTTTCTGTGAGCAATCGTAACTGTTTGTTTACTGCAGTAAGACTGATACCGGCAGCCTCTGCCAATTGAGGTATAGTGCTATTCGGCTGCTCATACATGCGATTCAGTATTATGCTGGTGGTCGCACTACGGAATTTCACGCGTTCGCCATCAAACCACCATACATTATCTCCACGCTCAGTCAAGAACTGTATGTCATATGACACCTCGTCAATAAAAAGGTTCGTAAAGTAAGTAAGAAACTGCTGAATGTCACGCTTTGAGGCATGTGCGCCAAGTGACGGGGCAGCTCCGACAGTAAGGTCTGTACGATGCAATGCCTCTAAATACTCTTTTTGCTTACGGCTACGCACCACAATCATAGGGTAATCATGGCGAGTGAGTATGTAATTGACCATCAATCGAGCTATACGTCCGTTGCCGTCTTCAAATGGATGAATACGGATGTATCGATAGTGGAATATCGCGGCAAGCTCTATTGGAGAGAACTTTCCCGATCTTTCTGCATCGTTGTACCAATCGATCAAATCGCTCATCAATGCAGGAGTTTCTTCGGGGGTAGCGTATTCAAATCGGTCACCATAACGAGTGATTACAGAATTAGGACGGGTTTTATATTGTCCTGCATGAATGACGTAGCTCGTCTGAACCCCTCCTGGCAGAGTGCGATACACTGTGTAATCCTCTCGCAATAGGGTTTTATGCAATGTTCGAATAAAATGCTGTGTCAAAGGAGTTTCTTTAAGTAGTGCCTCCTCCTTCATCATTTTCAGACCAACATTGCTGGCGGTCATTTCGTGAACATCACGAACATCAGCCTCGCCAACTATCTTTCCAAACAGGAGTAATATCTCTGTCTGTCCATAAGTCAACGTATTACCCTCAATGTGGTTACTATTATAGTTGAAATCAATAGTGAATCGACGGCTAAGCATCTCTCTGTCTCTTTCAGACAAGGGCAGCAAAGCATTCCATTCGTTCATTACTTCTTCTATACTTTTCATATATATGTTTTTTTGCAAGAATTTATACTAAAAGGTTTATGACGTCAACCTTTGTTGGGTGCAAAATTACAAAATTCTCGTCAAATAATAGCTATATAATACACAAAAAGGTGTATTCAAATAACCTTTTTTAGCATTATTTGGCATTCTTGTGCTATTTCGCTCCCTATTTTTGTTTGCCTTAACTGCCTTTAATAGATTCCCAAAACGTTCACGCATGTTTATAATACATTGATACACAGCAGTGTTTAGATTTGAGGAGGTGAAGTAAGCACATATAGAAATAAGAACATATAATCAAATGGAAAGCGTGTAGCTCTGGTGAGTTACACGCTTTCCTTTTTTTGGGGGGCTGCACACAAGAATATTGCTAACTTTGCGTTAATATTATAAACATCTGTACCTCATTTGTATCTCGAAACTATAGTAGATAATGTGCGAAACTATGGGGCGCAAGATAATTAGTAACAATAACATAGAGATATTAGTATGCCTGGATCAAAGTATAAGATAGTGCGTAAGTGTCCTATATGCGGCCTCACTATATTCACTTTGGTGTATTTTGCAAATGACCCTTCAATGGTTGAAGTGCTAATCGAGTCTTGTCTGGTATAGACAAACGTTGAAGCCACTGTCGCATTACGCGACGGTGGTTTTATTCTTTGTCAAGTACCTCCCAATGACCACTATAGCCACTACCCACATAACGAATATGTGGCATTTTGGCAAGGTGGCGTTTTATGGTTTTTGAACTTCGATTACTCAATTTGGCCAAATCTTCTGTCGAGATTTGAGGATTGTTTCGGATTTGTTTCTCTATCCAATCATCAAGTTCTTTATCTTGAGGGACATCTTGAGGGACATCTTGAGGGACATCTTGAGGGACACCTTGAGTATTACCCTTTGATGGTCTAATGAATGTTACCACAACAAAACCGCCATTGATACTCCAAGTAGGTGCTGCTACTCCTCTCTTTTGACAAGCTTCCATGATGCGCTTCACACCTGAACCCCAGTTCTCAATATAGGTTGTACTATACAATACATTAGCTATTAGAGGATTGTATGGGTATGATATATGAGGTTGACGAATGTTTTCGGGTGTAATCTGTGGGGGCAGTACGCCAGGATTCTCGATTTCGATACGGTCATCGTAGATGGCGATGCCAATTGTCAAGTTATACCGCTCGTACTGGCGATGACAAAGTGCATTCAAGACCGCCTCACGCAAAGCTTCGGCAGGTACCTCCAGATATTCATCACGGACCAGTCCGACAATCTTTCCGTGCATATTCAAGTGTTTGCGGAAGAAGTTCATTGCCTCGTTGAGCAATACGAATATGTTCCCTTCCACTCGCTGATTGTCAATAAACTCATTCTTGTCAGTACCTTGGAAACGAGCCAGACGCATTGTGAACTGCGTGTACATGCCAGTATCTTTCGTGAAGAGCGCCGTTGCGGCATTCAGAGGTCTTTCACCTGTGGTCAACTTCCATTTGCCCAACACATCTTCGATAGGTTCAATAAGAGCCAGATCTGACAACCGACCTCTTTCAACACCAAGACGCACAACGCCGCGTATCAGTTTCTCGTCCAAAGAACCAATATCAGTAAAGTCCGAAGGCTGACGTTCCCATGCAAACATGTCCGGCCTACTTCTTCGCAACCGCTCTTCGTACATGTCGCGCGGCATCTCCTTCGTTGTACTCTCAACCTTGTAGTAAGGACAACCGTGATAAGTATAAGGCACCATTCCCCACGCCCATCCGTCAAAGTGCATGGCTATCACCTTATGGTCTGGGCGATCAGGAACATCAATATATTCTACCCGCACATCAACCTGTGGCTCCATGTAACTCAGAGCCTGGGCAATCTCCCGTTGGGTATTATCAGTAACCTGCTGGCCCTGAATCTTCAATGATTTGGGAGCGACTCCGAAGATGAGCCAACCACCTTCTGTATTCAAGAAGGCACAAGCAGAATGCATGCCATCCTTCAGTTCACCCGTGGTCTTTTTCAACTCCAACTGACGATGCTCGTCAGCTTGTATCAGTTCCTTCAGTTCTGCTATTGTAAGTGCCATATATTTATAACGTTTTGTTTTGTTCTGTTTTATATTGTCACATATTTATGTACTTCACAGGATTTTGGCTTTTGCCATAGAAGGTTGTTACGTCTTTTCCAATGTATGTTGTATGTTCGTCTTCTACTCCCAGAAACTCACACCTTCCAATGTGTTTAGGGTCTTCGGTGTATTTCCAATCTACAGGATTATAGACTTCTTCCAAAATTCCATTAACAATGGCAAGAACGTGCGTAGCCTTTCTTGCTCGGCTTATATTAACCTTCCAATACTTACGGGTCATCTCATAGAGATTCTCCCTTTTTACTTTCCCTACTTTTACACAAATGATGCGGTCTTCGGGATTGGGTATCAATTCTTTTGTCTCCATATTCGGATATTATTAATAGACATTTTAGTATGGCGCTATTGTTATTCTCATACTCTATTTTAGTCTTCCCATAGATGCTTTATCATGCTTCTAATTGCAGGATTGTCGAATTTCATTCCCAAAGGTTGAGAACACCATTATATCCCGTTGTCCACTGGATATCAGACTTGCCAGTTTTCTTCTGTTCAACCAGCACAACCTTTAATCGATTCAAATCGTCCATCGTAATTTTATTTAAGTTCAATGCAAAGGTATTAACAATTTTCGGAATAACCATGATAAAGGCTTTCTTTTTTTTGCTTTTATAACGAATTTGCAGCCGAATCATCACTTTATGTGCTTTTCGCATGGCATTATTCCGTCTCTGTTATTAGCAATTAAACAGCATTTCACCATTCATGAGGTTTGTCCAAACGTTACGAGTTTGCCTCAATTTGGAACTAAAATTTGGTCACTCCATCTGTTTGTACATTAAAAAAATGTCAAGATTGGCAGTTCTTTAATGTAAAACTTGTGTAGTAGAATAAATAACGTTATCTTTGCATCGTAAAAGATACAGGAGTCTCGTTCACTGACAAACATCAATGACTCTTTCAAGAAGGTTATCATTGTGAAAGACCACATCATGCCACGCCGAAATGAAGAAGGCATACTGACAATAGGTCTCTTCGATTTCCTTCTAAAAGAGGATAGTTTGGATATATAATAAAGGTAAACATCCAGAAGCTTTACAGATAAGATGAAGAAAAGGATTATAATCTGCCATGGCCAAAAGATAGTCTTAATGAAGATGGCACCATTAAACGTCAAACCATACCCCAATGGGTCAATTTGGAACAAATGATCCTTGCAATATTCAGCTTACATGTGAGGAATGCAATAAGTCAAAAGGAGCTCAATTAAAGATGCCAAAATACAAATACCAAAGTTGGTGGTAACATATAACACCAAGGAATAACATTAAGGATGCTTATGGCGTTCCTTATTTGTACCAAAGCCTCTGTAGGTCACTGATAATCAGTGGTGGCTAATTTCGAGGAGGTGAAGTAAGTTTGATAAATAAACAAGAATATAAAATCCGTGTAACTCATCCAGTTACTCGGATTTTTTTGGGTCAATTAGACATAGTATCTTGACCGTAACACCCACATCCACTGCTTCCTCGACAACTGACGAACGAAGCAAGAGCAGAGCCAAAACTTGTTTGGTTATGCATTGCAAGGAGGAAGAAGACCGAAGGTCAACGACCAGGCAGGACGCAAGACAGCTGAGAGCATCACCAATATGTTCGAGTACCGTGTGACGGACGAGTCCATCAGATATGCCGACTACAAGGATGTCAATGACTATCTGATGAGGAAGAAACGAACGGCATCTGAATGACATTATAAAGACGAAAACATCATCATTTGGTGCAAAAATGGCTCAAATGCATTGAAATCTCATATCAAATCCGCACTTTTTCGTCAAAACATGCCTGATTTTCATCTATTATCATTATCTTTGCACTGTTTTCATTGGTATTGATAATCGTGCAAATATGATTAAAACATGAACAAGGCAGTAATTATAGCAGGCAAGACTATTCCGATGCGGCTTAAGAATCGCAGTGAACTGAAAGGTGTGTTTACCGATGCACTGCTGATGTTTTCGTTCTATGACATAGAGTATATGGGAGCCCCGTTTGTAGTGTTGGAAAGCAAAATGCCTGTACACCACACGCCCGCACAATGCAAGAAGCTGACATCAAACCTGTCTGCGGTTTTGGGGAAGCCATGCGTGATGATGTTCGATCAACTGGCTTCATACGAACGGAACAGGTATATAGAGCAAGGTGTGTATTTTGTAGTGAGCGGCAAGTATGTCTTTCTGCCGTTCTTCCTCATCAATGCACGGAACAGTGCGCCAATCAATAAGGAACGGCTGCAACCTGCCGCCCAATACCTGCTGCTGTATCATCTTCAGCGCAAGAGTTTGGAAGGCTGTACCCTGTCAGACATGGGAAAGTTGCTGCCCTACAACTATCTTGCCATCAGCCGTGCAGTCCGCCAATTAAAGGCCACATATTTGATTGATGTGGAGGTAAGCAACAACGGGACGAAGCGTATACACTTTGAGAAAGAAGGCAAACAACTCTGGAAAGAGGCTGAACCGTTGATGCAGACTCCTATCAAATCAGTATGGTACGCTGACGAAGAAGTGGCTCAGGGTGTGGTTGGAGGCATCAACGCCCTGTCGCATTACTCGGCTCTCAATCCGGAACGGATACAGACGAAGGTCATCTATGATCCAGAGTTCAGAAAAGCCAAAGAGGCTGGCGCACTGCCCGCACTGAACATTCTGGATGGTGACACCAAAATAGAAGTGTGGAAATATCCCCCGGTCATAGAGAAGGAGGAGGATTTTGTGGACCGCCTTTCCCTTGTCCTTTCGTTGAGAGAGGATGATGATCCGAGAGTGGAAAAAGAAGTAGAACGAATAATCAGTGAACAAAAATGGAAGGATTAGTCAAGTTCCGTGAAGCATTTGCGGAATACTCAGAAAACTATGTGGTGATAGGCGGAGCAGCCTGTGACATCACCATGACCAATACTGTGGTGCGCCCACGCGCCACACACCAACATCGATGTCAGGATAGGCAATACCCAATGCCTGTCCAACCAATTGGGCTATGTGTTCTCGAATGAGCATCGAGACTTCTCCCGCGGCAAGTACCTGACCATATAGCCATCCACATTTTCTCATCCACCCTCTTTACAAGCTCTTCCATATCGGAAGGGCTTTTTTTGTGGCCTTCGAGTTTGATTTTTGAGTATGATTGCAAGTTTAATGTCCTTTTTTCGCTTCGCTCAAGGGAACTTCTCCTTTAACTTCCTTAACTTCCTTAACTTCCTTAACTTCTTTAACTTCCCTTTCTTCATTATTTAAATATTATATATAATAAAGAATAATATTTAAGTTAATGATACAGCAACATGACATCCATTAAATTAAAGTTAAGGACCTCCTCAGTTCAGGAGAAAGAGGGCCGCCTGTATTATCAGGTCATCCACAACCGTGTGGTAAGGCAAATCCACACAGAATACAGAATCTATTCTTCAGAGTGGGATGCAGTTCATTCAAGCGTCATCCTGCCGTCTTCCGCCACTCCTCAACGTCAAACGTATCTTCTTTCCTTAAAAGACACACTAGATGCTGACAGAAAGAAACTGCAGTTGGTCATTGCACGGTTGGACAAGGAAGGGCAGTCATATACAGCAGATACTGTCGTTGGCAACTTCCATGAGGGGAAAGAATTACATGGTATCATCGGCTACACGCAGGAATTGAACGAGAAACTGAGACGCATCGGCAAGAAGCGGATGGTGGCAAGATACACCACCACGCTCAACAGCCTTCAGCGTTACCTGAAAGGAGACGATGTGCCGTTGGAAGAAATCGACGGGACGATGATACAGGGCTATGAGCAGTGGCTGAAAGACAGCGGACTGTACCGCAACACCACTTCATTCTACATCCGTAACCTACGCACCATCTACAACCATGCCATTGACGACGGATTGGTCATCTCCTCCTCACCGTTCAAGCACGTCTATACCGGCATCGACAAGACCGTCAAGCGTGCCCTTCCCTTGGAAATCATCAAGCAGTTGAAAAATCTGGATTTGAGCCTGACCCCACGCATGGAACTTGCAAGGGATATGTTCCTGTTCAGTTTCTATACCCGTGGAATGTCGTTCATCGACATGGCACAACTTACACCAAGCAATCTGCATGGCGGTACGCTCACTTACCGCCGTCAGAAGACCTCGCAACAGTTGCACATCAAATGGGAACCTGCCATGCAGGAGATTGTAGAGAAGTACAAGACAGAAGATTCTCCCTATCTTCTCCCTATCGCCAAAGGGGAGGGCACCCTATTCTGGAGGCAGTACAAGAATGCCTATAGCCGTATCACCAAGCAGTTGAAGAAAGTCGGAGAAATTATAGGCCTGTCCATACCGCTGACCACCTATGTTGCCCGCCACTCCTGGGCAAGCATAGCCAAGAGCAAGAATGTGCCCATTTCCACTATCAGCGAGGCATTGGGACATGACTCCGAGAAAACCACACAGATATATCTCTCCTCATTGGACACCTCTGTCGTTGACAACGCCAACAATCTCATCATCAATTCTCTTTAGGAGGTGCAGTGACTCACTGCACCTTTCTTTCAATATAACTACTCAACTTTACTTTTCCCTTCGGCCAGTGACCGTTGGTTCGCAGGAAAGGGAAGTTAAAGAAGTTAAAGGAGTTAAAGAAGTTAAAGGAGTTAAAGAAGTTAAAGGAGTTAAAGGAGTTAAAGACAATAGTCTTTTCGCTTCCTTTCGGGAGTTTTCTGGGCTTTGACATACGTCTTTAATTTCCTTAACTTCCTTAACTTCCTTAACTTCTTAGAGTTGAGCACATGCGAAACTTAAGTAACTATAATATTGCTGTGAGATACCGCAACCACAATAAAAAACGGGGATTGTTGGGCAAAAAGGTGTTTCTCTCTTTAAGAGAAATATCGTTTTGCTAAACAGTTGATACATAGGCATGATTTCGCTGTAAATTATCATATTTGCAAAACATCCGCTTGATGAAAATCAATAGTTTTTCGTATTTTTATAAAAAAATGATAGACAATTTGGTGGTTTGGAGTATTTTCCGTAATTTCGCAACGCCGAGGAGTTTCTCTTAAAGAGAGAAACACTTTTGCATACCTTATCCGAACGGTATTTCATGCCGGAAAGAAGGTCTTGCAAATAGTGGACTCGGAAAAATGAGAATAGATGACTATTGTAGTTGAAATACACGGGAAGATACTGATATACAGCCTGATACACGCATCGGGGTGAACCATGAGTATGCTCTTTCCCTAAATAATACATGTCAAAATACTATGACAAATGGACTGAACAAGGATAAACCACGGTGGTATGTCATGCGGGCCTACAAGAACGAGAGTGCTGCCGAAGAGCGTCTCTCTCATAAGACGTATGGCCTGAAACATTTCATACCCAAGCAGAAAGTCCTTCGCACCATCAACGGCGAGAAAGTCCTTTGTATGGTACCCGTCATCCATAGTCTGGTGTTTGTATATGCAAGTCAAAGGCAGATTGTGGATTTCAAACACAATTATTATTACAATCTCCAGTTCGTTACATGGAAAGCCGAAGAGGGACTCGTCTATCTGACCGTGCCAGAGAAAGAGATGAAAAATTTCATCGAGGTGTGTCATCAGACGGAACAAGAGGTCCATTTCTATAAAATTGATGAAATCAACAAAGGCAAGAATAAGATTGACATCGCCAAAGGCAAGCGAGTAAGAGTGCATGGCGGACCGTTCGATCAGGTGGAAGGCTATTTCATAAGGATTGGCAGGAAGCGTGGTAAGCAACTCGTAGTCATCATTCCCGACTTGTTAGCGGTTTCCGCAGAAGTCGCACCGGAATATATTCAAGTCATAGACTGAAAGCTTATACAATGATGATCACAAATAGGCGGGCTTCTCGGAATGCCCGTCCTATAAGGGTTTTAATCACTTTTGGACGCCTACAAGCCGATCTGGGCGACATTGACCTCTCGCCATGGTTAGAGGACAAGAATATGTGATAATCTACGGATAATTGATGCATTTTCCGTAACTTTTTACAAGTTTCTTCTTTTTTTTCAAGAAAAAGCAGTACCTTTGTAGCAGAATTACGAAATCATCAAGATTCAACAATGAGAAATATCACCATCATAGACGAACTACAAAAAAGCGGAGGATTCATAAAGGCAAGCGAAGTGAAAACCCGTGGAGAATATGAACAACTGCGTCGCGCAACGGAAGAAGGCACGCTGCTGAGGCTTCGTAATGGAGTGTATGTGGAAACATAAGCCTTGGCAAACAATATGGTAGATGTGGAACGTATCGTGCCAGGAGGCGTGCTTTGTCTTTATAGCGCATTTACACACTACGGACTATCCACACAAGTTCCGTCCTCCTTCTGCATTGCCATCGAAGCCAAGCGCAAACTGCGTCTTCCCGATTATCCTATCATTGACCTATACTATTGGAAAAAGGAGAATCTCGGATTCGGTATCACGCAGAAGGAACTGTCGGGATATGTCGTGCGAATCACCGACTTGGAACGCACTGTGTGCGATGCCGTCAAATACCGCAATAAGATAGGTCTTGACGTATGCGGCGAGGTGATAGACAACTATTTGAAGATGGACACCCGCAACATCTCCTTGCTAAACGAGTATGCCGGCAGACTGAGATTGCGTACCATTCTCACCAAATACCTGGAGACGAGACTATGACGAAGAATACAGGAAAATCCATCAGGACGCGCCTCCTCAACCTGTCGAGGAAAGAGGGCGTGGATTATATGAAAGTGTTGGTAAGATACCTGCACGAACGACTGCTGTTCCGCATTTCCGTCAGCCCATATAAAAGCCATTTCCTTCTGAAAGGCAGTACCTTGCTTTTTGCCTTAGACGGATTCAAGGCGCGCCCTACTATCGACATCGACCTTCTTGGAGAGCGCATAAGCAATGACCGTGACAACCTTAAGACCGTTTTTGAGAAGATATGTGCCATTGAATGTGTGGATGACGGCGTGGCTTTTGACCCGTCGTCCCTTGATTTGGAACCAATAGCAGTGGAAAAGAAATATCCCGGAACTTGTGTAAAGGTAGTCGCCCATTTGGACACTATCGTGCAGCAAATCTCAATAGACATTGGTTTTGGCGATGTAGTCACGCCCTATCCGCTATCGTTAGACTATCCCCTGTTATTGCCAGATGTGCCGTCGGTGGAACTGTACGCCTATTCGTTGGAGACACTCATAGCCGAGAAATTCCACACGATGGTGGACAGAGATGAGAGCAATAGCCGCATGAAGGATTTCTTCGACGTGTATCAGTTGTTCACAAATCATGAGATAGACAGACAGCTGCTTGCCGAAGCCATTGCCAGCACGTTCCGCAACAGGAATACCATCTACAAGGAGTCCCTTATGCTATTCACTGAGAAGTTCTCGTCCGACCCGACAAGAAACATCCAGTGGAAGTCTTTCCTGAAAAAGATACGAAGGAAAGAGCCTATACCCTTTCCTGTTGTTATGCAGTGCATAAAAGACAACCTGCAAGAGTTTTGGACAAAAGATTTGTAAACATTCATCAATCAACGGCATGTAGGCAATCCGCTCTGTGCGGATGGAGGATCGTCCCCTTCTGTCGTACCAACAAGCAAGTAATAATTTACGATAATTTTACGGATAATTAATGGACATTAGCGTTCACCCCAACCCCGTCCGCTTGCGGACAATCTAAGTCGTCACATGTAGCCCCTGTTGTCGTTAACAAATATCTTTATCAGTGATAATCATCAATCACTCATCAGACACTTGCGATAGCTTGATGAGCTCCTCTAATAATAAACAAGGTGCGAATAATCAGAAACTTGCGTAGCTTGATGAGCACCTCTAAATATTAACGCTGTGTGAAGAACTTGCTTTAGCTTGATGAACACCGCTGAAAATATATAATGTGTGAAGAACTTGCGTAGCTTGATGAGCTTGCGAATAATCAATATTCAGACGTGTGCCCTAAATTGAATACTTACAACTCAATCAATAATTTCTCCCATTTCCTTTGGCTGATTCAAAAATAATACGTATCTTTGCAGCGTGATTCATTAATTTATAAAGATTATGGCAAGTGTTACAACAATACAAAGACCGGCTGAGATTACCATAAATGTTTCAGACCTGTCTGTGGCAAAAGATATAAGCAGGCTGCTAAAAAGAGTTAGCGGCATTACAAATATAAGGGTGAAAAAAAACAAGAACGAGGTGGAACTTGCTCTTGAGGAAGCTCATAAAGGTAAGGTTAAGCAATGGAATAGTGTTGACGATTATTTCAAGACGTTATAATCAGAATTGCCGCAGGACTTTAGCTTTTTTCACCGCAATGAGAATTAGTACAACGTATAATTAATGTTATTAAGGTTAATTAAGGTTAGCAAAAGTTACAAAATAAACATTTCTTTTGCCGTTAGCAAAAAAAATACGTAAATTTGTGCCAAAATTAGAAAGATATGACATACAAGGCATTGGACATAGCAAAGAAATTAATCTTCAAGGCGCAGAACGACGAGCCCAACGGAGGCGAGCGTCTTACCAACCTGAAGTTGCAGAAACTGCTTTACTATCAGCAGGGCTATCATCTTGCAGCTTTTGGCACACCGTTGTTTTCTGAGGATGTAGAGGCATGGATGTACGGGCCTGTTGTACCAACCGTATATGACGTGTTCTCAGCATACGGTTCATCCGCTCTACCTGTAGTAGAATCGGAGATATCCCTCAGTGAAGAGGAGGAAATCCTATTCAGTCAGGTATATGATGCCTATAGGGAGTTCTCAGCCATTGGATTGATGAACCGCACCCATACGGAGAGACCTTGGATTGAGGCAAAGCCCCACGACCGCGGTACTGTCATACCGTTGTCGAGCATGGAATCATATTTCAAGACTCAGATGCAATAATTACAGTCCTTATGGTAAAGAAGTTCGCCATCAAACAGCCCAAGCCTCAGGCAGCCGTCATCGGCAAGCCTCAGGAAAGGATTGTGTTTGGCTTTTCAGAACTTCGACCATACAGCTATGTCAACTGTCATAACGATTCTTCGTTTTTCATTTCTTTTTTTGAGCGTTTAAAAAAACTCAGTAGTTTGGACTGGAACACAGTAAACACCTCAGCCCGCCACTCCTTCGGTTTTGAGAAGATGCAGGCTGACAGTCTCACCGCTGCTGCCAAGCAACATGTCCCAGTAGGAATGACAAGTCTCATGGTGTTCCGTGCCTCAGGCGACAACCATGTATTTTTGGGCTATCGCGACAACAACGTCTTTCAGGTTATATTCATTGAATACAACTTTGGCGACGTCTATTTCCACGGCAAGAAGTAATACGTTTTTATCATCAATTCTGGTAAGCGTCCAAAAGTGGTTTTAGGTAATCCGTGAAAAAGTTTGTACCTTTGCGCTGTCAAATTCAATAAACAATAAATAGGCATGATAAGTTCTTTCATCTCGACCAGTCAGCAGAAGTGTCGCAACTTCCGCGACTTCTTCGTTGACTATGATTTCAATTAAATCACAAATAGGCGGGCTTCTCGGAATGCCCGTCCTATAAGGGTTTTAATCACTTTTGGACGCTTACTCATCAGTCATTGCATGTAGGGTCTTTAGTTTATGTAAGACCGCCCCTCGATCCGGACACTGCCCGTCCCCTTATCACACGGAGCAATATTAATTATATTATGCGAAAACTACTCGATACAAAAGCCGGCGCCACCTTCTACGAAGAAATGCCGAATCTCACGTTGTGCACCCGAAAGGACTGCATAGAATTCATCTTTAAACTGAAGCCTGGCATATATGTCATCATCAACATGACCAGAGGCACCGGAGGCAAGATTATGCTCTATGCCAATTGGGACAAATACTTCATGCGCATGCAGAACCCCGATGTCCAACTGCCGAGAATCAAGAAGAACTGTCCAACTCTCTTTGCCGTTCTAACCGGCGAAGACAAGGACGACGTCAGTCTTCTAAGTCATAGAAACGCTCCTGCTCACGAAAGAGGATTTGGTGTCTTTTGTGATGGTGACGTCGATACCCCTCTCATCGCCCATATAGACAACAATCTATTGGACAAAGTGGCGATGCTGGTCAATAAGAACGTTGATATCTACAACGAGCTCAACACCACCCCACCTTTCCCTGCCTGGAAAGACGGACTTCGCGACTTGTGGAATTAGCAATCAAAATCCCCACATTTTTCAAGATTTCCTTGCAAATCTCAAATTTAATATGTATATTTGCACCCAAAATGCGATAATATGGATAGATTATATACAACAAACATTAGTTCTGTAGATGCACTTTGGGCACTGATTCAAGGACAGTCCCAAAATGTTAAGGATGCATTGTATCAACGTATGGAAGAGGCTAATCGCCAAAGGAAGACATTGCAGCAACAGCAGTATGTAAGTAAGAGCCTCAAAAGGGCATTCGCAGAGTTGGAAGAAGCACGAACTACAAATAAGGAACTTCCCGATGCTTCTGATTTGTTTAAACTGATAGATAAACAATGAAGGTCAAATAAGACATTCTTCATCAATCAACGGCATGCCGGCAATCCGCCCCTGCGGATGAAGGATCGTCCCCTTCTGTCGTACCAACAAGCAAATAATAATTTACGATAAATTTACGGATAATAAGTGGAAATTAGCGTTCACCCCAACCCCGTCCGCTTGCGGACAAAGTTGTCCTATGTTGTTCCTGTTGTCGTCATCATAGTCCACTTGTGGACATCCGTATAACCCAATTTTCGTTTTGGTTTTGGTTTTCGTTCAATCAATAATCAATAATCAATAACAATTGCCGCAGGACTTTAGCTTTTTCACCGCAGTGAAAAATTAGTGCAACATATAAACCTCGAATTCGAGGTAACAGTTGGTACGAGTACCAAGTCCGTTTCGCGTTTACCGGACTAAAATAATTAAACGCGCTGCTTTTACAAACTCAAAAAATCATTAAAGACATTATGAAAGTATTTGTTTCCGGCTTCTTCAACAGAGGCCAACAGAACGAGTATGTGGAGTTGGAAGCAGCATCCAAGTGCTCTCTCGAAGGTTTAATGCTAATGCGTTATCTCTATGGCAAGGATTATCTCCCCATCCAAAGTGAAACGCGAGTATTCCTCTTCCCCGACATTAACCTCAGAAAAGGCAACCTTGTCAGGGTTTACACCTTCCACCATGCCGGAAAGAAAAAAGAGAAAGACGAGACGCTCGGCAAGACCGTCTATAATTTCTCTTGGAATCTCGACCGCACAATATGGGAAGGCAAGAACGTCGAAGCCCAAGTTATGAAACTAGGCAATGCCATGGGCTTAGCCCCCAGTGACGCTACATCCGATTCCGTAAGACAATCTGACGAGCATCGAGCCGCATTGCTCGACTCCGACTCCTTGTTTGCAAACCTCGCAATAGGAGCCATAGACGGACGTGTAAACATCATCGGCGAGGATGGCAAAGCCAAGCCTTTGGAAATCACGGGTGTGCCCCCAAAAGTTAAGGAAGCCATATCAGAAGGCGATTACTACAAGGCCTACACCCTAATGTTGGCAGAGAGCTCAAGGTAACCCTACGGTGCTGCCATGCATTAAAGTGTGGCAGTACCATTATGGACAATCTATGTCCCCCAATACAATAATTTAGTATTATTTTTGCAAAAAGTTATCTCGTAAATGCTTGAAAAATAGTGGTTACGTTATAATGGTCGTTTACTCAAGACCTTGCAGAAGACTATAGATGACCTAAATGCGAACGAGAAGCGTCATAAGAAGGAGATTGACGGCCTCCATGAAATGCTAGAGTTCTTCAAAAACCAGTGCGAGTATCTCCAGTCCCTTAACAACCGCCACAACAAGCAGACTTACTCGGGCAAGTCTTTAAGCCAGAAGCATCGTAGCGAGAACAGAAAGAAAGGGCGTGATGAGAAGGAACACCAACTATGAGACGCTCGTACCATGGGCAATCAAGCTGGCATAATCATCAGAAATGGTAAAAATGAACTTTTTCACTATGCCAAACGCCTCATTCTAAATGAGGTGAAAGGCATTGAGTGCTTACTACCCACACAAGTCCGCTTGCGGACTCATTTCCTTAAATTCACGGTTAATTCCCCTAAATTCACGTTCCCCAAAACAGTCCGCTTGCGGACACACATTATATAGTTTAGACAAACTTTTATGGAAATTATAAAAACAAATATCCCCGGTGTGCTCATCATTGAGCCCCTTGTATTCAAAGACAATAAGATATAAAAATTAGGGGTCTAGGGTTCTAATCCCTACGGAGGAAGAATAAAATCCAGATAGAACTTAATTATTATAGGAAATGAATAACAATACACATATAGTAATCATGGCTGGCGGCATTGGTAGCCGCTTTTGGCCTATCTCTACACCTGAATATCCCAAGCAGTTTATTGACATCCTTGGGGTCGGGAAAACACTGATACAATTGACGGTGGAGAGATTCCAGACAATATGCCCAGTGGAAAACATGTGGGTAGTGACTAATGAAAGGTATTCGGAGATTGTGAAACAACAGATTCCGAGCATACCAGACGAAAACATCTTGAAAGAACCGGAGGCTCGCAATACTGCACCATGTATAGCCTACGCATGTTGGAAAATCAAGAAGAAGGATGCAGATGCCAATATCGTGGTAACACCTTCTGACGCTATAGTGATGAATGTTGCGGAATATCAGCGCATCATTGCAAAAGCGCTTGATTTTACAAGCAAGAATGACTCCATCGTCACTGTAGGCATAAAGCCCACCCGCCCGGAAACAGGTTATGGATATATTGCGGCAAAGAACGAGGTAGCTAAAGATGAAATCCTTAAGGTTGAGTGTTTCAAAGAGAAACCAGACCTTGCTACAGCAGAGGAATATCTCAGGGCTGGCAATTACTTTTGGAATGCCGGTATCTTCGTTTGGAATGTAAAGACAATAGAGGAAGAGATACGTACATTCCAACCTTCGCTTGCTTCTATCATGGATGACCTATCCAATTCATTCTTTACTGAGAATGAAGAGCCGGAGCTGCGCCGACTATTCCCTACATGTGACAAGATAAGCATCGACTATGCCGTGATGGAGAAGTCTCAGAAGATTTTCACCATTCCCGGTGATTTTGGTTGGAGCGACCTTGGCAGCTGGGGTTCTGTGCAGACACATGTTGCTACAGATGCCGATGGCAATGCAATAGTAGGAAACCATATCAGCTTGTATGAATGTAAAGATTGTATCGTGAGTGCATCCAATGCCGCAAAGATTGTAGTGCAAGGTCTAAATGGATATATCGTGGCAGAAAAAGAAGGAAGGATTCTTATCTGCTCACTGAAGGAGGAACAAAGGATAAAAGAATTTTCAAAATAACTATAAACGAAGGAGTACAACTTTTCCGACATTAATTAATCATGGAAATAATAAAAACACCAATAGACAACGTGCTCAACTTTGAGCCACGCGTATTTAAAGCCAATAAGATATAATAGTTAGGGGTCTAGGGTTCGAATCCCTACGGTACTCACAAATAATTATGTAGAAACAAAAAATATAATAATATGAACACATTTGAAAATTTGAAAATTGCTGTAGCCGGTACAGGCTACGTTGGCTTGTCAATGGCAACATTGTTGTCACAGAACCATCAGGTGACAGCAGTTGATGTTATACCTGAAAAGGTGGAAAAGATAAATAACCGTGTATCACCTATTCAAGATGAATACATCGAGAAATTCTTTGCTGAAAAAGAACTGAACCTTAAAGCTACTCTCGATGGTCGTGATGCATACAAAGATGCAGACTTTGTAATCATTGCAGCTCCGACAAACTATGACCCTGTGAAGAACTTCTTCGACACTCATCATATCGAGGATGTGATTGACCTTGTATTAGAGGTGAACCCCGATGCAGTGATGGTCATCAAGAGTACCATCCCCGTAGGATATACTCGAAACCTCTACGTCAAGTATGCGACAAAAGGAGTGAAGCAGTTCAATCTTCTTTTCTCTCCAGAGTTCCTTCGCGAGAGCAAGGCTCTCTATGACAATCTCTATCCCAGCCGTATTATCGTGGGTTATCCCAAGATAATCGAACGTGAAGACTTCAAGGAAGAGAATGATGCCATCTTGAAAGTAACAGACGTAGCTAAGATGAAGGAAGCTGCCGAGACATTCGCCCAACTTCTTCATGAAGGAGCCATAAAAGAGAATATCGATACTCTCTTCATGGGCATGAAAGAAGCCGAGGCAGTCAAGCTCTTCGCAAATACATATCTCGCCCTCCGTGTCAGCTACTTCAATGAACTTGATACCTACGCCGAGGTCAAAGGCCTCGACACACAAAGCATCATCCGTGGCGTGAGTCTCGACCCACGTGTAGGCGACTATTATAACAATCCATCCTTCGGCTACGGCGGCTACTGTCTGCCCAAGGACACCAAGCAGCTCCTTGCCAATTACAAGGACGTACCCGAAAACCTCATCGAGGCCATCGTAGAGAGCAACCGCACTCGCAAGGACTTCATTGCCGACTCCGTCCTCCGCAAGGCAGGCTGGTATGCATATTCTGAGAACAACGAGTATAATCAGTCATCATCAATCAATAATCAATCATCAGTCACCATCGGCCTCTATCGCCTCACCATGAAATCCAACTCCGACAACTTCCGTCAGTCTGCCATCCAGGGCATCATGAAGCGCATCAAGGCTAAGGGAGCCAATGTCATCATCTATGAGCCAACCCTTGAAGATGGCAGCACTTTCTTCGGCAGCCTCGTTGTCAACGACCTCGCCAAGTTCAAGGCTCAGTCCAATGCCATCATCGCCAACCGCTATGATGCGTGTCTCAACGATGTAGAGGAAAAGGTATATACAAGAGATATATTCCGTAGGGATTAGGTCTTTTATTATTGAAATCAGCAATCACCGACATTATGGAAATTCTAAAAACATCAATAGACGGCGTGCTCATCATTGAGCCCCGTGTATTCAAAGACTCCCGTGGCTACTTCTTCGAGAGCTTCTCTCAGCGAGAGTTTGACGAGAAAGTAACACCTATCCTTGGTAATAGTATAAACTTCGTGCAGGACAACGAGTCAATGTCATCATACGGTGTGATGCGTGGTCTGCACTATCAGCGCATGCCATATACCCAGAGCAAACTCGTGCGCTGCGTTAAAGGCGCAGTCCTCGACGTAGCCGTTGACATCCGCAAAGGCTCCCCGACATTCGGTCAACATGTGGCTGTGGAACTGACGGAAGACAATCATCGTCAATTCTTCATACCTCGTGGCTTTGCTCACGGCTTCGCAGTGCTCTCCGAGACCGCTGTCTTCCAATACAAATGCGACGAATTCTATCACCCAGAGGCCGATGGTGGCATAAATATCAAAGATGAATCACTTGGCATTGACTGGCGCATACCTATGGAGAAAGCGATACTCAGCGAGAAAGATTTGAAGCATGCATGTCTTAAAGATGCTGTGCTTGACTTTGATATAAACGACAAATTATACAAATAACCAAAATGAATTATCGTGCCAATGAGAGCAGAACCAAACTTGTTTGAGTTATGCCGAATGCAGCCGATAATGCATAAACGAAAGGATTGAAGTTTATGAAAGGTATAGTATTAGCCGGTGGCAGCGGTACCAGATTGTACCCCATCACCAAGGGCATCAGCAAGCAGCTGATACCCATTTTTGACAAACCGATGATTTATTATCCTATCTCCGTATTGATGCTTGCCGGCATCCGTGAGATATTGATAATCAGTACTCCATTCGATTTGCCAGGCTTCAAGCGACTGCTTGGAGATGGTAGCGACTTCGGGGTGAGGTTCGAGTATGCCGAGCAGCCATCGCCCGATGGACTCGCACAGGCATTCACTATTGGAGCCGATTTTATTGGCGACGATGCTGCGTGCCTTGTCCTTGGTGATAACATCTTCCATGGTGCAGGTCTTACCAACATGCTTGTTGAGGCTGTTAATACTGCAGAGGAAGACAAGAAAGCGACAGTTTTCGGCTATTGGGTCAACGATCCAGAACGCTATGGCGTGGCTGAGTTTGACAAGGAAGGCAACTGCCTTAGTATAGAAGAGAAACCCTCGAAGCCAAAGAGCAATTATGCCGTAGTCGGATTGTATTTCTATCCTAACAAGGTGGTTGAGGTAGCAAAGAATATCAAGCCATCAACAAGAGGTGAATACGAGATAACTACTGTTAATCAGCGATTCCTTGAAGATGGAGAGCTGAAGGTACAGACCTTAGGCCGTGGCTTCGCATGGCTTGACACTGGAACGCATGATTCACTCTCTGAGGCATCTACATACATAGAGGTGTTAGAGAAACGTCAGGGTTTGAAAGTTGCTTGTCTTGAAGGTATTGCCTTCCGCAAAGGCTGGATTACAGCCGACAAGATGCGTGAGCTTGCCAAGCCGATGCTTAAGAACCAGTACGGACAGTATCTGCTTCAGGTTGTGGAAGAAGTTGAAAGAACAGGTCAAGCAAATCTTTAATCAGTCCCGAATTAGCGAATAATTCTCAAATTCGACAATTCGTGATAATTAATAATGAATATGAAAAGAAATATAGTTATTACTGGCGGCGCAGGCTTTATCGGCTCGCATGTGGTTCGCCTCTTCGTGAACAAATACCCAGAGTATAACATCATCAACTTGGACAAGTTGACATACGCGGGCAATCTTGCCAACCTCAAGGACATCGAGGACAAACCAAATTATAAGTTTGTCAAGATGGACATCTGCGACTTCGACGCTTTCTATCAGCTGATGCAGGACGAGCAGATTGACGGTATTATCCATCTCGCTGCCGAGAGCCATGTGGACAGAAGTATCAAGGATCCCTTCACCTTCGCACGCACCAACGTGATGGGTACACTCTCTCTGCTGCAGGCAGCAAAGCTCTATTGGGAGTCGCTGCCCGAGAAATATGAGGGCAAGCGCTTCTATCATATCTCTACCGACGAGGTGTATGGAGCACTGTCGATGACTCATCCCGAGGGTATCGAACCTCCCTTCACCACCAAGGCTTCTTCATCACAGCATCACGAGGCTTACGGTGAGGACTTCTTCCTGGAGACAACAAAGTATAATCCTCATTCTCCATATTCGGCATCGAAGGCTGGCTCAGACCATTTCGTTCGCGCCTTCCACGACACATACGGAATGCCGACTATCGTAACAAACTGCTCGAACAACTACGGTCCGTATCAGTTCCCCGAGAAGCTCATCCCGTTGTTTATCAACAATATCCGCAACCGCAAACCACTGCCGGTATATGGCAAGGGCGAGAACGTGCGCGACTGGCTCTTCGTCGAAGACCACGCCCGTGCCATCGACATCATCTTCCATGAGGGCAAGGTGGCTGAGACATACAATATAGGAGGATACAACGAGTGGAAGAACATCGACATCATCAAGGTTGTGATTAACACCGTCGATCGTCTGCTCGGACGCAAGGAAGGCGAAGACCTCGACCTCATCACCTACGTCACCGACCGCCTTGGACACGATGCCCGCTATGCCATCGACTCAACAAAGTTGCAGAGAGAACTCGGTTGGGAGCCAAGTCTGCAGTTTGAGGAGGGCATAGAGAAGACCGTGAAGTGGTATCTTGAGAATCAGGAGTGGCTCGACAACGTGACGAGCGGCGTTTATCAGAAGTATTACGAGAATATGTATCAGGTAAAGTGATATGAGTAATGTCAAACTTCAGAAACCAATTGTAGGGGGGGGGGGTAAAGAACGCTTCTCCAATTTGGAATTGTATCGCATCATCTGTATGATGCTTATTGTTGCCCACCATTGTGTGGTCAATTCAGAACTTGTCTCCCCAGAAGGCCCAATGTCAGGAAATCCCACCAGTGTCAATACGCTCATACTATGGGCAATAGGTATGTGGGGTAAAACCGGTATCAACTGCTTTCTGCTGATTACAGGCTACTTCATGTGTACAAGTAGCATCTCGCTACGTAAATTCATTAAGTTGATGCTCTGGATATATATCTACAAAATAACGATTTTCGCTATATTCCTGTTTGCAGGTTACGAGACAATGAACCCCGTGAGAATAGTCGAGCTACTCTCTCCCGTTTGGGGCTTCAACAGCAACTTTACCAGTTGCTTCATAGGTTTTTGGCTAACGATTCCATTTTGGAATATACTCATCAGGAATATGACTAAACGACAGCATGAGGTGCTTCTCTGTTTGTTAATCTGCATGTATACCATCCTTGGAAGTACTCCAAAATTCAATGTTGCCTTAAATTATGTGACATGGTTTGGAGTGATATATCTTATCGCATCATATATAAGACTTTATCCTCATCCATCAATGAGTAATAAGAAGATATGGCCTGTTGCAACTCTGATTAGCATAGCTCTGGCCTTACTTAGTGTGATTGTCATGTCATATCATGTAGCCCCTAATAAAGTAACATTTTTTGTCAGCGATTCAAACAAATTCTTTGCAGTCCTTGTGGCAATATCGTCCTTCCTTTGGTTTAAGAGCATGAATGTCTCATACAGCAAATTGATAAATACAATCGGTGCATCAACATTTGGAGTGTTACTCATACATGCAAATTCAGATGCGATGCGTCAGTGGCTTTGGAAAGATACCGTGGATTGTGTTGGACATTATAACCTCCATCCATTCCAATTGGTATTATACATTCTTTCTTCTGTAGTTATCATCTTCATTGTTTGCACAATAATAGATATAATAAGAATTAAACTTATTGAGAAACCATTCTTCAGATGGTACGATAAGAAACCTCGTTTTTTACGAATACAAACATTAATAAAATAAAGATATGGATAATAAACTTATCACAGTTACATCCCCGTTGCTCCCCAATCTCGATGACTTCCATGAGGAACTGAAGAAGATTTGGGATAGCAAGTGGATAACAAACAACGGCAGTTACCACAAACAGCTGGAGGCTGCATTGGCAGAGTATCTTGGTGTGCCATACGTGAGTCTATTCACCAATGGTACGCTCCCTCTTCTCACGGCTCTTCAGGCATTGAGAATCACAGGTGAAGTGATCACCACGCCTTACTCTTTCGTTGCAACAACACACTCTATATGGTGGAACGGTTGCAAACCAGTATTCGTGGATATAGACCCAGCAACGGGCAACATCAATCCCGACCTTATAGAGGCTGCGATTACCCCAAAGACTACAGCCATCATGCCTGTACACGTATATGGCAAACCTTGTGACACCAAGCGCATTCAGGAAATTGCTGACAAGTATGGCTTGAAGGTAATCTACGATGCCGCCCATGCTTTCGGAGTAAAGGTCAATGGAGAGAGCATACTCAATTGTGGTGACATGTCAACACTTTCGTTCCATGCCACCAAGGTTTATAACACCATTGAGGGCGGAGCCATGGTGATGCATGATGAGACTACTAAGAAACGTATAGACTATCTGAAAAACTTCGGATTTGCAGGAGAGGTGACCGTTGTAGGTCCTGGCATTAACTCCAAGATGGACGAAATGCGTTCCGCCTACGGATTGCTTAATCTCAAACAGGTGGATGCAGCCATCGAGGCACGCCATCAAGTTGCCATCAAATACCGTGAGGCATTACGAGAAGTTGATGGAATCACCTTCTTCGACGATATACCCGGTGTAAAACACAACTACAGCTATTTCCCCATATTTGTTGATGCCGAGAAATACGGAATGACACGCGATGAGCTTTACTTCAAGATGAAGGAAGCAAACGTGCTAGGCCGCAGGTATTTCTATCCTCTTATCTCTGAGTTCTCTACCTACAGAGGATTGGAGAGTGCAAGACCTGAGAATCTGCCCAATGCCCACAGAATGGCCGACAGTGTCATTTGTCTTCCTATGCATCATGCACTGTCCGAAGAAGAAATAGAACATATCATTAATATAATAAAGAAATAAAAAATACTTTTATTATTTATTCAATAGTAGATAAATATGAAAATTTTAGTTTTGGCAGGAGGTGCAGATCAAATTGCATTAATCAACGAATTTAAAGCAAGAGGTCATGAAACCATATTAGTTGATTACTTTGAAAACCCACCGGCTCGTCCTTATGCAGATAAGCATATTGTTGCAAGCACACTGGATGTTGAAAGAGTAAAAGAGATCGCAATAGATCAAAAGGTTGACCTTATTACAACAGCATGCACCGATCAGGCGTTACTTACTGTAGCAAATGTATCAGAGCAACTTAACTTGCCTTGTTACTTGTCATATCAGACGGGTTTGAATGTTACAAACAAGTCGTATATGAAGAATGTGCTGTTTGCCAATAATATTCCAACAGCAAAGTTTGTCATCCTCGATAAGGTTGATTTAGATGCTGTAAAGGATTTTTCTCTTCCACTTGTAGTAAAGCCTGTTGACTGCAATTCTTCAAAAGGAGTGAAGCGCATTGATGACATTGTTGATATTACTAAATATCTTGAAGAAGCAATTAAATTAAGCCGTACTAAGAAAGCTATTGTTGAGGAGTTCAAGACAGGAAACGAAATATCGGTTGACTATTATGTCGAGGGATGCGAAGCAAAACTCCTTTGTGCTACGACATCTCTAAAAATTAAGAATAGCAAATCTTTCACTATACTTTGTAGCGACTATCCAGCCATTAATGAGGAACAGGAAGAATTATTAAAGGTCATCGGCAATCAGGTCGCAAAAGCATTTGGTTTGAAGGATTGCCCTCTATTTATTCAGATGATAGCTAATGGCACTGATGTCAATGTTATAGAGTTTAGTGCTCGTATGGGCGGAGGTTCTAAATACAATCTCATTCGTGTCCTTTCAGGTGTCAACATAATGTCTAAGTATGTTGACCTCGTATTAGGAGGAAAACCTTCTGTTAGTCCTTCAAAGTTAGTCAGCTTCTGCAAGATGGTTTATTTGTATTGCAACCCAGGGGTATTTGATCATATTGAAGGTCTCGAAGAACTTAAGCAGCAAGGTATTATTGACTCATACTTTGAATATAAGACAAAGGGTATGGAGATTAGTCATGCAGAAACAAGTGGCGATCGTCCTGCCGGTTATTTAATTACTGCAGAAACTGCAGATGCTCTTCAAGAGAAGCTGAACTACGTTGATTCTCACATTAAGGTGGTATCAGACAAGGGCGAAGATATAATGATGCATAATTTGTTGGCTTAATAAATATGAAAATTGCAGTTATTGGTGCAGGGAATGGTGGTCAGTCAATATCAGGCTATCTCGCAATGCAGGGATATGAGGTGTCTTTGTATGACATTGATGAAAAGCGAATCTCTGAACTAAATGAGAAGGGTGGCATTACTCTTGAAGGTAAATTGAGCGGTTTTGGCAAGATTTCTACCATAACGACAGATATTGAGGAAGCTGTGGCAGGGGCTGAAATAGTAATGGTTACTACTGTTGCAAATGCGCATAGAGCTGTTGCCAAGAGTATTGCTCCTTACGTTACAGATGGTATAGTTATAATATTGAATCCAGGTCGTACATGTGGCGCGTTGGTGTTCAAGCAGACATTGAAAGATAATGGTGTAACTTGCCGCTACTACCTTGGAGAGGCTCAGACTTTGGTATATGCTTGCCGTATCGTCGAGAATGGAACAGTAAATGTAATTGGAGTTAAAGATGAAGTGTTCCTTGCCGGTTTGCCTGCATCTGATACCAATTATATCTTGGAGAAAATCAACCCGATATATCCTTCTTTTGTGAAGACTGATAATGTACTTCATACAAGCTTGGAAAATATAGGCGCAATGTTTCATCCATGTGTTTGTCTCTTCAATGCGGCTACCATTGAGCGTCAAGATCAGTTCTGGTTCTATCGAGACATGACAGATCAAGTAGCTCGTTTCATTGAGAAGTTTGATGCAGAACGTATAGCAGTTGGAAAGGCATACGGTATAGACCTTTTGAGTGTGAAAGAGTGGATCAAGTTTGCGTATAAGGACACTGAGGGAGAAACCCTTTGTGAGCGAATGAAGAACAATCCTGCCTATCATGACATCAAGGCTCCAGGATCAATCTTTACTCGTCAGTTGACGGAGGATATACCAACAGGAGTACTCCCCATTATGGAATTAGGTAAGGCTGCTGGTCTTCAGGTTCCTTTGTTGGAATCAATGGTAAACACAATAGAAGCACTTTTGGATATGGACTTACATACAAATGGACGTTCACTTAAGAACCTCGGTTTAGAGGGTAAAACAAAAGAAGAAATTTTGAATTTTATTGCAAATGGAGAATAAAGCACATTCCAACGATGTCTTTGGTTTCATCAAAACAAAAGTTGATGTTCACACTATGGGCATTTACACGATGGCCAATTTGCTTCGTGACTGTGGCTATAAAGTTGTTGTAGCTAAGGATGAGATTGGCGAGGCTGTTGAGAAACTGAAGAAATTAAATAATTATAGTCTGTTTAAGAATTGGATTCTGAGCAATAAAATCAATCGCATCAGTTTCAGTTACAGAATGGATCCTCAGGATGGCTGTGATTATTTTATGACTATGTATGAGCAATTAAGCGCAGACAAGATGCTCGTTGAGCAAGGTGGTCCTATCAAAGAAATGAGTTTTGCCGGTCTGCCTGATGCTTGTGATTTGGTCACTCAGAAGACCGAAGGCAAAATATTGGTATTCCCTGGCAACGAGCCACCTGTTGTTTCATTGCGAATGTATGGAGTACCTGAACATATACTTCCGAAGTCGTTAGTAAATGATAATCCTTACGATAATATGCGTTGGGATTTTGCCAAAGAACTAGTTGAAAGTGAGCGCTGGAAGCTAGAACCTGCTCAGGATCACTTTGGATATAATGAGTGTGGTACAAAAAAAGATTCTTATATTGCTCGTTTGTGTTACGCTCGTGAAAAGCATACTTTGCCTATCATCCGTACTCATTCTGGTCCATACAACGAGAACCGTTTGGAGGCTTTGAAGGAGTATAATTCTTGGTGTAATGATTTGGCAAATTCAAAACTACTGGATGTACTGTCTATCGGAAGCAGTCAGTTGACTCAATCGAACTTTGGCGAGGATTGGGAAGGAAAGTCAAATGGTGGCGGTGTACCTGTTAACTCGGAAATGGAGTATGAGCAGATTCGTGAAGCAGCAAAACCTATGCTTGTGCGTACCTATTCAGGGACTAAGGATGTTCCAAAATTGGCTCGCATTCATGAGCGTTCACTTAATATTAGTTGGCATGCTTTGAGTTTCTGGTGGTTTGATGAGTTGGATGGTAGAGGAAATAATACGCTACTTGAAAACTTACGTGAACATTTTGAAGCTGTTCGGTATATCGTTACAACAGGAAAACCGGTAGAACCTAACGTTCCTCATCATTTTGCATTCCGTGGAGGTGATGATATAACTTACATTGTATCCGGATTCTTGGCAGCCAAGGCAATTAAAAAGATGGGAGCAAGACACATGGTGCTTCAGAATATGCTTAATACACCTAAATATACATTGGGAGTACAGGATTTGGCAAAGGGTAGAGCGATGATAAAACTGGTACGTGAATTAGAAGATGATAACTTCAAGGTGAGCCTTCAGACACGAGGCGGTTTGGATTACTTTGCTCCTGATTTAGAGTATGCAAAGATTCAGTTGGCAGCTGTTACTTGTATGATGGACGACTTGGAGCCAGACAACGAGAATAGTCCTGAGATTATTCATGTAGTGAACTACTCAGAGGCTGTCCGTCTTGCAACGCCTCCTATTATCAAAGATAGTATCAAGATTACATTAAATGCTCTTCACTCATATCGCTTTGCCCGTAAGATTGGTGTGATTCCTGATATGGCTCATGATGCAGATGTGCGATATCGATATGAGGCGCTATTGTATGATGCACGTGAAGCTATTCGATTGTTGGAGAAGCATATTCCAAACCTCTATACTCCAGAAGGTTTCGAACGTGTATTCAAGGAAGGTTTTTTGGCAGTTCCATATTTGATGGATCAGAACAATAAGTGGCCTAAAGCTACCATGTGGAAGACCGCTATTAAAAACGGAGGTATTTGTGTTGTTGATGACGATGGAAATATAATTTCCACAGAAGACAGATACCACTACATCATTGATCATATGGAAAAGTAATTTTTTGCCGGAATGTTATCATGAAAACGATCCAAGAGAATTCGGAAACGACTACCAAAGGATACTCATGTCTCATAACCGTATTATCATCAAATCACGTAATGCGTACAATGTGGATAGACTCTTTGCTATGATAGATGAAATAGATACCTATGCGGAGTATATTTCTCATGAAGGGAATATGCTTGTTGTTGATTACCATCAATTCAAAGATATCACCCCTTCAACCAAACTCGTTGATACCGCATGTAAGTATGCATCTGAGTTGAGCTGCTTAGCAAACAATGTTGCAAATGCACTGCAAGTCTCTGATATCTTCAAGAACAGAGCACTAGCAAACGATTTGTCTGATTCTAATATAGAAATGACAAATTCTCTTTTCTTAAGTCAGCAAGCACAAGCTTATGTAAATACCCCTTTGACGTTCAAACAACCCTTACTAGATGCAATTAATGAATACATAATTTGGTTCGAACAACTTTACGGCAAAGGAGCCCTTTCGCAGTATAACATAACAAGATAGGCTTCGTCTCGCCTGGAAGGCGATATGAAGCACCGACCGTTGTACGTCCGCCGCAAATGTAATCAGAATATTATGGGGAAAGATGTTGGTTTTTGCATGGTTTCCAAAAGGCAAGTGGCAACTTACGGATGAGAAAAACGGACTTGTACCTCTTAGAATATATACAAACAGAGATGTCACAATCTCAAATCATGCCACAAATGATACAATATAAAGTGTTTTACGACGCGTTAGGGCACAAAGAGGCTGTCCACGAAGAAAAGCACTTCGCGGACTACCTGCTTAGTTACCTATACGCTTCACAAAGAATGGCGGGGCTCTCGGGGCTGGATTTATAATCCTTATGATGATACGCTGGCAATGGCATTCCTTGCATACTCCAATCTCCCAACCATTCTCCTGACAGATCTCAAGATATGACTTATTTGTCCTTTCTTTCGGCACGGGCGGCACATCGAGCTGCTTCTGTATGTTGCGCAGTGCATCCCTGTTGCAAGGTGAGAGTATGCCGTAGTGGCGTATCCTCACAAACCTGTCGGGTAGCACATGCAGTGACAACAAACCGAGAAACTTGCCAATCTCCATGGTCATTACTCCATGCTTGCCGCCTTTCCTGTAGTCCTTGTAGTCGTATGAGATGCTATTGTCTGTCACGTCAAGAATCCTGGAATTGGTTATCGCCACACGATATGCATATCTGGCAATATACTCCAATACCTGATTCACTCCCTTTGCGGGAGGACGGGAGTAAACGACCCAATCCTTGTCAAAGCACTGTTTTCGTATGTAATTAGCCATGACGAAACCATCTTCCTTCAGCCTCCTTGTGAGCAGAGCCATGAATCTTCCACGGAATTTGTCGCTCATGCCATGCACGGGAAAAAGGAAGTCACTCTTTTCACAACCATTGAGATGATGCCACATACCGAGTTTGTCCATCCCGCCACCCGGCACAATGCAGTGAATGTGCGGATGGTAGAACAGATTGGAACCCCACGTATGAAGAATGGCGGTCATACCGGTACGCAGTCTCTTATCGCCTGCAAAGGCGGAGATGGTGGCCCATGCGGCCTTGAACATGCAATCGTAGAAGGCAGCCTGATGGTTAATGGCTATAGGATGCAGGCAATCCGGCACCGTGAATACCACATGGAAGTACTTCGCGGGGATAATCTCCTCCCTGCGGAAAGAAATCCACTGCTCACGCTCCTTGTTCTGACACTTGGGGCAATGACGGTCTCGGCAACTGTTGTAGCTTATCTTGATTTCTCCGCATTCGGGACACACTTCCACAT
>NZ_NPJG01000013.1 GCF_002251245.1 Prevotella sp. P5-92
ACACTTACCGTTGTATTCTGACCAACGATTACAAGTCATCGACAAGGGACATTGTTGAATTCTACAATCTGCGTGGCGGCAAGGAACGTATCTTTGACGACATGAACAACGGATTCGGTTGGAGCAGGCTCCCCAAGTCATTCATGGCGGAGAATACTGTCTTTCTTCTGCTTACTGCATTGATACACAATTTCTACAAGACCATCATGAGCAGGCTTGACACCAAGGCTTTCGGGCTCAAGGAAACGAGTCGCATAAAGGCTTTTGTCTTCAGATTCATCTCCGTACCTGCCAAGTGGATCATGACTGCAAGGCAATACGTGCTGAATATCTATACTGAAAACCGCGCTTATGCAAAACCCTTCAAAACAGAATTCGGATAAGAATCCTTTCTTTCCGGTTAGAATCTGCGTATTACCTCAAGTCGCATCGTGGGGTAAGGGGATGGTGGCTACATATTGATGTTGTGCTGTTGCTTTTTACTGAAAGCTGCTACTAACGACTCATAAATCTACCCTTAATCGTGTATTGGATGATAGTTGCGGATTTTAGGTATTTATCTTCATAGTTATTTTCTATTTGTTCCGCTATACTATCAGGTAAGCACACACTTTTTAGTGAATCTAAGCATTGTCCCTTAATTGATATGTAAGGAACAATGCTACAGATAAAACATAATAGGATTTTATTGATTATCGTTATTTTCATTGTTATTTCTTAATTTACCTCACAAAGTTACACCATAAAAACGGCAATTCTCCGATTTTGTTTCTCTCAACTCAAAGGTTGCCATAAGCAGCACCTTATTGCCATCTATGTTATCTTCGTAGAAGAAGCGATAGACGCCTGGCTTGTTTGGCAGAATATCGGGAAAAAGATGGGCCGTGATGGTGCCGCTTTGACCATCGCTTAAAACATGACCGATGGCCGTGAACGAGCAATCGGTGGGCACAACAAACCAATTGCCATCCGCTCCTTGGGCTGTGATGCTATATGCTTCGCCATACACAAATTCCTCGCCACTATGGTTGGTAATCGTGAATCTGATTTCCGTGGTGCTCAATGGATAGGAAGGCTTCTCCGCCTTGAGGGAGATGCCTTGGTAGGTGCTCACGCCTTCCCTGTTGTCGATGATAGGGTCCAACTTGCCCTCAAACCTGATGGCGGGCGAGTTGTAAATCTGCCTACGAAACTCCAGCTGCTTCTCCTTCGTGTTCCAACGGAGCGCAACATCAATGGAGTTGGATCCCATTCCAAATCCAACAACATTTCGCAAGGCCGGGGTCTTGTCTTCCGACAGGAACTTCCGCTCAAGTATCCGCATAATGGCGTTCAGTTCCCTATGCGAATATTTACGCGCCGAAGCCTTGCGATAGGTTCTCTTCTTGCTCTTGACAACTCTCTTTTTGCTAATGGTCGCTACCTTCTTTTGTTGAGCGGCAAATGACTGTTTGCAAGCAGCAAAAGCTGTTTGCATTGAAAGGAACATTGTCAATCCTAATATTATTGCATTGAGGAGTTTTGGCTTCAGTCTCATAGTTATCAGCAATTAATAATTTAACATGTAGAGAGATATGAACTCTTATAGTATATTTCTTTTCTTATGAGAAAAGTTCAATTTATTTTGCAAATATTATATTTTAGTTTATCCACAAAATGATGCTATGATATTATTTTGTCTCTCATAATCTCTTCAATCATTGCGTTCCTTTTTGTCCGTGATAAGTTCTTTCATATCCACAGACAAGAACTGTGCAATTTCAAGAAGTGTGGTAAGGTTGGGTTGAGAACGGTTGCATACGTAAGCATTGACCATACTGAAACTCCTTCCTAACTTCTTTGCAAGCCATGTTTGGCTTATCCCTTTGTCCTCTAAGACTGCTCTTATGCGATTTAACTTCATGTTTTTATCGTTTTTACGCTACAAAAATAATATTTTATCGTGATAATCCATCCAAATCCCTTGAATATCTGCTGTATTCCGTCATAATTTAGACAAAATATAAATATAATCTGCAAAAATGGAACTAAGCAATTGATTTCCCAATATGGCAAGATACATATATGCGTTTATGAATATGTTCTTTTTGCCATACTCTTAAAATGACGTTACATGAAAATTACTGTTGGTAACTACTCTTTTACCTTTGCAAAGACTAATCTTAATATTTTGTAAAATCACAGCATAAAATGTTGTTTTTCAGAAATTAGATTTAACTTTGCACTCGAAATCAAAGCGTTCTTTGTATATTGCAAAGTTGTGAAAGAAAAAGAATATAGCTCGTTTCTAAATCGTTAGCAGTCACATTCTTTAAAGAACTTAACATACTGACATTCAATCAATAAAAGATTTTGCTGTGACTCGCTGCGTGCAACATCTTCAATTATCAATCTCCTATTTTGTAGTAAGACTAATTGTGCAATATATATCAGTTGTTTGTCGTAGCTCATATATCCAAATAAAAAGTAAAGCCTCATCTTAGTACACATCGTTGAGAGGAGTGGTGGGATTTATAGCTACAAAAATGTGGCTTTAATTCGCCTTCTCCAAATATTTTCTAAGAAACCAGCTTATCGGGTAGAGAATTTTACGCAAAAGTTCTAAATTCCATAAATTTCTCCTAGATAGTCATGGGATATTTAGAAAAATATCGTATCTTTGTCCCCGAATTGAGGCGTTCTTTGCATATTGCAAAATACAGAAACGAGCAGAAGTCCGCTCGTTTCCACATTGTTACCTATATAATATAGGCAAACGACCAACTTCTTGATTTTCAATCAAAGTCCAATTTAGAGCGAGTTAGTTTCGTAAACATATTTTAAGTTAAACCCTGCTCTGAGAGAGTCAACCTTTTACAGGAAAAGACAAACCTTTTAGGTTCTTCTGCAATTTAGTTGAAGAGCACATGTTCAAGTATGAGTTTATTCTTCAACAGATTGATACCCGCTCTGCCATACATGACTCTCTTGACGACCTTTAGCTTGTTGACAAAACCTTCTGTGA
>NZ_NPJG01000130.1 GCF_002251245.1 Prevotella sp. P5-92
GATTGGCGTCACTCTTGCAGCTGCACTCATCATGGCCACTGGCGGCTTCACATACTTTGACAATGCCAAGCAACTCACACGTTATCTGGGATTGTCACCAACATATCAGCAGTCCGGCACTTCAGTCCATGTCAAAGGTCACATCAACCGCAACGGAGACTCTTATTTAAGAAGTCAGCTCTACGTGGCAGCGTTCTCTTCCATACAATATAACACTGAATGTAAGGCCTGTTATGAACGTTTGCGGTCTAAAGGCAAGCCCGGGAAAGTCGCCGTCATTGCAGTAGCAAACAAGCTCATCCGACAGGCTTTTGCCGTTGTCACTCAGGAAAAACCATATATCGATGGTTATGTTTCTTCAAAGAAATGACTCCTGTATATCCCCGAAGTAAATTAGGATAGATAATCTAATACCTGAAAACACCGAGGGGTTTGGGGGCGAGAAGCCCCCATCAGAGGCAACGATTCAGTATTAAGTGCTAATAATTGTTAATTAAGCGCATTTTTCTTATTACAGTTCATTAATTGATATTCTCGTCCCGCAAGGCCAACGCCCTGCGGGATTGTTTTGTTCGACATTTCGGGCGATGGCTGAAAAAACTCGGCGAAAATTTGGCGGTGTCAATCTTTCTTTGTACTTTTGTGGCAAAAATGAAATAAAGAAAGGGAAAACAATTATGCAGACAACGGCAAATATTGAAAATGTTAGTATAAGCATTCCTCTGTCCGACCTCTCCTTCCTCAGGACATTGTCAAAAAAGATGGGGTGGAAGCTTAAAAGACCACGAAAAAGTGGAATAGATCGAGCCCTTGATGACATCAAGGCAGGAAGAGTGTATGAGGCAAAAAGTGTTGACGACCTGTTTGAGCAACTGGAACAATGAAATACAGGATCAAATACTCTGGCACATTCAAAAAGTCTTATAAACTTTGTAAGCGCCGAGGGTACGATATGACTAAGCTGAAGGAGGTAATCGCAATTCTTGAAAGTAAAGGAGAGCTGCCTCCAAGATACCGACCTCATATACTTTCTGGAAGATATGTAGGTAAATGGGAGTGTCACATTGAATCCGACTGGCTTCTTGTTTGGATTCAGGAAAACGATACGATGACGCTCCTTTTCATTGATACAGGAACACATTCAGACATATTTTAATTCTCGTCCCGCAGGTGGCATAAAACCTACGGGATTTTTTGTCCTTCCGACATTTCGGGCGATGGCAAACAAAAAAATCGGCGGAAATTTTGTGGTTTTAAGGAAAAAGAGTAATTTTGCAAAATGAAAGCTACATCTGGGCAGAATTGCCTTGGTGAGTTTGGCAATAGCAGAAATCGCTTTGCATGTATGCTTGCCTACTGAAAACATAAAAAGACAATTCGCAATGACAAATTGGGTAAAATATACAAACGACAACATTGTCTCTGAAATAGATTATGTGCTTGAGTCAAACGAGTACGGAGGGGGCGGCTCCTTGGACTACTGGGACATGTTGGATAAGGTTGACCGTGTCAAGATATATAATGGGTATGGCATAGTCTGTAGAGCCCTCGTGCCATATATCGAGGAGTATCTGTTTCATCCCGATGAAAGGATGCACGAGGGCGACGAAAACCTCCTGAGATTCTTTAGGACTTGGATATTTCGCCATCCGTCAAGTGTGTCGGAACTCCTTGAGGGGCACGACTTGCTGGAGCTTGTTGAGACGTTTGCAAAATACTCTACGAAGGACGACCAACGCGACAGATTGTTCCTCTGCCTGATGAGGAGCTATTGTCTCACAAGTGAATCCATAGACTGGCACGACCTGTACGAAAGGACGAAATTCGAGCTGGTCAACGGGGTAAAGGACTATAATTGGACGCGAATGACCATGCTGTCGATGCTCATGGGCATCGTCATGATAATGAAACAGTGCGAACGTGATTATGTGATGGAGAAAATGTTGTTACTATACGAAAACAACTGGAGTTTTTTCGGTGGCTGCTACAGCATACTGCTGGGCAAGGTGGTCGGTTCGGGATACCATCACCTGAATGCCGTAGTTGGGCAGTTCGCAGGCGGTCACATGAAGGATACGGCATGGGCGGCAAGGGAGCTGATAGACTATTGCCGCAAGCCGCTGAGGAACAATATGACACAGAACAGCTGGGTAAAACTGTGCGGGCTTGGCAAAAGGATTCTCGATGCCATAGACAACGTTGAGCAGGACTACACGTTGCAGCCACTGTTCAAAATCCTCTTCCCGAAAACTGAATGTGACTCCTACGCCAATGCCGCTCCACGGCGCACTGCCGCGGAATACAACAGGCTGCTGGAGGAAAAGGAACATAAGATAGCCGAGCGAGACAGAATGATAGAGGACTGGAAGTCGAAGGCCGTGAGCCTTGAGAAACAGGTGAAGGAACTGACGGAGAAAATGAGGAAGGCACTTGTGGAGGAACAGATTTCCATCGAGTTGCTCAAGGAAGCCATACTGAGCTATCAGTCAGGCATAGCCAGGACGCTATTCACCAGGCTTGACTGGGTTTTGGAAGGCAAGAACCACGCTTGGAACAGCCACCGCGACGAGCTGAAACAGACGATAAGGGAGAAGGAGCGAGAGGAAAGCACTCCCAAAGTCACGCACGTCACCGCTGACGCTTATTACGAAAGCGGAGCGACCCACGCCGACCACCGCAACACCATTGCCCTGGAGGCGAAAGGTAGTGCTGACGTGGGAAAACTCATTGGCATGAAGAAAGAAAATAATTAATGTATGAACATCATCGACAACAACTATTACGAAAACGGTGCGGTACACAACGACTACAGGAGGAACATCAGTATCGACGCCGGGGCGGCAGACGCAGCCGAAATACTGCGAAGGATATTGGGAGAGGACGAGGATTTCGCCGACTATGAGGTCATAGGCAGGCAAGAGGAGCATGAGCCTGCACAAGAGGTACGTTCGCGCATGTTCACCACAAACATGACCGACGGCAACGGCAAACCTGCCGACTCTGTCTGTCAGACGAGGAAAGGCATTGGCTGCATCGACCCTTCAAAACCTGTCTCGCTCGCCATCCTGTTGAGAGTCGCACAGGAGGTCGGTGCGGTAAGGGCTGACACTGGTAACACGGAGTTTGTACGCGGACTGGTAGCTACAGGACTGATGTGTGCTGACGAGGAGGGGGTGAAGCGTCTTGCCGCAGGTATGAGACAGTATGTAAACACGCTTTCCATGAAACACAAACTTTGGGCGAACAAAGACAAGCGCGAGCTTGGCGAGACGATATTCAGGGCAATGAGGAATATTTGACTCTTGCCTCGTTGGTCATTTTTTTTGTTAAAGGCTGCAACTTACGGGTTGCGGCCTTTTTTTATTTCCATTTCTTACGACTGCCTTTTTCGATTCTTTACGATTCTTTGCGATTCAATACGATTGTGCAGATTATCAGGCTGTTACGTTGCAAAACAACTTGTTTAATTCTGTTTCTTGCCTTACCTTTGCAACGTGATTCAGACAAAGAAAGTTGCAACTTATTGACTGACCACATAAAACAAAATGTGAAACGTAATAAAAAAAAAAATGTATGTTTATCAATTTTTCGATTACAGTATGGAAATACAGATTTTCAGTAACAGTAAGTTTGGGCAACTGAGAGTTGCGCTGAACGAGAAAGGAGAAACGGTGTTCTGTCTCGCGGATGTGTGCAAGGCTCTTGATCTTGCCAATCCTTCACAAGTTAAGATGAGGCTCGATTCTGGAAACCTCCATTCCGTGGAGGTTACCACAAAGGGCAAGAATCAGCATGGTGAATTTACTCGAACAACAACTATGACATACATAGGCGAGGCAAATCTCTATCGTTGCATTTTCCAAAGCAAGAAGAAGGAAGCGAAGGATTTCCAGAATTGGATATTCGGAGAAGTTCTGCCTCAGATTCGCAAGACGGGTGGTTACATCCCTGTTGCGGAGGAGGACGACGAGATGACGCTGCTGGCGAAGGCTCTCAACATCATGCATCGCACTCTGGAGGAGAAGGACCGGCTGATAGAGGAGCAACGGCCTATGGCGAAACTCGGCAGACAGGTGACAGGTTCGGAAGAGAACATCATGGTGGGCGAGATGGCAAAGATACTGTATGAGAACGGCATCGACATCGGCCGGCAACGACTCTTCAACTGGCTTCGCGAGCATGGCTACATCTTTAAACACTCGCGCGAGCCGATGCAGAAATGGGTTGAGCGAGGTATCATGGCTGTGCGTGAGTGTTGGGTGACCACAGACCACGGCATGGAACTATCTGTGACGCCGATGATAACGGGTAAAGGGCAGGATTATTTCCTGAAAATTTTCCTCGAAAGTTAACTTGTTAACGGTTAACTGGTGACTTTTTTAAGTTGCGGTGGTTTTTCGGCGGCGATAGGCGGGCGGTCTTACACGAGGTAAGACCCTACAACGGCGGGGGAAGGCGGGGATTACGGCGCTTTTAATTATTTACTTAATACCTTAATTCCGCAACACTATAGTTTAACATTATTTATAAGTGCCTGAGCAACAAAAAGTTGCCCAGGATTTTGCCATGTCAGAATTTTCACTTACCTTAGTGTTGCGAAAAGAAGACAAGCAAAACT
>NZ_NPJG01000131.1 GCF_002251245.1 Prevotella sp. P5-92
CCGTACCGGCCTTTGTGCTTGTGGAATATTGTTGCTATTTTGTCCTTCACATCCTTGTATTTGTCATCATTGCCAATATTTTTCATGTGATAGTAAAAAGTGCTGCGTGCCATCTTCTTCAACTCCAACAGGAGATTGAGATCCACATGCTCCTCGCGCCTTAGTTCGTCAATGGCCCGCGCCCAATCCTTCTGTTTCGGGACTCTCTTTCCTCGACTAAGGCTTTCACTTTTTTTAGCAGCAGGTTCTCCGCCCTGAGGCGTTCGATCTCCCTGCGGAGCCTCTCGTTTTCCTTCTCACACTCTTCCTTTGGTAATCTTTTCATAATGCTCCTGGATTGTTCTCTTGGCGATGGTTGCTTACTTGCAAGCGCATCCTTTCCACCCTTGTTGAACTTGGACAGCCAGCCGACTAAGGTACTAGCCGAGATACCATGCTTAGAACTAATCTCAGGCAAAGTTAGCTCAGATTCTTGATATTCACGAATAATTTCGCATTTTTTTTCAAATGAATACTGGTTTTTCTTACATATACGCTTGTTTTCAAGTCCGGAGACTCCTTTTTCTTTATAAATGTATAACCACTCATAAATTTGATGGTGTCCAATGTGTAAACGGTCAGACACTGAACGAGGAGAGTTGCCCGCCTCTACTAATCTAATAGCTTCTAACTTTTCTTCTAATGTTCTTCTTCGCATATGAACAGTAAGTGTTGTGTCCAACTTTGGGGGTTCACTTCAGTCAGTGTCCTGCGAGGATACGGAGGTCCGCAAGCGGACTGTTTTGATGAACGCGAATTATCGCAAATTAACCGTGAATTAAAGGAAAATAATTTTGTGCCTTGGATGATTTGTGAGCCGAATGAAAAAGAAGGAAGGAAATTGTTGGAGGAGATAATGAAGGGAGGAAATTTTGGGCAATATGATGAAAGGGGAAAGGAATTTAAGAATGGAGGAATGATTAAGCATGGACTATGGAAGCTGAAAAGAGTGATGAGACTTGTTGGCAGTTATCCTGAGGAGGCTCTGTGGGAGCCGGTGTTTAGGGTGTGGCATTTAGGATGGAGGAAGGTGAATGGGTAATGATGAATGATTAGTGATTAATGATAGAAATATGCAGTTTTTTGATGATTTGTTTGGTGGATTGAAATAAAAGATGTATTTTTGCAGGTGCGATTAATAAAGAAAGGACTAATATGAATACAATAATATCCAAAGAAGAAGCTTTGAGAAGGCTTGTTGCCACAAAGGAATCAAAAGGACAGCGTATAGCGGTTCTTAAGGAAAGAATGAAAGAAAAGTATGTTAATAGCATGGGGGTTGAACCCGAAAATATCCTTTTCTTATGATTACTCCGTTGTCTATTTCTGAAATAAACAAAAAGGCTGGTACAGGACAGGGGAAAGGTCCGTGTCCCGCCTCCTCAATTTTTAAAACATTTGGGATCGTATTTTTGACTATACCTGCGTGACAGTGACCTGTCCCCTGTACCCTAGAAGTTTTTAGACTTTAATTTGGTTTTGTCTTCGATTTAAATAGGGATTGTCGTTTAATTCTTTCAGTCGTGGAGGCATAGAGGTCAGCTTGGTATCTTGATGCTCCATGCGACAAGTTTTAATTGCTTTTTGCTGGTATAACGGCACTCCAAAGTCGTGTATTTGCTACCTTTGCCGATAACAGATTAGGAGTTCTCTTCGGAGGACTCCATCTTAATTCCGTTTCAGATGTCTCTTATGCCGCCTTGGTCTCTTGCAGCCCAGCCAGACGCCCCGCCAGGTGGACTGCGTTCGCTGTGTGGATGCCGAAGAAGATGTACAGGATCTCTGTTTTCTTCTTCCTGGCCTTGATCCTGCGCATGGCGTAATGCTCTTTCTGTGTTCCGAACGAGCCTTCCATCTGAGTGGCCCTGACTCTTGCCAGTTCCTTGCGGACATAGTCTTCCTCCC
>NZ_NPJG01000132.1 GCF_002251245.1 Prevotella sp. P5-92
CAAAAGGTTGCAAGCAGAAAAAACTTCGGTATCGCGCGCGCACGCGTTATAATATATATAATAATTATATCTTACTATAAATAGTAGATTGAAAGAAAGACAGAATCTGAACAAGTCAATTCGAGACAATGTCTTCAATTCTGGCTTGTCACCCTCAAAGGCCTTTGAGAGAGGAAGCAGATTCGAAGGAAGAAAACGAGATGTTCAACGATAACGACAACCGGTTTGCGGCGACAAATCGCGGTGCATATCCGCGACAATCCGCGACAACGCCCGCCGTTGTAGGGTCTTACCTCGTGTAAGACCGCCCGCCGAAAAACCACCGCAAATCGGTGTACAAAACCACCGCAAATCGGGGTACGGTCTTACACGAGGTAAGACCCTACATCGGAGATTAGAGGCGGCAATAACGCAATCATCGGAGATTAGCGGCGGGCAATCGACGCAAATCGGGTTGCGGTCTTACACGAAGTAAGACCCTACAGCGGAGATTAGCGGCGGACAATACCGCAATCCACTCGTCATCTTAAAAAGTTACCAGTTAACCGGTAACAAGTTAACTTTTTCACGATTATTAACATTCGAGTCTTCTCCCCACACACTGCTTCCACTCTCAAAGGCCATAAGAGGAAGGGGTGGCGACAGGGTGGCGTTTTGCTACCACGCGAGGAAAAAATAAATTCCACGCGTGGGAGCAATATTTTGGTCGCGGGAGAGGGAAAACGGGGAAAGTCGCCAGTTAACCGGTAACAAGTTAACTTTTAACAGGTATTAACACAAGAATCTCGCATATGTGGAGTAAAACATCGTGCCCATTTCTGTTTTTACAGGAAACATTGGTTAAACTGGTAAAAGACAACCCCGATTATCTGATTTGTGTACCGAACCCAAAAAGGTTAACTTGTTAACGGTTAACTGGCAACTTTTTCTATTTTTTGCGGGTTGCCTCTAACAAACATATAATTTTACCGATAATTCAGTCATTGTTTAAAGCATTTCTGCAAAGATAAGCGATATTATCCAAACCTTCAAATGCCATAGCGCATATTTCAGTACCATACTGTCGCACTACATTTTCCTTACAATCCAGTAAATCTTTCACTAAGTCATTTAAACAGGTCGTCCAATGTCACAATCTTTTGGATGTCATCAGAATACTCATTGCGTTTCACACCATTTGCACTTACCAAAACCTTATGAGTGGTCTTTGATGTGCGCGACTCCCTCTTGAAAACCTCCTCCTTGCGCAATATGTCTTCAAGGTCAGATGCCTGCATCTCCCATGGGTTTGACGTGTATTTCATTTCGCATATACTGACAACATCGTCATCCCTATCAATGAGCATGTCAATCTGTACACCAGGCTTGCTATTTACAGAACGCCACGAATATACACCTGAAATAATCCCCGAAATACCGAGTGCTTGCTTTATCTGCTCAACATGAAGCATACACACACGCTCAAAACTCAGTCCGCACCATGTATTATAAACAGGTTTATTCAGACTATGCGACCAAAATTGCGGGTCTTTACGGGAATTTCCACTCATGAATTCATAATAAAATATGGTGAAAGGGTCGATGAGTTGGTAAACGGCATCTTTCTTTTCGTTGCCAATAATATTGTAACAACGTATAAACCCGCAACTCTCAAGGTCTATAAGTAACTGACCGAAGTTGCCGTTGTCAACAAACTTCCCGCTCTTTATAAGCTCGTTCCTTGTCAATCCGGAACGCTTGCCCGACAAGAGCTTCACCACCTTGATATATCCCTCAGGTCTTTTGAACAATGATGCATAAAGCGCATCAAACTCTTCGTATAGCTCGCCACCTGGATTGAAAAAGTTCTGGTCGATATTTTGTGCAAGACTAAGCCCTTTTTGCATTGCTTTCCAATAGAAAGGCACACCTCCCATAATCATATAACCTTCTACCAGTTGTTTTCTCGACATACTTACCTTTCTGCTCTTCATGTATTGCTCACATTCTGAAAGGGTGAAAGGGCGAAGAGGAATTTTATAATCAACACGGTTATGAAGTCCACCCTTGTTCTTGACTATCTTGTTGATGATCCACGAAGTGGCACTTCCGCAAATAATCAGGCACACGTCTTTTCTGGCACTCGCCCATGAGTTCCAAAAATGTTCAAGCGCGGGTATGAGTCCCGACGCATGAGTGTCCATCCACGGCAGCTCGTCAATAAATACAATTTTCTTTTTCTCAGCAGATTTATTAATGAGTTCCTTCAGCATACTGAATGCGTCCATCCAATTTGTTGGCGTGCGTTTGATGTCCATTCCATATTCTGCCAGCGAATCGCACCATGCTTTCAGCTGTTTGTTGCGGGTTGAATTGGCAAGTCCACTATGCTGGAAAGTGAACTTGTAGTCAAACGTTTCCCTTATCAGGAATGTTTTCCCGACACGTCGTCTGCCATACACTGCCACAAACTCAGAGTACTCCGATTCGTATGCGTCCCAAAGACGCTGTTGTTCTTTCTTTCTTCCTATTAGCATAATGATAATGATTATTTCTGCGGCAAAGGTACAAAAAAATATTGAGATTATGGCGGAATCTATCAAAAAAACGCAGATTCCGCCACAATCTCGATGATTTTCACGTTTTTCTTAGACACACATTTGCAGTGTTTATATGTTCAGTCAACATATATACTTAAATCATCATAAATAAAAGGGGTCACCCATATATTTTTGCCAAATTTGGTGTAATGAGAGTTTTTTTTCGCTTTGTTGGGCGTTTTTTTGAAATAAAAACACTACCTTTGCACAAGAATAATGGTGACGTTCTTCCTTCTTTATGGGTTTGACATTAATGTCGGATAGCCGTAAACAGGCAAAAAAGTAAAGCGGGTAGGTTCTCATTAATAATAAAAACACTTCAAAAAGCTCATTCTATGACACTCGACATACAATCAATGGAAGCCTTGGCACACTACACTCGCGGTGGCGTGACCATATTCTTTGTCTTTTCGTGCTTCCTGCTCAGGAAATACGAGAAACGCAGCTATATGCTGAAGCTGCTCTATTTTTCATCGCTTCTTATTGCTGTTTGCTATGCCAAAGACGTGCTGTTCGCTTTCACGTCGATAAAATATTCCACCCACTTGAACAACATTTCCGGCATATTGGACATGGTTTACATACCCGTGATTTCCGCCTTCTTCCTCGAAGTGGTTCGACCGGGAGCAGTTTCCATGCGGCAGACATGGGCTTCGGTGGCGTTTCTCGCGTCGTTTGCCCTTATCTACGTTTTCTTGCCCTTCAAGGCGATTGAACTAATCGCTTCCTGTGTGGCGTTCGCCATTTCTGCCATAACGTTGGTCTATGTTACTGTGTTTGCGGTGAGATACCGCAAAATGCTGTATGAAAACTATTCCTACACCGAGAATGTGGATGTCGTTTGGGTGATGCTGTCGTGCTATGCCTATTTCGGCTCTTTCGTCCTCTACGAACTGATGTTCCAAAACGCCGTGTGGCTCAGCGAAGTCATTTTCAACATCTCAGGCATGGTGTTGTGGACTATAGTGTTTAAGTTCGCCCAAAGGCACAGGGTGCTGAAAATGTTATTCCTGAATAATGGCAGTCCTGCCGACGACACCATGGGCGAAGAGGCAGCGGAAGAAGAGTTCGAAACGGAGCAAGGCGACACCGACGAGACAGGACTGACGGAGACAGAGGCCGACATGCGGAAGCAAGAACGCTACAAATACATAGAGTCGCGCATTCCGCTGTTAATGGAACAAGAGAAGCTCTTCCTCATGTCAAAACTCACTATCATGGACCTGGCTACAAAGATAGGCACCAACAAAACCTATCTTTCCGAATATCTGAACAGCAACCTGAACATGTCGTTCCACGACTTTGTGAACAAGTATCGGGTGGAAGAGGCGTGCCGTATTATTGATGCCTTGCCGAAGGACAGCAAGCGGACGATAATAGACATTTCAAACAAGAGCGGATTTAATTCCATCTCGTCTTTCTACCGCCAATTTACGAAATTCAAGGGAATAAACCCAAGGAAATATCTCTTCGAGAAAATGACGAAGGCGGAGGAAAACGAGTAGCCAAAGAAGGGAAAACATCGCAAAAAAGGTAGAAAAAACGGTAAAAACAGCCCTAAGAACTCACTTTTTTCCGTTTTGACAAATGTTTTGCTGTTTTGACAAGCCTCTTTCGAAGTTTTTACGTATCTTTGCGCCAAAATACGTGATTATTAATTTTAAAATAAAAAAGAATGAAAACAATTGTTATGAAGATGTGGCTTGTCGTAGCGGCAGCCCTAACAGTGACTTTAACTTCGTGTTCAGACGATGACGACAACAACACAAGCGGCAGCGACAAGATGACCTATTCCGCGGAAATCGAGGTGAGCGACGATGTCCTCAGCTTGGCTACCGTAAACCTGCAGGAATACGGCAACAGCGGACTGGGAGCTGCAACGCAGTTGACAAACACCAAGTACGACTGGTCGAAGACCATCACTTCCTATCCCGCCAAGGTGGGTCTGGCACTTAGCATAGAGCCAAAGAACCAGGAACTGACCAAGGAGAAGTATGACATCACAGTGGTGTATAAGGTGACCATGAAGGACGCGGAAGGCAACATAAAGGGTGCCGGAGTAGGCTTCTCCAAGAAATTGTCAGGCGTGCAGGCTACACGTGTTCCCGTTGTACTTGAGGATATTAAGGAACAGCTGACGAATCAAAAGGCACTCATCGACTTCAATTCCGCTTCCAAATTCACCCAAAGGTCGAAGAGTGAGTTCTAAATGACCAGTTGGCGAGAGGACGAGTTGACAAGTTGATAGTCTGTCAGCAATGTACAGCGAAAGTAACAACTTGTCAACTTGTCAACTCGTTCTACATCGACTCGCTGATTGTTGCTGACAGCAAGTTTGCCGAGGAGCATGTCTATTTGGAGAAGGAGATAGTGATAGACCTCGACAACATTCTGAGCCACTATATGTTTGAGAACGACGTTGACACACTGTCGCTCAGGGCGATGATATGCTACGAGGGCAACACGCAGAAGGAGGAAGTGCTGAAGCTGGTGGTAAAGCGCAACGGCACCTCAGTGACTTCCATCTCAACCGACAACGACGGCCCATCGGAGTACTACAACCTCAACGGACAGCGCATCACCGCACCCGCCGACAAACGCCAGCTCTATATTGAGAGGCGAAACGGAAAGGCGACGGTGAGGGTTAGAAGATAGTATAGGCTTGAAGACCGAAGCTCAAAGCCCCCTCCAGCTTCCCCAAGGGGGCTTCGAGTGGGCATTTAATTTATAAAAAGAAGCGTATGAATAAGAAAAAATGGTTCCCTATGCTGCTGATGGCAGCAATGTGTGTGTTAGGATTCACATCGTGCAGTGACGACGACGACATCGGCGACAACCCCGACACGCCGTCGAAGGAAATACCTTTGACAAGGATGACAACCTTGTGCTCAATAGCTATACCACAGGAACACGCAGTCTGCTTTACGACGACAACACCGACGAGACAGAATGCTCAAAATAACGGTGAATTTGTAACTTTTTTCCGTTTTGACATTCCTGTTTCCCTTTTTCCAATTAACTTTGCAGCGTTTTTGAAAATAACAAAAATAATTATTATATGAAAAAGAAAAGCTTTTTATTGATTGCAGTTATGCTGACAATAGCGGCTTCTGCAATGGCACAAAAGCATGTGGTAGAGGAAAACTACTGGTGGAACGACCAGCCGGAAGGCTATCTATGGTCTATGGGTACATTCTCTACAGCCGAGGTTAATGTGGCTGCAATGATTCCTCAGGATATGGAGGGATGCGTGATTGACGAGGTGGCGTTCTATGCCTCCGACATATCGCAACTCACAGACATCAAACTCTTTGTGACACGCAAACTGAGTAAAGACATCAACAACCTTGACATTGTGCTCACTCCTACAGAACTGCCTACCGAGGCCGATGCCCAGGGCAAATGGCGAGTGAGAGCAAAACTGCCAGAGGACTTCATAGTGCCCTTCGGAGGTGCCTACATCGGATATAAGGTGACACCAACCGACGGAATGGCATCGGCCATGAACACATGGACTGACTCTCCTGACGGATGGCCTTTACCAGCTGACAAGAGTATGTTCATACAAGGAGGCCCGGAACTGCAATGGTCATCATTAGGCGACACATTCGGTGCAGCTGCGGTGACGGCTCACGTAAAGGCAAGGAATGTGGAGGACAATAGTGTGGCTCTGTATGAAAAGACTGAATACGTGAAACTGACAGGCGAAAAGGACTTTGAGTACATACTGCCAGTGAAGAACCGCAGTGCCAAGGACATCCAGTCATTGACTTATACCGTGAGCATTGACGGCGGCGAGGCAAAAGAATTCACCTATACGTTCCAGTATCAGTTTAAGGCATTCGGACTTAGCTCTATAGTAGGCAAGATTGACGCTCCCGACACTGATGGCTGCCATTCGATGGACATAGATATTACAAAGGTGGATGGAGTGGAAAATACGTCAGACGCAAGGAGCATGAAGCTGATGCTTGTCACTGTGCCGAAGTCTGCACCAAGAAACACCATCGTGGAGAGCTTTAGGTCGGCGGGACTCGGCATGATGCCACTTAACATTATTGGCGAGCGCAAACTGAAGGAACTTTACGGCGGTAAGGCGATAATCCTTGGTGCTAATAGCGACGACTATTGGGAATGCGCCGACTATCAGGAAGTGGTGAGGAAGTACTATTACAACAATCTCAATAATTTCTGCTTCGACCGTGCTCTTCCAGCCATCGACCCTTATCGTGGCTATCATCTTTATGAGAAATCTGGCGAGATGGTTTACTCCACCAACGAGGCTTTCGACTATATCAATGCCATCACTTCGGAAGCCACTGTCGGCATCGACGCAAGATGGCATAGCGACGAGGGAACAACTATTGACGTGGATGTGACCACAACATTCCTCTATGACCGTGAGGATGCTCCCTATCATCTTGAGCTGTATCTGAAGGAAAGCCCTATTCAGGCTGTTGGCAAAGATGATGACAACTGGTGGAACGAGGCAATCTCAAATGCCTACAGCGGCAGCGAGGAAGAACTGCCCGAGGAGTTTGACTGGTTTGTACAGGCAGTGCCCATCATTCCGGGATATATTTTTGAGAATGTAGTAAGGGCATGTTGGGGCGCATTGACCGGCATTGATGGCAGCATAATGGCTCCAATTGTCAAGAATGTTCCACAGACATACAGCACCACTCTCGACTTGTCGGAGATAGACATCCGCGACAAGAACAACCTTCACCTTGTGGCAATGCTTGTCAATGAGGGAGGCACCGTAGTGAATGCCGCTGAAGTGTCGCTTGGCAATGCCACTTCAATAGAAAGCATAAAGGAATCGACAAAAGCAATTGTTCCCGACCAAATCTATAACCTCCGCGGCATTGAGATGAAGACCGAGAAGGGCATATATATAAAAGGTGGAAAGGTGAGGATTAAAAATTAGGAATGAGGAATTAGGGATTAGAAATTAGGAATGAAGTGGCTTTTCCGTCGCGAAAAGCCACTTTTTTCTTTATTGACCGAAAGTTTTCTTTATTGACAAGTGACTTTCGGATATTTTTTGTAACTTTGCAGCGGAATTATAACTCGACACATGTCAAGCATATAAATATAATAAGGTGAAAAAGTAAAGTGGATTAATTAATTAAATACTATTCAATTATGTCAGCAACAAGAAGTCTATTAGTAGCCTTGGCTGTCTTTATTGCATCGACAGCTACTGCGCAGTTTAAGAGAAATGAGTTGAGAGATGCCTTGCTTAATACGGCAACTCAGAAAATGCAGATTCGCGAAGGTGAATTACTGAAGAAGGACATTCAACGCGTCAGTAAGTTTAATCCAGAAAGCAAAGCCCCGACAAGGGCGCCTGGAATTATTGACGATTTTGAAGAAAGCGATCACATGCCATTGTATCAGGTGCCTGATAATTTTTCTTCAGGTCAAAGGTATTATAGTAAAAAGGGCTCTTATTCAGTGGCAACAGAGATTCCCGCAACGTATGAGGGATGTACATTTGATGCAGTCGTTCTCAATTTTGACAGAAGCACATTCGCCGGCAAGAAAGTGAAGGTTTGGATTGGCGAAAGTAAAAAAAATCCAGAGAATGTGGTGGAAGTCGTAGTCCCTGATGATGACAATTACGACTTGGAGGTTGAGTTCAAGGAGCCATTCCTTGTGCCTGAATACGGTGCCTATATGGGATATTCATTCGACATCGAGGAAGATGGTGCATTCCACTTATTTTCTGCCTTCGTGGACGCCGACTATAATGTGATTCCAACCGAATCGGAATCATTACAGATGAAGTTCGGTGATGGTGGCTGGTATTACTATGGCGATGAATACGGTCCTCTTTATGCCTTGTTTAGGCTAAAGTCAAAAGATGCCACAAAGAACAGTGTAATGCCTTACTATTTCTATGAGATATTCGGTACGCCCAACGAGAAACTTGACATGGGCTTGGCATTCTTAAACGAGTCGGGACACAAGATGACTGACTTTGACTACAAGATCACCATTGACGGCGAGACCATAAAGGAAGGCAACTACACTCCGGAAGAGTCTGTATTAGCTAAATCGATTGGATATATGCCATTGACACTGACATTCCCCAAAGAAGAGGGATGGCATTCGTTCGATTTTGAAATATCAAAAGTCAACGGACAACCCAACACCTGCGAAAGAACTGTGGCAGACAGCTGCAGACTATTTACAGTGGCTGAATCATCCCACCGCAAGTCATTGGTTTATTATTTCGAGAACGTCAACCACGGTTTGTCGCCAATGGTACTTGTAGCCGACAAAAAGCTGAAGGAACTGTATGGGGATGACTATATTCCCTTGGGCCTGCATATTTCAGATTCGATGTCAGTTGGTAACACCAAGTCATTGTTCCTCTATTATTACAATAATCCAGTGTCGATGACGATAGACAGACGCTATTGTTATCTCATACCCTATGGATCTTATGTAATTGAGGATGGCGAATATAAATTGCCGTTCACCAATGACAAGGCGATGGACGCAGCCTTGGCACGCACTTCCGAGGGAGATGTTAAACTGACAGCATCGTTCGTTGACGAAGAGAAGACGGCCATCTCTTATTCACTCACCACCACATTCAATTATGACAGGGACAGAAACCCATATAGTTATTCTGTATATCTTGTGCACGACGACATGAAGGGTGAAGGAGACGGTTGGGATATGTACAATCTCGTTTCTGGAGAATATTCCATCTTCAATGACGATTTCAAAGACTTCCTTGAGGCAGATAAGTCTGTTAAGGGATTAGAGTATGACAACGTGGTGATTGACTGCACATCCTTTCCGTTATTTGGCATAGACTTAGACAAGAAGGGCAGTATAGTTAAGGGTAAGGAATATACTGTGAGCGGTACATTCGAGCTTGAGGGCAATCCGCTCGTGCAGGACAAGGACAAACTGCGCCTTGTGGTGGAAATATTAAATGGTGCGAACGGCAGTGTGATGAATGCCGATATGGCAGTGCCTACAGTTGCCACAGGCATCAACACCGCCATTACCGACAAGACAGCTACCCGCTCTATTTACAATGCCAACGGAATGCGCCTTAATGGTATGCAGAAGGGCCTGAACATCATCGAGATGCAGAATGGCAAGCGTGTGAAGGTTATAAAATAAACAGGATAAGGAAGGTAGTAACCGGATAATAGATTACTACTCTGATAAAGCTAAAAGTGACTTTTCCGACGTGAAAAGTCACTTTTTTCTTTATTGACCAAAGTTTTTCTTTATTGACCTACGACTTCCAATTTTTTTTTCGTAACTTTGCCGCCAAAATAACAAATTTAGAAACAAATATATTATGAAGACAAAGTTACATCTTATTATTTTTTGCCTTCTCTTATTCTTAGCAGCGGGAGGTAGTGTAATTCAGGCGGCTGACTCGTGGAAATATCCAACAGAAAAGCCGAAAACACCTTTCGGCGGCGGCGACGGTTCGCAATGGAATCCGTACAGGATTGACAACGCCCAGCAGCTTGCCAACTTCTCCTATATGGTGACGAAAGAAGGGGAGAATTACGAGGGCAAGTATTTCGTCCTAACCAACGACATCACGCTCAACGACAATGTCCTCAACGCTTCTGGCACAGGATTGCGTTATGATGTAAGCAACTACAAGGAGTGGACTCCTATCGGAGACCGATCGGTTTTGGACTATGGTATTTTCAAGGGAATATTTGATGGGCAAGGTCATACCATAAGGTGAATGGTGTGTCCCAAGTCAAACGAAAGGAAAAACACCGGTCTATTTGAAACGATTGAAAATGCCACCATCAAGAACATCAATATGGAGGATTGTTGTATCAAAGATGATGATGCTAAAAAGGCATCGAACTTTGGTATTTTGTGTGGTGAAGCATGGAAAACAAATACAATTATCAATTGTACAATATCCAAGTCTGCTATAATAATTAATTCAGAATTGGAGGTTTTTATCGGTGGTATTTTAGGCTCCTTTAGATCTATTAAACCACTACACATTTCCAATTGCAGCTTTAACGGGTATATCAGCTTTAGGCAAGATGATTACTATAAGTTTTGGTTTGCTGGTAAGAATATTGGAGGAATCTTAGGATACAATGATGAAGAAAAAGCTGAACTATATATCAATAACTGTTCGTCAAGTGGTGATATACAAATATATTGTTCTCATGACAATGAGAAGTATTATTATAGAATCGGAGGATTATGCGGATTTCTTCACTCAGATTACGCCTTCTTTAGCAATTGTGTAAGCTCCATGAATATTAATATTGATTCTCCGAATTCAGGTATAGGATGTTGCTATGTAGGTGGCATAGTTAATCATGGAGAAACGGGATGGTCCTTAAGCAATTGTGTGTATTTGGGTAAAATCAGGGTAGGAAATGCTTCCAGTCCAGCGAAAATGGAAGAGTTATGGGTATGTGGAATTGGAGGCCGTTACTCTGTAAATGGTTGCGCTTTTTATGGAAAAATGGACATTCATTGTAAGGCGACAGACAAGATCAAAATTGCAGGTATAACCAACGATCATTTCATTGGCGACAATTACAAACAAAATATTGTTTATTCCGCAGGAAATGTGATTGACATTGATGCTCCGACAACGAAAATAGACCCGGTTTGTAACGAAATAGAAGATGGTAAGAAGCATAAGGACTTTTACTGCTTTGGATTGTCCAACGGCAAAAGCGTGGATTGCAGATACTCTTATAGCCCTACAACATACAACAAGTCCCTCGACCAGATGATGGCAGACAACTTCATCAGCACACTGAATGCCGAAGCAGGCAGCAAAACATGGGGCAAGATGACGGGAATGAGCGACGAACTCAACGGACTGCCTATGCCTATCGCTTGCGGCGGAATGGCGACAGAATTTGAAGGTGAAGGAACAGAAAGCAATCCATATATCATAAGCTCAGAAGCTGACTTAACGGCATTGGAAACGTACGTAAATGGAGGAAATGACCTGAAGGGCAAATATTTCAGATTGGGTGCCGACATCTATATGACCGGTATTATGGACTACTGCATAGGCTTTTACAAAGAAAAGCCTTTCAAGGGTCATTTTGACGGCAACGGTCATGCCATCGTAGGTCTTCGCAAGAGCCTATTTGGATATATGTATGGAAAGGTGAAGAACCTTGCGCTCGTTGATTGCGACATTTGGGAGACAAATTATGCCACGGCACTCGCAAGGCAAGTAGGAGGCACGGACAATAAGGCTGAGGTGAGCAACTGCTATGTGTCGGGCACAATAGCATCAAGTAAGACTTGGGATAGCCAAGGTTATGCGTCAGTCTTCGGCTTCCAGGTCATTAACGGCTCTTCCGTCCACGACTGCTATTTCAAGGGAAGTTTTGTCATCAAGGCAACGACAGCGACAATGCTTGACAAATATAATGTGGCTGGAATTGCTTTTTATAATGGCAATTCTTCAGTAACAACATCAGGAACAACGCCTCAAGGCATATACAACTGCTATGCTTCGTATGATGTCAAAGTAGAGTCTGTGGGTTGGCAATCTCCCCCTTGTGAATATTATGGCATCTGTTATAATGACGCGAATGGAAACGGCTTAAGCGATTGCTATTTCGTATCTTCAGCTTCTATTACGAGTTATAATAGCAATATGAAGTTGAGTTCAGAGTCGGAATTGAACAGCAAGTTCGCTGGCAAGTCAGCCTGGCTGCAAGGAGTATATCGCCCCGTGCTTGCCTCCGCCAAGAACTATGCAGCTACTACTCCCGAGACGACACCGAAAACTGTTTATTTCGACGCTATCCCCGAGGCTAATCCCACGGCGAACTATTTCTACAACATCAGCATAGACGATCCATATTCCGACGTGTCGCTGTGGAGTCTGCCCAATATGGCGGTATATGTGCCGAGTGAGCAGAAGGACTATATAACCAATGGTAACCTTGTGCAGTCGGCAGACTTCCAGTACAAGCGTGCCACAGGTGCCACTGCAACGGCAGGACAGCTGCGCTACGACCTGACACAGACCGAAAAGGGATACCATATGGTATGTCTGCCGGGCAATGTAGAGCGCGATGACCTGCCTGAGGGCGCAAAGGTGATGATAGTAGGAAGGATACAGACGTTTGACAAAACGGAGCAGGTGAACGTGGTGATGGTCGATACCATACCGGCTGGAGTGCCTTGCATGCTCTATGTTCCAACGACAACAGTGACAACTGGAACAACTATACCTCTCGTCATGCGCAGCGGCATTGTATCTGAGCCTACTATGAATACGACTTACAGCGATTTCAAGGGAACGTTCTCCGAGAACACTAATGTTCCTGCAGGAGCTTGCACAACGGCAAAATATAGTGGCAACAACACCTTGCCTTGCTTTGTCAGAAATATGGAGACAACAACTGCCAAGCCCTTCACCGCATGGCTCGAAGGAGCAACAGGCAACGTGCAGATAGTTGACTATATATTGCTCGACGAGGAGAACGAGGCGATGACCGTGACGCTCTGTGAATATAACGCCAAGACATATAACGCCAAGACAAATAACGCCAAGACAAATAACGCCAAGACATATAACGCCACGAAATCTAATATCAAGATGCGCCGTGCATTGAAGAAAGATGATTGGAACACCATTTGCCTGCCATATTCATTGACATCTGATGAGATTTCTTCGTTGTTCGGCAGCGGCACTAAGGTAGAGGCGTTCAGCGGCTTGGAATATAACAGTGAGACTAATTCCTACACCATGAAGTTCAGCGCTGCAACGGAAATTACAGCCGGCACACCTTATCTTATTAAACCTTCGAAAGATGTTTCGGACAACATCTACGAGATTAAGGACAGGACGATAACTTGTACTTCTGAAACATACGTTCCGACTGGTACATCCCAAACCGCAAATAACACCACCCTCACCATGCAGGGTGAATACAACAAGCGCATGATAACTCCTTTCGATGTGACGGAAAGTGAGAACATCTACGTCATCAACGGCGACAAGATATACCATGTTAATACAGACGTGGAGATGAAAGGCTTCCACTGCTATTTCGTGGCAAAGGAATCCACGACAGGACCATCAGTGGGAGGCTCCGGCGCATTCAGCAACGCCAAAGTGATTCACTCCGACGGCACCTCCACCGACCTGCGCCTTATAGACGCAGAAGCTACGGGCGACACCGATGCCGTTTATGACCTGCTCGGCAGAAAGCGCGATGCCCAGACAAAGGGACTGGTCATTAAGAATGGAATTAAAGTATTAAAGTAATTAAAAATTTAACTACAACTGGATACCTTATCTTGTTTAGATTTTCTTTCCGAAAACTATGCTGGTGAAGGTCTTGAGGAGGATCTTCGTGTCGAAAAGGAAAGAGTGATGGTCGAGATAAAGGAGGTCGAGGTCGAGACGGCGGAGCATTTTTTCCATCGTGTCGGTATAGCCGTTATACAACGTGGCGTAAGAGGTGACACCAGGACGAATCTTATACAACAGCTCGTACTTGGGATTGCGCTCCATGATCTGATCGATGTAGAACTTGCGCTCTGGACGGGGACCTACAAACGACATGTCGCCGACAAAAACATTCCACAACTGCGGCAACTCGTCGAGATGATGCTGGCGAAGGAACTTGCCCGACCTGGTGAGGCGGCTGTCGTTGTCGCCTGCCAAAAGGGCAGAACCGTCTTTCTCGGCATCGGTCTTCATGCTGCGGAACTTCAGTATGCGAAAGGGCTTACCATGGAGGCCTATACGCTCTTGGCTATAGATGGCTGGCCCTCTGTCGTCGCGCTTGATGATAATGAAACAATACAAGAACAAGGGCGAAAACACGACAAGACATACGGCCGAGAGCAGTATGTCGAACGTGCGTTTTAAGAATGCTTGTATGGTGTTCATTATTATCTGTACTTGATGCTTCTTTTTTTAACTAAAAACGTCAAATATTAAATATTATTGTGTCGTTTCATGCTATTTTTTCTCATTGGCGGTAGGACTGTAGTGCCACCTTCGTCAAAACTTCTTAAACACGAGACGCAAGACCTTTGAGCGCAACACCATCTTACTGCCGTTAAGTGTCTCAACGTCAAAGTGTTCTTCCATCTCGTTGATGCCGTATGGACGGAGGTCATCGACATCTTCTACCGGTCTGTCGCCATTGGCGCGGTCGGAATGGAGAGGATTATAGAACGAGAGGACACTGCCCTCGTGTCTGAAAGAGAAGAGGATGCCTGGCTTATAGCCGTCACGACGGTCGCCTACCTCTACGAGCCGAGACTGCACACACCAGAACAGATAGTCGTCGGCGGTGTTGTTGACTCCTCCGGTGGCAAGCGTGTCGATGCGTTCAAGATGCCAGAACCCGTCGAGCGCACCATTGTCGTTGCTGTCCATCTCGCATGCTGTGGTCATGGTGACACCGACGGCAAGTATTATGTAGATAAAAAGATGTTTTACTTTCATTGTCGATATTTTTTTCAAGTTTACATTTGGTATTAGTTGACGAGTTGACAAGTTGACGAGTGGACAAGTTGACGAGTTAAGTCACTCCGTTTTCTTCTTTCCCCAGAGTCCGGTCTTCCTGAACGTAAGTTGCAGTCCAAAGTTGTTTCCTATTAATCTGCCTGTATCCATGCCGAGCGCAGTGGTTATCATCCAGTCGTGACGATGATTATAAACTGCCTCGACCATGACGCTCGTATTGGTACGTTTCTTATTGAACGGGAAGTTGTAAGTACCCCACCCTTCCTGGTATGTAGCCAACACACGGTAATCAACACACGGAGTGACAGATCCATTGAAACCGAGATGGTAGGCAGTGAAACGGTTGTTTTGACAATTCACTTGTCCGTCATCGTTGTAGATGGGCGAACGATAGAGCGGATTGCCCATCACCATTCCCCAGTGTTGCCATCCGGGATATATGTGATGATTGTAGTAATTGTCTTTTCCGCCTATATGCACTTGATTTGACTCGGTGCGGTCGTGATAAATCGAACCGCTCTGGTACTTCGTGGTGATATATTCAGCCACCACACCTCGCAAGAGGGTGCAGTTCTTCAGCTTCAGTTCCAAGCCGACGAGACAGTCGCCAAAGTCGTATAAGAGATACTTGTTGTCTTTCTTTACGTTCCACTCGTCTCCAGTGCCATATCCGTCGTAGTCGAGGAGGAACATTGCCGAGTGGTCTTCAAAAAACTTATCGATATATGCCGCGAGGCTCCATGTGTCGTGGTTGTAGGTGAGGCGTCCCACCCAACTGCCCACGGTGTTGCCCTCTACACTCTCATATACGGTGCCCTGGTAAGGCGAGTCGCTGCCGCCTGGGAATAACACTTTGAAGAATCCTCCAATACCGGTGTTGCCCTTGACGATTGTCTCCGTACCGTTTATGAACTCATGATTTGTGCCACCAAACTGTGTTGCCATCTCAAGTCCTACTTCAAGGGTCAGCGACCTTGGCTGTTCGGGTTTACCCACCATAATATATCCTGCCTTGGAGTGATAGAGCACGTCGTCGGAATACTTGCTTGTGCGCCCTGTGAACGAGTGTTGCCAGTTGTCGTCGGTCATCTTACCGTAAGCTATATGGCCTTTGATATGGAAGAGTCTGCCGGCAAAAGGAAGAGTCCAGTAGTCGGGCAATGCCAATCGCACTTGCGGTATAGGACGGGCATTGATGCCCAAGGTCTGCGAACCAGAGCTGAGCTGACTGTTTTTCAGTTCCATGGGATAGTACTTGCTGCCTACAGTCAATACACCGTGAAGCCAACGCCCCTCAACAAAGGCCTGCTGTATGGCCACCGTACTGGTATAGTTGCCCAACAGGGCGACGTCAAATCCGTAGCCTAACCCTAACGCATGTGCTGAATCTGTCAGCAGCGGTTTTTCCATCGCCACTCTGACATATCCATTAGCCTCATCAAGGGAGCTTAGTCCATACTTGTTTGCGTTGAGCCATAAAGGAGTCTTTCCGCTCGACGCGGAAGTCTGTGCCTCGTACATATAAGTAATATGATCCGAGATATCACACTTGTCTGCCTCTCCATCAGTCTGCGCAATAGCGACATGAGGGGTAGAGATGACAAATATCGCACTAATGGCCTGAATGTTATAGTTCCTTTTCTTCACTTAATCTCTCTTTATATTCTAATGATGTATCACTATTCCAAAATAGTGTATTTTGCAAACTTAAGCAGGAGTTGTTTTGTTCCTACATTCCTGAATTCTACTGTTGCCTTTGCATTTTCGCCCCTTCCCTCTACTGCCAACACCTTGCCTATGCCGAAACGCATGTGTTCGATGGTCTGACCTGGATTAAGAGGCGATGGCGTGAAGTCAACCTTATTGACGAAGGGACTTGGTGCTGGCTCTTCCTTTCGTGGTGCCACGACACGTGGTTTAGGGTCTGCCATAAACTGCGTGGCAACAGGATGGGGATTCTGCTGCGAGCGCGACTGCGACAGTGGTTGCCATCGTGGCTGCGACGTCTCACTTCGCTGCCATGGCATATCCCTTCGCGACGCCGACATTCCAGGGAGGATGCCACCCTCCACTTTCATATATTGGGTGGATATGTCGCGCAGGAATCGCGACGGGTCGTCACACTCCATACGTCCGTAACGGAAACGGTTTTGCGCACAGGTAAGCGTGCAGTATCGCTCGGCGCGAGTGATGGCCACATACAACAGGCGTCGTTCCTCCTCAAGGGCGCGAGGCGAATCGGCACTCATCGGCGAAGGGAATATGTTCTCTTCCATGCCTACGACAAACACCACGGGGAACTCCAGTCCCTTGGCACTATGTATGGTCATCAGCACCACCTTCGACTGGTCGTCGGCATCGTCGCTCTCTATGTCAGACATCAGCGACACCTCCTGGAGAAAGTCGAGAAGGTTGACATGGTCGGTCATACCCTCCTCCTGCTGTTGTTCGACGAAGCCCTGCATGGCAGAGGTAAGCTCTTCGACATTCTCCTGTCGGGCAAGGTCTTCAGGCTCGCTCTTTCCGAAAATGTCTTTCTGTATGCCACTCTCACGGATGATGGAGGCTCCGAGGGTGTAGGCATCCTCTTTAATGAGTCGCTCCTGCCATCCTGCTATCATGATGATAAAGGCCTTCAGCTTTGCTGCCGTTGCCTTAGAGATGCCGTATTGTTCGGCATGGTGCATCACCTGCCACAGGCTCTGCTGTGTACTGTTAGCCGCATCGACTATCTTTGACAACGTGGTGGCACCGATACCTCTTGCAGGATAGTTGATGACGCGTTTAAGCGCCTCCTCGTCGTTAGGGTTGGCCACGAGTCGGAAGTAGGCGAGTATGTCTTTTATCTCCTTGCGCTGGTAGAAGCTCAAACCTCCGTAGATGCGATAGGGTATGTTCATCTTCCTGAGACACTCCTCAAAGCTACGGCTCTGCGCGTTGGTGCGGTAGAGGATGGCGAAATCGCCATAGTCGCATTTCTCACGCCTTCGCAGTCGCATGATGTCGTTGCACACGATGCTTGCCTCCTCCTTGTCGCTATATGCCATCTTCAGGTGGAGAGGTTCGCCCTGGTCGTTCTGGCTGAACACGGTTTTCGGTATCTGTCGCCTATTGTGAGATATAAGGCTATTGGCGGCCGCCACTATGGTCTGTGTTGAACGGTAGTTCTGTTCGAGCTTGAAGAGGCGGGCGTCGGTATAGTTCTTGCTGAAATCGAGGATATTGTCTATCTCTGCTCCACGAAAGCTATAGATGCTCTGGGCGTCGTCGCCAACGACACATACGCGCTGTTTGTCGCGTGTGAGAAGGAGAACGATGTCCTGCTGCACAGAGTTGGTGTCCTGATACTCATCCACGAGCACATAATCATAGCGGTCGCTATACTTCTGCCGCATCTCGTCGTTGGTGCTGAGAAGATAGTAGAAATTGAGCAGGAGGTCGTCAAAATCCATGGCATTAGCCTGTCGGCAACGGGCGCAATAGCGACGGTAGATATTGGCTATCTCGGGGACGCCGTTATCTGTGTCGCGCTGTGTGAAGCGTGGATCGATGGCATAGGCCTCGGCATTTATCTTTCGGTTCTTGGCTCGGCTGATACGGTCGGCGACGGCAGCAGGCTTATACTTCTTGTCGTCGAGTTGCATCTCCTTTATTATCGCCTTTACGAGCGATCGGGAGTCGGTCTGGTCGTAGATGGTAAAGTTGGAATCGTAGCCAATGTGTGCGGCTTCGATGCGCAAGATGCGGGAGAACACCGAATGGAACGTGCCGGAATGAATCTGTCGCGCCCTCTCCTCGCCCACTATCTTTCCTATGCGTTCCTTCATCTCGTTAGCTGCCTTGTTGGTGAAGGTAAGGGCGAGTATGCGCCATGGTGTCATGCCGCGCTCGATGAGATAGGCAATCTTGTAGGTGAGCACACGGGTCTTTCCCGAACCAGCTCCGGCAATAACAAGCTGTGCGCCGTCGCAGTATTCCACGGCGGCGCGCTGGCCTTCATTGAGTTGAGATAATATTTCTTGTTCGGTCATTTACTCTGCTTGTCGGTGAGAGTCGAAAGGTTTGAATACACCTGGTCGGCTATTTGCTGCATGCCTTTGATGCTGGGATGACCGTTGATCTTGTCGATGCCCTCAAGCTGTATGAACTTGACGCCATAACGGGCGCAGAGCTCACGACACGAAGAGGTGATCTCTTCCTTCAGTTCGTTGTTCATCACGAAATAAAGCTCTGTATTGGGATAACGGTTTTTGAGATGATACAGCATGTAAGCCATGGCAGGACGGAAAGTGTAGAGGTCCTGTGGTGTCCAATCTTCGTACTTGTATTCGCCGATGGGCGAGCCAGCCCAACTGTCGTTGGTGGCACCAAGCACGATGATCACATCGGGGCATCCGAGATTCCACAGACGTCGGCAGAACGAGCGCTGAGAATAGTCTTCCTTCCTGTATCCGGTACTTGAGATGGTAGAACCAGAGAAGGAATTGTTCTGGCAGAGCTTCATGCCCGTCTTTTTCAGCAGGAGGCTCCACCATGTCTGTTCGACATGTGTCACATCTGTATTCTCGTGCTTGCCCTGGAAATACCACACGAAGTTGGAATCAGGCTGCAGATAGTTTTCAAACGTACTGTAAGAGTCGCCAAGTATGGAGAGCGACTTCTGTTGGCGCTGTGCCGAAACAGTGATGGCAGCCAACAGCATAACGATGAAGATTGTGGTTCTTTTCATAATGATGAGATTAAAAAAAGTGGTGGATAGAAGGCGTAGGGCTATCTTTTCCCTACACCTCCTAACCACTGTCACTATGGTATTAATACGCTGCCGCTGCAATCCACTCGTAGAGGCAGCTGCAGATACCGAAGAGCACGATGCCTACGGTGCAAAGGGCTATGGCCACCTTGCTGCTGCAATCGCTCTGGAATGTGGGCAGAGGATTGTCGTTGGGCTTGATGTACATTGCCTTGACGATGAGCAGGTAGTAGTAGAGGCTGACTACCGTATTGACAAGGGCGATGAACACAACGAAATAAGCGAGGAACGAACCTTCCTGTGCTGCCGCCATGAAGACGAAGAACTTTGAGAACATTCCGGCAAACGGCGGAATACCTGCCAGAGAGAACAAAGCTAAGGTCAGAAGGAACGACAACTTTGGATTGGTCTTATAGAATCCGTCGTAGCAAGACATCTTTGTTGTGCCGTTGCCGCGTGTCTCAACAACATTGATGACGGTAAACACCGACATGTTTGCCACTACATACACCAACACGTAGTATGTGAGGGCAGCGAAACTCATGGCACTGTTGCCTACCACGGCGAGCATAATATAGCCTGCCTGGGAGATGGAGCTGAAAGCCATGAAACGCTTCAGTTCAGTCTGACGGATGGCAAACAGGTTGGCGATGGTGATAGAGAGCACGATGGTGATATAAAGTACATACTCCCAATACTCAACCATCGGCGCAAGCACCTTGATGAGGATGGCGCACAGAGTAAATGTGGCAGCACCCTTTGAGATGACGCTAAGATAGCCAGTGACCGCCGTCGGGGCACCCTGGTACGTGTCGGCTGTCCAGAAGTGGAATGGCACAAGAGAGATCTTGAAGCCAAGGCCGCTGAAGAAGAAGACAAGACCGAGGATGGTGAGTGGCGACACGGTGATGGCAGCTGCCATATCGTTGAAATAAAGAGTGCCGGTGGCGGCATAAAGGAACGACAGGCCGTAGAGCATCACGCCGCTTGAGAATGTGGCGGTGAGGATAAACTTAGCAGCAGCCTCAGCCGACTCCTTGCGGCGCTTGTTGAGAGCCACGAGGCAAGCCATTGGCACAGATGCCATCTCAAGACCGAGGAAGAACATCAGGAAATGACCTGCCGACATCATCATATACATACCGAGCAGCGTAGAGAGCACGAGCATGCAGAACTCACCGGCATAATGGCGCACCTCGTCAGTGGCAAGCCACGACTTGGCGGTGAAGATGACAATAACTGTACCAGCGGCAAGAATGGTCTTCATCACAGCGGCTGCCTCGGTAGAGACATAAAGACCACTGAACGCTTCGCCAGTGCCCATGAGACAGCTGACAGCAGCCGTGGCGACAAGAGAGAGCACCGTGAGATACTGTGTGATGCACAACTTGCCGTCGCTGTTCTTGCCAAAAACGTCAAAAAGGAATACCACGACGAGTCCTAACATGAGAACGCACTCTGGTATCATATTGAAAAACTGACTGTAATCCATTTTATTCTACTTTTTAGAGGTTTTGACAAATAACGTTAAGAATTGGTTCTACACCATTGCTGATGACATTGCTTGCCCACATAGGAGCCATACCGAGGGCTGCTACCGAGAAGATGAGGCAACATACAGAGAAACGCTCATCCCATGTAGCGTCGGTGAGTTCGAGGTAGTGTGGGTCGGCAACCTCCTGGAACAGGATCTTTCCTACCACGCGGAGGATATAGACCGCTGTCACTACGATAGAACAGCAGGCAATGATGGTACATGCTGTATGGAACGTACCTGCATTCTCAAACGAACCGACGAAGATGGTCATCTCGGCAATGAAACCTGAGAATCCAGGAAGACCGAGGTTGGCAAGACCGGCAATGACATATCCTACAGAGAGGAATGGCATGATCTTCATGAGACCACCCAAACGACGCACGTCACGGGTGTGAGTACGACCGTAGATCATACCGATGAGGGCGAAGAAGAGAGCGGTCATCAAACCGTGAGAAAGCATCTGGAGGATAGCACCCGTGCAGGCTGTCTTCGTCATCATGAGAAGAGCGAAGAGCACCAAGCCACAGTGTGACACTGACGAGTAAGCGTTGATGTACTTCAGGTCGGTCTGCACACATGCTGAAAGGGCACCATAAACCACGGAGATGGTAGTGAGGATAAGGAATATCCACGAGAGCTCCTGGGCTGCTGCTGGCAACAGATACATTGCCACGCGGAAACAGCCATAGCCTCCTAACTTCATGAGCACTCCGGCGTGGAGCATGGACACTGCCGTCGGGGCAGAAGCATGACCGTCAGGTGACCATGTGTGGAATGGAAAGAGGGCTCCAAGGACACCGAAGCCGATGAAGATGAACGGGAAGAACACGTTCTGTATCTCGGGGTCGATGTTGTTCATGGCGGCAATCTCGTTGACGTTCATCGTTGTGGCACCACTGAAATAGTAGATGCCGAGAATACCGATAATAAGCAGGGCGGATCCTCCCATAAGCATAAGGGTGAGCTTCATGGCCGCATATTCCTTCTGGCCGCTACCCCACACACCGATCAAGAGGTACATAGGGATGAGGGCAACCTCGTAGAACATAAACATGGTGAACATGTCGGTGCAGATGAAGAAGCCATAGACACCGGTAGAGAGAAGGGTGAACCAAAGGAAATACTCCTTGGTCATCGGCTTCAGCTGCCATGAGGCAAAAGTACCGGTGAAGACGATGATGCTCGACAGAAGGAGCATCACAACAGAGATGCCGTCAACACCTACCGAGTAGGCGATATTCAGAGGACGGAACCATGGTGTGCTGTAGGTGAACAGCATCACGTCGGTGTTACCTGCGTTACGTGCCTGTACGAAGGCAACAGTAAGCCATATCGAGAGCAGGAGCAGAGCCGTTGAGCCTGCCACCATCACTCCACGCACCTGGTTGAGGTTGCGCGAGAGCCAGAGGCCGAGCAACATCACAACAGGGATAACTACGAATAATGTCAATATACTCATTTCTTGTTCTTTTTTAGAGTTGATGAGTTAACTTAAATGGCAAGCAATACCAAGGCTATTGCTACTGCGCCTGTTAGGAACCATACGGCATAACGGCGTACGTCGCCACTCTGCCATGGACGGATGGTCTCTCCTGCCTCATTGGCACTCCATGCAAGGAAGTCGAAGGTGCCGTCAATGACATGACGGTCGAACCATGCTATAGGAGTGGATACACAACGGAAGATAATCCTATGGGTGACATACTGATAAACCTCATCCATATAGAAACGCTTGTATGCTGCACGATGCAACTTTGGGAAGGTGCGGTACAGACGGTCGGCTATAGGCTGCTGCTCACCCTTATATATATAGGTGGCAAGACAGATGCTCGCAATGGCTATCACGGTAGAGGTGATGGCTATCTGGAGATTGAAATGGATGGTGTAGTCCTGACCATTAGCAGTAACAAAGCTTCCGAAGCTACCGCCAAGACCGGCAAAACCTGCTATAGTGGTATAGACACCCACGCCCACGGTGATGACACAAAGCACGATGAGGGGAAGGGTCATGGTCAGCGGTGCTTCGTGAGGAGTGTGGTGAGCATGGAGTTCCTTGTTCTCCGTTCCCCAGAAGATGCCGTAATACAAACGGAACATGTAGAACGCTGTCATGGCTGCAACACCAGTCATGATCCATCCCACTACAGGACTGTACTCAAAGCAAGCGGTGATGATCTCGTCCTTCGAGCTGAAGCCTGAGAAGAACGGAATACCGGCGATAGCAAGACAAGAGATGAGGAAGGTGACGTGAGTGACTGGCATATACTTGCGCAGACCACCCATCGCCGACATCTCGTTGCTGTGAACGGCATGGATGATACATCCTGCACCGAGGAACAGGCAAGCCTTGAACATGGCATGGGTGAACAGGTGGAACATTGAAGCCATATAGCCTAACGACCCGTGAGCATCAATAACCTCATGATGACCTGGCATACATACGCCGAGAGACACCATCATAAAGGCAATCTGAGAGATGGTAGAGAATGCCAGCACACGCTTGATGTCGCTCTGGGCACATGCCACAGCGGCTGCATAGAATGCGGTGAACACACCTACCCAAACCACGATGCTCATCTGTCCGGGAGCATACTCAATCCACAGAGGGAAGAGACGTGCTATCTGGAACACTCCAGCAACAACCATGGTTGCAGCATGGATGAGAGCGCTGACAGGCGTAGGACCTTCCATGGCATCGGGAAGCCAGATGTGCAACGGGAACATGGCCGACTTACCAGCACCACCGATGAACATCAGCACGAGAGCTGTAGGCAGGATGAAACCGCCAGCAGCGACAGCCTTGGCTGTATCAACGGGGATGAAAGGTGTGGCTCCGGCAGCCAGCTGGAGATTCTCTACAAACGAGAATGAGAACGACTGGGTGTAGTAACCGAAGATGAGGATTCCGATAAGGAAGAACAAGTCAGCAAAACGAGTGACGATAAACGCCTTCTTTGAAGCTGCCACGGCTGCCTTCAACGGATAATAGAAACCGATGAGCAGGTAAGAGCTGACGCCGACAAGCTCCCAGAACATATACATCTGGAAAATGTTGGTTGCAACTACAAGACCGAGCATAGACATGGTAAAGAGAGAGAGGAAAGCGTAGTAACGCTGGAAGCCCTTCTCACCGTGCATATATCCGAACGAGTAGATATGAACCATAAGGCTGACTGTAGAGATGACAATGAGCATCATGGCCGAGATTGGGTCGATCATAAAGCCAAGGTCGAAATTCAGTGAGCCCAACGGCAACCACGTGAAGTTGAACGGAACGATGGTGGGATAAGCACCGTCGGCCGCACGGTCGCCAAAGAAATACGTGAAGGCGGTGATATAGCTCAGGATGGTAACTATACCAAGAGAGGTAGTACCGATGAGACCAGCCACCTTGTGAGACATCTTCATGCCTGCCAGTCCGAGGATGACGAACGATAACATCGGCAGGAGAAGAATCAAATATACATAACTATATTCCATAACGCTCATTTAAAACTTTAGGTTTTGAATACTGTTCACCTGATCGCTGTGGAACAAGCGATAGACATTAAGAATAATGGCGATGGCCACGGCTGTCTCAGCAGCACTCACACCGATGGAGAACAACGACATGAAGAAGCCCTCAAGCTCGCCTGGGTAAAGAAGACGGTTGAAAGCCGCGAAGTTCAGGTCAACAGCGTTGAGCACAAACTCTACAGAGATGAGCATGGCTATCAGATTACGACGTGTGACAAAGCCATAGACGCCGATGAAGAACAGAAGTGCTGAAAGCACGAAATAACATTCTACTGGTACCATATTACTTTACCTCCTTTTCTTTACGTGCCACCATGATGCCACCAATGATACATGCCAAGAGGAATACCGAGATGAACTCAAAGGGGAGCACATACTGATACTTCTCAGAACCAAGCAGCGCCTGACCGATGGTGCTCATAGGCACCTCGCCGTCGCCAGCGCAGCATGCTGAGGCGATAAACTGATTCTTTAACATCACACCCACAACAGTCACAAGACCAACGAGCGAGAGAAGGATGCCACGCAGCACGTTGCTGCGGCTGACACGCTCCCTGAGACCCTGAAGGGTGCGCTTGCTCACAAGCTGGATAGCGAAGATATAAACCATCGTCACTCCACCAGCATAGACGCTAATCTGTGCCGCACCGAGGAACGTATAGTCGAGCAGGAAATACAAGCCGGCTATACCGAAGAGCACGAACAACAGGAATGTTGCCGCACGCATGATTCGGGTGGTGGTAACGCACATCACGGCTGAGCCGAGAATGATAAGCGCAAAAATGCAAAACATAAAAATATTTGCCATCTTTCTACTTACTTCGTTTTAGTGTTAAACTTACCAATCTCGATAGGAGCACCACCTTCGATAAGTCCTGGCAGCGAACCGCCCTTATACTCCTCCTTGTCGAGATGGAGAACGAGAGCGTCGCGGCTGAAGGTAGAGTTCTCGAAATCGTTTGTAAACTCGATGGCGCCGAAGTTGCAGGCATTGACACAGAGCTGGCAGAACATACAGTCGCCAAGGTCATACTGGTAGTCAACAAGCTGGCGCTTCTTCTTGCCTTCCTCGGTAGTCACCATCTGTGAGGTGATCTTGATGGTACCATTGGGGCAAGTCTTCTCGCAGAGAGTACAGGCCGTACATTTTACGGCTCCGTTCTCGTCGCGCAACATCACCAAACGGCCACGATGGCGCTTGGCTACGTGCAGCGTTGTCTTGCGGTTTTCAGGATACTGCTCGGTAGATTTCGGAGTGAAATACTCCTTCATCGTCACCTTCATACCGGTGGCGAGGGTCTTCAGTCCGTCGGCAATACCTCCGAAATATGATTTGTTACTCATAATATCTGATATTTCAATCTTTCAATATTTCAATATTTCAATCTCAATTAGAAGTGCCATCCGAACGCCACTACAATGGTCATCAGCACAATGTTGACGAGACATAATGGCATGAGGTATTTCCACTCAAGCGACAGGATCTGGTCGATTCGGAGACGGGGGAAGGTCCAGCGCACCCACATCAGGATCCATACGATGGCGAAAGTCTTGCCAAGGAACCATACGATACCAGGGATGTAGTCCATCAACTGGTCGAACGCCTCTATACCTATATTAATAGGTGCCCATCCGCCAAGGAATACGGTAGATGCGATGGCTGAGATGACAAAGAGATTGAGGTACTCGGCGAGGTAGAAATAACCAAAGCCCATACCACTATACTCTGTGTGATAACCTGCAGTCAACTCACTCTCTGCCTCAGCAAGGTCGAAAGGACCACGGTTAGCTTCTGCGTTTCCTGCTACAAGGAACACGAGGAAAGCTATGATGGCAGGAATATGTCCCTGGAAGATAAGGGCCCTCCAAGGTCCGGTCTGAGCCTCAACGATGCCCGACATCTGCATGGTGCCGGTCAACACCACAGCTGTGATGAGACAGAGGCAGAGCGACATCTCGTAAGATATCATCTGGACAGCTCCACGCATAGCGGAAACTACTGAGTACTTGTTGTTTGAGCCCCATCCAGCAAGGAATACTCCAACCACGCCGATACTTGAAACGGCTGTCAGGAGGAAGATGCCCACATTAAAGTCGAGAACGACCGCACCGTTGTTCCATGGAAGGAACGAGAAAGTGCCCACTGAGGCAGCAATCACAAATAAAGGAGCAAGGAAATAGAGGAGCTTGTCGGCCTTGTCAACGGTGAAGATCTCCTTAATGAGCATCTTCAGCACATCGGCAAACACCTGGAACACGCCCCATGGGCCCACTCGCATAGGACCTAAACGGCACTGGAAATAGGCACACACCTTACGCTCCATGAATATCAAGATGATGGCGAGAACGGCGTAGCCCACGAGGATACCAACACCGACAAGCACACACTCGATAAGAATCGACCAGAAGTCGCCAAGGCCGAGGGTCTGGCGGAGAAATGAGTCGATCCATGTGGTAACTATACTAAAATCAAACATATAATTTTGTTTATAAAACAAGTAATGTAATTGACGATTTTTCAGTTGACAAGTTGACGAGTTGTTGGCTCAACCGATTCTTGCTTTCCGATAATTCTGTCTTCCATTAAACTTGCTATTAAAACTTAATACTAATTATTCACAAATATCTCATCAACTCTATCTATCGATGTCGGGGATGACAAAGTCAACAGCGGCACAGGTGGTGACGAGGTCGGCTATCTTCTGTCCCTGCAACATCTTGTCGAGTGCTCCAGTCAGGGAGAGACCCATAGGACGCATCTTCAGACGCCATGGACTCTTGTCGCCCTTCGAGTCAATATAAACGCCAAACTCACCGCTGGCTCCCTCAACAGAGAAGTACCACTGTCCCTCTGGCACCTTGATGATAGGCTTCTGCTTCACGTAAAAATCGCCTTCTGGGATGTTGTCGATGAGCTGCTCGATGATATCGAGACTCTGGTACATCTCCTTGATGTGGATGAGATAACGGTCCATAGAGTCGCAGCCTGTCATTGTCACCTCTTCCCACTTCACGCTGCCATACATGTCGTACGGATGACGCTTACGTGTGTCGTTGTTCCAACCCGAGGCACGTCCTGCAGGACCTGTGACAGCATAGTTGATGCAATCCTCGCGGCCCATCACTCCCACGCCAACGAAACGGTTGTGAGTAATGACGTTGTCGCCAAAGACATCCATATACTCCTGAATCATCGGGCGCAGATACTTGCACAGCTTCTTACAGTTCTGGATGAAGTTCGGATCGATGTCGTCCTGAAGTCCACCTATTCTATAATAGTTCTGGATAAGACGTCCACCAGTGGTCTCCTCCATCACGTTAAGCACATGCTCACGGTCGCGCATGCAATAGAGGAAAGCAGTCAAGGCACCGAGGTCCTGTGCACAACAGCCACAGTAGAGCAAGTGTGAGTCGAGACGCTGGAGTTCGTCCATTATGGTACGCACATACTTTATCCTGTCTGTGAGCTCTACGCCAAGAGCCTCTTCCACCACTCCCACAAGAGCATGACGGTGCATCATGGCCGAGAGGTAGTTAAGACGGTCGGTAAGGGCAAGTGTCTGAGGATAAGTATATCCCTCGCACATCTTCTCGATACCACGGTGTATGTATCCTAAATGAGGATATATCTTCTTCACCGTCTCGCCATCGACGATGGTCTGGAGACGGAGCACACCATGGGTGGATGGGTGCTGAGGACCGATATTGATAACATAATCGTCGTCGCCGAAGAGAGGACGTCTTTCCTCCACGAGCTTGCCGTCGGCATTCAGGCTATATACAATGGTATAGTCTGGCTCGTTGTCGTCCTCGAGCGAATAAGAATCGTTGAACTCCCAATCCTTGCGGAATGGGTATCCCTTGAAGTCGTTACGCAAATACAAACGGCGCATGTCTGGATGTCCAAGGAACTTGATGCCGTAGAAGTCGAATACCTCACGCTCCAACAGGTCGGCAACCTTCCAGATGCCGGTGACGGTAGGGATGACGAAGTCGTTCTCCCCCACTCTCTTTGCCAACATCTTCACGCTGGTGCGCTCGTTAGTCTTGGTATTCTCGAGAATATAGATACATCCGAGTCCCTCCTCGCCACCGAAGTCTTCGCCAACGATAGTAACGAGGTAGTCGAAATGCTTCTTCTCCTTAAGGTTTGCCATCTCAAAGGCAAACTTGTCAAAGTCAAAAACGAGGTTGTTCAGTTTCATTTGGCTCCCTCCTGTTCTTTTTTAATGTTCTCAACAAATTCGGTCGGCACGTCGGTGACAACCATAGGCTTCTTCCATCCTGATGCGATGGCCTCGTTAGAGAGACCAAGCTCGCGCTCCTCTGAATTCTGCTTGTGATTGGCGCCTCCAAAGAACTTCTCAATCTTCACCTTACGCTGAAGCTGCATCATTCCGTAGAGGATAGCCTCCGGACGTGGAGGACAGCCGGGAACATAGACATCGACAGGGACGATCTCCTCGATACCCTTCACAACGTTGTAACTGGTCTTGAACGGACCACCAGAGATGGTGCATCCGCCAACAGCCACCACATACTTCGGTTCTGCCATCTCGTCATAAAGACGTTTGAAAGCAGGAGCCATCTTGTGGGTGATGGTACCGGCAACCATGATAAGGTCAGCCTGGCGGGGAGAGTTACGTGTCACCTCAAAACCGAAACGAGAGAAGTCGTAACGCGCACAGCCTACCGACATGAACTCAATACCACAACAGCTTGTACCGAAGGTGAGCGACCACAGCGAGTTGCTGCGTCCCCAGTTGATAGCCTGATCGAGCGAACCCACAACGACGTTGCAGCCTCCCTCGTGCAGCTCCTCAACCATCTTCTCAAGCGTTGCATTGTCCTTAAACTCGTCGTAAGGAATGCTCTTGATAACAGGTTTCTTTACTTCCATTCCAACGCTCCTTTCCGCCAAGCATACGCAAGGCCAAATACTAATACCAGCAGGAAGAATCCGATGCTCGCCAGAGCCATCGGGCCAAACTGCTTGACAGCCACAGCCCATGGATAGAGGAACATCGTCTCGATATCAAACATCAGGAAGAGGATGGCGAAGAGGTAATAGCCGATATGCGTTGGCAACCATGAGCTGCCACGTGTCGGAATACCACACTCAAACGGTTCTCCCTTCACTGGGTTGTACGAGCGTGGGCCAATCAGCTTAGCCACGACATAAGCTCCAACCACCAGTACGGTAGCCGTCAAAATGACGGTGATAAAAAAAATAAAATTCATATAATAATATATTATTTCAAATTTGTTCCACAACGGAGCGAAATGCGAAATAGGTTCATGCCTTCCGCAAATCAGGTGCAAAGGTAATCATTTTTTTGCAAAGAGCAAATAAAGAAGAGGCATTTTTTGGCTTTATCTACCTATTTAATGAAAAAATCCGTCACTTTACGTGCCAAAAGTGACGGATTGAACGTTTTTCCTTATTATCGCGCATTTACTTGTGGTATTCCACAAGCCTTTCTATCGGGCTCTTCAATATCATGCCGACGGTGACATCAGCCTCTTTGGAAGCCTCTATCAATTCGTTCTGAAAATACCATGCTATACTGCCCACAAAACCCACCGATAGATCGGCTCTGCCATACCGGCAAACGTTCTTCCGGAAGAAATCGCAGAAACAGTCGATCAATACACGATGAATGATGCCGTTGTCTTTATGCTTGCCTATAAAAGGAGCCAACGAAGCCAAGAACCTGTTGGCCTGTGGCTGACGATACACCCTCTCGATAATATCTCCAATGGTCATCCTTGACAGAGAGAAGAAGTCGTCGCGCACATCAGCCAAGGCATCGTTCTTCAGCATCTCGTTCAAGACATTCTTTCCAATCACGGCCCCACTTCCTTCATCTCCAAGAATATAGCCAAGAGGAGATATGTTTGACACTATTCCGTCACCATCATAAAGACATGAGTTTGAACCAGTTCCAAGGATACATGCAATTCCTTCTTCATTGCCACACAAGGCACGGGCAGCTCCTAACAAGTCGCCGTTCACCTCTATCTCTTTGCCTACACATTCAAAAGCGTCGGAAAGGATTTTCCTTATGATAGGTATTTTCTCCTCGCGGCATCCGCTTCCGTAGAAAGCAACCTTCTCGGGAACTATGCCTTCTATCTGAGGCATGAGTTCGCCGAACACTATACGACCCATTGTCGCTTCATCTTGATGATAAGGGTTGATACCCTGAGTGGTAACCCTTTTCACTGTCATCCCTTTTTCGGCCACACACCAATCGGTTTTTGTGCTGCCACTATCTGCTATTAGTATCATAACAATTCTATTTTTCTGCAAAAATACAGATAATTCCTCATATTCCATTGCTTTTTAAGAAAAAATAAGTACCTTTGCATTTAATAAATGACAAACATCATCTTGATATGAAAAAACATACGCATTTCAACCACATCCTGCTTTTGGCCTTTATGGCTCTTTTCTTTGCCACCGACGCCAAGGCAGTCCTAAAGGAGGAGAATCTCGAGAGAACACTCTTCATACTGCACAACGAACTCAATGTGCAGTATAAGGAACAAGCCACACGTGCCGCCATTCAGAAACGACGTCGGGAAGACATGAAAAGCCGCATTATCGAAGTATGGCGCAAGAGTAACCAGAATGCCCTCATGCTGTATTCGCAGAAACAAGATTATGTCTTCGACCTCACTTACGCATGCCATGAGGCAACACAGCAATACCAAGAATTTACGCGTGTCAGCGTACCGTTCAACACCTTCCTCTCCAGGATAAAGATAGACATTGCACGCTACGACAGCCTCACAAAGAGTCTGAAGAAAATGCCCTCACACTTGCTAAGCAAAAAGGCAAGAGCCGACCGTGACGCGTGTCTGCACCTGTCGATGGAAATATCGAAGACCCTAAGAGAGAACTACAAGAATACCAATGAGTTTATCCGCTTATATAACATCACGGCAAACCACTTGCGCGAGATCAACGATTATGCAGACAAGAGGTACAGCGATATCCAGACCGACATATTCAAGAACGGAAGCGACGACTATTTCACTATACTCAAGCGTTTCCGTTTTATGCTCATGCAGACTCAACAAACCGTAGAAGAGAAATACAAGACACGACCCAGCATCAAGTCACAATGGGACAGCAAGTTCATTTTAGGACTATTTGTAATCATCATTTTCTATGGTATCGTGGCATCGCTACTCAATATCATAGTGATAAAGTATCTTCTTCCCAAGAGACTGAAGGAGAAGGAAATACTTAAGAAACCCATATGTTTCACCATGGCCTCTACAACGGTAACTTTTGCCATCATTCTTGCCATAATACGCGCCACCACAAGCCAAAACTTCGTAATCATGGCAAGCGACCTTTTGGTGGAATACGCCTGGCTATTGGGAGTAGTGCTGTTTTCTCTCCTACTTCGACTCAACAATGAGCACATCAAAAGTGCATTCAAGATCTATTGTCCACTTGTTACCATAGGTTTCATCGTCATCTCTTTCCGCATCATACTCATCCCCAACGAGCTTGTAAACCTTATCTTCCCGCCTATACTGCTGGTAAGTACGATTTGGCAATGGATAATGATTCGCCGTCATCATAACAACGTTCCGCGCGCAGACATGTTCTACTCATTCTGTTCGCTGATAGTCTTCATGTTCTCGGTCGTATCATCATGGTCTGGATACACGCTGATGAGCGTCCAAGTACTGATATGGTGGATTATGCAACTCACGTGCATACTCACTATAACGAGCGTAAGCCGATGGATAAAGCTTATTGGAGAACGCAAGCATGTGGAAGAGCGTCCGATAACCTCCACTTGGTTCTACCATCTGTCTAAAGAGACGTTATTGCCAATTATGGGTGTCGCGTCAGTGATGATTTCCATCTATTGGGCAGCCGACGTCTTCAACCTCAGCGTACTCTGCGGGAAGATATTCGCAGAGAATTTCGTGAATCTCGAGAACCTAAAGCTCTCCATCATCCGCCTTTCAGTAGTCATTAGTCTTTGGTTTATCTTCAGATATATATGCAAGACGCTGAGAGAGCTGTTGAGAATACACTTCGAACGACAAGACCCGACGACATCCGACAGTCGCGACATGATGGGAAAGAATATCCTCCAGGTAGTGGTGTGGGGAGCTTGGTTCCTTCTCGTTCTCTCTATCCTCGGCATCAGCTTCGCATGGCTGATGGTAGTCACGGGAGGTTTGTCAACAGGTATCGGATTTGCATCAAAAGACATCCTGGAGAATATCTACTATGGCATATCTCTTATGACCGGACGAATAAAGGTTGGAGACCTCATCGAATGTGACGGCATACGCGGGAAGGTGACGTCGATAAGCTACGTCAGCACGCTTATCGAATCCACTGACGGCTCGGTCATTGCCTTCCAAAACAGCCAGCTCTTCACCAAAAACTACAAGAACCTCACCCGTAATCATGGATATGCACTCTCGTCGATAGTCTTTGGTGTGGGATACGGAACAAACATCTCCAAGGCATGCAACATTGTCTCAGAGGCAGTCAACAACCTCCACCACCCTCTCATTGACGCCGAGAAACCAGCCAAAGCTGTATTCCTGGACTTCGGCGACAACAGCATCAACCTTCGTCTCCTCTGTTGGGTTGACGTGCTGAAACAAGCATACGTAGAAGGCGATATCAGGAATTGTATCTATGACGCACTGAATGCAAATGACATTGAGATGCCATTCCCAAAACGGGATGTTTATGTCAAGGAAATACCTGGAAAAGAATAACAAGTGAGAGAGCCGGAAGTTGAATTTGTTTAATAATTGTAAATTATCAGGCATTTTATTTGCCGAATTAAAATAATTATAGTATATTTGCAAGCTAAAAAGACATCAGATACTTACCGACTACAAAATGAGATAACAATGAGACAATTAAAAATAATTAGCTCGATTACAAACCGTGAAAGTGCGGCACTGGAGAAATATCTATCTGAAATAAGTAGGGAAGAACTGCTTACAGTGGATGAAGAGGTGGAACTCGCACAAAGAATACACAAGGGGGACAAAAAAGCCCTTGAACGCTTGGTGAAGGCCAACCTCAGGTTTGTCGTATCTGTTGCCAAGCAATATCAAAACCAGGGTCTCAGCCTGCCCGACCTCATTAACGAGGGTAATGTGGGACTGATAAGAGCCGCCGAGAAGTTTGACGAGACACGTGGCTTCAAATTTATCTCATATGCTGTATGGTGGATAAGACAAAGCATACTGCAAGCCCTGGCGGAACAAAGCAGACTGATAAGAGTGCCACTTAACCAAGTGGGATCTGTAAACAAAATAAACAAGATACTGTCCAAGTTTGAACAAGAAAACGAGAGACGTCCGTCGGTAGAGGAGATTGCGGAGGAAATAGAAATGCCGGAAGATAAAATCGGTGACGCTCTCAAAGTGAACACGAGACACGTATCCATGGATGCCCCGTTCTCCGATTCTGACAACAACAGTCTCGTGGATGTGCTTGAAGACCATGACTCTCCTACTGCCGACAATGAGTTGGTCAACGAGTCGTTAAGAGCAGAGATAAAAAAAACCTTAGGACTGCTGAAAGACAGAGAAAGAAAGATTGTGGAGGAATTCTACGGAATAGGCGGACCAGAAAAGAGTCTTGAAGAAATAGGCAACAAGTACGGACTATCGAGAGAAAGGGTGAGACAGATAAAAGAGAAAGCTCTCAGACAACTACGTAACACGACAAACAGCAACTTATTAAAATCGTTTTTAGGATAAAACATTAAACATTGACAATGAAGAAACTAATAAGTGCAGTGATGATACTGCTGACATTGACCTTCTGCAACTCCACCACGGTGGAGGCAAAAGTAAAGGTAGCGCCAAAGATGTATATCTTCGGTTTCTCTGCCTCGTTCAAGAATTCTATAGTGTATTTTACTGACATTCAAGAGCTAGATAGTGCCTGGATTGACACAAAGACGAAATTCCTATTGGGACGTGACTCTTACTCAGCACAGCTCAAGGACTATCTCAGCACCACTATCAACGACCAACATCGCACCTGCATAGTTGAATATGCCACAACATTGGACGCTGCGGAAAAGAAGTTCGCCAAACTAAAAAGCCTTTACACAGAAAAGGCAAAATCCACTGAGGGGTATGACTTAAAATACATAAGTAAAAACGACTTCAAGTTTGAGGCCGTAAACATGGAAGACAATAATGAAGAAGTTACTCCAGAACCCAAGGTGAAGGAAGAAAAGGCAAAGAAGGAGAAAAAAGGAAAGGCGACAAAGAAAGAGAAACAACAGAAGTAACTTCACTACAATAATAAATTAAGGAAGCGAAGATGTATCACTCTTCGCTTCCTTCATTTTGGTAGTGTAAGTTGAACTGTGTCAAGGTCATTTTCCTTATTATATTAACCTCAGATGGGGGACACGATTGAAATCGTGTTTTCCAGATGAGGAGTCTTCCAGGCTGCAAAAATACAGCATGATGTCATCAAGTACTGACGACATACATTCAAGCAAGCCTGCCCTTTTTTCTATAGGGATAGAAGTGGAATCCACAATATCCCCAGTTATCACTCCTTTTATGCTCATATCACTGTTTTTGGGGGCAAAGATAAGCTAAAAATCTACTTTTCATCTGCTTGCCATAAGTATATTATTTAAACCACGAGTAACATCTTCAAGTTTATCCCTATATATCAATCCCTCTACATATTCCGTCGGGATAGAATCAAATCCATATTTTGCCCCAAGAATAGCACACGCCACAGCCGCATTTGTATCTGCATCACCGCCGGCATTCACCACTTTAAGCAATCCATCGACGAAAGATGTTGAATGCCAATAAGCCCAAATCCCCACAGACAATGTCACAAGGGTATAACCCATAAAGTCATCATCCATCAAATTGGCAATGTCATCTTCTTTCCATGCCTTGTCTATATATTCTGCGATCCTCTCGTCATACATATACGACTTTGCAATCATACTGCCATAAGTAGGAACTTGCTCCCCATACACTAGCGCATGAATCAATTCAGACACTATAACACACGACCCGACACACCTCGGATCATAATGAGTGAGTTTGCAAATATTCTCAGCGCAACTCGCTACATACTTTGGGAACAATCCTACAACAGAAGTCCTCATCACTCCCCCATTGGCAGCAGATTGGCATTTGCTCATCTCCCATATCTTTTTCGACACCTCAAAAGGCCTGTCAACATAGTCGCCGATGTTGAGCACCTTATAAGTATTCTCCCCTATTCCCATCGGGTCGCCCAAAGCCCACTCCTTGAAATGCCTTGCAATATTTTGCATATTCACGCCTTTGTCTTCAATGACAGCCTCAGCAATACATAGCATCATGTCCGTGTCATCAGTCCAGTCGCCAATCTCCCATCTCTTTCGGTGTCTGTCCTGAAATATCTGTCCATAATGCTGTATCCCGTTTGGATATTTCCATGCCATATCCTCCGTTGTCATTCCTTCCGTCCCCAAGCCAAGGGCATCGCCAATTGCTTGACCGAAAAGCACGCCTTTAAATTTATCTGCTGTTGTCATATTCGTAATAATATAATAATCTACTGACGTTTCACAAGGCTAATTTCATTTAATAATATTGTTTCTCTCCAACTCATTCTTCATAATCTCCATCTTGGTGTCTTCAAAATACTTTCTTGCTAGGAAGAACCATTGAAGATATTGTGTAAGATAGTGTTTCAACTAAAAACAAATCCATATCTTCTAATATTTTAAACGTTTCACTATAAACCATATTCTACCGACACCCCCTGTAGGTTAGTCATTGGCTTCGGGGATGGCAATAGAGGTAAGGCCATTGCAAAGATAAAGAAAACAAACGGAAGTTATATATGTTTGAAATAGTTTTAACACGAATTTAACAGTAAGCCATCAGCAACCCCCGTATTGCCATGTTGAGAATGTTACACTCCGTAGCATAGAGCGAGGCAATGTCGGCACTGAACTATATCCATGCCTGTAACCAGTTCTTCCATTGTACCGTCAGTATCATACCAGAAGATGTAGCAGTGTTTGTCTAACTGCTCGCTGAGCACATTTTGTATTTTTATCTTATTTTCGGCCATGCTTAATCTTTAACTTTATACAATGATTACTGATTAATGATAATTGATTAATGATTTGAGCCCCGATTTGCGGCGGGATTCTGCTGACGCTCTCCGGTTTTGTTAGGGCAAGGGCGCTTGCGCACCCCTGCCCTCAGCTTAGATCAAGCTGCCGCCGCCGTCCTCATTGCCGCCGCTTCCGCCGCCGCTCTCGCTGCCGCTTCCGCTCTCGTCAGGACTCTCCGTACCCGGATCGCTTGAGTTCACACGCTTCACCTCCTTGCCGTTGCGGTCGTAGCAGGTGATGGTGACCTGCGATGCCTTGAGGGCCGCCTTCACATCCACCGACGGGGTGAACACAATCTTTCGGGAGGTGATGAGCGAACTTGCCACCATGTTCACGTCGAGCACCGACTGGGCGTTGACGCCGAAGCGCATCGTGCCGAGACCTGGGACAGGCACCGAGTGTCCCTCAGTGGCCCACGCCACTATCACATCGCCACATGCCGCCCATGCCGCCTGGATGGCACCCTTCGAGATGCCGCTGCGCATTGCAGCCTCTTCAATCACCTTGCTCTCCGCCAGCGCGGAGTAAAGCTCCGCTGAGAGGATGTAAGCATACTTGCCCGCGTTGGGACCTACCTTGAGCATTCGCTCTGTTGCCTTAAGTCTAATTGCCATAACTAAGAATTATTAATGGTTACACACTGCGTGGCGAACCGTCTTAGGCTTACTGCCCGCCACAGAAAAATTTGTCTCACTCGTGTATCCGAATCACGGTGCGCGCTTCCGTTCTTCTTTTACACGGTGCAAAGGTACAACATTTTTCTCGATTTTGCAAGTGTTTACTTAATTTCCTTCTTTTCTTTAACATTTTTTATAATACACTATGTGTATTATACTATTTCTAACTACCCCGAAATATTTCTCCAACCACGTAAATATTTTTCCTTAGTTAGAGAGATTTTGTGGGTTTAAAATCAAACTGTAATACTGTAATACTGTATGTTAACAAACA
>NZ_NPJG01000133.1 GCF_002251245.1 Prevotella sp. P5-92
AACGCTCATCAGCGAACGGACTATCTCGCTGAACTGATATCCGAAGATACTGCTGCATCTCTGACCCAGTGTTGAGTCGATAACGGGTGAAAGCATGGAGTCAAATTTCTCCATGATTGAAAAAATTCCTCCAAAAGGTGTGAGTTTTTCGAATTTTATTTGTACCTTTGCAGCGCCTTGTTACGATTTTTGCTTGTCTTCTTTTCGCAACACTAAGGTAAGTGAAAATTCTGACATGGCAAAATCCTGGGCAACTTTTTGTTGCTCAGGCACTTATAAATAATGTTAAACTATAGTGTTGCGGAATTAAGGAGAAATAGAATTTTTGGAACAATACTCCTTAAAATTCTGGATGCATTTAGGGAATAAAGGAGATTTTGCGATTTGCCCAATAGTCCACTTTTCTGCATTGATGCCATTATTACCGTAAGGAACTACTTTTTCTATTCTCTTTAGAACTTTTTTCTCTGCAGTAGTTAATGCTCGAAGCGAAGTCCTGAGTCCTACTTTTGTTGTCGTACGACATTCTTTTCGAAGCGAATTGATACTTAATTCCTTACCAAAATGCTTGATTTCGGACTTTATAATCGTTTTACCTTCTTTTTCGAGATACGATTTTACAAAACTCTTTCTGCCAATACTTATTCCACAAAATATGAATAAAGATATTATTGCAGACCATATATATTTAACCATAGAATAATTGTTTTATTAAAATAATGTATTGATAATATTTGAACTTATTACATTCTCCAGTTCCATGCTAAGAACGACATACTTATATGTAAGCCACAAGAACAGGCATGCCCATATAATCATAAATAAATAACCTATTCCCCGACAAATCGTATTATTTTCGTCTTCAACAGAAGTAAAGATACTAAAAAACACATAAGCAACAATAAATCCAATCACCCAGCCTACAATATATGCAACAAAGGAACCTATCAGAATATCTATTAAATCATATGCACCATAGTACTCAAGTTCTTTAATAAGTGAAAACGCATTGTCGTCAATAATTTCTTCTTGCTCCAACGAATTTAATTCCATATACTCAATTTCGTTTCCTTTATGAAATGTGTTGTATGTATCAATTTCTCGATTGATAAAACTATTTATACTATCCGTACTAAGACCTACACTCACGACAGCTTGATACCAATCACCTTTTCTTGTACTATCGTTTACAAAAAATGAATGTTTCAGCATTCTTATTGGTTGAAGAGTCCAAATACTAGTCTGCTCATCAACCAATTCCGACGTTTTTTCTTCAACATAGCCATTTATTTTTTCAGTAAGGTAATTCTCAAAAGACTCTTTTTCCTGATATATGGATGTGTCTTTTTCGTCCTCATTGTCACAACTGGCAAAGAGTAAAGTGAAAGCAAATAATATAAAAAGAACAAATAATCTTTTTTTCTCAAAACAGGTAATCATAATTGTAAAAGTTTTCAAGGTACGCGACTTTTGAAGTCATTTTTACCACTAATATTTTTTTGTCAAACTGAAAGCGCAGACCTCGTGTCGATATTCTGCAACGGAGGTCCTGAGAAACCTTGAAGGTGGAATATGACAGAAGTCCGCGCTATAGTAACGCGGAAACAACTGCACCACATTCCCCACCTTCGCTATCATGTCCGCTTTCGCAGACAGGGAGTTCTCAGGTTCCCGTTTGGTGAGAATGAAGCACTTTGCTTCGCTATTCAGTATGTCAACGAAACGACACGAGGTCGTATCTGTGGGCAAAGATACAAAATCTTTTTAATAAAACAACACTAAAAGCAAAAAAGTTGCATTCTTCTGTCAAAATTCCATCTATTATTTAGTCGATTCCTAACATGTCACAGATATAGTTTGCAGTAATGCGACTTGCTTTGACAAGAATCTTTAGTAATATAATCGGTAGAATGATAATTGCAGTCCATGTGTACCAGTGAAGGTCGGCCAGGCTTTTTGCATCCTGTTCGCCAAGCAATAGCGGTACTATTATCACAATTGCAGCTAAAGCAGTTCCTCCAAAGGCAAATAGTATAATCAATGTGATTATGGTAGTAAGACATCCTCTCATAACATTTACTCCTTTCTTATTTAATAATAAGGTATATCAACCAGCTAAGCACCCTGCAGGTTATCAAAAAGGCGATAGCTCCAATGACCAAGCATAGTAAGGCTGGCCAAAGTGCGATACATTCCCAACGCTCAGACAATACTTTTGTGGCAGACATAAGGGTAATACATGGCACGGGGGCAGCTGCAATACACAAAAACACCGCAATCCATTCGGCAATGCTCTTGCGCTTATTTTTATTGTTCTCTTCCATAATTCTTATTTTAATTCAACATTTTTTAATATTGGCTGCAAAATTAGTACAGAGGTATGCGAAATTCCCGCATACCTAGAAAAAAATGCAAGGTTAGGTGTTATTAGCTATGGCTTCGCGATGACATGTTAAAATCAAACTCATTCTGCACGAAAAATGAGAAAAATGAGCCTGAGTTCAAGATTATTTTGTATTTTTGCAAACAGAATGTGGTGTTTGTTCATGAAGTTCAATCTTCTGGACTTGCGAAGCATTTACAGTTAACGATTGTAAGACTGAAGTCAAGCAATCTAGTGTAAAATATAATAAAGATAAAATCAAGAAATGAGAATGAATCTGCCATTGAGCCATTTTTTCCCTGAAAAATGAGGCAAAATGAGCAGAATGAGTCTAAAAAGAGGTGCCAGTACTTTACACTAACTCTGTAAGTAACTGATACTCAGTATCGTCTAGCCGCCGCACAGGCAGCAGTGGAAGAATAATCCTTAGATGCTGATAATTAATGAGACAAGAGGCAAGTGCTTAAACAGCAGGCACTTGCCTCTCTTCTTTTCAACACGTTCTACACGTAACAAAAGCAGTCCATGATGCCTCTGGTTTACAACTAGTTTACAATATTTCGGAGGGTGGTTTACAAAAAAATAAGGACGTAATGCAAATACTACTTGACAAAATATTGAAACTAGTCGAAAAAGACAGAAGACTTCAAGCCCAGAGAATCAAGGATGGAGATACATTCAATGTGTTTTCTATTCTTGGTCTTCAGAGTTATGAGGTCAGGACACATTCGGCTTTCATTGGAGAGTTGTTATCTCCAACAGGAAGTCATGGATGTAATGACAAACTCCTTGCAGCTTTCCTGAAATCGGTTATTATATATGTAGTAAAGAAGCGGGGGCGATTGTTCAGTTATCGTCCCAAGACATCTTCCTTCCAATATTCTTGTAGATTCTCTTTAATGCAGTTCATTACATCAGAGAAGTCAATATGTTCCTTCCAACGAATCTTTTTCAAGAACGCTTTCCACCAGGCATTACGTGTGTCGTCTTGGGCAAACGTGTTCGTGAACAGGGCGAGGTTATCTTTGTATGATGTATTTCTGTTCTTGAAGGTGCTGACTATGGCTTCTTCTAGAAGAGCTTTGTCTATTTCATGATAGGTGAAGAGCTGGTACACATCAAAGAAATCCTTCATACGGCTGTTACTCTCGTCGCGGTCAACCATGGTGTGAAACTTCTCAGCAATCAGCGTTTCCTGCGAATAGGCATAGATTTCTACAGCTGGAACATCGGGAAGCAATAATGGGTAATCCAATGAGACAGGATAAGGCGTAACCACATCACCGAAGCCAATGTCAACAGATACCTGCTGCACTATAGAGTCCAAGTGGGCCACAACCTTCACACAAGTGCCTGGGTATTTCTTCTCAATGGCTATCGGTTCCAGTTCAAGAGAACCAGCATCAAAACGGACACCATCATCCTCACATTCCACACTGCATACCTTTTGGAACACTTCTTTAAGACTGTCCCTATCATTGCTGATGCGCTCACCGAGCAGGTCAATGTCGATGGTGGGTCGAGCCTTAAAACCATCCAATGCAAACAGCAGGGAACTTCCTTTCAACAAGAAGTGGCTTTTATAAGGGCTTGCTGAAATGCGGAACAACAAGCGTTCGTGCAAGTATCTCACCAGCACCTTCATGTAATCCTGCTTCTCCTCTTTTGCCAGATTTAGCAGACGTGTCTTAATTGACTTTCCAATATTCTTTGTCATAGTCTGGTCTCCAGATATTTAGTCAAGATGTTCTTTACTCTTAGTCTCCCTGCGTATTCATGGAGAAGTGTGATGTTGCGATTCTCATTTTTGAGATAATTGTCAATTACCTCACCGCACATGTCAAGACCTATCTTGTTGCGGTACTTTACGGCATCGCATACAGATCGCTCCATGTCTGTGATAAGAACCTTGTATCCTGAAATCTCCTTTTCCACAACGCCAAACTCAAGGTTCTCCTTCTTCCAATAATATAGGTCTATGGGAGGGTATTCGGGCAGACGTACCTTTCGCTTGGCATCGATGGCGATACATGTAGCTGCTGGCACATGCGTAGAAAGTCCATAGTGGGCAAATGCACTATAAAGGCAAAGCACCCCGTTAGGTACTATGCGCTGTACATCAATCATATTGTTTGCCAGCGCAGAAGTCTCGGCATAAACACCTTGACGGATTCGCATTAGCGTTCCGTCAACTGTGGCACGGCGAAGGTGTTCATAATCACCACGGCTTTTCACTTCACTTGTGGTCATGAAACCACCTTGCTTTTGCAGTGTTTCTATGATGTCTTTTCTATCCATCTCATTCTCTATTTTGGGTGCAAAGTTACAATCATTTTTTTGTAATCACGAATGTTATTCGTAAAAAGTTACGGAGAATATGAAAATTCCCCGTAGATTACTACATTTACGAGGTATTCGTATTTATCAGAGTCTCATTTCGATTAAAAGAGAAAATATGGCAGCAGGTTTAAGTTTACATTCATCCATGTATATATACATGACCTTTTCAAACTTGAAAAATAAACTTGCCTGTTCTCAATTCAAGTTTACCTACCTTATTATATATAAGCCCATCTAAACTTAAACCTAAACTGCATGGACTGGCAAGCTTTTTCTTTTTACCGAAAGAGAACTGCCCTCTGGAGTATATGATTTGGTGCTTGTTTATCAATAATACGGCTTATTTTGCATGAAAAACGCGAATAACTTGCAGGAAGTTTGGTGTTCTGTAGATTATTCGTTAATTTTGCAAGCAAAATTTGCAGAACGTGCTAAAATGCACGTGAAGCGATAAGTATTAACCCTAAAAAATAGAAAGGACAATAGCAAAGAATAGAAATTAATCGATTGGCACATGGAAGCAGAATGTGCAGTACATGCTCTAAATGTTTCCCAAATGTTTCCCAATCCCGATATATGTTGCTGATAATCAATGCTCGTTAGCAGCCGCCCAGGCAGCAGTAGAGGAGTAAATATCACTCTAACATAACTAACAAAGGGACCTGTCCGCTTGGGCAGGTCCCTTTTTAGTTTCCAGAATAAGGCTTCTGACGATTTTTCGATAAAAACGTCGCAAAATTTGCGTTATTTTGCAGGTTTGTTTGGCGATTCGGAATATTATTAGTATTTTTGCAGTAGATTTTGCGACATTTGTCGTTGTATTATGTTGCACAAAGTAAGAATGCATGATGTTTATACACGAAAGAGATAATTGGACAAGTTTTCGTTGGGACGATTCTCGGGTGTCGCTCCTTCAAGAACAGGTATGCCGAAAGCAGGGAATGCTTTATGATAGGTCATTAGCATAGTCAAAGTATAATAATATGGCATATAAACAAAATTCTATCAACGAAGCCTATTGGCGAAAATATACTGAAGAAGCATCCAAATTCTACAAGGAAAAGATGTTTCAACTCGGTACCAAGGATGAACTAAAAGGTTCTTTCCATGGTATTGATGCACCAAACCATATGATGTACAAAATTGACACTCTATATAGCAAGGATGGGCATCGTGCCTATGAGTTCTTGTTAGAATATGACATATATGAGCCAAACGTTGGCATCTATTATGGATGTAAAGGGTTCACATTGGATGGCTATGATCACGATACTGAAATTGAAAATTTCAACAAGGAATGGGAGCAGTTAAAAGGATTGGTATGTACCATACTAAACAACACCTTCCCTGGTAAAAACTTTGCCATGCGTTTCAAAGCCACAAATAATGCTAATGATAATACGTACTGGCCTTTCTGGATTACCTTACAAGAGGAAGAAGACATTCATGAAGTTGGACTTCGAGCCCTGAAGCTGATTCGCAATGTATATAGAAAGATGCTTGAAGAAGATATTATTGAAACAAAAGAATTTCCTGTGTTCAAGAATAATCCTGATAGCACCTCATTTACTCAGAAAGCATATACTCAATTCATAGAGAAACTGTACATATACAAAAGAGGTAGAATGGGGAGAATCGTTGATGAAGAAGCTACGAAGAAAAATATTCTTCTATTTGAAACCTTCATGAACAATGCTGAAAAAAAACGAATTATATATCGTGACTTAAATTACGAATACGCTTGGCAGGTGCAAGAATATAGCAATTCAGATTTCATCAGACTCTTTTCTGCATTCTTTCAGTATATGGCTGATCATCACTTAATCAAAACGCGTGGTACTACAGGTGTAGCAAACATTCCTTGGAAGGAATTAAGCAGATTTATTCTATCTCCGAAGGGTTTGCCTTATGGTGAAAGCCTGCGTACACAAAAAGAAGATGCATTGTGTATGCCTGATAATGAAGTTAGGCATTGGCGTGATTTGGTTCAACATTTGTTGACCGAATAGCATCGGATTTCTATACGTATAGATAAGTAACAGTATTTTCTGCATACCTTTGCAGGTAAATTAAAAACAATTAAATATGTCAGAACTAGAAATTTTTACATCAATGTATGAAGACTGGGTTGGGTTTGTCCAGAATACACTTGCTGGTCATTGGATTATATATATAATTGTCCTAGTAGATATGATTGTGACCACGTCAATTGCCATTTTGACCACAGATGTTATCTCATTAGCCAAACCACTTAATCAACGGAAGGTTTGGGCTATTTGGCTATTTGGCGGTTTATGGGGTGCACATTGGCTCTGCTTAAATCCAGAGAATAATAAATATCGCTATCCAGATACATTGCCTGCGCTTAAAGCTATTAGTGACACAATTGCGCAGAATCCTTTGGCACAATTAGCTGCATATACAAAGGCAATTGAGAGTGATGACGAAATACTGAAATTAGATTTTTAAACTTAAATATTTGTAATATGGGAAAAATGGAAAATTCAAATGTTTGGGGATGGTTTAGTGTGAGTTTCATTTTAGGAATACTTGCAGCTCTTTTCATTCCTTTTGTATATGTGAATATATGGATGATAATTGCTATAGTAGCGATTGCTGGTGGAATAGCAGTCTTTGTCGGAAAGATAAAAGAATTGAATTGGATTGATGTTGGTTTTTCTGGTGCAGTTATCGGCCTTCTAGCAGGTTATTTCGGTAAAATGCTCTTCGGGTAATTCTATACGTATAGACACACACTCAACACAATGCCGTAACTTTGTCATCGAAATCAAGGTTACGGCATTTCTTATGCCACTTGATGTTCGCAGAATAAAATAATATGATAGTTTAAATTAAAAACATTACAATTATGCTTACAGAATTTTTTATGGGACTTCTCAAAGTTCTTGTAGTTACGACAGTCACTTATACAAGTATGTTTCTACAATTAAAACTATGGTAAGGAGGTAATATATGAGTTCACGGTTTTTCTATCCTTTCGTTGGTAGTAACTATCAAAAAGGAATTCAAGGTAAAAAGGTATTGATACTTGGTGCTAGTTTCTATTGTCCTCAGACAGATTGTAAATTTTTCAATATCTGCACAGATGTGGAAAAGAAAGACTCCAGTCCTTGTGACAAGACATGTCCTGTATATATGAGTGATGGTAAAACGCTTCATGACGAGCCTACCTATTGTATCGGAGATGCGCCAAGAACCTATCAGACGTTTGCTGGCTATATTTCAAAATTTATAGGTACTGAAGAATACGACACAGTGTGGTCTCATCTAGCCTTCACCAATTATGTACAGTTCTTCTTGCCTGCGACATCAAAAGGTTTCAGGGAAACAAGATGGTCAGATATGTCTGAAAGAGATTTCGAGTCTTTTATACAAACTGTAAAAGAGATCCAGCCAGATATTGTAATACTCTGGGGGTGTGTCATCAATTCAAGATTAAAGGAAGATAATGTGTTTGTTGTCGACAAGCAAGCTTTATCTTCAACTGGAGGATATTTGTGTCATATGCAAATTCCTGGAATAAACAAGCAGATTACATTACTTAATCCTTATCACCCATCGTCCAGTGCATGGCACTCCGCTCTTTCAACATTCGATAATTATTTTGTTCAAGCTTTAAACGAATAATCTTTATGAAGTATTTCAAGACATTGATATTATTAGTAATTCTGCTTGCAGTTCACTCATCAAGAAGTAATGCTCAATCCTTTAGACGACAAGGACTCTATTACTGGATCAACCAAAATACAAAAGAAGCTAGAATTTCTAATGCAGATAACAGGGATTCTCTTATCGTTCCAGATTCAATTGAATATGATGGTGTATAATATCCAGTTGTAGAACTAGGGAACAGTGCTTTTATGGGTAATACCATGAAGAAACTAGTTAGGGATTGTCGTTTAATTCTTTCAGTCGTGGACGCATAGAGGTCAGCTTGGTATCTTGATGCTCCATGCGACCAGTTTTAATTGCTTTTTGCTGGTATAACGGCACTCCAAAGTCGTGTATTTGCTGCCTTTGCCGATAACAGATTAGGAGTTCTCTTCGGAGGACTCCATCTTAATTCCGTTTCAGATGTCTCTTATGCCGTCTTGTTCTCTTTCAGCTCTGCCAGACGCTCCGCCAGGTGGACTGCGTTAGCATCCACACCAAACAGCCGCTTGTGCATCTTGATGCAATGTCCGAGTCTTGTGCCCTCATTGAAGGCGTTGAAGGAGAGTTTCTCGATGAAAGATAATGCCGAGGGTTGACTGCTCACGCACGGTCAGCACCTCCTGCTCATTATGTTCGCGCATCATCCTTCCTATTTCCTTCAGGATCTTTTCCTGAGCACTTCGAGTGCCTTTGCATCGAGGGTGTCTGCGATGTGCAGCCCTTGGGTTGCCTGTTCCTCCTGTATGTCGGGATAGACCCAGAACTCCCTCCATTCGGATGCCATGGCATATCCCTTCTCACCCCAGTGTACGTTGAGTACCCCCACCAGTGCCGTCACCTTCTCCCCCTTCCCGTTGGTCTGCATGGATCCTGGCAGGCTGACGAAGCCGTCATAGGTGGCCTTGGCACCTGTGCCGAAGTGCCACTTGCCGGAGAGGTCAATGTGCTGCTGTGCCTCCACGCTTTCCATGCAAGTGGCAAGAAGGAGACAGATGAGGGGCAGGAGTTGTTTCATAGATGTTTTAGATGAAAAGGTTCACATTGGCCTGTTCGGCTCGTTCCATATAGCTTGCCACACCTCCCACGGTGATGTTGTCGAGCAGTTCCTCGCGCTTGACGCCCATCACGTCCATCGACATCTGGCAGGCGATAAACTCTACCCCGTTGTCGATGGCCTGCTGCCGGAGAGATTCCAGGGAATCGACTCCCTTTTTCTTCATCAGGTAGCGCATCATCCTGGCTCCGATGCCCAGCATGTTCATCTTCGAGAGAGCCAGTTGCGTACTGTCGGAGGGCAGCATCCACGAGAATATGCGTCCGAAGAGGTCTTTCTCAACCTTCGGCTTGCAGGTTTTCTTGATGGCATTCAGTCCCCAGAAGGTGAAGAAGATGCTCACCTTTTTGCCCGTGGCGGCTGCCCCGTTGGCGAGGACGAAGGTGGCGAGCGTCTTGTCAAGGTCATCGCTGAAGAGAATGAGCGTCTTTCCCTGTGCTCCGTCATGCACCTTCACGGTCTCAGAGGCACAGGGGGTGGCTTTCTCTATCTCCACGATGTGTATGCCGCCCTCGGAGCGTCGGCCCAGGAAGCGGTGGCCCGTGGTGCGGCACCATGCCTCGGCATCCCTGGGGAAGCCTGCATCGGTGGCCCTTACCTCCAGCCGTTCACCTGCCTGTAGCGAGTCCATGGCCTGCTTTATCTTCAGTATCGGCCCGGGACACTGAATGCCGCACGCATCCACCCTGACGACATGGCTGTTGCCGCATGAGCAGGCGGGGTCGGGGCAGGTATCGGGCGCTTCTGCGTGGTCAAATCCCTTGGGAGTGGCTGGCCGGGTTATGGCTGCCTGGTAGGTCTTCAGTCCGCCCACAAGGTTGGAGACGTTCCCGAACCCATGTCCCTTCAGTATGTTGGAGGCCAGGTAGCCCCTCAGTCCCACACCGCAGAACAGCCACAGGGGGCGGTCGGTGGGTATCTCCTGTAGCCTCTCCCGTAGGTCGTCCAGGGGGATGTTTCTTGCTCCGGGGAGGGTGCCCAGGGCAAACTCATCGGGCGTACGTACATCTATGAGTATGGCATTCTCCCGCTCCGCATGTTGAATGTCGCGCCAGTAGAGGGGCTTCATTTTTCCTGTAAGGATGTTGCCTGCCACGTAACCGGCAATGGCCACGGGGTCCTTGGCCGAGGAGAATGGCGGTGCGTAGGCATGTTCGAGGCGTGTGAGCTGCTCTGCCGTGGCTCCCTGCTTGATGGCCAGGGCCAACTGGTCTATGCGCGTATCTACTCCGTCGTAGCCCACAATCTGTGCTCCGTACAGGCGACCGTCTTCTGGCGAGAAGGTGACCTTCAAGCTCATCTGTAGGCTTCCGGGGTAGTAGCCGGCATGTGAACCCTGGTGTATGGTGGCGGAGAGGTAGGGCATGCCCATCTGCCTGAGCCGCTTGGCAGGCAGTCCGGTGGAGGCCACGGTGAGGTCAAAGACCTTGGCAATGGCGGTCCCTATGGCGCCTTCATACCTTACGCTGTTTCCCATGACTATGTTGTCGGCCACGATGCGTGCCTGGCGGTTGGCCGGACCGGCCAGGAAGTTGAGCCAGGGCTTGCCGGTGATAGGGTGGGGGAACTCGATGGCATCGCCCACGGCATATACGTCCTCCTCGGAGGTCTGCAGGTATTCGTTGACCCATATCCCCCTCATCTCGCCCAGCCGGAGTCCAGCTTCCTGTGCCAGCCTCGTCTCTGCCCTTACGCCTATGCTCAGCAGTACCATGTCTGTCTCCAGGGTGATGCCCGACTTGAAATGCACTGTCAGCATGCCGTTTTCCCTCGAGAAACTCTCCACGGCCTGTTCCAGATAGAGCTTCACGCCCTTTTCCTGGAGATGCTCATGGACGAGTGCGGCCATGGAGTAGTCGATGGGTCCCATGACCTGGTTGGCCATCTCCACGACAGCTACGTCCAGTCCTGCATGTTTCAGGTTCTCTGCCATCTCCAGACCTATGAAGCCGCCTCCCACGATGACGGCCCTGTGCACCTTTCCTCCGTCCAGGAATGCCTTTATCCTGTCCGTGTCGCTGACGTTGCGGAGCGTGAAGATGCCCTCGCTGTCGATGCCGGGCAGAGGGGGAACGACGGGGGAGGCTCCGGGCGAGAGCAGCAGTTTGTCGTAGGTTTCTGTATAATCCCGTCCGTCAGCTGTGCTTACCGTCACCGTCTTCTTCGTCGTGTCTATCTTTGTCACCTCGCTCTCTGTCCTCACGTCTATGTGGAACCTCCTGCCAAATGCCTCTGGGGTCTGGACGAAGAGTTTCCCACGTTCCTCTATGATGCCGCCTATGTAGTACGGAAGTCCGCAGTTGGCGTAGGAGATGTACTTTCCTTTCTCTATCAGAAGAATCTCTGCCTCTTCTGTCAGTCTTTTTATGCGTGCTGCTGCCGTAGCGCCTCCAGCCACGCCGCCAATGATGATGATTCTCATGTTCTGGTTTGTTTTTTAGGTTATTGATTTTGATTATACCCAGCCGCCTGATGCCCTCCATCAAGAGTGATGACTGTCCGTTTTCCGTGTTTTTCCCACTTCCAAAGCGTGTCCAGTATTTGCTGTCTCAGGGCAGTTAATATATTTGTAGGTGCAAAAATATTGCTTTTCATTGATTTATCCAAATATTCCAGCCACTTTTTGCACCAAAACATGATTTTTGTAGGGGAGATGTTGCACAAAAACGGGTCACCTGCATAACCGTGTGTGAACATACACACTAAAATCGTTATAATTTCGTTTTATAATAAGTTTGATCTGACCAATGTCGAGGTTAAACCCAAGGAGAAGACCGCCACACGGGATACACACTCAGAGGAGGCCTTTGTGAACGTTGTCCATCTGTATCTTGACGAGAATGCGTTGACACCAGATAATCGTTTGGGACGCTTGACATCTCCGAAAGCATGCGCCAGATTGTCAGTGCCTGCTTTCCCAAGGCCATGATAACCCTTGACCGTTTCCACCATCAGCAGTTCTGTCTGGAAGCATTGCAGGAGATACGTATCGGACACCGCCGTGAGGCAATGACGGAAGCGGCCAATGCAAGGGATGGCTTCGGGGCTATGATTAAAGACCTGGCCGAGAGCGGAAAGCCGCTCGTCGACGCGGAAGGCAATCCTATCCGCAGCGATGCCGCATACCACCCTAAGAGACTGAGGAACAACGAGACAAAGGCTGAACTGTTCATACGAAGCAGGTACCTGCTGATGGTGTCGCTGGAGAAGTGGACCGCAAGCCAGAGGGAGCGTGCGGAAATACTCTTTGAACTGTATCCCGATATTGAGAAGGCATACAGCCTGACGCACTCCCTGAGAATGATATTTGCCCAAAAGTGTGACAAGGAAGCAGGACGAAGAAGCATCAAGAAGTGATATGCCAAGGTGGGGGAATTTGACAACAAGGCATTTAACGACATCGCTGCCGCAATGTACGACAGAGAGGATGAGATCCTAAACTACTTTGTAAACAGATCCACAAATGCATCGGCTGAATCGCTCAATGCCAAAATAAAGGATTTTTGTCTTTTAACGCATCAGATGTTTGATAGCTGCAATTGGATGGTAGATAATCATTCTTGGTCCCGACCATCGCATTACAATTCTGATACGCTCTTTCATCTCTGGCCGATAGCAATGCACAGGGCATTTCTTGCATGTGGGCTTATGCTCGCCATAACGGCATCTGTCGAGTCGGCAGTGGGCATAATCCAACAGTTCCTTGCAACGTGGGCATAGTTCGTCATGCCCTTCGCATCTCCTGCAATACAGACGAATCATCTGCTCCACCACAGCCTTTTCTTCTTCAATGCGAGTATGCTTCATTTGTCAATCCTGCAAGTACTTATTATATAGGTACTTGCCTCTGTTTTATTAATATTCAGTTTGTTGGCTTTGAGGCCTTTCGTGTTTTGATAAGGGTTATGAAGGAAGTTATGAGGTTTTTAGCCTCTTTCATTGACATGAATCTGTCTTTGTTGGCAGCTCCTGTGCAATGTTTCACTATTGCAGCTTCGGGGTGGAACTGGAATCCCATAGCTAACGTCTTGTCCGTACGCTCTATGGCTTCTATCATTTTCATGCCATTCACAATGGTGTATCCTGACATTACGAGCGGCGTGCCTTCAACGCTAAGCAGTGCCTGGTGATGCCATGAAGGAACGTTGTGAAGCAGTTCGCCAGCCATGTCATAGAGTTTAGTACCTTTGACAACCGTGACATCATGGGGTGAATAGTCTCGATAAGCATCAGGCGAACTCTTCTCGTTGCGGTGGATATAGTCATACGTTTCATCTCTTTGAGCGAAGAATGTGGGAATATCCTGAATAACGGTTGCTCCGCTGATGACGCCGAGCATCTGCATACCGCGGCAAAAACCAAGTAGGCTGATGTCTTGTTTGAGACAGTATGCCATGAGTGTATAGTCGTTCACGTCGCGTGTGGCATTATAGTCACGCTCGGCTTCAATGCCATGCCAGGGTAGGGGATTTGCCAGCAATGTGGGGCTTACATCTTCACCACCAGTGAATATGACGGCATCCACACTCTTCACTGCATCGCCGGCATTGCTGTTGTCAACCGATGCGCGTAGAGTGCTTGCAGCCGAAAGCGTGAGATGTCCGGCCTCGTCGATACAGTCGGCTGTCACCTCTCCATCTTGGTAGGTAATGTCATTGCATTTCACTTGGGTGAGCAAAACTGGTGTGGCGCCACATTCCTTGATGGCAGTCACAACATTGGTGTAGAATTCTGAGTCCAGATCACTTCGCCATGAGATGCCGATTGTTACAGGACTATCCGATGGGCTGTTGTTGTCAGAGTCGCTACATGAGCCCAAAAACAGCGACAGGAGTACTAATAGCAGTACATTGACTCTGGATGTTTCAAATTTGTTTGTCATAAGTTGTTTTGTTGTTATAATATGCTGTATGCGTTTCGGGTCGCCATTGTTATAGTCAATCATGGCGAGAGCCAATTCTTCTATTTTGTTCATCTTCAAATCTTTATTCAATCCGGTTGCTGCCCATCGTGGGCTTTCCATGCACATTCTGTCAGCTTCATGTCGGTGAAGACGGCCTTAAAAGACGACTGTTCCGGAGAGCAGGCATATATGCCAAACCGAATCTTGCCTCCACCATGATGCATGTGGCATACTCGCATCTGAGTGAAGCGCACTCCGTCTTGTGAGCACTCGATGCAATAGTCGTCTTCTCTGCGCGAGAGCCTGTACCACATTGTCTTTACTTGGGCGGGAATTGCCGTTGTCGCCCAATCAGAATATCCGTTGTTTGTCACTACGCTTCCCAAATGTTGAAACTCTTCGTTTTCATACTCCACACTGCCCTTTAGCCAGTTGTCGCTGTCAAGGTAAAGCACAATACCACATTGGTCAAAGCGATGATGGCTTTCAGTGAAATCGGTCTTCACGATGAAGCTGAAAAATTTCTCCTCTGTCTCCATCTGGAAAACAGGTGCGTTGTCGTTGCGGAAATGATAATAGGTGCGTTGCCAAAGGTCGGTGCAAGGTTTGGTTACCACCTGGATGGTGTCGCCCTTGATGACGCAACTCTCAGGTTGTCGTGTCCATTTGAAATTGTCGATGTTCAGAGTCATTGAAAACTCCTCAGCCGGATGAACTATATTATTGCCGGCAGTGGCCTGACAAGGAAACAGGCCCGACAGCATAGCAAAGATGCTCATGATTATCATTTTTTTCATTGTCTTTTATATTTGTGTGCAAAGATACAATACATTCGTTAAAAAACAAGCAAAAAAGGCATTTTTTTGTTATTTAGCTTGCTGATACAACATTCTTTCAGTAATTTTGCCGCAGATTTTGCAAATATAATACAATATTATGGCAAGCAATAGTAATAAAGAGTGTATTAAAGGATTACAAATATGATAGACGAGATTATTGAATTTAACAAGACATTCGTGGCGGAGAAGGGCTACGAGAAATATATCACAGACAAGTATCCTGACAAGAAATTGGCAGTATTGTCGTGTATGGACACCCGACTCACCGAACTACTTCCAGCAGCACTTGGATTGAAGAACGGCGATGCCAAGATCATTAAGAATGCAGGAGGACTGGTTATCTCGGCTTTCGACTCAGCCATGCGCAGCCTGATTGTCGCCATATATGAGTTGGGAGTAGAGGAAATAATGGTTGTGGCCCATTCTCATTGCGGAGCCTGTCACATGAGCTTCGATCATTTCCGCCATGAAATGACAGCACGTGGGGTGACTGACGAAACACTTGACACTATCGAAAAATGCGGGATAGACTTGCATCACTGGCTTGAGGGATTCAAAGACACTCCCACATCGGTGAAAAAGACGGTTGAGACAATCAAGACCCATCCGCTTGTGCCAAAGGATATTGTGGTTCGTGGATTTATTATTGATTCTGAAACAGGAAGGTTAGAGGAAATTCAATGATAGATGACGAGTTGACAAATGGCTATTTTGTCTGACAATCACTTGTTAAGTGAATGCCCTATCCACTTGACAAGTGAATGCCCTATCCACTTGCTAACTGAATACCCTATTCACTTGCTAACTGAATACCCTATTCACTTGGTAACTGAATACCCTATTCACTTGGTAACTGAATGCCCTGTTCACTTGGTAACTGAATGCCCAGTTCTTATGACCTTAGAATACCCTGTTCTTATGACCTAAGAACAGGCATTGTTATGCTTTAACTACTCAGCCCCGTTATGCTACTCCTTTACTAAGTGGGTCTCGACATCCGAGGCTTCAATCTTGAAGTATGATTCTATCCACTCCCTGTTGAGGCGAATGAAATCATTCCTGTATTCCGGCTTGTAGGTTTCGATGCGTACTCTTGTGGGTAAAGAAAAAACTTCATTCATTTTACTTTCATTTTTATCCAAATTGACCGCGGAATCATCTGCCAGAAGAAGACAAGCAGACGATAGAGCCAATTGATGGTGATTACTGGTTTGCGTCGCTCTATTCCATCCACTATACTTACGGCAACTTTTCTTGCGTCGAGTTGCATGGGGAAATTGCTGCCCTCAATCAATGGAGTCTTGACAAATCCGGGTCGTATATCCGTGATGTGAATGTTGTGTATTTTCCTGATACTCGTCAGTTGGCACAGGCTTTCGAGATAATGGCTGGTGAATCGTTTTGAGGCCGAATATGCCGGTGCGGCTCCGAGTCCTTTTGTCCGTGATATAGAACTGATGACGGCTATCTGTCCATCCGTTTCGGGATGCTGTTCAAAATAGCGGAAGGCTTCGCCCACAAGTCTTGCCATACCAAGGCAGTTGGTTTCGATGGTGGTCAACTCCTTACCGGCATCGAGAGCCGTATTCTGGTATCCGATGCCGGAACTATGGAAATACAAGTGCATGCCTCCCAACTTGCCGATGAGTTTGTGCAGACCGTCAACAGCCTCGGGGGTATTGACATCAATCACCTCGTATGCCACGACACCATCTATTTCGTCCGACATCTTTGCGAGAATGTCTTCCCGTCTTCCGGCCACACCGATGCGCCATCCTCGCCTTGCAAGGATTAGTGCCACCTCATGGCCAATGCCCGAGGTGGCTCCCATCACTATTGCTGAACGTTTGTTGTCCATAAAAATACTATTTAATTTAGATATGTATCGTGTGATAATTATAGGAATTTAACAGATACTTATGATATTACCGATAGTCTCTTGTTCAACCTTTTACATTAATTACTATCCTTCTGTATGAGCAAAGATTTGGCAGTGCATTGTCACTAACCTTTAATATAATATGGATGGTCTTGCCTCGTGCTTCCTCGGGAATTAGAATGCGCATTCTCTCTGTGTTAGGGCTTTCTAATAATAAATTTCCTTTGTAAGAGGATGGTTCTTTGTAAAACTGCCACACAAATGACAATGGATTACCATCCGGATCAAAACTGTTCTCAGCATTCAGACATATTTCTTTACCAGCCTTAGCTGAAACAGTGATGATACGTCGTGACTTGTCATTCCCAATGACAGCCACGGGATGATGATTGGCATCAGAATAATTGTTTGTCACTGTCCATGCCATTCGGGCCATGAAGTCATTATGAATATCATCAGTCCAGATGTTTATTGCCCTGCCTCCCTCTTCCGATGCGCCATACATCAGGTAAGGAGCATACTGCATCTCGTCCAAATTGTTTTTCTTGACCCAATCCATGCTTTCGATATTCTCCTTCCGAATACGCGAAAATCGGCCTCCCCAACCACCATAGTCGATGTGCTCAGGACTGTTGAGACCATTATTTATGCAATATAAAAATGAGGGGGAATCACCTTCAGTGGCCCATCTTCTCGAAGCATATACCTTCCCCAGTGGTCCTACCTCCTGTACATGTTTCCTATACCATTCATCATTCTTAGGCCAACCATATACACTCTTGTTACGAATGTAAATTAGCTTAGGATAATTCTTCGCTATCCACGCTCCTGCATCATCCTGCCCGAGAATGTCATACACTCTCAGTTTGCTCACAAATTTGTCCACATCTTTTGGAGAGCGAGTATGACTTACTTTCCATAGAGCCTGTGCCAGTGTATTCATTCCCGACCATGCCGCAATCCACAACGGACGAGCATCCTTTTTGTCCACTGCCTTGATAATCCACTCCGACCCCTCGGAGTCTTTTCCTTCTCCCACACAAGCCATTGCAGCATGAGGCTGTCCTGTTTTTACCATCTGACGGATGGAGCTTGCATTTGGATACCGTTTGTCATGAACAATCAAGTTGGGTAACACATCTTCGTATGCGTCAATCACGTCATTGATAATGCCATCAGCACCAGTACCGTATGGCACCCATGCGTGTTGGGAAATAATGCCTTCCAGATCTACATCATTCAGCATCACCATAAGATGTACCAACGACTGAATATCGTCGGGGTCGGAACCTCCGATATCTGTCGTAACAATCAATCTAGTGTTACTCTGTGCTAACACAGGGTATATTGCTACTAACTGCACAATAATAAAAAATATCTTTTTCATGTCATCAATAAAATATATCATTAGAGCCTTCACACTCCTCATTCCTCAGAAGCATATTGATGCTCGAGACGAGTATGTGTCTTGTGACATATTTTCCCAATCCAGTGGGCAAATATCAGATTCATTGCCATAAATATAATTCCTGCAACGCCCCATAGGAATAGTTCTACTCCGTTCATAGCATACCAAATGCTTTGCATGCCAAGGTATGAATAGGGTATGAGTAGCACCGAGGTAATCAATCCTGGAACATAACTTTTCAGAACGATTGCCTGAATGATGTGTATTAACAGATGGAAAGAGAAGGCAATGAAGAGGGCAGACCATATTTCCACACAGTAATTGCCTTGAATGAGCACATAACAAGTGCAAAGAATGAGGATGACAAATTCTTCCAAAGCTGCTATGACGAATGATTGTGTGTCAAGAGAAGACAGATACTTGAATAATGGTTTTATTCTTGGGTATTTGTCTTCAAAGATATAGCGATGAGATAGCATCCAACGATGTTGTACTATTGCTTCCTCCGCATCATGCAAAATGAATGCAAGCGGAAATGGCAGTACTAGATATAATACACTTAATGCACTCATATTGTTAGTATTCAGAAATATACGGCCATTTTATCTGACAATTTCCTTTTGGGCATTTATCCACCCAGAAATGCCAGAGTTGAGTTCAACCACTTTATAGCCGTTTTCTACAAGTATCCCTGCTGCCTTCTTGCTTCTTCTGCCGCTACGGCAATATAGCGCAATGGTTTTGTCCTTAGGCAGAAGGGATGTTGCCTTGGTCTTGAAGTCGTCTTTCATTACGTCGATGTTTATGGCCTTGGCAATGTGTCCACTTGCATATTCGTCAATGGAACGAACGTCAAGCCTGACTACCGATGTGTCAGAAATCACTTGTTCGAAGGCTTCTGCGTCGAGGCTTTCGAATTTCTGCTGTTGTGCAGTGCATCCCAAGAGGTTGCACAATATTGCTGAGATAAAAATAAATAACTTTTTCATTTCTTATTAATCAATTACCATCGCCCCAAACAGACCGACATCGAAAATGAACTTGAGGTTTTACTTGCCCAACTGTGATGGGATGGAATTCCATACAAGGTTGATTCGTGGCACCTCGTTTTCAGGGGCTTGTTTGGATGTTTGTAAGCTTTTCTTTCCATTATTTACATTATTATGCACGAACTTCTACCTGCTCAATACATTTTTATGCATGAACTTTAGTCTGCTCACTACATTTTTAAGCATGAATATTAACGGCAAAGTTAGTCAAAATATTCAATATATGGAATGATCTCTTGTGTTATTTATAGGATTTTAACAAAATCTTTCATCTTACTCTCATTCTTATCCAAATTGACCGTGGAATCATCTTCCAGAAGAAGACAAGCAGGCCCAAAATATTTGGTCATTCGACATTATTTTAGTATTTTTGCCGCTTAAATTGCGACGATATTTGATATATTTTGTCGCATGGACATAAAATAGAGTATAATGTATTCAAGTTTCTGAAGTACTTAATTCTAAGAAGTTAAGGAAGAAGTTCCCACTTCCGAAAGTTGAGTAATGTATATACACGAAAGAGATAGAGTGTGAAATTATTAAAAAATGCCTTTGAGTTGCAAAAAATACTCTGTACCTTTGCACCCGAAAAGTTAAACTAATAAGTAATTATGAATTATGAAAGAGGTATTAAGTCTTATTAATGAGATGTCGCCTTATCTTCTTTTGGGCTTCTTCTTTGCAGGTGTGATGCATGCTTTTATTCCAGGTATGGTGTATAACCGCTATCTTGGTGGTAAAGGTTTCAAGTCTGTGTTCTATGGCGCTTTGTTTGGTATTCCTCTGCCATTGTGTTCTTGTGGAGTGCTACCGACAGCAATGTCGCTGAGAAAACAGGGAGCATCCAAGGGTGCCACAGCCTCATTCCTTATATCTACACCAGAAACGGGTGTTGACAGTATCATTGCCACTTACTCGGTGCTTGGACTGCCTTTCGCCGTTATCCGTCCTGTTGCTGCTTTCTGCAATGCCATAATGGGTGGATGGCTTATCAACAAGTTTGGCGATAAGGATGAAGTCGTTCCGGTTGATGCGTCGGCAAAAACTTGCTGCTGCCACCATAAGCAAGAAGAGACGCATCACGAAGGTTTCTTAGGCAAGATGCGTGAAGCCCTGAGATTCGGATTTGTTGAGATGATAGAGGATATAGGCAAATGGCTAGTGATAGGTCTTGTAATAGCAGGTCTGATAACGGTGTTTGTGCCAGATGAATTCTTTGCCTTGTTTCGTGGTAACACTCAGCTGAGCATGCTTCTCGTACTCTGTATAGCCATTCCGATGTACATTTGTGCTACAGGCTCAATTCCTATAGCTGTTGCACTGATGATGAAGGGACTTACGCCTGGAGCCGCACTTGTACTTCTAATGGCTGGTCCGGCATGCAATATGGCATCAATCTTAGTGATTAACAAGACTTTAGGTCGTAAATCTTTGGTGCTCTACCTTGTATCTATCATCACCATGGCCATTCTCTGGGGACATGTGGTAGATTATCTGCTTCCTGCTGAGTGGTTTCAGATGGCATTAAGTGTTGGCAGATGCTGTATAGAGGAAAGTACTTCGTGGTTGAACTGGAGTAGTACCATTGTGCTTGGCATCTTGCTGCTGAATGCCCTCTGGCACACCTATCGCCACCCGCTTAGTCGTTGACATAAATAAAAGTTTATGAATCCTAAAATCCGCAAGCAATCTCAATTGCAGTAAAGAGCTTGAACACTATGCATCATGATAGTATGAGCGTGAATTTTGTCCGATTTGTGCATACCTTCCCCTTACCCCACAATGCGACTTGAGGCAATACGCAGATTAAAA